>JAPPHT010000056.1 GCA_028874795.1 Chloroflexota bacterium
CCGTCTTCCCTCTTCGACAGAGCTGATTCCTCTGTACACGTCCATGACACCACGGGAAGACCGCGGATCGCCACGCGCCATAACGGGTGTCATGCATGACACTGCCCAGGAGTGGATGAGGTCCTGCCCAAGGGAAACCCGGCATCTTCGTCGAGCAGGTCCTCGGTGTCATGGCAATTGTTGGCGCCGGTTCGAAAACGCACTGGTGCTGACAGCTAGCACGCGGACACGCAACCGCTACTGGCCACGCTCGCGTTGACAGAACAGGAGGGTGGGGATTGGCGTGGACGTGTTAGGTTCTGGCGGAGAGTAGCGGAGTCGAACCGCAACGCCGGGTTATCCCCCCCCGGCGCTCTGAGGGGTTTCATCCCTTGCCCTGTCCAACGGGTAACACTCTCCTCGCATCAGGCGACTCCGGTCCTCCCGGCCGGAGCTCATAGGGGTATGTAATGGGCGGATAGTAGGCGTGGGCGAGGAGCGGATGGGGCGGGTGTCGACTGCGTTCGTCATTCCCGCAACGGCGGGAAGGTGAATTCACATTCGAAGTGCAACACCTGGTCTAGGACCTCGGCCGGAGTCCGATAGCCGAGGCACTTGCGCGGCGTATTGTTGTAGGACTGCACGAGCTCTGCAAACTGCTCGTCCGTCACGGTGACCAGGTCAGTCTTCCGTGGCAGCATCCGGCGCATCCTTCCGATCGCATTCTCCACACCTCCCTTCTGCCACGGAGCGTGGGTGTCACAGAAGAAGGTCTCCATCCCAAGCGCGTGCAACTCGTGGTGCCGCGCGAACTCCGTCCCGTTGTCGAACGTCACCGTTCGGCGCAGTTGCGGCGGGAACCTCCCCAATGCCACCGACATCACACGGGCAATCGGCCCCGAGGCCTTTCCTGGAGGACGCACCGCAATCAGCACCCGCGAATGCCGCTCATGCAGCGTCAACACCGCCTGGCCGTAGGTACTGAACAGCATCAGGTCCGCCTCCCAGTGCCCGGGCTCTCGCCGGTCTGCTGCCGATGCAGGCCGCTCCGAGAGCGGTCGACGCAGGGTGATGAACGAAGCCGGACTGCCTCCCCCGCGCCCGCGCCGACCCCGCTTCGACTTCCCTCGCGGCAGATAGTGGCGCCACGTGTAGTCCTTCGTCCGTCTGATCTGCCCGTAGATGAACCGGTAGATGCTCTCATGGGAGATGACGCGTCTGCCTTTCACCAAGGCGAGCCGGTTCACGACTTCCTCCGGCGACCACCCTCTCCCAAGGGCGGCAAGCACCTCTTCTCGCAGAGGACCATCACGCTCCAGCCGTGCTCCGCTCCAACGACGGGCTCGCGCCTGCTGTTCTGCATACCGTGGCTGATAGCCATCCCTCTTCGACCTGTTTCGCTTCAGTTCCCGAGCAACCGTCGATGGCGCGCGATCCAGAGCTGCAGCGATTTGCCGGACCGAGTGTCCCTCGGCCTGTAAACGGGCAATCTCGCACCGCTCTTCAATGGAGACCTGCTGATAACGCTTTCCCATGGCAACACCCTAATGAGGTGTTGCACTTCGTTTGTGAACTTAGGGAATCTAGGGTGCGCGGGCAGCGCACGCGGTGGGGTATGGGAAGCGGGGGCGCCTTGTGTGCCGCTTCTGGATGCTCCCCTACGTACCCCTATCAGCCCGGCCGGAGCCGCTCTTTGTTTCGTCGCCAAGTGCGCGCAGCGCGTGTATCATACTTGGCCAACTAAAGCGCATCCGTCCCTACTCCCCCTAACGATGGGAGTTCTCTCATGACTCACGCCCGTCCGCACCTGTTCCACGTCCTCTGGGTCGTCCCGCTGGCGCTCATAGGCGCCTTCGCGCTCATGTTTTCAGCGAGTGCGCAGGACGCGCCACCACCGCCTACGCCCACCCCTGCGCCATCAGGGTTGCCCGACCCCACTCCCACACCCCAACCAGGTGCCCCCGTCACTCCTGAACCTGACCATGCGGAAGGGGCTTCCGGTACGGTTCCCAGCCTGTCCATCACCCCCTATGCCAGCGATGTAAACGAAGGAACGACGCTCTACTTCAGGATCGCAGCCAGTTCTGCGCCGACTTCCAACCTCCAGGTGCGTGTCCACGTATGGCAGAGCGGCTCGTTCCTATCAGGCTCCGTTCCGCGGGAAGTCACCCTTGCAAGAGGCCAGACCACCGCATGGGTGATCCTGAGCACGTCCGACGATGCGGTCGATGAGCCGGATGGCAGGGTCGCCGTATACCTGTTCAGCGGCACCGGCTACACCGTAGGCAGCCCTTCGGTTGCGTCTACGATAGTCAGAGACAACGACGCGTCCGAAAAGCCCACCGTCACGATCGCTAAGTACGGGAGTGCTGTCACCGAAGGGCAGAGCGCCTACTTCCGGATCAACGCTGACAAGGCTCCTACCGCGAACCTCAGCATCAGGGTGAGCGTGCGGCAGAGCGGACGATTCCTGACGGGGACCATTCCCGCCTCGATTACTCTCCGCAGTGGGTCGAAGACAGCGTGGATCATCCTGCGGACGCACGACGATGCGGTCGACGAGCTCGATGGCTACGTCGTCGCTACCCTGCTGACGGGCAGCGGGTACACAGTAGGCTCCCCGCGCACGGATAGGATCGTCATCAGGGATAACGACGAGACCGCGACCCCTACTCCTACTCCCACCCCCACACCGACGCCTACTCCTACCCCCACACCCAGGCCCACAAATACGCCAACACCGACCCCGACATGGACTCCCACGCCCACGCCGACATGGACTCCGACCCCGACGCCGACGGGTGGTACCGATCCCACGAATACGCCGACCCCGACCCCCACTGCCACGCCCACGCCGACCGCGACTCCGATGCCAGTGGCCACCACGCCAACAGACCCCTGCGTCACCGCCCTCGAGGTAACTGACGACGAGGTGGAACGGAGCGGGCGGTGGGCGGCTTCCTGTGGGTCGGCGAACAGAAATCAAGCCTATGCCCACTTCTACACCTTCTCCCTCCTTGCGGAAGGGTTCGTCCGCATAGACCTCACGTCCAACATAGACACCTACATGTACCTCCTGAAAGGCGCGGGGAAGGATGGCGTGGTCGAAACCAAGGATGACGACGGCGGTACCGGCCGCAACTCCCGCATCGAACGGCTCCTGCCAGCCGGCGCGTATACCATCGAAGCGACGACGTTCGCTAGGGGAAAGGCTGGCGCATTCAACCTCTCCGTCCAACCCTCTCCACCGCCTGAGGTGGCCATTGCCGCCGATAAGTCATCCCCCGCCAAGGGAGACGATGTTGTCCTCACTGCGGAGATTAACAACCCGCTTCCGGGCCGAACGCCGACCTATAGATGGGAAGAGCAGAACGGAGATGCGTGGAAGACGATCACCACCGCCACCGGCAACACCTATGGCGTGAGTTCGGAGGTTGCTGCTGTCCGCACCTTCCGGGTCACAGTGGACTACTCTGCCCTTAAGATCATGGCCTCGGACACTGTGGTGGTCGTATGGGACGAGTGGCAGATATTCACTGGGCTGCTAGACACCCTCGTGTCCGGAGTGTTCGATCCCCCTGCAATGGACAGTGCCGTCATCGATGACACACCGACCCCAAGCGTCATGTATAAGACGGCTGAGTCGGCGCTGGTGAACTGCGTCAACACGGCCCTTGGGACGACCACTTACAAGACGCTAGCGGGTGTCATGGGCTCATACACGGGAGACAGGATAGCCACCGTGGACGGCTGCGGCCTCGACAAGCAGCTCAAGGCGATGCAGGAGGCGTTCAAGATGCAACTGACTCAGGCTGCTGGAGAGTCCACGACCCTCTCCAGCCAGCTCTTGGCAACCGAACGCGGCCAGTTGTTCAAGGAGAACGTGGCGGACCCTGCCTTTATCCAACTCATCACAGCCCTGATAGTCGCTCAGCCTCCAAGCAGTGGTGCCTCAGACTCTGTGGTGGGTGGAGATGTGGCCGTCCCGACTGGCCTGGGCTGCTTGAAGAACGCGGGGGAAGACAATAGGCAGTTGCGGTATGGTGCGCTCAACTGCATGCTCTTTGGGACTCCTCACGATTTCTGGGTGAAATTGGCGAAGAATGAAGGCACCTCCCGCAATGACTATATGAAGGCCTTCTGCACGGCCAATCCGCAGTGGGCTAAGGAATGCGAGACGGGCAAGGAACAGTACTCGTGGATAGGGTACGGTGACCTGATATGTTCACCGTGGCAGTTGTGGCGCACGGGCGTTACGCCCAGGGAGTTCCTGCCCGCCTGCCTCAAACACGACCTGGCTTGGAACGGCCTACAGGGGATCGAGGGAGAGAAGGATAAAGAGCTCGATTCCGCATGGTCGCCGCGGAACAAGTTCCTCGCGGATGCGCAGTTCCTCATCGACAACCTGTGCCCCATGAAGGTCGGCGAGGAACGCAAGGAGTGCATCGCCAAGAACTCCGATTACTGGTCACTCGTGGGCAAGCTGCAATGGGGCATAACGTGGCTGGGGCCCAACTTGTTCATTCCATTCAGTTCTGCCTCGCTGGCAACGGCGGCCGTAGTCGCCAACAACGCTTGGCCTGTCACCACACAGGACATCGCACACGCGAGAGACGATCTGCGCTTCCTGCCGTGTGATGTCCCCAAGGTCAGCGGGGTTCGGGTGGTCGCGGACGGAGGCAGGCGCACAGTCCAGACGGATGAGTTGAAGTTGACGATGGGGTGCGTCGACGACATCGAGATCGAGCGGTACGTGTGGTGCTGGAGGTACGGGGGGCTCATATCGTGGCAGGCATGTGGGACGGAGCCTACCCGCAGTAGGTTCATCTTGACCACGCCCAAGCTTGAGAGCGTCCGCCTATTCCCTGCTGAAACCGTCTGGGCGTGGTTGAAGCAGTATTATGAGCAGAGGTTCTAAAGGCATGGACTCCGCCATAGCTGTTCTGAGTTTAGTGCACTGCCTGCATACGGTGCTCTTGCTGCCTTTGACGGTGCTCTGGTCGCTGTGGCAGTTGGTTTCAATGGACTCGGAGTCACTCCCCAACCCAGAGCGAATGGCAGTGGATGTGCATAGGGTTTGGGTGCTTTCACCCATGCTGGGTGCCACGCTCGCCGCAACGATGGCATTCATTGGCGTGAGCGAGCATGGCGTGAACGAGGAGTTCGTTTACATACTCGCCTATACCTTGCTTCTCGTGCCGATCTCCGCGTCCTGGTTATGGTCGCGGCGCAGGAGCTCTCCCTTCACCGAGGCGAGCATCGATAAGGTGCGGGCTGCTCACTTCGGAGTGTCCCTATGGACGGTGTGCGTCCTGGGCCTGACGCTCGTATGGTGGAGAAACGCGCTGACGGGATTCTGAAAGCACAGGGAGTATTCCCGCGGAAATAAACGCTCTCCCTGGGAGAGGGGAGAGCGTTACCGCAATCCTCGGCACAGCGCAGCTGCGACGTCCAACGCTTCCATCGCGATCGTGGAACCGCCGACAGGCAGTTCGATGCCGCGCCGCGCGGAGCGGAGCGCGTCGGCGATCGGACCCGGGTAGACCTCCAGATCGGAATCGGAGAGCGTCTCAAGGAGTTCGCGAGCCTCGCGCAACGCCCTCTCCCCGTCGGTGTCTGCCCAGTCGTCAATCTCGATGATCTGGTCGCACAAGTCTGGTTCGGGAGTAGGCGTGGGCGTCGGTGCCCAAGAGCACGCTGCCAGCGCCATGATTGCCGTCATCACCATGAGTACTGGGGTCGCCTGCTTCATCAGTCCTCCAATGGTCCTTCGATGTGCGTCTCGATGCGGTGCCTTATACCGAGTAGGCGCCCCTTGTCAATCAAGCGTGGTCTTTTGACCCACGATTGACACCCTCGACGGGTCAGAGCCTGACGGAGAGCACACATCATCGACGGCGAGAACTGGAGATGAATCCTGTAGGGAGGGAGATGCACGCGTTGCGCGCCCTCGTGGCGATGTCGTTCCTCGACGCGCTGGAGTTGGCATCCGTGTCGAGGATGGGCGCGCGAACGATACACGTGCGGTAAGCGCCCTGAAGCGCACTGGGCTGGTCGACGCCGTTGACACCACCGGCCTGAAAACCTATCTTGAACAAAAGATCTCAAACCTCACCCCGAGAAGTGCTCTTCGATGGGGGATTCTGAAGGCAGGACTCCGGTAATGGAGGCCTAATAGCCTTCGATATAATCAGACAAGAGAGGCTGAAGACTTTGCTGCTGCAGGAGGCAGGTCATTGAGAATAGTCGCACAACTCGGAAACGCCTTGCAGAATTGGCGCAAGAGTCGGCCAAGGTTGGAGATAGAAGAGAGCGCAACGTGGTTCCTTCTGCTCTTTGCCTATGCGCATGGTCTCACTGCGGAGGGACTAGGCTTCAAAATGGTCGGGATAATCCCACAAGCCACCGCTCCTCAGGTGACTCTCATAATGACCTTGTTCTGTCTGATTGTCTCGATTGTGGTTCTTATTGAGCCACTCCTGCCTCGCAAAGTACGGACTTGCACAAAAGGGGCTAGATCTTCGCCATCCGGCCAGTGTTTTCGCGGCATGAGTGTCTTCTTTGCCTTTGCTCTGGGCATGGTGACTGGCCTTAATCTCCTTGTGGACAAAGTCCCCGCAATGTCTTGGCTAATAGTATTGGTACTCTATGTGGGATTCTTGATCTTCGTCATACTAGGGATCAAACTTTTCGCGTTCGCAGTGATTGGATACTGGCAGATAGTTCGATCTAACGAAGGTTCCAATTGAGGATGAATCTGTGCCATATATCGTGGATGATAGTCGAGCAACCGGAGGCCAAGGAGTTGCAGCGGATAGTAGTGTGGCGGCAGTCGGGTAGGATACCCCAAGTATCGCAGACCTCTATTCGACACTGACACATGGCTGTTGACGGCCTCGCCTCGAATGTCCCACAGTAGACGTATGGCGGATAGGCCACGGCAGAACCGGATAGAAGCGAACAACATCGAAAGAACGCACAAGGAGGGAATGGCCATGAACGGGAAGAGCATGCACACGCCCGCAGCCGTCTACGCGAGAGTCTCCAGCGAACGCCAGGACGTGGACCTCTCCGTCGCCGCCCAGTTGCGCGCCCTCCGGGAGTACGCTGAGCGCAACGGCTTCATCATCGTCCGCCAGTACGTCGACGAGGCCGAGAGCGGACGCGTCGCAGACCGGCCACAGTTCCGCCGCATGATCGACGAGGGCGGCAGGGCCAACTCGCCCTTCGAGGTCATCCTCGTCTGGAAGTTCAGCAGGTTCACGCGCAAGCGCGAGCACGCCGTCGCCTTCAAGTCGATGCTCCGCAAGAAGGGCATTCGCGTCGTCTCCATCACCGAGCACGCCGACGACACCCCTACCGGCAAGCTGATGGAGGCCATCATCGAGTCCGTCGACGAATTCTACAGCGAGAACTTGGCGCAGGAGGTCTTGCGGGGGATGCGTGAGTCGGCCTCACGCGGGTTCTGGATGCCCATGCTCGCCCCCTACGGCTACAAGAAGGTGCACGTCCAGGACGGGGCGAAGAAGCGGCCCAAGCTGGAGCTGGACCCGCCCGCCGATGCGGTGGTCCGCCGCATGTTCGACATGGCGCTGCACGGCTCCTCGACCCTCGACATCGCCAAGGCCCTCAACGCGGACGGCGTGCAGAGCCCGTTCGGGACCAAGTGGCTGAAGGCCACCATCTACCGGATGCTCTCCAACGAGGTGTACACGGGCACGCTCGTGTGGGGCAAGAAGGCGAAGGACAACGTGCCCCCGGTGCGTGTGGAGGACGCCTTTCCGGCCATCGTCACTGCGCAGGAGTTCAAGCGGACTGCGCGGCTGCTGGGCTCCCGCGCGCCTGGGAGCGTGCATCCGAGACGCATCGCCAGCCCGTACCTGCTGAGCGGGCTGCTGAAGTGCGAGGCGTGCGGGAGGGCGCTGTCGGCGTCCGAGTCGGGCCGGGGTAGGTACACCTACTACGTTTGCCACTCGCTGCTGAACCGGGGGAAGGGGACGTGCGCGACGCCGAGACTGAGCGCGAAGCGGTTCGAGCGCCTGATCGTGGAGCAGATACGCGAGCACATCCTGACCGAGAGCAACATGCGCGACCTCGTACGGATGGTGAACGAGGAGATGGACAGTGTGATTGCGGGTGAGCGTGAGCGGTTGGAGGCAGCTGAGCTGGAGCTGCGGGAGGTCCGGCAGCGGATGGACCGGCTGTGGCAGCTGGTGGAGAAGACGGAGATGACTGTGGAGGACATCCTTCCGCGCATCCGTCACCACCAAAAGAACCAGGAGCGGTTGGAACGTGCTGCGGATGAGGCTCGGGTGGAGTTGGATGCGCGGCTGGCGGGGGTGCAGGACGCCGAGGTGGTCGCGGCGTATGCGCGCGAGATGGGTGAGTGGCTGCTGGAGAGTGGCCTTGCGGAGACGAAGGCCTTTCTGCGGACGTTCGTGAAGCAGATCGTCGTGAGGGCCGGCCGTGCGACGATCCACTACGCGGTGCCGACGCCGGAGGACAGTCCGATAGGGGGTGCGGACGTTGCGGAGGTCACGCTGGGGCTTCGATTTATGAAATCGGTATCGTCAGGGGAGCCTGTCGAACCACCTGACCCTGTCGAAGGGCCTGCGCCTGTTCCCTCCACCTCGCCCTCTGGGAGAGGTCGCCGCGCAGCGGCGGGTGAGGGTAGCCCTGGCGCCTCCTCCGGATATTGCAGAGCGGGCAGCGGCGCGACCCCGTACAGGTCGTGCTCATCGAGCACCTCCAGCCCTTCGCGCAGCGCGTTGAACTGCAACGTCAGCGGCTCGACGTCCTCCTCCAGCAGCCGCAACCCTGCTACCTTCGCCAACCCCCGACACTCATCCGGCGTGATGTCAGCCATCGCTCAGCTCCTTCGCTATTCCGTCGTTCCTGCGAAGGCAGGAACCTCGCCCCCCAGTCCCGTCATTCCCGCACAGGCGGGAATCCTAGGCGACCGCTAGGTCGCACGTGCGCCCGGGCAGCGCACGCAGAGCGGGGTGGAACCCCGCCTCCACTTCTCCTGAGGGAGAGGTCGACGCGCTTGCGCGGCGGGTGAGGGATCTTCCGTCGTTCCTGCAGAGGCAGGGACCTCGTCCCCAAGTTCCCTGGATTCCCGCCTGTGCGGGAATCCAGGGTGCGCGGGCAGCGCATGAGGGGGCGGGGATGGGGGAGGTTTGTCATGTTGAGCGCAGCCGGAGGCGGAGCCGAAACATCTCTCGGGAAGCATCCGCGGACAAACGGGCGTCCCCTGAGAGATTCCTCGACTCCGCTGCGCTCTGCTCGGAATGACAAGGTCGTCACCACACTTCCCTGCCCCCGTTCACCAGGATCATCTGCCCGGAGATGAACCGCGCGTCGTCCGTGAACAGGAACGCCATCACCCCAGCGAGGTCGTCCGGCACCCCCCGGCGCAGCAGCGACGCCTCCGGCTCCGGGTACGCTTCATCCGCCGACAGCGCCTCTTCCGTGTCCGAGGTCGTCGACCCCGGCGCGACGGTCACGACGTTGATGTTGTACTGCCCCAGTTCGCGCGCCACCGCCCGCGTGATGCCCGTGATCGCGGACTTCGACGCCACGTACTGCGCGTTGATCGCGTCCGGTGCCCGGCTGATGCGGAGCGTGCTCCCGGAGCTCACGTTGACGATGGTGCCGGAGCCCTGCTCGCGCATATACGGGTACACCGCGCGGATGCCGAGGAACGTGCCCCGCGTGTTCACTGCGAACACCCGGTCCCACATACCCATGTCGACGTCCATCAGCGACTTCGCCTCGAGCCCGTGCCGCGTCGTGATGCCCGCGTTGTTCAGCAGGCCGTCGATCCGCCCGAAGCGTTCGTGCGTCTGGCGCGCCATCGCGAGCGTATCCTCCTCCGACGACACGTCGACGCGCAGCGGCAGCACCTCCGCCCCCTCCGTCTCGCACAGCGACGTCGTCTTCGCGAGGTCGGCCACGTCCGCAAGCGTCAGCTTCGCGCCTTCGCTCGCCAGGCGCCTCGCATACGTGCGCCCCAGCCCCAACGCCGCCCCCGTCACGATGATCACCCGGCCCTCCAACAGCATGCGCACCCTCCTCGCGCCCTCCGGCGCGCCGCCATCCTACACCCAGCCGTCGGCAGGGTTGTCATTCTGAGCGGAGCGCAGCGGAGTCGATGAATCTCTCGGGGTTCTGTCCCCTCGCCCCCTGGGAGAGGGAAACGCGCTTCAGCGGCGGGTGAGGGTACTGGGGGGAGGTGCGGGCGGGGTCTCCTCCCCTCGTCCTCTGGGAGAGGGAAACGCGCTTCAGCGCGCGGGTGAGGGTGAACCGGGGGGCAGGGGTGCGGCGCTGTCATGCTGAGCGTAGCCGGAGGCGAAGTCGAAGCATCTCTCACTGGAGGGGTTGCCCCCTGTCTCCCGTCTCCCCTCTTGTGCTAACGTGCAGCCGTCAAGCCGCCGGAACGGCAACGGAGCACAAGGAGGCCCGTCATGGCAGTCATCGATTCCGACGCCCACGTCGTTGAAACGGAACGCACCTGGGACTTCATCCCACCGTCCGACCAGTACCTCAGGCCCGTCATGATCACGAAGCCGGACGGCTCCGGGAACGACGTGCGCTACTGGGAGATCGACGGCGTCATACGGGGCACGGTCCGCCAGCCCGTTGGCAAGCGCGAGGAGTGGGACCCCACCCGTGTCTCGGCGGACATGGCCGCGCAGCAGGCAAGGGCCGGAAGGGCGATGGCGACGCCGGACGCCTCCAAGCACATGGAGGACGTCGGCGCGAGGCTGCGCCACATGGACGAGCTCGGCATCGACTACCAGATGCTCTACCCCACCATCTTCCTCCGCAAGCTCGCTGACCGCGACGAGACCCGCGTCGCCCTCGCGAGGGGATACAACCGCTGGCTCGCCGACATCTGGACGCAGTCCGAGGGACGCCTGCGCTGGGCCGCCATCCTCCCGCTCTCCGTCATGGACGAATCGATCAAGGAGCTGCACTGGGCGGCCGAGCACGGCGCGAACGGCGTTTTCATGCGCGGCGTCGAGGAGGAGGGCGTCCTGCAGGACGAGTACTTCTTCCCGCTCTACGAGGAGATGGCCAAACTGGACCTGGCCGTCACCGTCCACATCGGCAACGGCAACCCGCTCATGGAGGGCCTGCTGAACCACGGCGCGGGCGGCTCGCCGTTCTCCTCCATGCGCATCTTCTCCGTCGCCGCCTGCCACTCGTGGATACTCGCGCGCATCCCGCAGCAGTTCCCCGGGCTGCGCATCGCCTTCGTGGAGGCCGCCGCGCAGTGGGCGCCCTACGTGGTCAACGACCTCCGGCGCCGATTCCCCGGACGCCACGGCATGCCCGCCCCCGACGAGATCTTCGCCGAGAACCGCATCTGGGTGACCTGCCAGACCGACGACGACATCGGCTACCTGGTCGACTACGCCGGCGAGGACAATCTGCTCATCGGCACCGACTACGGCCACACCGACCAGTCGTCCGAGATCGAGGCGATGCGCATCTTCCAGGAGCAGGGCACCGTCGCGCCGGACATCGTCAGCAAGATCCTGGACGCCAATCCCCGCGCCGTCTACGGCTTCTAGCTAGCCTCAGTCCCGCCCGCTCCCGTCTTTCCCGCGAAAGCGGGAACCCAGGCGACCGCCAGGTCGCGTCATCTCTTCCCCCTCGACGGGGGAAGGCTGGGATGGGGGTGAACCAAGGGCGGCGTGGGCCGCCTCATCCCCCCTCCCTCTACCCCGCCATCGGGTCCAGGACCACCTTCCCCGTGACCGTGTTGCCGGAGACGAGCCGGAACGCCTCCGCAGCCTGCGACAGCGGCATGATGCGGTCGATCAGCACCCGGTAGCGGCCCTCGGCGGCGCCCCGGAGCGCCTCGTCGATGAACGTATCGCCCCGCGAGCCCGCACCCAGCCCGCCGATGATCCGCAGGCGGTTCCGGTAGAGCCGTCGCACATCCACGGGCAAGACGCCGTCCCCCGCGTGCGTCCCCACCGTCAGGAGACGTCCGCCGACCGCCATGCTCTCGATCGCCTTCGGCCACAGGACCGGGTCTCCGACGTTCTCGAACACCACGTCCACACCCCTGCCGTCCGTCGCCGCGAGGACTCCTTCCACGAGGTCGCCCTGCCGGTAGTCGATGCCATAGTCGGCGCCCATACCCACTGCCGCCGCGACGCGCCCGGCGCTCCCAGCGCCCGCGATGACCGTCGCCCCCATCTCCTTGGCCAGCTGGACGATGCAGACGGCCAGCGCGCCCGCGGCCCCCATCACCAGCACGCTCTCGCCCGCGCGCAGCCCGGACTCGGCCACCATCGAGTGCGCCATGCCGAAGTGCCGCCGCACCACGGTCGCCGTCGGGAAGTCGACGCCGTCCGGGACGACGTTCGCCCGCGATTCACGGACGACGGCCAACTCCGCGTAGCCTCCGAACGTGGCGAGCTCGGTGATGGCCGCAACCCGGTCCCCGGCCTTCAGCCCCTTGACGCCCTCCCCCACCGCTTCGACGACGCCGGACGGGTCGACGCCGGGCGTGAACGGCAGCGCCGGGTCCATGCCCGAGGCGCCCGCCACGAGGTGCACGTCCAGCGTTGTGTTCACCGAGACCGCGTGCACGCGCACGAGCACCTCGCCCGGCCCCGGGACCGGGTCCGGCACTTCCTCCAGCCGCAGCTGCTCCGGCCCCCCGAACGCTCTGACGACGATCGCTTTCATCTATCCTCGTCGCCCTCGTTCTGCGACCCCTCGTCGTCCGGACCACGGGGGACATTCTCGTCGTCCAGGCGGTACGCATAGGCTCTGCCGCCACCGCTGCTGGTTGGACGAAGGATGGACTCCCGGTTCCAGGACCACGCCACCACTATGAGTGCGGGAACGACCACCAGTATGGCGGTCAACGTGGAGCCGGTCAGCGATTCCATAGCCAGGTGTGCGACCCCGGCGATCACGGCGAGCGCCACCGCGTACGGCCACTTCCAGTAGAAGATCCTCCACAGCACCCAGGCGGTTATGACGTGCATCAGGAACATGAACTAGAACCCGTAGAAGCGCGCTGCGTTGCCGGCGAGCACCGCCTGCTTCTGGTCGTCGGTGAGGGCGTCGGTCTCCACAGTTTCGCGTATCTCGTGCTGCACCGCGGGAAGGTCCGCCTCGTGGGGATAGTCCGACGAGTAAGCGAACGGCTCGATGCCGATGCGCGAGGCGATGTACGGCAGGCTCACGTCGTTCCCCTCGCAGCCGATCAGGACGTTCCCGCTCGTGACGTACTCGTGGAACGGGCGCTTCGCCACCCTTCCGAAGAACTGGTCGTCGCGCTCCCCGCGGTCGAGTATCGGCACGAGCCAGCCGGCCCCGCCCTCCAGGAACGCGAGCTTGAGCCCGGGGAACCGGTCCAGCACGCCGTGATAGACGAGCGCGACGAGCGCGTACATGAGCGACACGGGGTGGTGGAGGACGTGCGAGCCTACGAAGTCGGTGAACGAGTCCAGCCCCATGCCGTGGTGCGACGCGCCGTGGAACGCCAGGACGCAGCCCAGGTTGGCCGCCTCCTCGTAGACCGGCAGGTAGAACTCGTGCGCGACGTGCAGCGGCAGGCCCGCGGCGGGGAGCATCGCGCCCGGCATGCCGAGTTCATTCACGACACGGCGAAGCTCCGCGACCGCAAGCTCCGGGCTCTGCATCGGTATGAGCCCTATGGGACGGATGCGCTCGTCGGCCTTCCGGTAGCGGTCGTGGACGTAGTCGTTGTAGATGCGGCAGAGGCCGTCGGCGTACTCGGGCGTACGGATCATACCGACAGCGAGCCCCCGCGTGGGGAAGATGACCGTTCGTTCGATGCCGGTCTTGTCGAGCAGCGCGGTCCAGTCTTCGGCTGAGCCCGTGCGCTCCTCGCTGGCCATCTGGCGCGGCCAGCTGAACCGCCCTCCCCACCCCTTTGCGTAGTTGTGGATGCCGTCCAGCGAGGGGAACGGCCCGTCCTGCGTGATCATGCGACCGGCGGTCGCAACCTTGACCATCTTGCTGGAGAGCGGCGCCCGGAGCGAGTCGTCGGCGTACTCGCCGAGCTCCTCGTTGGACTCCATCAGGTGTCCGTCGCAGTCGATCACTCGATACGGTTGGTCGGTCATGGCGCACATGATAAACCCTTCGCCCGCCCCCACCGGCTTGTAGTCTCCGCCCGCATCCTGATATACGCTGTCGCGAACCTGGAGGACACCCGATGACGACGACCACCGCGGTTGGCGACCCTTTCGACGATGCCGAGCGAGGCCTTGAATGGCTGGAGAAGCTCGAGGCGCTGCAGGCCCGCTCCGCCTCCGACCGCGCCGCCTACGAGGTTGCCGAGTACGTCATGCAGCTCCGCGCAGCCGTGACCGCGCTGGCCGGAGAGCGCACCGCCGCCGAGCTGACCGAGGCCGTCGGCTCCGAGACGACGCAACTCGTGGAGCAGCTGCGCGAGGTCGGCGACAGGGACTACTGGAACACCCGGGTCCTCCCCGCCCTCCTGAAGTCGGACCCCGGACGATAGGGGCGACCCTCACACCCACACTCCCAATCTGTTCGCGCCCGCGTCGCCGTCATCGGCGGCGGACGCAGGCTCCGGGTACGCTGGCGGGTCGTCGTCGCGAAGGAACGGCTCCGCGCCCGTCCAGATGCCGAACGACGGCGGGACGAGGAACGCCAGCGCCAGCGCGTCCGCCTTGTCCGGCGACGGCATGCCGCGCTTCCGCATCTCCCGCTTGCCCTCCAGCCGCACCTGCCCGGAGCTCGAGACGTCGTAGCGCAATGCCAGCAGCTGCCCCGCGAGCTCCTCGTCGCGCGGTATCGCGATGAGCCGCTGGTCGAACAGCCGGCGCAACTCCCAGAAGATCTCCGAGCGCCGGTTGAAGAAGCGGGTCTGACGCTGCGCCGCGCCGCCGAAGTGGACCCCGTACACCGGAGCGCCCAGCTCCCGCAACCGGTCCACGACTCCTCCTCCCACGCCGCCCTCGTCGACGAACACCGCCTCCGCGCCTGACTCGCGCACCGTGTTCAGCACCTCGTGGACCAGCCGCATCGTGTCCATGCGGCCGAACGAGCGCATCGAAAGCACGCGCTGCCCCTGCCGCACGCACACCGCCGACTTGTCGAAGCCGAACCGCGCCACGTCCACGCCCACGTACACGGGAGCGTTGGGGTCCGGCGGCGCCGTCGTTCCTGCGGAGGCAGGAACCTCGCCTGCCGTGTACCTTGTCATGTCGAGCGAAGCCGAGGAATGGCTATGTGATGTGTCATGTTGAGCGGAGCTGAAGGCGGAGCCTGAAGCGGAGTCCCGCGCTTTAGCGCGCAACATCCCCTCGGGGGAACGTTCGTCTTCGGCGGGATGCGCCCCGAGAGATTCCTCGGCTCCGCCCTCGGCTGGCGCCGACGGCTCCGCTCGGAATGACACACTCCCCTCACCCGCCGCGCTGTCGTGCACCGACCTCTCCCCAGGGGAGAGGTGTGTTTGGCTCCCCTCGCCCTCTGGGAGAGGGGCTGGGGGTGAGGGTTGCTCCCACCGCTCCATGGCGGACTCGACCGCCTCCCGCCCCACGAGCGAGTCCTCGAGCGCGTCGGGGAACTGCGCGAGGACCGACGCGGCATAGAGCGGGTGGTCCTCTCCGTAGTCGAGCGCGTACTCCTCCACGTCCTCGGGCGTGATCATGCCGCGCCGCCCCCCGTCCTCACCGGTGAAGTTCGGCGTATCGAACGCGGAGATGGCGATGCGGTGGTAGAGGTTGCGCTTGGAGTGATGGGAGGCGTAGAACTCGCCGTCGCGTGACAGAGCGTTGCCGACCAGCAGCAGCCGGTCGGGCTGCAGCCGCTTGATCGCGTCCACGTGCGACTGCGGCATCGCGTGCGCCTCGGTGACGACCACGAGCAGCTGCTCCGAGTGGAAGCCCTGGATGTTGAGCGCGTTGTTCGTGGAGAAGCCGAGGGCGAACCGCTGCTCGTCGACGCGGTACGCGGACCTGAACATCCTGCCGCTGAGACGCCCTTCCGACGCTGCGTACGCCTCGCGCATCTCCTGCCAGACGACCTCCTCCACCTGGCGCTGCGTCGGGCCGAGGGTGAGCGCCTTGCTCTCCGGACGCGTCTCCAGCCACCAAAGCACGGCGCGCCCCGCCGCCCAGTCCTTGCCGGAACCGTTCGCCCCGACGACCGAGACGCGCCGGTGGTCGACAAGCGCTTCGAGCATCTCCGCCTGCTTCGAGTACGGCGCTCCCGCGTCGCCCAGCACGTCCGTGACGAACCCGACAGGATCGTCTGCGTATCGCGTGAAGTCCCCGGCCACGACCTCTATCGGACCGTTCGCGCTGATTGTGAGCTCTTCCGCCACGGTGACACCTTCTCCACCCGGATAACCCTCAAGGCCCTGGATCCCCCGCGAAGGCGGGAATAACCGATCGAGGGTTAACATGAAAAGCCCCCTCGCTCTTCGCTGAGGGGGCAGCGTTCTTCCCGCGGCTTGTCCGCAAGGGTCAGGTGCGCGTTCGACGTCGCGCTCTACCATCATGCGGCAGAGGCGTCACATCGCGCAATAGGCCGGTGTCACAGTTCTGACAATCCTCTTCCGTCATTCCCGCGAAAGCGGGAATCCAGAGTGCGCGACAGCGGAGCGCACACAGCGGCGCGCCGCGCTGCTCGTCTTTCCCGCCACCACCCGTCTTTCCCGCGAAAGCGGGAATCCGGAGTGCCCGGCTGGGGACGTTCCATTCGCCCTCACCCGCACTTCCAGTGCGCCCTCTCCCACGGGGAGAGGCATGCATGGCTTCTCATACCCCACCGGTTCACCTTATCCCGCGGACCCACGCCGCTGGACGTGCTCACGGAGTGCCCGGTTGATGTCTGTCTGGTAGCCACGGCCGTGGCGCGCATGCGCCTTGAACCAGGTCAACACGTCCGCGTCCAGCCGAAGCGTCACCTGCCGTTTCACAGGCCGGTAGAACACCCCACGCCTCGCGTCGGACCAGTCGAGCATTTCAGGAATGTCTGTCGTGTTGATCCGATCGTCCGGCAACCTCTCCAGCGCCTCGATCTCCGCCCTCTGTTCGTTGGTCAATTCAGCACGTTCCTTCTTCATAAACGTTCCCCTCACGGTTGGTCGCCTTCCGTGCGCTGATGATGCGCCCCATTTCATTGCCTGTGTCTGCGTCGTGCTCTGGCCAGGTGTGGACAACCATCAGAACGACCGCGCCAACCATTCCCACCGTCCGCCATCGCTGTTCATAGGGGTACGGGTCCTCGACTGTGACGGCGAGCGGGTCATCGAACACCAGCATGGCGGTTTCGAAACCGAGGCCGTGGTCGCGCCGGTTCGTCGCATCCTTGGCAGGGTCCCATACCCAGAGCGGTATGCCATCTGTCATTACAGGATTGTAGTTACAAGACAAGCCCTGCGCAAGGTCTCGACTTCAACCTCTCCCGTCTTTCCCGCGAAAGCGGGAATCCAGAGTGCCCCCCTACCCCGCGTCCTCCTCCTGCTCGTGGCGGTGGTAGATCTCCTCGATCGCAACGTCCAGCTCGGCCCACTGCCGCTCCGTCGCCGACCGCAGCCGCATGTTCTGGAACGCGCCCCACACCGTCATCGCGGGCGGCACCAGCAGGACGGAGAAGAGGAGCGAGTACGCGATGGTGATCGCCGCGGTGATGCCGAACTGCTGCATCGCGGCGAGCGGCGAGAACGCCATCACGCCGATGCCGAGCGCCGTGGTCAGCGCGGACCCGAGCAGCGCCGAGCCGGTGATCGAGAGCGTCCGGACCGCTGCCCGCTCCGGGCTGCGCAGGCGCGCGAACTCCTCCCGGTAGCGATGGATCATGTGGATGGTGTAGTCGACCCCGATGCCGATGGAGAGCGCCGTGATGATGGACGTGGTGATGGTGTACGGGATGCCAAGCAGCGCCATCGTGCCCAGCACGGATATGAGCACGAGCACCGTCGGCACGACGGCGATGACCGCCAGCGCAGGCTGGCGCACCGTCAGCCAGAAGAAGAGCGTAAGGACAACGAGGGCCGCCGCGATGGTCGTGCCGATCGATTCCGTCTGCCGGTCCCTGATCGCATCCGTAACCGCGAACGAGATGATGCTGTCGGACGTGGCCGTGAGGGCGCCGTCGTCGCCGGGCCAGACCGCCTCGACGTCCTCCTGCAAACGCTTCGACGCCCCGGGATCGCCGGTGGAGGCCGGGAACTGGAGCAGTATCGTGTCGACGCCGTCCGGGTCGTTGACCAGGTTGTGCCGCAGTGCGGGGTCGCTCGCTCCGATCCGGTCGAGGAGCTCCTGCATCAGGACGGGGTCGAGGCGCACTCCGGAGGTCGCCTCCATGAAGAGCGCCTCCAGCGCCGGGTCGTACTTGTCGCCGGGCGCTCCGCTGGCGTGGGTCCAGTCCTCCACGAGCAGTTCGTACGATATCTGGAGAGGTCCGGCAGCCGCCGCCGGCCTGCGGCCCTCGTCCTCGAAGACGTCCCTGAGCTCGTGCAGGTTGAGGAGTGTGCGTGTCTCCGTGGCCTCCGCTCTCAGCAGCACGCTGGTGTTCTCGGTCGAGCCGCCTACGGCAGCGTCGAGCGTTGCGATGTCCTCCAGCACGGTCCCGTCGCCGGGCAGCAGGTCCCGGATGCTGAACTCCGAATGGAGGTCCCTGGCCGCGAACCCGAGCACGAGCGTCACCGCCAGCACGGCGGCGATGTAGGGTGCGGGCCTGCGGGTGATCTGTCTCCCAAGGAACCCGGCCGTCCGGTCGATGCCGGGGAGCGCGGTCGATATGGGGCGGGCCGGCCCCAGCCTGCCGCGCGCCTCGCGCCGCCGGTCGATGATCGTCCGGCCTGCCGGGATCAGCGTCAGCATCACGATGAGGCTCATCCCAACACCCAACCCGCCGATGATGCCGAAGTCGCCGACGATCTCGACCGGAGAGAACAGGCCCACCATGAGGCTCACGATGGTGGTCACCGCCGCCAGCATCAGCGGAACGGTGACGTTCCGCAGCCCCACGCGAGCGGCGCTCGCAACGGCCTCGCCTGCGACGCGCTGCTCCCGGTAATGCGAGACCGCCTGTATCGCGTAGTCGACCGTCAAGCCGATCACGACGATCGGCACCATCGCCGTGAGGGTGTTCGGAGGTCCGACGAGCCCCAGCCCCTTCGGTCCGAGCCAGCCCTCTATCCCCACGATCCACATGATGGAGACGAAGAGCCCCAGCAGGGTGAGCAGCAGGTCCGAGATCGAGCGCATGAAGAGCACGATCAGTCCCGCGATGAGCAGCAGCGCCAGCCCGATCAGCGGCCCCATCCCCTCGGTGCCTCTCCTGACCTCATCCTCGATCACCACGAACGAGATGCTGCTGACGCGGAGCGGCCCATCGGACCCGGTCACCAGCTCGCTGATCCTCCGCTCAGCCTCCACCACGCGTTGGTCGGCGGTGTCGTGGAGGCGGATGCTGCCGACCGCGACCGGGGTGCCGTCAGCGTCGGTCCCCGTGAACGAGGCGAGCGTCTCCCCGATCCCGGGAACGCCGTGTGTGGAGTCGATCTGCTCCTGTGTGACCGATTCGAAGCTGTCCACCTGGAGCGCGGACTTGACCAGCAGCGTGGGGGCGAAGAACGGAAAGCCCGGCGCCAGAATCTCCGCGACCTCCGGGTCGACGGCGACGTCGTTGAGCAGGGCGTCCATCTGGGAGAGCCCGGCGGGCGTAAGCGCATCGCCGCGGAAGAGGAGAGTCACCACCCGGACCTCGCCGGAGTCCCCGAAGAGCTCGTCGATCTCGGCCATCGCCCTGGCGACGGCGCTGTCCCTGGGAAGCGTCCCCTCAGTGTCCAGGGGAGGCTCGCGCAGGTCCGACCCCATCATCATCAGAATGGTCACGAGCAGCAGAGCGAGGAGCGTGAGCCACGGACGCGCCGTGACCAGCCGGCTCAGCCACCCGAGTACGTTGTGCATACCTACGCACCACCTCCACAGCACGCGCTCGTGCGCCGCCATGAGGCGCGGACAAGCTCAGAGGATTCTACTAGGCGATGCGCAGAGGCGTCTGCCGCCCCTCGACCGTCACCGGCAATACGCCCCACGATCAGCGGGAATGCCGTACAAGGACCTCCGCCAGATCAGGGAAATCGTGTCATCTGGCCAGCAACTCGCCAACCCGGTGGTTCTTCTCCACGCTCGACCGGAAGTGCGCCATGACCGAGGGCCGGGGCTTCTGCTCCAGGCGCGCCGCGATGTAGTCGCGCATGGCGTCTTCGAGCACGGCGTTGAAGCGACGCCCCTCACTCCTCGCAAGTTCGCGCAGGGCGGCCAGAAGCTCGGGGTCGGCCCTGCTGGAGAATCTCTCGCGCTGAATCGTCATCACTGTCTCCTCGTGTCCCAATCGTAGCGGGCGGTCGCATGTGAGGCAATTCCGCGCGCTCGTCGGCAGCCCCACTCCATCCATCCTCAACCCGGTTCGCCTCACCCGCCGCGCTGCCGCGTGCCGACCCTTCGGCAGGCTCAGGACAGGCTCTCTCCCAGAGGGAGAGGTGCGTCACGGAGGGCGCCCACAAGGGACGCCCCTACACCAGGCGGCACTCCACGCCCTACCCCGCAGTCCCCGCTCCGGCCCGCACACCAGCTCCGCCCACACACAACACTCGGCTGGCTCACCCTCACCCGCCGCGCTACCGCGCGCCGACCCATTCGACAAGCTCAGGGCAGGCTCTCTCCCAGAGGGAGAGGTGATCAGACTGCACACTAGTCCTCCCCCAAGGCTGCGAGATTCCCGCTTTCTCGGGAATGACGGAGAGGGGGTTGGAAGAGGGGGCGGCGCGCGGGGCAGCGGCAGGTCTTGCCAAGGTTCATGAGGTCGCCTTCGGCCCAGGCGTGGGCGATGGCCAGGACGATGCGGTCGGCATCGGGGACGCGTCCGGTCCTCGCGCACTGGCGAAGGTAGGCGTGGACGGGGACCGGGCTCAGGACGGGGACGCTGACGGCTCCGGCGGCCTCGAAGAGATCGGCGACGTCGGGCGGGTAGTCGCCGCGCTCCGTGGCGTCGGCCCAGCGGTCGACGTAGTCCTCGGCGATGGGCCGGAGCCTGGCCTGCATCGCCAGACAGCCAAGGTAGCGCTCAATGGCCCTGACGTTGCTTCTCATCGCTGCTGCCTTATGAGGGTGATGGCGTTCTCCAGCGTGTCCATCCGGCGCCTCGTTTCGCGCTGGTCGCGGACGCTGAGCGACAGGGAGAGTGCGGTCTTCGACGCGCGATGGGCCACGTTGGGGTTGTCGCTGTCCATCAATTGCTCGATGCGGACGGCTCCCTTGAGGGCGAGGCCCTCCAACTGGGAGAACGCGAAGTCTGCGATGTTGTTGCGGATGCGCTCCAGCTCGGCGCGGAAGGCGGGCTCGTTCATCCAGCGTGTGAGGGTGCGCCTGGTTATCTGCGCGGCCTGCGCCCCACGCGTGATGTTGGGCTCGGACGCGACGTACGGAAGGGCGGCAGCCTGCCGCGGCGAAAGGGCGGTGATCCTCTCAGGTGAGACATTGTGAGACATCTTGGGACATACCTCCTCCAGGGTTCGGCCCCGCGTCCGGGTGGATGCCAGGCTGTCCGGGACAGGGTACGGAGGGGAGGTTCGTTCGGGCAATGGGCGGATGTCACAGGTGCGACGAGAAGGAGGGATGGGGGGGGAGGATGAGGGGGGGAGGGGGGACAAGGAGGTCAAACGCCTATACAATGGCCATGCCACCTTCCCGTGCTTGACGGAGGACAGGTGGCGATGATCTACGCAGTATCAAAGATGAGACTGACCCTGCTCTTGAGCATCCTCTGGTTGGCCGCCATCGGTTGCAGCGCTTCAGAGGAGGCGACACCCACGCCAACGCTGTCTCCTGCGGACGTCCAAGCAGCGTGGGAAAGCAGCGCGCCCGGTATCCCCATACCCAGCAGAGAGAGCGTCGAGTGCATGATGGAGCGCGCCAGTTTGCCGGGTGCCGCTCTCCAAGACGTGCTGGATTTGCCCTCTCGGGACACCGTGCTCCAGAGATCCGCGTCCCTCTACTACAGCTGCCTGACCGACGAGGAAGCCGGCGAGTTCTATGGCCACCTGGACCCCAGGCGCCGACCGATCTACCCGCCGTCTTTCCAAAGATGCGCAGAGGAGCGGGTGGGCTTCGAGGAGTTCTTCGAGAGCATCTCAGGGGATGAACCGGAAGGTGGGGTCTTCCCACAATGGTTCACTGACTGCATCCCGCAGGCCGAAGGGGCGCCGCCGTATGCTGACGCACCATCGACTCTCAGCGTGATGGACCAAGAGACCATGGCATGTATGAATGAGCGCACCAATTTGCTGGGCGCCGCACCCCAAGACGTCCTGGAACTACCTGGGCAGCATCCCATGCGCCAGAGGCTCGCGGCCCTTCTGTACGCCTGCTATACGGACGAGTATGCCAGCGAGCTCTACAGTCACTTTGACCCCAGCCTCCGACCGGGCTACCCACCGTCTTTCCAGCGATGTGCGGAGGAGCAGGTCGGCTTCGAGGAGTTCCTCCGGTTCATGACCATGAGCGACCAAGAAGCGGCCAAGCTGGAAGACCTCCCTAGTTGGTTCTACGACTGCGAACACCTCATCCCTCCCTAGCCTTGTTGAATGCCTGCGGAGAGGGGCAAGACGCCGGGTGTGCGCAGGCTGTCAATGACATGACAGGCATCGGAGGTTCGGTCCCATGCCACGGGCAGATGTCGCAAGCAGACCATCCACAGGGATGGACAGGATGGAAACATGACACGAGGCTCTTGACAGGGCGGAAGACGGAACTCCTATACTTGAACTGCGCCTACGTGACGACAAGCCGATTACGTACGACAAGGGCGTGAAACGAAGGATTGGGGGTCGTGATGAAGACCAACTCTGCTATTGGACGTGTCCACATTTTCCAGCCCGGCCCGTTCGGTTGGTGCTGCTATGACTGTAACGAGGGAGATGCGTTTGCGCTCCCCTCCCGTTCCCCAACAAAGATTGACCCCGATGGCCCCAACGCATTGCCCTCCCAAAGGGATTCGGCGAACCTGCCATCGCTGGGCCACACGCGGCTGCTTCCCCGCGCAGCGATAGCTTCTGGCTTACAGATGCCGGAAGGTTCGCTTCCCATGGCCGGGTAGCAGCGTTAATTCGCAGGCGGTCTGGCTACAGACGCCTGGGTATGCAAGGAGAGAGACGTGAAGCTTGGAAACTACCACATCATCCCCATTCTGAATCAGTATTCGGTACGCCAGGTGCCATGCTATGAGACCGGGCGTTACCACCGACACAAGACCCATGAAGAGGAGTACACCACCGCACTCTGCGGCAAGGAAGTCGTAAGAGGGCGGGACGAGTCCTGTTCGGTAGGAATTGCGAATCCAAATTGGGACAAGGACTGGTGCCCTGCGTGTCTATCCGAAGCCCCTTGGGGAGACGGAGCCGCCACGATCCTCAAAGAACGCGGATTGCTCCCACTAGAGTGGACGAGGGAACACCTGACCTTGCGGCATGTGGGATGTCGCCACTGCGGGTTCTATGCCGGAGTAGTTCCCAGCATGCTCTATGTGGCCTCCTATGGGGACGACGGCACCAAACTGTCGGGGGAGTTCTTGTCTGCCGATGGGTGGCCCGGGAACGATATCCGCACTGCTGTCGCATGGGTTCGCAATACGGTTCGCCAACACGAATTGGCAGCGCATTAGGACTTGCGACTGGGTGAGCAGGCAACCTGAGGATTCCTCGACTGCGCTGCGCCCCGTTGGGAATGACACGGGCAAGGGCGCCCGCAAGGGACGCCCCTACACCAGGCGACAGGGCTGCGGGGTTTCTGCCTTCGTAGGAACGACGGCGGGGCATCCCCATCCTAACCTTCCCCCATCAAGGGGGAAGGGAACCAAACAGGGCGCCCACGAGGGACGCCCCTACACCGAACACGTCATCCCTACCCGCCACCACCGCGTGACCTACGGGCACTCTGGATTCCAGCTTTCGCTGGAATGACAGCCGCTGCCCTACCCTGCCCCTTGGACGCCCGTGACGGCGGCGCGGCAGCACTGCTCATCCTGTTCGGGCGTGCCGCCCGCGACGCCGATCGCGCCGACGATGTAGGGCCTGCCGATGGGGATGGCGCCCGCCCCGGCGACGAGCCGCGCGGGGTCCAGCGATCCGGGGGCCCGCTCGAGGGAGCGCTCGTTGACCTGCGACGTGGGGAGGACGAAGCCGGCGGCGGTGTACGCTCGTTTGGCGGCGGTCTCGGCCTTGGCGGGTTCGTCGGAGGCCGCAGGGGAGGAGGCGACTGGCTCGCCGCGCTCGTCCACCACGACGACGCTCACGTCGAGGCCGATCTCGCCCGCGCGGGCCAGGGCCGCCCGGATGAGCTGCTCGGCCCACTCGACGGAGACGGCAGGCGTGTCCTTCTTGGCCTCGAGGAAGAAGACGCGGTTGCGCTCGATCGAGGCCTTCCACTCCGCCGGCACCTCGTGTTCGAGATAGATGGCGTCGACAGGACAGACAAGCACGCACTGCTCGCAGGCGATGCAGAGGGCGGGGTCGATGAAGAACTGGGGCTCGTCGTCGGTGGAGGCGATGCAGTCGACGGGACAGACCTCGACGCAGGTGCCGTCCTTCACACCGATGCACGGGTCGGTGATGACGTAGCTGGAGAAGGGGGCGTCAGAGGTCATGCACGGGTCCTCCGGTCACGCCCCGGGACGGCCGGTGGGCAGCGGGAGGTCGGTCAGCACCGCATCGCCCACGTACTCGCCGCGCCCTGGTTCGAGGCCGGCTGCCTTCGCAGCGGCCGCCGAGTCCACCGGCCGTACCGTCGCGCGGTAGCCGAGTTCCCGGATGTAGGCCGCGATGCTGAAGTTGACCGACGCCGACTCGTGCAGGACGTGCTGACCGGCCATGCCCTTCGCCTTGTCCGGGTGGTGCTCGGCGTGCACGGCGATCACGACGGTGAAGGGGAGGTCCTCGGCCAGCTCTGCCGGGTCAGGCGACGCCCCCGAGTCATCGCCCGGACGGAGGAACGCGGTCTCCGTCCTCGCTACGCCGATGGCGCTCCCGCCCAGGAACGCGACCAGCTGGTCGAGGTCGTTCAACAGCCGGGCCGGTTCGGGCAGTTCGCTGCGCGCCGGGAAGATGCGTCCCTCCGGCGCGTGGCGTATCGCCTCGGTGATGACGTTCGCCGGGTCGGCGAGCGGCCGGTTGACAAAGGCGTCCCAGTAGGGGTCGCGCGAGCGGCGCAGCGGCCAGCGGAGGAGTCCCATCCCCTACGCCTTGCCCTTCAGCTTCTCTTTCAGGATGTCGAAGCGCCGCGTGTTCTCCTTGAGCGGGTAGTAGTAGCCGCGCTCCGGCTCCTCGGGCATGACCGTGCCGTCGGGCAGCTTCAGGCGTCCCGAGTCGTGGCTCATCCACTGCACGCGCTTGCGGCCGAGCTTGCCCCAGAAGCGGTCGTCGATCCACTTCATGGGACGGGTCACGAGCCCTCGCAGCGGGATGGGCGTCCACTTGATGGTCCTCACGGCCACCGTGCGCCACCAGACATCCGGCTTGGTGTAGGGGCAGACGGCCACGCACGTCATGCAGATGTCCCAGTACTCCATGACGTGGGGCCGCAGCCGGTAACAGGTCTCCCAGTTGATCTTGTACTTCTCGACGCCGTTGACGACCTTCTTGCCCTCGGTGGAGATGCTGTTGGTGGGACAGGTGTTCGCGCACTTGCGGCAGACCTTGCAGAAGTCCTCGACGCCGATGTCGATGGGCTCGTCGGGCACGAGCGGCAGGTCGGTCAGGATAGGGTCGCCGAGGTGCACGCGCGCGCCGAACTTCTCGGTGATGAGCATGCCGTGCCGGCCCACCTCGCCGAGCCCCGCAGCGAGCGCCACGGGCATCGGGGTCGCGACGCGGGTCGCCACGCCGTAGCCCAGCTCCCGGATGTAGCCCGCGAGGTTGGCGTAGGTCGAGCGGAGCGCCTCCGCGCCGAAGTGGTAGGCGGCGTCGCCGATGCGGTGCCGGTGCGCGCGGCCCATCTCGTAGTCCCACGCGTAGACGCAGGCGATGGCGTAGGGGAAGCGCTTCGCGGTCTCTTCCGCGCTCACCATCCTCCCGCCGGGACCGCCCACGCCCGAGCCGTCGTCGGGGTAGCGTCCCTCCTTGTAGAGGAACGACGGGTGGACGCGCATGATGCCGACGTCCGACGCGCCCAGGTACTTCGCGACACGCTTGATGTGCTCGGTCATGACCTTGGGGTCCACGACCTCGGTGCGCTCCGGGTTGATCTTCCCGCGAGGGGCCCCTGCGATGTGGGTCTCGATGGCGTTGCGCCGGTCGGCCGACGCGTTGGCGGTCGCGATGCGGCCGAGCGGGTCGCGGGAGGTGCGGTTGAAGTACCAGTTGTGCAGGGGCTTGCCGAGCTCGCCGCGCTTGTTCTTCTCGTGGGGCGTCTCCGAGGCGTCCACCGACTGCCAGTCGCCCACGACCCGGACGCTGCGGCCCAGGTACGGGATCGGCTCCCACGTGGTCTCTTCCTTGCGCTCTTCCTCTTTCGTGACCATCGGCAGCCTCCCAGTCACGCGCGGGTTACGGGCGATACTATACGCCCTCCGGGCAACCCTCACCCACTTCCAACGCACTCCCTCCCAGGGGGAGAGGCGTGTATGGCTCCCCTCGCCCTCTGGGAGAGGGGCTGGGGGTGAGGGTTGCGGGGTTGCGCGCTGAAGCGAGGTGCGTCCGGCCTGGCACGGTCCAGGCTTGACAGGGGAGCCAGGCTTCCATGAGCGTAGGCGGGACACGGGAGAGAGGTGAAGCATGACCAGGTCCTATCGGTTCATCTCGGCGGACGGACACTTCGAGTCCCCACCGGAGATATGGACTCACCGGGTCCCCGCTGAGTATCGGGACCGCGCGCCGCGTCGCATCAAGCTGGCGGACGGGCGCGATGCGATCGTGAATGAGGGCCAGCCCCTCACGTACGGCGGTACGAGCTGGTACGGCGGGGGGCCTCCCGAACGGTTCGACCCTACCCGCGTCCTCTACGAGAACACTCCGGGAACGGGCGGGCCGGAGCAGCGGTTGCGCGAGATGGACGAGGACGGCCTCGACGCGGAAGTCCTGTTCGCACTTGGGGTCCGGAACAGGGCCATCCGGGACAGGAAGGCTTTCCTCGCCGTCATCAAGGGCTTCAATGACTACCTCGCAGAAGAGTACTGCGCCGTAGACCCGGAGCGGCTCATCGGTGTCGCGGTCCTTCCGGGCGCCGGCGCAGACGAAGACATCGCGGAGATGGAACGATGCACACGGATGGGGTTGAAGGCTGTATGGCTGTCCACCTACCCGAGCGGACAGGGTTACCCCAGCGATGAGGACGACCGGTTCTGGGCAGCGGCAGTCGACATGGGCGTGCCGGTCATCGTGCACACGTCCTTCCCGTCCAGGGTCGGAGCGCGCGACGTGGCGCTGCTCAAGTATCCACGCCAGCCGGAGGGCGAGGACAAGCCGCCAACGGACCTGGTGCAGCGGCTCGCTCGGCAAGGCCCCTATCACTCGGGAGCCCTGGAAGCCGCCCAGATGGTGATCTCCGGGTTGTTCGAGCGGTTCCCCAAGCTCCAGATCTACTGGGCGGAGAATAACGTCGGCTGGCTCCCCTACTACTACGAACAGATCGACCACGAATACGAGGTCAACCGGTACTGGGCGGAGCGGCACCTCGGGCTCAAGCGACTGAAGAACAGGCCGAGCGAATACCTGCGGGAGCACGCCTACTGGGGGTTCTTCGAGGACCGTGCGGGGATCAGGCAACGGTACGAGATCGGCGTAGACCGCATGCTCTGGTCAACCGATTTCCCACACCTGGTCACTCGCTGGCCGCATTCCCGCGAGTACTTCGACATGCAGACCGAAGGCGTGCCGGAAGACGAGAAATCCCTGCTGGCAGCCGGCAATGCTGTCCGGTTCTTCGGACTCGACCAGGCCGGGGTCCCCCGGTAGCCGCAGGAACGACGAGGCCTAGCGCCTCGCGCCGCCGTTGGCGTCGATGACCTCGCCGGTGATGTAGCCCGCGTAGTCCGAGGCGAGCCAGACGACGGTGCCGGCGTGCTCCTCCGGCTTGCCGAGGCGGCCCATCGCCGAGACGCCGCCGGGGCCGTACGCCGCGGCGGAGTCCTCGCGCCAGCGCGGGCGGTGCGGCGTCTCGATGCCGCCGACGGCGATGGCGTTCACGCGCACCTCCGGCCCCCACGCCTGCGCCATGGAGAGCGTCATGTTTATGACGCCCGCCTTCGCCGCGCCGTACGCCGGGGAGTCCGGGCTGGGGGAACGTCCGGCCACTGAGGCGATGTTGACGATGGAGCCCTTCCCCTGTTGCTTCATCGCGGGGACCACCGCGACGCTGCACTGGAACATGGTCACGACGTTCACGCGGTACGCCTCGACGAGGTCGTGTTCGGTCAGCTCCATGAGCGGCCCGGCCTTGAACGTCTCGCCCCAGCTGCCGCCCACGACGTTCACGAGGACGTCGATGCGGCCGCACTCGGCGAGCACCTGCTCGACCATGGCGTCGACCTGCGCCTTGTCGCGCACGTCGGCCGTGATGCCGAGGGCGCGGCGTCCGAGCGCCTCGACCGCTGCGACGCCGTCGCTGACTGGCGCGTGGGGTCGGGCGCGTCCGCCGGTCACGTCCTCCGGCTCGCGGGCCACGACCACGATGTCGGCGCCGTGCTTCGCAAGCTCGGTGCAGCAGGCGAAGCCGAGTCCCTGCGCTCCGCCAGTGACGATGGCCACTCTGCCGGTGAGATCGAAGTCCATGGTGTGTTCTCCTTGTTCGCTCTGGCGGGCGAGTTCCTCATCTCAGGCTATCCGCCCCGGCGATGAACTCGATCTGCAAGCCTGATATGCCTATTCTGGTCGCCATAGCTGTCCCATGCCGTCCACGGCCATCAGCGCCCGCTGCCCTGCATCGATCCTTCCATGAAGAAGTTTTCGAGGTCGAAGAGCGAGCAAACGACTTCCCGGTCGTCCAGGTCTTCCCACGATTCCCGCGTTGGCGCGAGGATGGAGATGTCCAGAAGCGACTCGGGGTAGGGACGCGCCACGAACTCTTCGAAGCGGTCCAAGCAAAGCTGGAATCCCACATCGCCTACGCGAGTAGATCCGGGGAACGGTCGTCCGAGAGGTTCCGCGATCGAGAGAACCGCGTACACCTCGTATTCATGCGGGTCGTCGCACGACACGATGTCTACGTCAGACACCTCGTCCGACTCCTCCTGGTTGAAGCAGTCTCCTTCCTCAAGCTCGAACACATTCCCTTCTCCACATCCCACCGCAAGGGCTATCACGAAACCGATGACCGCAACTGTTCTCAACATAGTCTCTTTCCTCAACCCTTCGTGCTCCGCTGGAACCTTCTCATCATGCGCAACCATACGCCAGCCGCGGAGCGGGTGCACTCAGGGCCAAGCACGGGTACTCACAAGGGATGCCCCTGCATCAGGCAGGCAGCGCGGCACCGTGAGCGACTCTGTGCGCTGCTCTCTGGATTCCCGCTTTCGCGGGAATGACGAGTCTTCTGCACGCTTGACTGCGCCTCGAACGCGAGCGCACACTGCCAGCAGCAGCAAGAAGGAGGGGCCGCCATGGTCGTGGAGACGAGGACACAGAACGCGCTGGACCGGTTCATCAGCAAGACCCGTGAGCTGTTCGCGAGCGAGCCCGACCTCGACAAGCGCTGGCAGGCGCTCACCCCCATCCTGGCGGAGTTGCTCGCCGACCCCACGGTGCTCGACGCGTCGAAGAACTGGCCGGACTGCGTGGCGCAGGAAGGCCGCGGCGAGAACCTCATCTTCTACGAGGACCCGGACTTCGGGTTCGCCGTCAACGGCCTCATCAAGGGCGAGGCGCGGCAGGGCCGCCTCTCGCGCATCCACGACCACGGGTACATCTACACGCTCTACGGCGTGCTCGACGGCCACGAGAACATCGAGCGGTACGACCGGCTCGACGACGGCTCACGCTCCGACTACGCCGAGATCGCGCTGGCGTCGAACAAGTACTGCGGCCCCGGAGAGATCGACCTCGTGGGGCCGTACGAGATACACCGGGAGAACACGGTGGGCGAGCGCACGGTCGCGGTCATCATCCGCAGCAACAAGGCGGGCAACCACCTGCAGGGCCGCTACGACGCCGAAACAGGCGTGTACTTCCAGGGCTACGGTCCGCGCCAGACGCCCATCGAGATGTTCGGCAGCGCGGGGTAGACTAAAGTGGAATGAGGGGGCTCAAACAGCCTCCCCCGCTTACCGGGCAGGAGACGATGGCGAACACGCGCAAGAAGGTCAGGCTGACGCCGGAAGGTGAGGCGCTGCGCCGCGAGGCGTTGAGCAGGGCTGACGACATCCGGACGCAGTATGAAGAGTCCAAGCGGCTGGACCCAACCGGAGAGAAGAGGCTCTACATCCGCCACGGAAGCTCTAAGGAGATCCGACGGCAACTCTGTGGAGGCTGACCATGGCAACGCAACGCAAGCAAGAGAGAGAACCAGAGCCTCTGACCGGCGAGGCACTGGCGCGTGCCATGGTCGCCGACGAGGAACTCGTCGCTGCTTCCAATGCAGCGAAGCAGCGCGCCGATGCAGGTGAACCCGGTATCCCTTGGGAAGATGTCAAGCGGGAACTCAACGCCCGTTGACGTATTCTGGGATCGGGTGGCCCGCGACTTCTTCCGGAGGCTCCCTCCAGAGGAGCAAGAGGTGGTGCAGGCAGCCGTTGACCACCTGATGGACCATCCCTATGCGGATGAAGTCGCTAAGATCCGGCTCCCCTTCCCCTTCCTCTACGGCACGATCGGGTATCGCGTGGGTGGGTTCTTCATTACGTACGGCTTCGATAACGCTGTCACGATACGCATCTATACCGTCTCGCGCGACACCGGTCAGTACTGGGGCTAGCCGGAAGCCTGACCGGCCTCGTGGAGGGCGCGCCAGACGCGCTCGGGGGTGAGGGGGAGCGTCGAGATGCGGACGCCGGTCGCGTTAAAGACGGCGTTCGCCACAGCGGGTGCTACACAGACGATACCGCCCTCGCCGACGCCCTTCGCCCCGTACGGGCCGGGGCCGTTGCCGCTCTCGATCAGCACGGTCTCGAACTCGTCCGGCAGATCGGTGAAGACGGGCACACGGTAGTCGACGAGGTTCGGGTTCAGGAGCTGGCCGTCCTCGTAGAGCATCTCCTCGAAGAGGGTGTGGCCGATGGCCTGCATCGCGGCGCCTTCGTCCTGACCCTCGACCTGCTTGGGGTTGATCGCCTTGCCGGGGTCCGAGATGGAGTAGTAGCGGAGCAGGCGAACCTCGCCCGTGGCCGTGTCGACCTCGACCTCGGCGGCGCCGATGCTCACCTCCCAGAAGACGGGGTCCTGGCGCAGCTTGCCGCTCGGGTGCTTCGGGGTCACGTAGCCCCTGCCCATCAGCTCGCCGCCGGAGCCGCCGAACAGGTTGCGCACGAGCGCTGCGAAGGCGACCGACTCGCCCTTGAACGACGCTCGCCCGTCCTCCGCCTCGATCTCCTCCGGGAACGCCTCGAAGTGCTCGGCCGCGAGGTCGAGCAGCTGCTGGCGGATGTCGATGGCGGCGTCGTGGACCGCGAGGCCCATGAGCGTGGTCGAGCGGCTGGAGCCGGTCGAGCGGTCCCATGGCACGGCAGACGTGTCCGACGCGACGACGCGCACCTTCTCGTACGGGATGCGCAGTTCTTCCGCGGCGATCTGCGCCATCACCGAGCGGGAGCCCTGCCCCATCTCCGCGCTGCCGATGTAGACGGTGGCGCTGCCGTCCGCATGAAAGCGCACGAGCGACGTCGACGTAGGGCTGGCGCCGGAGTTGGTGACGCCGCACGCGAAGCCGATGCCGCGCTTCACGCCGGGCGGTGTGGGTTCCGGTGTCCAACCATCCCAGCCGAACTCGTCCGCGACACGCCGCAGCGCGTACTCGAGGTCGCCCTCGATGGGACGCCTGCCGCGGCGCACCTCCTCGCCCTCGCGAACGAGGTTCTTCACGCGGAACTCGAACGGGTCCATGCCCAGCGCGTGAGCGATCATGTCTATCTGCGACTCGCACACCCAGATGGCCTGCGGCCCGCCGATGGAGCGGTACGAGCCCGCGGGGGTCGAGTTGGTGAACAGGCCGTACGTCTTCACGCGCAGGTTCGGCATCGCGTACGGGCCGGGCATCCGGTCGCCGAAGCGCTCCGTCACACGGACGCCGTTGTCCGTGTAGCCGCCTGTGTCGACGTAGCCGACGCAATCGCGGGCGACGATGGTGCCGTCGTTCATCACGCCGGTGCGGATCGTCCCCCGGGCAGCGTGGCGGCGCACGGTTCGCATCGCCTCGTCGACGCTCAGCGCCAGACGGACCGGCCTGCCCGCCTCGCGGCTCAGCGCCGTCACCAGCGGTTCTATCTTTGTGTACGATTTGCTCCCGTAGCCCCCGCCAACAAACGGGACGACGACCTGCACCTGGTCCAGTTGCCGCCCGAAGAGACGGGCTATCTCCGCCTGCACGAGGAAGGGGTGCTGCGCCGACGTCCAAAGACGGATACGGTCCGGTTCGTAGCTCGCGATGCAGGTGTGCGGCTCCATCGCGTAGTGGTAGACCATCGGGAACTCGAACGTGTCCTCGAAGACGTGGTCGCACTCGCGGAACGCCGCGTCGACGTCGCCCCACCCGATGCTGTACTCGTGGCACACGTTCGACTCGTGGACCGGCTCGCCCGCGGGGTCGAGGGCTTCGTCGATGCCGGTGACCGTCGGCAACTCCTCGTACTCGACCTCGACGAGCTCAACCGCGGCCTCGGCGGTTGCGAGGTCGACGGCGGCTACCGCCGCGACGGGTTCGCCCTGGAAGCGCACCTTGTCGATCGCGACGACCGGGCGGTCCTTCTTGTCGGAGCCGTAGTGCGTCTCCATGTTGACGAGCTCCGCAGCCGTGAGCACGGCGTAGACGCCGGGAAGCGCTCGGGCCCTGCTGGCGTCGAGCCGCGTGATACGGGCGTGCGGCAGCGGGCTGGTGACCAGTTTGCAGAACGCCATGCCGGGGACCTCGAGGTCGCCCGTGAACTGCGCGCGGCCAGACAGCTTCTCGTCGGCGTCCAGCCTGCGCACCTGGGTGCCGACCGTTTTGAACTCCCGCGTCGTCATCGGCTCGCCTCCGCCGCTTCGTGGACGGCCTCCACGATCTTCTTGTACCCGGTGCACCGGCAGACGTTCCCGCGCATGTAGTCCTTGATCGTCTCCTCTGACGGAGCGGGGTCGGCGTCGAGCAATGACTTCGCCGCCAGCAGCATGCCCGGCGTGCAGAAGCCGCACTGGAACGCCGCGTTGTTGACGAACGCCTCGATGAGGGGGGAGGCGTCCTCGCCGGCCGCGAAGCCTTCCACCGTGAGCACCTCCCTGCCCCGCGCCTCGAACGCGGGCACGGTGCACGAACTGACGGGGGCGCCGTCCAACAGCACCGTGCAGGCGCCGCACACCTGCACGTCGCACGAGCGTTTCGTACCCGTCAGGCCGAACCGCTCCCGCAGCAGATCGATGAGCGGCGTCTGCGGCTCGACCGTGGCCGCGACCGGCGCGCCGTTCAACTCGAATGTCATCTCCACAAGGGACTGCGCCTCAGACATCGCCGCCTCCGTTCCGCGCCAGTGCGCGCAGCACCGTCCGCTCCAGGAAGACGCGCACGAGATGCTCCTTGTAGTCGACGCCGCCGTGCATGTCCTCGACCGCGTCGGCATCCTCCGACGCGAGCCGCGCTGCCTCGCGCAGCACCGACGCTCCTTCGGCCAGGGCGTCGACGCGCTCCCCGCGCAGCACGTCCTCCGAGCGCGACAGTCTCCGCGCGACAGGCGAGACGCAGCCGAGCGCGAGGCGCGCGTCCGCGACGACGCCGTCTTCCACCGCGAGCGCAGCCGCGATGCCGAGCGTCGGGCGGTGGTGGTAACCGAACTTGGAGTAGGCGGCGCGTACGCCCGCAGGGAACACGGGGACGCGCACGGCGGTAAGCAATTCATCCGGCCCCAACGACGTCTCGTAGGAGCCGGTCTGGAGGTCGCCGGCGGCGATGCGCCGCGCGCCGGACGGTCCCGCGATGTCCAGTTCCGCTTCGTAAACGAGCAAGAGCGTCGCGGGGTCGGAGTGGGGTTCAGCGAAGCAGAGGTTGCCCGCGAGCGTGCCGACGTTGCGCACGCGCAGGTTGGCGACGCCGTGCTCGACCTCGGACAGCAGGGGCAGCCGCTCACGCACGAGCGGGTCGTGCTCGACGGCGCTGTGGGTGGCGCTCGCGCCGATAACGACGCCGTCGCCGTCTGCGGACACGCTGTCGAGGCCGGGGATGCTCTTTACGTTGATGAGGGTGTCGTAGGCGAGCAGGCCGGATTTCATGGCGAGCAGGAGCTCGGTGCCGCCCGCGTAGAGCGCGGCGCCGCCGCCAGCGTCGGCGAGGGCGGACGCGGCCTCCTGCACGGTCGTGGGTTCGTGCAAGCGGAAGGGCTTCATCTCGCAGGCGATGCTATCCGCACGAGCGGCAACGGGGCAAGCGGGAGGGCGTCAGCCCCAGTAGTCGGGGTTGTCCCAAGTGATGTTCAGAACGCGTATCGTTCTGACGTTCTCTATACGGTAAGTGATGAAGAAGCCGTTGGCCTTGTAACCGAGTGTGCCGAACGGGAAAGGAAACGGCATGGGAATACGGGTCTCATCGTCGGGATGGGGATCGTCTACAAGGTCGTGGACGGTTGCCATGACACGACCGTAAGACCTCGGAGAGAGGCTGGCAAGGAAACTCCTGGCACGCGGTCCGAGAACAACGCTAAATGGGGCGTGGTCGGGATGGGTCATTCAACCAGGCCTTGATAGCAACAGGGGTAACGACATACGCAGGCTCGCCTGCCTCGGCGCGGTTCCAGGCATCGATCGTCCCGGCTATGAGTTCCTCATCCGCAAGCATGGCCTGACGCAACGCATCGCCAGTGAGTTTCGGTGGTTTCCTGCCCTGCTTCTCCGCCATGTCCTGCCGTTCTTCCATCCGACGCGAGTAAGCAGGGTCTACTTCTTCCTCAGGAGAGAGAGGCGGTATCTTCAAGGGGTCTGGGCGCGACGGGTCGTCCAACCAAGCCCCGATACTCCCTGCACGTACATAGATGGCGGGCGGACCGTCACCCTCTCTGAGTTGCCGCATGGCCTCGTTGGTCTCCCGCACGAGCTTCTCGTCGGCCACCATGGCGCGCACAAGCGCCTCGCCGGTGAGGGGCTGCGGTGTCTTCTTCCTGCGCTTCGATGCCACGGCGTTCGCTCCTTCCGGCGTTGTGGCGCTCAGTATAACATGCGTGCGTCACAACGGGCTTACCTATATGGTGCTACGCCTGCATCATTATTCGAGAGCGGCAGGAGCGCCGTTCACCGAAGCACGACAGCGATGAGCACACCGGGCATGACCGTCGAGGAGATGACGCGGCAGATGTACGCCGACCTGTACACCAACACGCCGAGCATCAAGTCCACGCTAGTGAAGCTGGAGGCCGACGTCGCGTGGATCAAACGATTGATGGTTGGGCTTGGTGTGCCGCTAGTCATCTCGGTTGTCGCGGCGACGGTCAAGTTCATCTTCTTCGGGGCGTAAGGAGCGGACCGTCGGGGCGCACGGCCGCAGAGCACGGCAACCGTTCTCCAAACCGGGCGTCAACCCGTTCCACAGGGATTGACACGCCATGCATCGCATCGTCTATGGTTCCGCCAGACGACCAGTCCCGAATGGTCAGAGGTGTCCAGGGTGACCTCCGCTTGCTTCTGTTGCAGCTGTTGTGCCGGTCAAGCCGGGATGTGTTGTTGTTGCACGCACTCCTCCGGCATGGACACCCCTGCCCCGCACCACACCCCAGGTTGCGGGGCTTTTTCATGCCCCCGCGACGGATGACACAGGAGGACGCCCCATGGACTCGAAACCCACACCCGAAGGCACCCACGTCAAGCCGACGCCGAGCGAGCTGTTCTTCCATCACGACGTCTGCGTAGAGACGCGCTGGGAGAACCTGTACGGACGCGGCTACCTGACCCCCGCGTCGCTCTTCTACATCCGGAACCACGGGCCGACACCCATCATCGATGAGAAGACGTGGCGGCTCAGCGTGGAGGGGCCGGGTGTGGAGAGCCCCCTGAGCATCAGCTACGACGAACTGCTGCGCATGCCGTCGGTGACGGTGACCCGCTTTATCGAGTGCGCGGGCAACGGGCGCGTCTTCTTCAAGGAGTACCAGGGGGAGATGCCCAAAGGCCGTCCCTGGCGCTACGGCTCCTACGCCGTCGCAGAGTGGACGGGCGTGCCGCTGCGCGAGATCCTCGAACGCGCGCGCATCAAGCCGACCGCCGTTGACGTGATGCCGACGGGGCTGGACGAGGCTGCAGTTGAGCGGCCCATGCCCGTTGCCAAGGCGATGGAGCCGGACACCATCGTCGCCTACGCCATGAACGGCGACCTCATCCCTCCGGACCACGGCTTCCCGGCGCGGGTCGTCGTGCCCGGCTGGGTCGGCGTCAACAGCATCAAGTGGGTCGGGAAGATCCTCGTGTGCGAGGAGCCGGTCCACGTGATGCGGAACACCGAGGAGTACGTGCTGGAGGGGCCGGACTTCCCGCCCGAGCCTCCCGCCTGGGGACCCGTGCTCACCACGACACCGGTCCGCTCCGGCATCGCGATGGCGTGGCCGGGAACGCTGCGGGCAGGCACGCAGGCCATCCGAGGCTTCGCCTGGTCAGGCCACGGGAGCATCAGCCGGGTCGAGTACAGCCTCGACGATGGCAAGACGTGGGCGGACGCCACTATCCAGGAGCCGAACATCTGGAAGGGCGGCTGCCGGTGGGAGTTCATATGGGACGCCCCCGCCGGCGAGCACACCATCACGATGCGGGCGACGGACAGCGCCGGGAACACGCAGCCGGAACCGGACACGATGAAGTGGAACGAGCGCGGCTACGACTTCTGGGCCGCGGTGCCGCACCCGGTCACGGTGGTGTGAGGGGCGCCTCCCGCGGTGTAGCCCTTCCCTCCCACCCGCCCGGAGCGCTTGTGGGGGACACCCCCACACCCCCGGCAGAGGGGAATCTCCCTCTGCACTTCCCCCCAGGCGCCCATCCGGGAAGCTTCCAAGAGGCAAGGAGCGTTTCCTCACGGTAAGAGGAACCGGACAGATGCACGGTTGACGCCACGCCCCGCGCCTCCCTACCCTCACGCGCGCCGACAACTTCGCACCGGAGCGACGCCATGACCACGTCCGCGACCGAACACACCGTGAACGCCCACGGGCTCGACCTGCACTACCTGGACTGGGGGAACGCAGATGCCCCGCCTGTGCTGCTGCTGCACGGGCTGCAGGACTCAGCCGCGCTCTGGTCGACGTTCGCAGAGTCGATGCGCGACGACTTCCACGTGATGGCGCTCGATCATCGAGGCCACGGCGACAGCCCGCGAGCGGAGACGTACGCGCTCGCCGACTACATCGCGGAGACGCGCGACGTGATACGCAACCTGGGGCTCGACGCGCCGGTCCTCATCGGGCACTCGGCCGGCAGCAAGAACGCGTGGATGTGCATCGCGGACAACCCCGGCATCGCCTCGAAGCTGGTCATCACGGATATGGACCCGGACTCCTACAACCCCGGCTCCGTCGCGATGATTTCCCGCTACAAGGACGAGACCGACTTCTACGCGGACCGTTCGGCGGTCGTGGAGCGGCTGCGCTCGCGGCAGCCGAACGCGTCGGACGAAGAGCTGGAGCGCGACGTGGACGCGCTCGCGGTGCAGCTGGACGACGGCCGCTACACCTGGAAGCGCAGCCGGGACGTGGTGACGAAGTACGACAGGCCGGACGTTTGGGAGCGTCTGCCGGAGGTGAGCGCGCCGACGCTCGTCGTGCGCGGGGCGGAGAGCACGCTGCTGCGTCACGACGTCGCCGTGCGGATGGAAGCGGCGATACCGGACTGCCGGCTCATCGAGCTGCCGGGGGGCGGTCACTGGGTGCACCTCGAGCAGCCCGACGCCTACGCGGCAGCGGTGCGGTCGTTCCTGCTGGGGTGAGGGTGATTGCATGGTGCTGGCATTGCTGGCATTATGCATGCACTACGGTTGAGGGAGATGCGACATGGCCGTGCAGATCACCATCAGGAACGTGAGCGAGGAGGTCCGCAACCAGCTGGCTTCTCGTGCCGCGCTGAAGCACCAGTCCATGCAGCAGTTCCTGCTCGAAGAGCTGGAGCGCATCGCATCGGAGCCCTCTCAAGAGGCGCTGTTCGACCGGATCCGCGCGCGCGTGGATGCGTCAGGCAGGGGCGTCTCCAGGGAGACCATCCTGGCAGCGCTGGATGCCGACAAGAGATATGATCGTCGTTGACGCCTCTGCAGTAGTAGCGTTCGTTACCGGCCAACGGCCTGACGGAGCCTGGGTACGCGAGCAACTTTGGGATCAGCGACTCCTCAGCACCCATGTGATGCCCGCTGAAGTCCATAACGCCCTCAGGCGCATGGAACTCAGTGGGGATTTCTCAACGGCGGACACTAGGGACGCGCGCGCGGAGTTCCTGGGCATCCGTTTTGAGCTTGCCCCTTTCCGCCCATACGCCAACCGGGTGTGGGAGCTGCGCCGGAACCTCAGTGGCTACGACGCGTGGTACGTCGCTCTGGCGGAGGCGCTCGACTGTCCGCTCGTGACCATAGACCACCGGCTCAGCCGGGCTGTCGGGCCGGAGTGCACGTTCGTGACTCCGCCGGACGCGTGAGGGGCATATCGCGTCTCCCCATGCGGGCGTGCGGTCTGATAGGCTCTCTTACCAATCCCAACCGACGGAACGTTCCATGGAATTCGGCCTGTACCTGCGCTCCTTCCTCACCGACCGCACGCGCCCGCTCTACGAGCAGATCGACGAGCTGGTCGAGATATGCCACGTCGCGCGCGACAGCGGCTTCTCAGCCGTCACGATGCCACAGCACTGGGTTTCGCACCCCACCATCTGGCCGCAGCCGTTCCAGATACTGGCGCGCCTCGCGCCGGAGACCGGCGACATGCGGCTGCTCACCGGCATCGTCCTGCTGCCCCTGCACAACCCCGTGCAGGTGGCCGAGGACGTGGCGACGCTCGACCACCTCTGCCGGGGACGCTTCACGTTCGGCGTCGGCATCGGTTATCGCGAGACGGAGCTCGGGGCCGTCGGGGCGACGCGGCGCGACCGCGTACCGCGCCTCACCGAGTCGATCGAGATCATGAAGCAGCTGTGGAGCGGCGAGGAGGTCACCTACGAGGGCCGCTACTGGACGGTAAGCGAGGCGAAGATGGGTTTCACCCCGATGCAGCAGCCGCACCCGCCGATATGGATAGCGTGCCAGAGCGACGGCGCGGTGCGGCGCTCCGCGCGCATCGCCGACGCGTGCTACATCGCCCCGCAGGTCGGCTTCTCGGACCTCGGTGCGGTCGCGGACGCCTACCGCGAGGAGCGCGCCGCTTCCGGCAACGGTCCGGGGCGGCTCACGCTCACGCGCGGCGTCGCCTACGCGAAGGACCGCGCGACGGCGGCGGCTGAGGCGCAGGAGGCGGCGGCATCCTCGTACAGGATGTACAGCACGTGGAACATGCAGGAAGACACGATGCTGAAGATCAACATCGACTCGGACTCGAAGGTCGAGGACTGGGCGGTGACCGGCAACGGCGACGACTGCCTGGAGCAGTTCGCGGCCATAGCGGAGCACGGGATCGACTACGTGGGCATGACGTTCTACAACCTGCCGAAGACGCTGGAAGCACGCAGGGAGTACCTGCAGAGCTTCGCTGAGAACGTGATACGGCGCTCGCCGTAATCATGCGCCCGTTCGAGTACATACGGCCTGCGAGCGTCGCCGAGGCGGTCGGTGTCATTTCCGAACGCGGCGAGGACGCGTTCGTGCTCGGCGGCGGCAGCGCGGCCGTCGTCATGCTGCGGCTCGGCGTCGTGCGCCCGGAGCTGGTGGTCGACCTCGGCGGCATCGAGGAGATGCGCGGCCTGAGCCGCAACGGCGGCTTGCGTATCGGCGCGCTCGTGAGCATCCGCAGCCTCGAACTCGACGACGGCGTCCGCGGCGCGTACCCGCTGCTCGCGGAGGCGGCGTCGCAGGTAGCGAACGTGCGCGTGCGGAACGTCGCCACCGTCGGCGGAGCGGTCGCCTACGGCGAGCCGCAGACCGACACGCCGACGGCGCTCACGGCGTCCGGCGCGGTCGTGCGCGTCGCGGGCGTCTCCGGCGAGCGCAGCGTGCCGATCAGCGAGTTCTACGTGGGGCCGTACGAGACCGTCCTGGAACAGGGCGAGATCGTGTCCGGGATCGACGTGCCGGAGGAGCCGCCGCACACGGGCGGCTGCCACGTCAAGTTCACGGTAGGGTCGCCGGAGAACAAGCCGGTGGCGAACGCGTCCGCGCTCGTCACGGTCGACCCGCCATCGGGCACGTGCGTATCGGCTCGCGTGGTGATGGGCGCCGCGGGGCCCGTGCCGGTCGTCGCGAACGCGGCAGGCGCGCTGGTGGGCATCGAGGCGACGCCGGAGCGCATCGCGGACGTCGCGGCTGAGGCCGCGGAAGAAGCCGACCCGATGGAAGACCTGCGCGGGCCGGAGTGGTACAAGCGCCGGATACTCAGGATAGTGGTGGAGCGAGCGTTGACATGTGCGCTGCAACGGGCCCGAACGTAACCCGCCTCGTCGGTCAGTCGATGCCGTCGCTCGAAGCGCCGGACAAGGCCGCGGGCCGCATCGAGTACATGGCCGACCTGACCGTCCCCGGCATGGCGCACGCTAAGGTCGTGCGCAGTCCCCTGCCCCACGCGCGCATCGTCTCGATCGACGCGTCGGAGGCGCGAGCGATGCCCGGCGTCGTCTGCGTACTGACCCGGGACGAGGTGCACGCCGACCCGGACATGGAGGAGGTGTACGGCTTCGTCTACCGCGACGCTCCGCTCGTGGCGATGGACAAGGTGCGGCACCAGGGCGACATCGTCGCGGTCGTCGTCGCCGACGACGTCGACACCGCGGAGGCAGCAGCCGAGCTCGTGGACGTCGAGTACGAGGAGCTGCCCGCGGTGATGAACGTGCCGCAGGCGCTGGCGGAGGGCGCCGTGCAGGTGCACGAGGAGTTCTTCCCCATCGCGCCGGAGCTGCGACCCATCGAAGGCACGAACGTCTGCCACCACGCGACCATCGGCTGCGGCGACGTCGACCAGGGCTTCGCGGAAGCGGACTTCGTGTACGAGGACGAGTTCACCGCGCCGCCGGTGCAGCACTGCGCGCTGGACCTGCACGCCGTCATCTCGCAGATAGAGGACGGGAAGATCACGGTGTGGACGAACTGCCAGTCGCCCTTCCCGCTCGGGCGCGAACTGGAGCGCATCTTCAAGATGCCCGCGCGCGTCATCATCCCCTACGTGGGCGGCGGGTTCGGCAGCAAGAGCCGCGACCGCATCGAGTGCGTCATCACGGCCGCAGCGAAACTCGCCGGGCGTCCGGTGCGCTACGTGCTCACGCAGGAGGAGACGTTCATGACGTTCATCCGCCCAGCGTATCGGAACCGGATGCGGACAGGCGTGAAGAAAGACGGCACGATCGTCGCGCGGCACAACGAGTTCTGGGTGGACGTGGGCGGCTACGCCATCAGCGGCGCCCGGAGCGCCAACAACACGCTCAAGGTGGCGACGGGCCCGTACCGCATCCCCAACGCCCGCGTCGACTGTTACGCCGTCTACACGAACAAGCCGCCGTCCTCGCCGTACCGCGGGCTGCCGACGACCCAGCACACGATGTCGTACGAGGCTCAGTTCGACCGCATCGCGCGCGACCTCGGCATCGACCGGCTGGAGATACGCCGCAGGAACCTGGTGCGCGACGGCGACATCCACGTCACCGGCGACTACCTGCGCTCCGCGCACTCGCACGAGTGCCTGGAGCAGGCGGCCGAGGCCATCGGTTGGGACGAGCCGCTGCCCGTCGACCCGGAGGGGAAGAAGCTGCGCGGCAGGGGCGTCTCCTGCACCATCAAGTACACGCTGACCCCGGCGCGCGAGATGTCCGAGAACAGCGCCGAGGTCGCGCTCGTCGAGGAGGGCGTCTTCGAGGTGCGCATCGGCACGGTGAACATCGGCCAGGGCTCGGACACGGTGATGGCGCAGATCGCGGGCGACGCCCTCGGTGTCGGGCTCGACGCGATACGCATCGTGCACAGCGACACCTACCGCGTGCCGGTGGACAGCTCGACGACGGCGAGCCGCTCCACGTACCACATGGGCCGCGCGGTCGTCGAGGCGACGGACAACCTGAAGCCGCAGATGCTCGAAGCCGCCTCGCAGCTCCTCGAGCGAGAGGCGGCCAGCCTCGTGTTCACACCGGACGGGATTGCGCAGGCGGACGGAGCGTCCGAGGACGACGGCGCAGCTGTGACCTACGGCGAGCTCGTGGAGCGCGTCGGGGCGCCGCTCGCCGCGACCGGCGACTGCGTGGTCGGCGGCATGTACGCGGGGCCGGACGGGAGGTCGTACCCCATTGCGTCGACGTTCTGGACGTTCGCGTCGTGCGCCGCCGAAGTCGAGGTCGACACGGAGACGGGCACGGTGCGCGTCGTGAAGGCCGCAGCGTCGGCGACGACCGGCACGGCGGTCAACCCGCACTCCATCGAGACGCAACTGGAGGGCGGCATCGGCCAGGAGATCGGGCCCACGCTCTTTGAGCAACTGGTGTGGGACGACGGCGGGCAACTCATCAACGCGGCGCTGCTCGACTACCCGCTGCCGACGATGGAGACGATGCCCGACTACGCCCCGCGCTACGTCGACCACCCGTTCGAGGGCGGGCCGTTCGGCGCGAAGGGCATGGGCGAGATCGGCTCGGTGGTCCTGCCCGGCGCGGTCGTTAATGCCGTCTACGACGCCACGGGCGTCCTCTTCCATGAGGTGCCGCTGCTGCCGCACAAGGTCATCGAGGGGCTGGAGGCAAGGGCGGAGTGAGGTGGCTGATCGCGATAGTGCTTGTGGCGCTCCTCGTGATCGGCTATCTCTACTACGATGAGTTCGGCCTGCCGACCCGGGTCGAGGAGTTCCTGGAGAACCTGACGCCGGATGAGGAGGACGCGCCGGCCCCGACGCACACGCCCGCTCGTCAAGCGCCCGCCGACGCTCCAACGCCACGCGACTCAGACGCCGCAGCACCACCGACTGCAACCCCACTCCTTATCGGCACGAGCGCCCCGCCGACTCCAACGCTTCGCGCCGGCATGCCTACGCCTACGCCAACCACGGTCCCGATCCCCCTGCCACCAACTCCCACCCCGGAGCCGACCGCCGATCCGGCGATGGAGGTGCGGTGTTCGCAGGCAGACGACCGCGACGACATACGCGGCGAAAGCCAGTGGTACACCACGCTGGAGGAGTGCCTGCAGTTCGGAAACTGGTACACATACCGCGGGGAAGGCATCTGGAAATCCACCGCGCCAACACTGACGCCCACTCCGCTGGAGATAAGGCCGGAGAAGTCCGAGTTGGGGCTGAACCCGGATGGGAAAGCGGTATGGACGTTCGTGGTTAACGACGTAACGATCTACTGCCATATCGGTGAGTTGGCCGCCCCCTGCGCCCAACGACTAGGCTTGAGCGGGATATACTAGCGCGGCCATGAATGTCACCCTGACCGTGAACGGCGAGACGCTCTCGCTCGACGTGCCCCCATCCACCACGCTCCTCGACCTGCTGCGCGACCGGCTCGGGCTCCACGGCACGAAGGAGTACTGCCACAGCGGCGTCTGCGGCGCGTGCACCGTGCTCGCCAACGGCAGGGCGGTCAGCTCGTGCAGCATGCTCGCGGGCCAGGTGGACGGCGCGGACGTGCTCACCATAGAAGGGCTGACGCCGGACGAGGGGCTGCACCCCATCCAGCAGGCGTTCGTGGACAACTTCGGACTCCAGTGCGGCTACTGCACCCCGGGCATGATCTTGCTCGCGAAGGCGCTGCTGGACGAGAACCCGTCCCCGACGCGCGAGGAGATCATCCGCTACATGGGCGGCAACATCTGCCGCTGCACCGGCTACGCGGGCATCCTGCGGTCGGTCGAGGCCGCCGTGAAGGAGCGGCGCTCGTGGAGCTGACGGACCGCTTCGACGTCGGCGCTTCGCCCGCCGAGGCGTGGGCGTTCTTCTGGGACCTGCCCCGCGTCGCGAAGTGCCTGCCCGGCTGCGAAAGCATCGAGGACGCTGGCGAGGGCGCGTACCGCGCGCGCATGACGCAACGCGTCGGGCCGTTCAAGGTAACGCTGGACATGGAGATGCGCATCGACGAGGCGGAGGAGGGGCAGCGGGTGGTCGTGAGCGGCAACGGCAGGGACCGTATGGGAAACCGGCTCCACGTCAACCGGCTGGCGCTCGAGCTGAGCGAGCCGTCGCCGGGCCGGACCGAAGTGAACTATGCGATGGACTTCAACCTGTACGGTCGCCTGGCGACGCTCGGCAATACGGCGGTGAAGCGCAAGTCGGAGGAGATACGCACCGAGTTCAGCCGCCGCATCGCGGAGGAACTGGGCGGCTAGCGCATTGGCGCGTTATGGTGGGACGAGCAGGACTCGAACCTGCGACCTGGCGATTATGAGTCGCCTGCTCTAACCGACTAAGCTATCGTCCCTTATGCGCACTTGCCGCTGACGCGCTGTCTGCACTGGTGGCTCAAGCCTAGCGCATTGGCAGGTAGCGGACCTGGTTCTCCCATTCGTTGTCGAGGCTCGCTCCGGCCAGCAATTCGAGTTCGTCTATCGCTTGACCCATGGGGTACCGCCAACGGACGAACACAACGCCCGGCATAGGCAACCCTGCAGCGACCCGTTCGTACGCAGCGATGCCCATCGTTCTCAAGTCGTGCGTCAACAGCACCCGTTCTTCACTGGCGGCCCACTCCAGAACGACGGAGTCGGGTGCGGTTCGCAGTCCGCGTTCCTGCACTGTCGCGATATCCAGCCGGGGATCCCTGCGGCGCAAGCCTTGGACGATGTCCCTGCGGAAGTTCTCATCCGCCGCGAACCGGAGCATCTAGGATGCCCGTTGCTCCCGCTTCGCAGCGTCGCGGCGTGCCTGCAAACGTTCCAGGATGGACGCGTTGTCGGGGTGGCGAGCATCGATCTCGGCGATGGCTCTCTCTTCCGCCCGTTCCACATCCCGCAGGTACGCCTCAACGTCCTCCGTGTTGCGGAGGTAGTAGGCAATGACGGCGTAGATGTCCGCGAGTTCGAGTGCAGGGAGCGCTTCCTTGATCTGCTCGGGCGTCTCCCCTGCCTTGTGCGACCAGACGACGAATTCGAGGTTGACGCGCGCCTGCGGGTTGGACACGCGTATCGCGCCGCCCGGCTCAACCCGCAGTGGGACCGTCATGCTGGGGAAGCTCTCGGTCGTCATCTCCCTCCTCCTGACGCCTGCTGTGCCCGTCCGTACCAGTATACCCGCGCCATCAACGGGACGGTCCGGCATTGACCGGTCCGCGGGACCCTGACTATGATGCCGCCACCGTCGGCCCGGATGGAGCGCCCCTGTGAGCCAGGCTGAACTAGACCGCCGCATCCACCAGGTGCTCTCCGAGTTCGAACTGGTGGGCCCGTTCTCCGCCGGCTACCCCGTCAACCAGGACTTCGACTACTCCGCGCTCAATCCCCTGCTGCGCTTCGCCGCGAACAACGTGGGCGACCCGTTCGGCCACTCGCGCTACCAGGCGAACACGCACGAGACAGAGCGCGAGGTGGTGCGAACGGTCGCGGAGCTGATGCGGCTGCCGCCGGAGAAGGCCTGGGGGTATGTGACGTCGGGCGGCACCGAGGGCAACATGTACGGCATCTACGTGGGACGCGAGATGCTGCGCAACCCGATCGCCTACTTCTCGCAGGACACGCACTACTCGGTGGTCAAGATCCTCCACATCCTGAACATACGCAACATCATGATCCGAAGCCAGGAGAACGGAGAGATCGACTACGACGACCTGCGCGAGTCCATCCGGATCAACCGCGACGCACCCGCGTTGATCGTGGCGAACATCGGCACCACGATGAAGGGCGCGGTCGACGACCTCGAACGCATCCGGGGCATCGTCGAGGACCTGGCGCTGACGCGATACTACATCCACGCCGACGCGGCGCTGAGCGGCATGATCCTGCCGTTCGTGGACGACCCCCAGCCGTTCGGCTTCGACAGCGGGATAGACAGCATCGCGGTATCCGGGCACAAGATGTTCGGGTCGCCGCTGCCCTGCGGCGTTGTCGTGACGAAACGGGAGTACACCGCGCAGATCGGCCGCGCCATCGAGTACGTTGGCGTGATGGACACGACGCTGCTCGGCTCGCGCAACGCCATCACCCCGATGATCATCTGGTACTCGCTGACCAAACACGGGCAGGACGGCTTCCGGAAGATCGTTGCGGAGATGCTCGACACAGCGGAATACGCGGTGCAGCGGTTCAACGCGAACGGCATGCCGGCCTGGCGCACCAGGAACAGCCCCATCGTCGTCATCCCCCGCCCCTCTCCGCACGTGCTCTTCCAGTGGCAGCTCGCGCCCCTGGGCGACATCGCCCACCTCATCACCATGCCTCACGTGACCCGCGAGATGGTCGACGAGGTCATCGCCGACTGCTTGTGGCCGCCAACAGCAACATGAACCAGCACCCCGCCGACCAACCGGCGCCCAGCCGCCGCATCATCGTCATCGTGCCCGACAGGCCGGGAGGGCTCGCACAGGTCACCGCGGCGCTCGCGGAAGAGGAGATCAACATAGAAGCGATCGACGGGCGGCGGGCCTGGGAATTGGGGGTCATCACACTCAGCACCAACGACGACGACGCTGCGCTGCGTGCGCTGCTCAAGGCCGGGCTGCGCGCGGTCACGTCGGACGTCATCGTCTTCCACCTGCCCGACCGCCCCGGGGCGCTTGCCGGAGTCGCGCAGCTCTTCAGCGAGCACCACGTCAACGCGCGCACCATCCACATCGTGCACCGCCTGGAGGGGCACGCCATCGTCGCGGTCACGACCGACGATGACGACCTTGCGCGCACGCTGATCGGCAGCGAGTCGCTGCTGTAGCCCGGCGCAGGGCCGGGAAGCTGGGGGGCTAGCGCGTGGCGTGCACTTCGAGTTGCACACCCTCATGCTGCTGCATACGACTGATGACCTCGAACAGGTTGCGAGCGTGCGGGTTGCCCATCGGACCGAACATGCGCATGAGGCTCTTGGACGGTTTGTTCGTCAACACTCCGAGCTCTTCAAACCCGATGGTGGCATTGACGTAATCGCGCAGCAGCACCTTACCGGAATCGACATCGCCGGAGAGCAGGCATTCCACTCCTTCCTTCAGCAACCCCTCGCGAAAGGCCTGGTCACGCCGCGCACGGGCCTGCACCGTCTCCTTGAAGTCACGTGTGAGCGCCATAGCTACGCCTCCTGCCTCTTGCGACGCCTGTACTCTTCCCACAGCCGGCGGGCATCCTCAATGTCGATTCGCTGCCTTCGCTTGGTGCCGCCACCCAGCAGGATGATGAGCCTGTCTCCATCCCTGCCGAAGTAAACCCGATATCCGGGTCCGAAGTTGATGCGATACTCCAGTAAGCCCGCACCTACGCTTCTGACGTTGGACAGGTTGCCTGCTTCCATGCGGGCTATGGCTGTCCTCACTCTGACCGCAGCGATCGCGTCGAGGTCATCGAACCAGCGGCCGAACGGGCTGATGCCGCGTCCGTCGACGTACTCCCTGACCTCGACCATGCGAATATAGTAACGTATCTGTTACCGCAAGGCAAAGCCCGCCGCGCGCCCTGGATTCCCGCTTCCGTGGGAATGGCGGGAACTCCTCTCCTCAGGGCAGGCCGAACTCCTCCCAGCGGGCGACGACGCCGTCCATGATGTGACGGCTCACCTTGTTCACCGGCCGGAAGTTCTCCCCCTTGAACTTCATCGTCGCGTCGATGCCCATGCCCCGCGCCGGTTGAATGAAGTCGACCTCTCCGCGCAGCCGCGGGGTCGGCGGGAAGACCCTTCCGGGGAATACGTCTTCGTCGACGTCCGCCGCCGAGACGACGCGCCACATCACCTCCTCCCAATCGCGCACGTTGCAGTCGTCGTCCACCACGATGATCCAGCGCCACGCCTCGGCGTCCCATATCGCTTCCATGATCTCGCGCGGCTCTTCCCTGCTCTTGATGTCCGCCGACACGATGAGCATCCCGTGGCGGCCCACCTCCGGGAAGTACACCTCGCTGATGTTCGTCTTGCCCGTTCGCTGGACCAGCCGCGACTGCATGGAGCCGGAGCGCAGCAGCTGCCGGGGGTAGTCCTCGACGCGCTGGCAGATGAGGCCGTACGTCAACGGGTCCTTCCGGTGCGTGATCGTCTTGACCTTGATGACGAACGCGGCCTTGTTCTGGCCGTAGAAGCCAGTGGACTCGCCGTGCGGTCCCTCCTCGGTGCGCTCGTACGGCAGCACCTCGCCCTCGATGACGACCTCGGCGTCGGCCGGCACGAGCAGGTCGCTCGTCTCGCACTTCACCAGCTTCGTCGCCTCGCCCCGCCAGCCGCCCGCGGCCTCGTACTCCATGGAGCCTTCCAACTCGCCGCTGTTGGGCCGCACCGGGCTGCCGGCCGAGAGCGTCACGAGAGGGTCCGTGCCCATCACGATGGCGATCGGTGTCGGTCGCCCCTCGGCCTCGTTGCTCAGGATGTGGTCCCCGCCGCCCGGGCCGGTGGACGACTCGCGTCCCCGGATGCCGCCGGAGAGGCCGAGCGTCTGCTTGTCCTTGATCATGGCCCGGTACAGGCCGATGTTCAGGATGCCGGTGATCGGGTCGCGGGTCACGACGCCGGCGGTCGTCGCGAGGTACTGCCCGCCGTCGTGTTCATGCCAGAGGGGCGTGGGGATGAAGTCGAGGTCGACGTCGTCGCCGCTGACGATGACGTCCTTGCACGGCCCGGAGTCCACCTCGACCGACGGCAGGCGGTGGTTCATCCCGTCGACGACGCGCTCGTGGATCTTCGCCTCGTCCGGCTCGGTGCCGAACGCGAGCGCGACCTGCTCGATGGTCGAGAGCAGGTTGACGACCATCGGCTTGTCCGGGTACCCCTTCACGTTGTCGAAGATGATGGCCGGGCCCTGGCGCTCCAGCGAGCGCGCGGCGACGGCGCCGAGCTCGAGGACGGGGTCCACCTCCGCCGTGACGTGGTGCACGAGCCCCTTCTCGTCCAGCAGCCGTATGAAGTCCCGCATGTCGGTGTAGGCGACGCGTTTCCGCTCGAGGGTCATCGTGCACCTCCGTGCCATCGTTGGTTCGCGGCGGAGCGTATCGCCGCGGGGCGGACGGGTCAACGCGGGCCGGGCAATCCTCACCCCCAGCCCCTCTCCCAGCGGGAGAGGGGAGTCAGGCTGGTTCGCCGCGAGCGCGCGGCGCGGTATACTGCGCGCATCCGAGGCAACAGGCACGTGCAAGGACCACACAGGGAGGCCGTTCATGCTGAGCGTGCAGGACAACGAACTGCTGACCGACATCTCGCAGGGAACGCCGATGGGGGACCTCGTCCGCCGCTACTGGGTCCCCGTCATGCTCTCCGAGGAGCTGCCCGAGCCGGACGGCGACCCCATGCGGGTGCGCCTCCTGTGCGAGGACCTCGTCATCTTCCGCGACTCTTCGGGACGCGTGGGCCTGCTGCCGGAACGCTGCCCGCACCGGCGCGCGTCGCTCTACCTCGGCAGGAACGAGCAGGACGGCCTGCGCTGCATCTACCATGGTTGGAAGTTCGACGTCACGGGCCGCTGCGTCGACATGCCCAACGAGCCGCCCACCAGCACCTTCAAGGAGAAGATCAGGACACCCGGCTACCCATGCACGGAGGCGGCCGGCATGATCTGGACGTACATGGGCCCGCGGGCCGAGCCGCCGCCGCTCCCCCACTTCGAGTGGATGGACGTGCCGCCGGAGCAGCGCCAGATGTCGTCCTTCCTCCGCGAGTGCAACTGGGTGCAGGCGCTGGAAGGCGACATCGACACGACCCACTCCGGCTTCCTGCACGGCATGCTCGAACGCGGCGCCGACGCCGTGAACACCTGGCGCCGGGAGCACCCTCCCCGGCTGGACGTCGTCTCCACCCGCTACGGCTTGATGTACGGCGGGCGCTACGGCGACATCGAGGCGGAGCGGTCGAATGCCGATGCGCCGATGACCTACTGGCGCGTGAGCAACTTCCTCTTCCCGTTCTACACGTTCTTCCCCACCCGTCCGACCGGGCTGGTCCCCGGCCACATCTGGGTGCCGCTGGACAACCACAACACGATGGTCTGGGCGCTGGGGTGGAACCCCGTGCGGCCACTCGAGCAGAGCGGGACGTGGCGCGGCGCCAGCGGCGCGATGGTCGGCGAGTTCGAACCGCCAACGGCGGACGGCATGGGGCGGTGGCGCCCCAAGGCCAAGTGGAGCAACGACTACATGCAGGACCGGTCCCTGCAGCGGACGGTGAGCTTCTCGGGCATCGCCACAGTCCCGCTGCAGGACCAGGCCGTCACGGAGACGATGGGCTCAATCACCGACCGCTCCCACGAGCACCTCGGCACGTCTGACGGCGCCATCATCCGCATGCGCAAGCATCTGCTCGACGCGGCCAGGGCGCTCCGCGACGACGACGTGGAGCCGCCGTGCGTCGACACGCCCGAGTGGTACCACATCCGCTCGGCGTCGGGGACGATGCCCGCGGACGCGGACTGGATCGAGGAGCTCGGGCCCTGGATGGACGCCCGTACGCTGGAGATCCCCGGCGTGGGGCTGCCAAGCCCGGCGTAAGAGGGGCCACCGGGCTACCGAGACGTCCACCCTACTCCCCATCCGCACGCCGGCGCAGGAGCCACACGAGCACGCACCCGGTGATGGCGCCGTACACAGCCCCCAGCACGGCCCACCCCGCCGCGCTGTCCGTGACCCCCGCCGACAAGCCGCTCACGACCCAGCCCACGGAGCAGGCAAGCATCCACCAGCCTGCCCCGGCCACCTGTCGCTGCAGCACCAGCCACTGCACGACGCCGACCGCCGCCCCGAACAGGACGGCTGCGGCAACGCCCGCCGCATCCACTCCGGTGGCGAAGCCAGCCCTTGCGCCATCACCAACGCCTGCCCTGAAACTCTCCACGACGCCCGCGCCGAAGCCCACGGCTGCGCCCAGAACGAGGCCCGCTGCGCCGGTGACCACGCCGCCCGCGATGCCGGTCGCCACCCACCAACCTGCATGGGCGATGTGCCTCCGCAGCGCCAGCCATTGAAGGGCAGCCGCCGCGGTACCGCCCACGGAGACGTAGACGACCACAAGCATGCCGCTGGAGCGCCCCAGCACCGACTCTATGGGTCCGCCAACGGCGAACCCGGCGGCGGTGGCCAGCATCCACCAGGGCAACAGGAGCCAGCTCGCCGAAGCAAGTCGCCGCGCATCGTTCATCTCTCGACTCCCCGGCGGGGAATGCTAGCAGAGGGCGCCCGGGACGCTCTCTCATGTCAGCGTACGCGAGAGGACCCTTTCCCTGACCCTCGTTTCCTTGTAGAGACCACTGCCTAACCCGTCCACCCCACCGAGGGCCCTCACCCCAGCCCTCTCCCTCTGGAGAGGGAACCAGACATCCTAGCTCGTCTGATCGCGCTTCCACCCACTTGCACAAAGGTCTCCTTCCAGGGAGAGGGGATGAGCCACCCTGTGCCTCGATGTCCGTCCTTCGGGTACAATCGCGGGCACGTAAAGGAGGGCGACATGCCAGTGCAGGACCTGCGTGAGTGGATCGAGCGCGTCGAGGAGATGGGCGAGCTGACCCGCATCGAGGGCGCCGACCCCCACCTCGAGATCGGCGGTCTCACCGACCTCTACCAGTGGGACATGGAGAACCCCGCCCTCCTGTTCGACAAGGTCAAGGGCCACCCGGACGGCTACCGCCTGCTCACGAACATCCTCGCCTCGCTGCCGCGCATCTGCCTCAGCCTGGACCTTCCCACGCACCTCACGCGCCAGGAGTTCGTCCGCGCGTGGCGCGACCGCCTCAAGGAGCTCGCGCCTATCCCGCCGAGGCAGGTGGAGGACGGGCCCATCCTGGACAACCGCCAGGTGGACGGCGAGGTGGACGTCACGCAGTTCCCCGCGCCGCTCTGGCACGCCGAGGACGGCGGCAACTACCTCGGCACCGGCAACATCGTCATCATGCGCGACCCGGACACCGGCTGGGTGAACGCCGGCACCTACCGCGTGCAGGTGCACGACAGGAACACGCTCGGCATCATGATCTCCCCCGGCAAGCACGGGCGCATGATCCGCGAGAAGTACTGGGCGAAGGGCGAGGCGTGCCCGGTCGCGGTCTCGTTCGCGCAGGACCCACTGTTGCTGCTGCTCGGCGGGCTCGAGGTCGACTACGGCGAGGACGAGTTCGCGGTTGCGGGCGGCATCCGCAACGAGCCGCTGGAGGTCGTCGCCGCGCCGCTCACCGGCCTCCCGGTCCCTGCAACGTCCGAGATTATCATCGAGGGCGAGATACCCCCGGACGAGTTCCACCAGGAGGGGCCGTTCGGCGAGTGGACGGGCTACTACGCCAGCGGCGAGCGCGACATGCCCATCATCAAGGTGAAGTCGGTCAACTGGCGGAACAACCCCATCGTCATGGGCTGCCTGCCGGGGAAGCCCCCGAATGACAACACGTACTTCCGCAGCCCCATGCGCTCCGCGATGCTCTGGGACGAGCTGGAGCGCGCGGGCGTGCCCGGCATCGTCGGCACGTGGTCGCACGAAGCCGGCGGCGGGCGCTTCCTCAACGTCATCTCCATCAAGCAGATGTACCCCGGCCACGCGAAGCAGGTGGGCCACGCGACCACCGCCGTGCACGCGGGCGCCTACGCCAACCGCTTCGTCATCGTGGTCGACGACGACATCGACCCCACGGACACGAACGAGGTACTGTGGGCGCTCTGCACGCGCACCGAGGTGACGGAAGACGTCGACGTCGTGAAGCGGATGTGGAGCACGTCGCTCGACCCGATGGCGTACGCGGGCGACGAGGGGCCGCGCTACTACAACAACCGCATGATCATCGACGCGTGCCGCCCGTACGACCGCCTCGCGACCTTCCCGCCCGTCGCCCGCGCGACCCAGGAGCAGGCCGCCGCGCTCCGCGCCCAGTGGCCGCAGCTCTTCACCGCCGACGGCAAGGTCCGCAAGGACGTACGCCGAGCGTCAAGGAATGGGGGGTAGGGCGGCCTCACCCTGACTCTCTCCCAGAGGGACAGGGGAGCAGAGCCCACGTACACCACTCACCTCAACCTAGTGGGTCCACCAGAGCTAGGAGAACACCTCAACCGGGATACCGTCATCACCAAGGTATCTAGCCAACCGGAGCATACATACAGTGAGAGTCCAATCCATTCATCTGAAGAACTTCAAACGGTTCACGGATCTTTCGATTCAAGACATACCCGACTCAGCTAAACTGGTTGTCATCGTTGGGCCTAACGGATGTGGCAAATCATCTCTGTTTGACGCATTGATTACATGGTACCGAACCCATGTGATACGAGGAAGTCACGGTGATACTCTGTATTTTAGAAAAGACATGGATTTAGATTTCAATGAACGAGATAGCGTCACTGTAAACTTACATGGGGATAGCATGCCGCGACAAGGATGCCTACATGTACGCACTGCCTATCGTAATGAATCAGATTTCTCAGTATCTGCGTTCCGAGCACTGTCGGACCCTAGTCGTCAAACCGTGCTGGAGAGTCGGCGGTTGATAGATGATGACAAGAGCGTGTCGGAGAACTACACTCGACTAGTCCAGGAAACATACTTGGCAATGTATAACAAGGATAATGATGATCGTAATGTCAAAGAAGTTCGAGAGCAACTGATAGGAGAGGCACAAGCGTCCACACAGAGGGTCTTCAGCGATCTATTCTTGAATAGCATTTCGGACCCACTTGGTGAGGGCAGTTTCTATTTCGAGAAGGGTACAGCAAAGTCGTATCACTACAAGAATTTGTCTGGAGGAGAGAAGGCAGCTTTTGACTTGCTGATAGATCTTCATATGAAGAAGAAGTATTTCGCTGATGCAATATACTGCATCGACGAGATTGACACCCATCTTCATACGCGTGTTCAAGGTTCCTTGCTAAAGGAAATGACCTCAATTGTTCCCGACAATGCACAACTCTGGGTAACGACTCATTCACTTGGCGTTCTACGCGCAGCGCAAGAGATTGAAGTAGACTCTCCTGGCTCGGTGTGCATAATTGATTTTGACGGAGTTAACCCTGACGAGGCATCTGAACTCTCACCATCGACCCTAGGTAGAGTAGCATGGGAAAAGATGTTGTCTATCGCCTTAGACGATCTGTCTACTCGCATCGCACCAGAGATCATAGTGGTATGTGAAGGATCCTCTGCCGGCACTCATCGCAAAGATTTTGATGCAACAATATACAATCGAATACTTGGAGAACACACACCTGGGATAGTCTTCATCTCTGGAGGGTTATCGGGGTCTGATGGTGGCTCTGAGGACGTGCAGCGTACCGCGAATTTACTTCGCAGTGTATCGCATGCCATGCTTCCAAACACGACGGTGGTTTCCCTTGTGGATAGAGACGATAGGTCGGCTGAGGAGATAACGGAATTTGAAAGTGACAATAGCGGCATTGTTCTATCCGAGCGGAACTTGGAGTCGTTCTTATTCTCAGATGATGTCTTGCAGGCTCTAGTCCAAAGACAAGGGTACCCTGAGCTCTACGAGGATGCTTTGGCAGTAAGGGTTGACGCGCTTAGTCGTAGCAATACGCGAGGTCACGCACCTGATGACCTGAAATCTGCTGCCGGCGAGATATACAATGGCTTGAAGCAACTGCTTAACCTTCAGGGTGCAGGCAGAAACGCTAATGCATTCATGCGTGATACTCTAGCCCCGTTGATTGTTCCAGGCACGGAGACCTACGAGAAACTAAGGGCCACCGTTGTGGATAGAGCGAAAGAAATTGCCAAGAGCAGCCCTTCATAGTAGATTCGCTCCCTTGGCCATCCATACTTTCCACCTCGTAGACCTCACACCACGCTAGATTCCTGCCTTCGCGGGAATGACTGGGTTGGGAAGGCATCCCCCCTAGATATCCGCTGACCGGGGCCTGAGCGATTCCGGGTTGGCGTCGACCCACTTCCAGTAGTGCTCCCACGCCTCCGAGACCTCGCCGCGCGAGCGGCGGGCCAGCGCCGGCTCCAGCACGAGCGACGACATCGCCTCCGGCGTGCCGATCAGCTTCGCATGCCACGTCATCTCCGCCAGGTGCTCGGTCGCGATGGCGTCTATCGTCGCGGTCTCGACGTTCGGGCCGGTGAAGACCATGCCGTGGTTCTGCAGATGGCAGGCGTTCGCGCCCTGCATCCGCTCGGCGACCTCCCTGCCCTGCTCCACGCTGCGGATCAGCGCCTTGTCGTCGTCGTACATGACAGGCTCATGGGCGACGGCGGTCGCGAGCTCGGGGTCGAGGAGCGGGAGGATGGTCGCGCCCGCGAGGCCCATCATCGTCGCCCACTTCTGGTGCGTGTGGATGATGGAGCCGACGTCGTCGTGCGTGCGGTAGATCTCGGCGTGGATCGGCCACTCGCTCACCTTCGTGATCTGCCGGTCGCCGGCGCCGACGATGTTGCCGTCCAGGTCCATGACGATGAGGTCCTCGGCGCGGACGCGGTGCATCTGGATGTGGGGCCACGGCTTAATGATGAAGGTGTCGGTGTCCGGGATGCGCGCGCTGGTGTGGCCCCGCGTCGTGCCGAGGCCCGTGAGGTAGAGGAGGCGATGGGATATGGCCACCGTCTCGCGCAGGGCTGCGAGTCCATCGTCGTTCATGGCTACAACCCCGTGTGGCGGACGTAGGCCGCGTCGCGGTGCGCGTCCAGCCACTCCTGGTTGCCCCACTCGCCGCGGGCGACGCCATCGCGCACGTCGGGTTTGGGCGGCTCCCACCGCTTCGCCACGTCGTCGGCCAGGTACTCCTCCTCGATCCACTCCGGCGTGCCAATGAGCATCGCGCGCCACGTCAGCTCGGCCTGCTCCTCCGCGTCGGCGGCGGCGAGCATCGACTTCGAGACCGTCGTGCCGACGAACACCATGCCGTGGCCGCGCAGGTGGCAGGCGACGTTCCCGCCGAGCCACGAGGCGACCGCCGCGCCCTTCTCCGGCGAGTCGATCGCGTCCGGCGGCCCGGTGTAGACCGGCCAGCGGTCCGCCGCGACGGACGCTGTCGGCGGGTGGATGACGGGCAGCACGTCGCGCCCGGCGAGGCCGAACACGGTGCACCACTTCTGGTGCGTGTGCGTGACGGCGTTCACCTCGGGCCGCGCCTTGTAGATCTCGGTATGCAGCGCCCACGAGCCGACCCGGCCCGGGTAGGCGTCGCTCGCCTGCACCACGTTGCCGTCGAGGTCGATGACCATGAGGTCGTCGGCCTCCACGCGCTCGAGGCTGACGCTTGGCGTCGCACGGATGAGGACGAGCTCGGAGTCCGGCACGCGCGCGCTCACGTGTCCCTGATACGCGCCGAGGCCATAGTGGTGCAGCAGCCGGTTGGCGAGCGCCACCTGCTCCCGCAGCGCCTGCATCTGTGCGTCGTCCGCCATGGCGCGGATGCTACCACAGGCGAGCCGTCATGCTGCGCCACGCGGGCGCCTGTCATGTTGAGCGAAGCCGGAGGCGGAGTCCCGCGCTTTAGCGCGCAACATCCTCTCAGGAGCGTATGACAGGGCACGGCGTTCTCCCCGAGAGATTCCTCGACTCCGCTCGGAATGACAACGTCCAGGGGGTTGTCATGTTGAGCGAAGCCGGAGGCGGAGTCCCGCGCTTTAGCGCGCAACATCCTCTCAGGAGCGTATGACAGGGCACGGCGTTCTCCCCGAGAGATTCCTCGACTCCGCTCGGAATGACAACGTCCAGGGGGTTGTCATGTTGAGCGGAGCCGGAGGCGTAGTCGAAACATCTCTCGGGTCTGCCTGCTCCCTCTCCCCCTGGGAGAGGGCTGGGTGAGGGTTGAAACTAAGGGCGCAGCCCGCCGAACTGAGACCGTAACGATACGAGAAGCGGTTCACGGAGCGCCCCCGCGCTTGGTACGGTGAGAGCCCGCGCCGTAGCGCGCACTGAGACGCATGGCCATCGAACCCGTCATCGTCGCCGTCTTCGCAGCGTACTTCGCCGCGCTGATCGCCATCGCCATAGTCGGCGCGGTGAGGATGCGCGAGATGGCCGACTACGTGCTCGCCGGCAGGCGGATGAGCAGCTTCGTGTCGGCGCTCAGCGCCAGCTCGTCCACGACCAGCGGCTGGACGATGCTCGTCTTCCCCGCGCTCGCGTTCTCCGAAGGCACCGTGCACCTGTGGACGCTCGTCTCCATCGTGCTGGGCGCGTGGTTCAACTGGACGTTCGTGGCAAAGCGGCTGCGGCGCTACACGATAGCGGTGGAGTCGCTCACGCTCCCGGACTTCTTCGAGAAGCGGTTCGCGGACCGGACAGGCTTGCTGCGGACGGTGTCGGCGATGCTGACGCTCCTCTTCATCATGTTCTACGTCAACTCCGGGCTGATCGGCGGCACGAAACTGCTGGGAACGATCTTCGGCCTGGAGCACAACGTCGGCGTGCTGTTGGCTCTCGCCGCGGTCACGTCGTACACGTTCATCAGCGGCTTCATGGCCGTCTCCCGTACGGACGTCTTCCAGTCGATGGTGATGCTCCTGTGCTTCATCATCCTGCCGCTCACGCTCATCTTCACCACTGCCTCGCCGTTCAGCGGGGAAGGACAGCCGGCGGGGTTCCTCAACCCGTTCACGGGCGCCGGCAACGAGACCATCACCGCCGTCTTCATCCTCTCGACCGCGGGCTGGGGACTGGGCGCCTTCGGCTCGCAGCGCGTGCTGCAGCGCTTCATGGCCATAGAGAACGAGGAGAGGGTCACCCAGAGCCGCAACTTCGCCCTGACCTGGATCGTCCTCATCTTCTCGTTCGGGTTCCTGTTCGGCATCGTGGCGCGCCCCGCCCTCATGGAGATGGGCCTGCTCGGCGGCGAGAGCCTCTTCGACCCGGAGCGCGTCTACTTCGTGGTCTCGGAGGCGTTCTTCATCCCTATCTTCACCGGCCTGCTGCTCACGGGCGTGGTCGCCGCCATCATGAGCACGGCGGACTCGCAGCTGCTGCTCGGCTCCGCCATCGCCACGGACGACGTTCCGCTCGTCAGGAGGCTCGGGCGCCGGCTGGAGCACGTGCGCGTGCTGTGGGCGTCCGGCAGGGTATGGCTGGGGCGCGCGCTGCTGCTGGTGATCGGCGGTATCGCGGGAGTGCTGGCCGTGCTCTGGCCGGACTCGATAGCGAGCCTCGTCGCCTACGCGTGGGGCGGCATGGGGGCCTCGTTCGGGCCGGTGACCATCCTCGCGATCTGCTGGCGCAGGTTCAACTTCCAGGGGGCGCTCGCCTCCATCGTTGCAGGCGCGACGACGGTCAGCGTGTTCCAGTTCGCCTCGGGTGGCCCATGGGGGATGTTCGACATGGCCATCGCGTCAGCGCCCGGCTACATCGTGGCGTTCCCCGTCGCCATCGTCGTTACGCTGCTCACTTCGCCGCCCCCTGCCGAGGTCACCGGGCAGTTCGACCGCGTCAACGCGGCCGCGGCGTAGCGGGCATTCCCGAAGAGTAGGACTCCAGCCTCGCGGCTGCGCCACGCGAGGAGGCGCGGGCGGTTCACACCGACACGATCTGCAGGCCTTGCAGCCGCGCGAAGTGCCGCCGATTGTTGGTGAGCAGCGTAAGGCCGTGACGGATAGCGGTTGCGCCTATCAGCAGGTCGAAATCGCTAATCAGCGTGCCTGTCATCCTGAGCCTCCGGCGTTCCTCCGCAAATATCCTGCACACTGCAACGTCAACCGCCAGGACGTCGATATCGGCAAGGAAATCCAGCAATGCGCCTTCATTGGCCTGAGGGTCGTCAGCTCCCAGGACTCCCTCGTACAGTTCGGCGAGCGACACAATGCTCAGGCCGATGCCTTGCGGCCTCAACTCGTCGAAGCGCTGTACCACTGTCTGGATGCCGTTCAGATAGTCGATGACCCAGTCCGTGTCCACCAGGAACTGCAACTAGGACAGCTCCTGGCGGTCCCGCGAGCCGGCTACGCGCGCCTCCTGGAGCACGCGCTTCAGCCGTTCTCCGTCGTCCGGATTGCCCCACGCACCGGCGGATGCCTTCGAACGCCGCCGCCTCTGCTCCCCGGTCTCAGCCGCCCCGATGTCGAGCGTAATGAGCACCTCTGTGCCTTCTTTGAGGTCGAGACGTTCCAATGGCTTGAGCACGCCCTTTGAAAACCTGGCCTTGAGCTGCATGACTGCGCCCTTCCCTTCCGCCTCAATCCGTAACCAGTTTGCCGGACGACGGCGGGCCGACGCAAGCAGAACGCCCGCCGCGTAGCGGCCTCGCCTGCGCTTGACTCTCCTGCGACCCCGGTTTACGTTAGCCGGAACCCCATGCCCTTCCGGGAGGCCCGCCATGGCGACGATCGATGCCGACAGCCACGTCATCGAAACGGACGCCACGTGGGCTTGGATGGACGGTGCGGACGCGAAGCACCGCCCTCTCGCCATCCAGACGCCGACCGATCCGCCGCGGGAGTTCTGGATGATAGAAGGAAGGCTGCGGGGAAGACGCGGCAACGCCGGGAAGGACACCCCGAGGGAGTCCCAGGAGCTGACGGACATCGAGGCCCGGTTGCGGCACATGGACGAGCTGGGCACCGACATCCAGGTCCTGTACCCGTCGCTCTGGACGAGCGTCACGTTCAGCGCTCCCGAGGTGGAACTCGCCATCTGCAGGAGCTACAACCGCTGGCTGGGCGACGCGTGGCAGCAGAGCAACGGCCGGTTGCCCTGGATCGCCGTCATGCCGCTCATGAGCCTCGACCGCGCGGTCGTGGAGGCGGACTGGGCACGGAACCACGGGGCGTGCGGCGTGCTCTCCCGCGGTTTCGAGCGGATGAGGCACGCCTCAGACCCCTACTACTACCCGCTGTACGCGGCCGCGAGCGAGCTCGATATGCCCGTCTGCTTTCACGCGGGCATCGGGTCGAGCGAACTGTTCGATATCTTCTCCACGGCGCCGGACCAGGGGAACTTCATGAAGTTCAAGTTCCCGGTGATCAGTTCGTTCCACAGCCTCGTCTTCGGCGGCGTGCCTGAGCGGTTCCCGGACCTGCGGTTCGGTTTCATCGAGGTGTCGTCTCAATGGACGCCCTACGTCGTGCACGACATCGTGCGCCGGATGGGCTGGAAGGGCGACGCCGAGAAGGCGCGGCACATGACGACGCAGATGCTCAAGGACTACCGGTTCTACGTTGCGTGCCAGACCGACGACGATCTCCCAGAGGTGCTGCGGTACACGGGCGAGGACAACGTCGTCATGGGAACGGACTACGGCCATGCCGACACGTCCTCGGAGCTCCTGGCACTCCAGACCCTGCGCGAGACGAGCCCGGTGTCGCCTGAGATCGTCGAGAAGATCCTGGACACGAATGCAAGGGCGCTCTACGCGCTCTGAACGCCCCACGCCTCATACCGACGGCGATTCGTCCGTCGACGTGACGAGCAGGAGACCATCTCACAACAGGAGCAGCCGGTCATGATGGACGGCAAAGTCGTCGTGATAACAGGAAGCGGCAGGGGGATCGGAAGGTACGTCGCGAAGACGTTCGCCGAAGCCGGAGCCGACGTCGTCGTCGCCGACATCGTCCCCCTCGACACGGTCGAGCGGGAGCTCAACGAGCTGGGCGCTCAGACGCTCGCCGTGCCGACCGACGTCCGGTCCGAGGAGCAGGTGCGGGCCCTCGTCGACGCGGCGATGGAGCGGTTCGGGCGGATCGACGTCCTGGTCAACAACGCCGCGATCGTCACCCACTTCCTCTGGGGCCTCCCCCAGTGGCCTCGCATCCGGGACATGGAGAAGGCATTCTGGGACAACGTCATCGGGACCAACCTCGGCGGTACGTTCCTGTGCACCAAGTACGTCCTGCCCCACATGGAGGCGCGACGCTCGGGCCACGTCGTCAGCACCATGGGAGGCGCCAACCCCGCCACGTTCGGTGGTTCTCCCTACGCCGTTTCCAAGGACGCCATCCGGACCTTCACCCGTTTCGTGGCAGAGGAGGAACGCGAGTTCAACGTCTGCGTCGTGGCGATCGCTCCCGGCACGCAGATCGCCACCGAGGAGGCCCCACCGGAGGCCCGCGAACGGATGGCAGGCCCGGAGTTCGTCGGCGACCGGTTCGTCCGGGCGGCGCAGGCAGGCATGGACCTGTCCGGCCATCTCCTCGAGATTAGGGACGGCGAGCTGGCCATCCGCGCCTGACGAGGTTTGTGACATCCGCCCCTTACGCGGTTGCCCCTGCCCGCCCTACCATGGTCTTCCGGCGGACCTCCTCGGTCTCGCGAGACCTGTGGCCCGCGACGCCCCGGAATGTCTCACGCTGACCGATGCTTCGAGCGGGGCTAAGGGGTGAAGTGTTGCGGAATGTTGCGGAATGTTACAGCTGCCTTCATGCACGCACGCCCGGCATACCTGTCCGCACGGGTGAACCGGTGCGAACATTCCGCGATCGCCGGCGCACACGGGCTGGCGAGCCCCGCCCTTAACCGGTTGTCCGGCTGAACATCCGTGGCGCATCGGCCTGCTGCTACACTCACGACGGACATGGGCCGTCAGGCCCGCTCCCCGGCGCATCAGGAGGACTCGACATGGGGATCCTCGAACGGACCTACGCTCCCGAGACCGGCCCTCCGGTCGATGAGGTGCTCATCTCTTCGGACTCGCACGTGATCGAGCCCGCGGGGCTCTGGAAGGAGAACCTTCCCGGGACGCTCAGGGACCGCGCCCCGGACCTCGGCGGCGCCCGCAGGACCGACGCCCCCGGCGGCATGGACAAGTACGAACGCGTCAACGAGATGGCCCGCGACGGCGTCAGCGCGGAGGTGCTCTACCCCACCCACGGCCTGAAGACGCTCGTGCTCGGCGACCGCGACCTCGAGGAGGCGTGCGCCAGGGTCTACAACGACTGGCTGATCGACTACTGCTCCGCAGCCCCGGACCGGCTCATCGGGCTCGCGCTGCTCTCCACGTACCGCATCGAGGCCGCCGTCCGGGAGATGGAGCGCTGCCGCAGGGCGGGGATGGCGGGGGTGGTGGTCTGGCAGGTGCCCGACCCCGCGCTGCCCTTCACGTCCCGCCACTACGACCCGCTCTGGGCCCGCGCCCAGGAGCTGGAGATGCCGGTCTCCCTGCACATCCTCAGCGGCCACGGCTACAACCTGCGGCGGGACTTCGGCCAGGGGGAGCGGGGCATCGAGCAGGAGCGCACCAGCGTGAACCTGAAGCTCGTCTACGCGATGGACGCCCTCTACGATTTCATCTTCTCCGGCGTGCTGGAGCGCTTCCCCCGGCTCAGGCTGGTGCTCGTCGAGAACGAGATCGGCTGGCTCCCCTTCATCCTGGAGCAGTGGGACTACTACTTCCAGCGCCACGGCGCGGACCGGGCGGCGCTGGGCCTCACGATGCTCCCCAGCGAGTACTTCGATCGGCAGGTCTACGCGACGTTCTTCAACGACGCCGTGGGAGGCAGGCTCCTCTCCTGGTGGGGCGCAGGCAACTGCATGTGGTCCAGCGACTACCCGCACGGCAACTCCACGTGGCCGAACTCGCGGGAGATCGTCGCGCGCGACATGGGCAGCCTGCCCGCGGACGTACGCGCCGGGCTGCTGCGCGGCAACGTTTCGGAACTGTACGGGATCGAGGTCCCGGCCCTCGAGCAAGCATAGAAGGAGAACGGCATTGGAATACCGAGAGGTTGGCAACACCGGAGTCGAGGTCTCTGAGATAGGTTTCGGCGGAGGCGGCAACGCCGGGCTGATGGTGCGCGGCACGCCCGAACAGCAGCGCGAGGCCGTCGCGCGCGCCGTCGAGCTGGGCATCAACTACTTCGACCAGGCGCCCGACTACGGCGACGGCGTCTCCGAGACGAACCTCGGCCGGCTGATGAGGGAGCTCGGCTTCCGGCCGTACATCACCACGAAGATCGAGGTGCGCGCCGAGAACCTGGACGATATCGCCGGCCACGTGACCCGCTCGCTCGACGCCAGCCTGCAGCGGCTCGGCGTCGACTACGTCGACTTCCTCCAGGTCCACAACGGCCCGCTCATGGAGCGGCCTGAGCTGTCCGGCCGAGGCTACGCCCGGCTCTGGATCGAGGACTACCTGCGGCCGGGGGGCGCCCTGGAGGGTCTCCAGGAGGCGCAGCGGAGCGGGAAGGCGCGCTTCATCGGGTTCATCAGCCGCGGCGGCGACGGCGAGGCCGCCCGGAAGCTGATCGATACCGGCGCCTTCAACCTCATCAACGTCTCGGTACACCTGCTCAATCCGTCGGCCGGTATGAAGCCCTACGGCATGAGCGTCGACGCCGACTGGGACGGGATACTGCACTACGCCGCCGCGCACGGCGTCGGGGCCGCCATCTACTCCCCGCTGGCTGGCGGCTTCCTGACCGACAACGCGGTGGAGGGAGGAGAGGCGCACCCGCTTGCGCGGGGCGCGCGCAGCCCGGAGGCAGGCGAGGTGGGGCTCCAGCAGGCGCGGGCGCTGCGGTTCCTGTCGCGGGACCTCAACCCCCACACCCAGGAAGACGACCACAACCTGGCCGAGGCCGCTATCCGCTTCATCCTCTCGCTCAACGGCGTGTCGACGGTGCTCGGCGGCTTCTCGGACGCCGCGCAGGTGGAGGAGAACGCCGCCTTCTCCGGCAGGGGCCCGCTCTCCGTGCGGAACATGAAGCGCATCGAGATGGCCTGGCGCGCCAACTTCGGCCTCGACGCAGCGGTCGGCTAGGGAGACGAGAGCAGCCCCTACTGCGTGGCGTCGAGGCGGTTCAGATTGCCGGGCCAGTCCAGGATATGCCGGTCGCTCGTCACCAGCCGATGACCTTCGAGCGCCGTCGCAATGATGATGCGGTCGGCAGGGTCGCCATGCACATCCTGCAGGATTCCAGCGCGTGCCGCGATAGAACCGTCCACGGGTATCTCAACGAGCCCCTCCTCGATCAGCGCCTCGCGCCAGGAAGGGAGGCCTCGCAACAGCGTCAGCCTGCCCTTGCTCTGCAGCATCCCGATCTCCCAGAAGGAGATGGCGGACACGGCCACGTCGCCTGCTTGTACCGCCCGATCTATCGCCCTGCGCGCCCGCCTGCCCAGTCGGCCACCACCGAACCGTGTCCACACCAGGACGTGCGTGTCGAGCAGCATCAAAGCAAGTCATCCCAGTTCTTGCCGGTTTCCGCATCCCATTCGACGTCGATGGGTTCGGCGATGTCACCATGGATCTGGATGATGTCCCGGTCGACGCCGAACCAACTCTTCGGCTTCTCCCGGTAGGGCATGAGCTTTGAAACGGGTCGCCCGTTCTTGGTAATGACGATCTCCTGGCCGGTGGCAGCCACCTCGTCCATGAGTTGCAAGCATTTCGCCTTGAACTCGGAAGCCTTGATGGTCCGGCTTTTGCTCGCTGCCATGTCCATATCCTCGCGCGTCGGTCTGCAGCGAGTATACCATGGTCATGACCATGGTCATATCACGCGCGGCCCGCAGGAACCCGCGGATGGACGAGGCCCTAGAACGGGTTCAGCACCGGGACGCCCGTGGGCTCGAAATGTCGCACATTGCGGGTCACGACGGTCAGGCCGTGCTCGAGAGCGGTCGCCGCGATGAAAAGGTCGGTGTTGTCGTGGCCGAGCGCGCCGGACAGCATGCCCCAGCGCCGCGCGACGGCGAGGTCGACGGGCAGGATGCGGTCGCCGTACACCAGCAGGACGCTGTCCAGCCAGGCAGCCAGGGTCCGCGCGAAATCCGGGTTCCGCCGCCGCTGTCGGGCTATGCCCCGCTCCATCTCACCTACCGACACCACGCTGATGTACAGATCGGAAGGCCGTTGAGCCTCCATCCACACGGTGAGATTGGAGACGCCTACCCACTTCCGCAGCGCCGAAATCACGTCGGTATCCAGGAGGAACATCAGAACTCAACGTCCCGGACCTTCATCGGCCACCGCTCGAACTCCTCGCCGTCCTTCGGTATGGCAAGCAGCATCTCCACGAAGGTCGGCGCTTCCGCCTTCTCGACGCGTCGCAGACGCTCGTACTCCTCTACCGCCAGCACGATCACCGCAGGCTTGCCGCGTCGGGTCACGCACTGGGGGCCGTGTTCAAGCGCAGCGTCGACCACGGCGCTGAACCTGTTCTTCGCATCCTGCAACTGCCACTCAGTCATGGCGCACTTCCTGTCCAGTTCTGCTGGCTAGATTGTCGTACTGGCCAGCCGCTCCAGTCAATGCCGGGGCAGAAGCCGAGGGGCCGTGTGCTACACTCGCGGCGCGTCGGCCGAGATACACCGAAGAGACTCTCCCTTGAACAGACCCCTGCATCAGCGGTTCCTCGCACTCTGCCTGCTGCCCGTCCTTCTGCTGGCGGGGCTGGCCTGTGACGGGGGTGACGAGCCCGGGGAGGACCAGCCCTTCAGGATCGGCGTGATGGAGTCGCTGACCGGCGCCGGCGAAACGTATGGCACGGTCGCCAACCAGTCCAAGCAGATGGCCGCGGACGAGATCAACGCCGCGGGCGGCATCGACGGCCGCCGGCTCGAGTTCGCAGTTGAGGACTCCAAGTGCAACGCAGCGGACGCCATCGCCGCATACCACAAGCTGACGGACGTGGACGGGGTGAAGATCATCCTCGGCACCTCGTGCAGCAGCGCGATGCTCGGCGTCGCTCCGCTGGCGGAGGCCGACGGCGTCATCCTGTTCTCCGGCCTGGCAAGCAACCCGGACATCGCCACCGCCGGCGACTACATCTTCCGGACGCAGATCAGCGACCTGGAGGTCGGCATCGCCACTGGCAACACCCTCTGGGCAGATGGGATACGCACGCTCGCCACCATCACGGAGACCACGGACTACGCCGAGGGTGTGCGACGCAACTCGGTTGCGCAGTTCGAGCAACGGGGCGGGCGGGTCGTCGCAGCCGAGGCGTACGGTTCCGACGTCTCCGACTTCCGGACGCAACTCACGAAACTGTTCGAGGCGGACCCCGACGCACTCCACATCTCGCCCCAGTCCGAGTTCTCGGCGGGCACCATCATGAAGCAAGCCCGCGAGCTGGGCTACGCGGGGCCGATCTACGCGGAGACGGTGTCGATGGGCACGACCGCACTCGAAGTCGCGGGCGATGCCGCGACCGGCGTGAAGGCCATCACCGCGGACCTCGACCCGGACAACGAGAAGGCGCAGGAAGTGCTGGCGAACTTCAGGGAACGCTACGACTACGTGACGCTGCCCTGGCACCTGGGCTCCGCGTATGACGACGTCTACATCGCGGCCGAGTGCCTCAGGCAGACCGGCGACGACCAGGACGCGGACGGCTTCCGGGACTGCATGTACGACATCACCTGGAGCGGCGCGATAGGCGACAACTACAGCTTCGACGCGCAGGGCGAGGTCGTGGGGCTGTCGCGCGTCGTCGTGGAGGTGCTGCCCGTGGCCGAACGCACCGCGGACCGCAAGTACACGGTGATCGGCCCCGCGCCGAAGGGCTAGACGCCGGCGGCGTCATTCGTGAGGCTCACGGCCAGCCTGAGCTCCCTGGATCGGAGAGGAAGATGACCGACTCCACGCCGACCCGCATGACCGTCAGCAAGAGCGAGGCCCGCGCAGCGCGCGGCATGGTCGCCACGAAGGACGTCCACGCCACCCGGGCAGGGCTGCAGATGCTCGAGATGGGCGGTAACGCGGTCGACGCGGCGGTCGCGGCGTGCTTCGCGGTCGGTGTGGTCGAGCCCGAGTCCAGCGGCATCGGCGGTGGCGGCTACCTCGTCTACCAGGTCGGCGACAGCGGAGGCGTCGTCGGCTTCCCGATGCGCGGGCCGCTCGACGCCAGCCCCGATATGTACGAGCTCACCGGCGAGGCGGCGGTCGGCAACTTCGGCTGGCCGGGCGTCGTGAACAACGAGAACCTGGACGGACCGCGGTCGATCGCGACACCCGGCGCGGTGGCCGGGCTGTGCGAGGCGCACCGGCTGCTCGGCAGGCTGCCGCTGCGCGAGGTGCTCGCGCCTGCGGTATCGCTCGCGCGGGACGGCCACTCGCCCGGCTGGACGAACATCTACTCATGGGGGCTCCTCTCGCACCGCCTTTTCGCGTTCGAGGAGCTGCGCCGCATCCTGATGCCCGACAACCGGCTGCCCGCGGGCGACGCGACCACCCCATCGTTCCTCCGTCAGCCGGAGCTGGCGGACGTGCTGGAGGCCATCGGACGCGACGGCTCACAGGCGTTCTACAGCGGCGACGTCGCCCGCGCGCTGGCGTCCGGCATCCGCGACAACGGCGGCATCCTCTCCGAGCGCGACCTCGCTGAATACCGCCCGTTCGTCTGGGAAGGCGGGCTGGAGTTCGCCTACGCCGGGTGCACGATGCGCGTGCCGCCGTTCGCCTGCGCCGGGACGACATCCGCCATGACGTTGCGCCTGCTGGACGGGTTCGACGTGCGCTCGATGGGCCACAACTCGCCGGACGCGCTCCACGCCTACATCTGCAGCGCGCGCCTCGCCTACGCCGACCGTTTCGCGTACCTCGCCGACCCCGCGTTCGTCGCCGTGCCGTGGCAGGGCCTCGTCTCCGACGGCTACGCCGACCTGCGGCGCGGCCTCGTCGACATGCAGCGCCTCTACCCTGCCGAGGTGGGCGACCCGTGGGCGTTCGACGACGGCGCGCCGGGAGAGCGGCTCCCCGCCAGCGCACCCGCGCTCGACACCGGCACGACGCACCTGTGCGTCATCGACGGCGAGGGCAACGCCGTGTCCCTCACGAACACGCTCATGGCCGGGTTCGGCTCCGGGTTCGTGCCGAAGGGCACCGGCGTCGTGATGAACAACGGCATGATGTGGTTCGATCCCGTGCCGGGACGCGTGAACTCGATCATGCCGGGCAAGTTCCCGCTCAACAACATGACCCCTGCCCTCGTGATGGACGGAAACGGCGTCCGCATGGCGGTGGGCGCCACCGGCGGACGGCGCATCACGAACTGCGTCACGCAGCTCATCTCCAAGGTGGTCGATTTCGGCATGGGGCCGCAGGAGGCGATCGACGCGCCGCGCGTCGACTGCTCGCAGCCCGCCACGCTCGTCCACCGGGACCTCCCCTCCGGCGTAGTCGCGGAGCTCGAACGGCGGGGGCATCGCATCCAGGTCATCGGCGAAGGCCACGTGCAGGGCGGCTTCGCCAGCTTCGCGAGTCCGGTCGCGATCGTCCGCGACCCGGACGGCGCCTTCCGCGCAGGCGTCGACACGTTCCACTCGGCCTACGCCGAAGGGCTGTGAGGGAGGGCAAGAACTCACATCGATGGACAAGATGCATGGGATAAGAGAAGCCATCTTAGAGAAACTACCCTTACTCATTAATCTAGCTGCAATGGTGGTAGGCATGGGGTTTGTATTGCTCTATGTCTGGGTTTTTGAGTATTATGAGAGTATCTACACCAATCTTGTAGTCACCCTTCTGGTGGTGAGTTTCTTCATTTCACTCTTCTTCAAGAGAATCAGACAGAAACTGGAAGTCGATAACTCATATAATGCATTTTTGTGGCTTTCGCCTTCAATAACAATTCCTTTCAGCAATGTTGCTGCTTCCTTTATCCCACCGAATGTCGGTTTAGTACTACTGTCGGCACCTGGGGTTTGGATATATTGGAAGCTTGCGAACAAGCAACCGCTCCTAATGGTCACTGCAGCGTTAACTGTCGGAGTAGCATGCTTGTTGTTGATTATCGCAATACTCAAGTCAGGCATAGGAGCAGAGTATCTCATCCTTCCATTGCCTTTCACCCTGTACGCCGGCCTGCCATGGGTGTTGGCAGCCTGGTGGGCTCTGGATCAAGCTAGGCGGTCAAGGCACCGCCACTTGATGGGGCCGGCCATGGAGAGTCTGACAATGTTCCTACTTGTGGTGCCCCTTGCTATGTTTTCCATATTGAGTGTCAGGGCCGCTACTGGCGCAAGCATTTGGGTGGCGGTGACGGGCATTGTCATCGGCGTACTGTTTAGCAGTGCAGTTGCGGAGCCATTCAGGCAATTCTTGCGAGCACTGGGGAAGCTCGATGAGAATCACAGGGGGCCAGTCCGGTGAACCTCACTATTATCGTCCCGGCGTTCAACGAGGCGGACTACCTCCCCGCAACGCTTGACGCGCTCAAGGCCGCCGCAGAGCAAATGCGGGAGCGCTCCACTGCTGAAGTCGAAACGGTCGTCGTCGACAACAACAGCACCGACGAGACCGCCGCAGTCGCAGGGACCCGGGGCGCGGTAGTCGTGCACGAGCCGGTGCAGGGCATCGCCCGGGCTCGCAATGCAGGCGCCAGACAAGCGCAGGGCGACGTGCTGGTATTCGTCGACGCGGACGTGTTCGTGCCCTCCTCCCTCCTCGAAGCCGTCAAGGACGCGATGAACGATCCTGCCTGCGTCGGCGGGGGCGTAGACGTCGAGTACCAGCCCCGGCGTCGGTCCATGCGGTTCTACCTGGGCGCATGGCGGCTGCTCGCCCGCCGGATGGACCTGGTGCAGGGCGCGACGCAGTTCTGCCGCAGGGAGGTCTTCGAGGCGGTCGGCGGCTACGACGAGCAAGCGTGGATAGGCGAGGACGTCGATTTCTACCGGAGCCTCAAGAGGTTCGCCAGGGCGAACGGCGGTACGGTACGGTTCATCCACCAGCCGCGCGTGCAGGCGTCCGCCCGGCGCTTCGACGAATGGCCACTCTGGAAGACGTTGCTCTGGACGAACCCGCTCTACATCGCACTGTTCCGCCGGCGCAAGGCGTTCTGGCCGGGCTGGTACCGGCGTCCGGTGCGGTAGGCAGCAGCGCCCGGGTCGCCCTCAGGCGGACGTCTTCACCGAGGACCTGCCTCCGGCCGCCGCGCTACCATGACGTCGTCCAACAAGCCGTTCCTCACCGCCCACAGCACCATCTCCTGCTTGGACTTGATGCCCAGCTTGTTCTGGATGCGGTAGATCGTGTTCCGGACGGTCAGCGGCCGGTTGCCCCTGATGTCAGCTATGGCCGCATAAGACCTGCCCTGCGCAAACAGGGTCAGTACTTCCTGCTCTCTCGCCGTGAGCTTCCGCAACTCCGTCGTGTCGGTACGGCGGGCCTTCGCGCGGATACCGGCGAATACACGGCTCGCGATCTCTCCGGGTATACAATACTCGCCTTCGGCAACCCGCTTCACCGTATCGAGCAGCCTGTCCCTCCCGGAATACTTCTGCAGGTAGCCCGTCGCTCCCGCCGCCACCGCGTCGATCACGGTATCGGCCTCCGTCGCGGCGGTCAGGACCAGCACCCTGGTCTCCGGCACCGCGTCCACGATCTCCCGGCACGCCTCGATGCCATCCTTCGACGGCATGAAGACGTCCATGATGACGACGTCCGGTCTGAGCCGCCCCGCCGCGAGCACGGCCTCGTCGCCGTCCTTCGCATGGCCCACGACTTCGAAGTCCCCTGAACGCTCCAGTATCTCGCGGAGGCCGTCCCGCATGATCTCGTGGTCGTCAGCGATCAGTACGCCTACTCGTCCTGTTGCATCCATTTCACCAATCTCCCCGGTGTGAATCTTCAAGATGCGTGTCGTACGGCGCCACGCACGTTACGGTCGTTCCATGTCCCGGTCCGTCTGACCTCGCTTCAAGTCTGCCTCCCATCCGCTCAGCGTCCCTTCTCATGTTCCTGAAGCCGTGTCCACGCTGAGCGTAGTCGGGCGGAAGGCCCACGCCGTCGTCGGATATCGACATGCGCAGACTCTCCCTCCCGAAGTCCAGGCTGATGGTGACCCTGTGCGCCGACGCGTGCCGCATGGCGTTCGTCATCGCGTTGTGCGCGATCGAGAACAGCAGGCCCCGGGTCACCGCCGATAGCGGAGGCTCACTGCCGGACTGCACCACGTCCACGGGGACCGAGGTGATGGTGGTGAATGCCCCCGCGTGCGCAGCGAGTACGTCGCCGAGCCCCTGGCCGTCGAAGATGAGCCCGCTGTCTATCGGGTGTCGCAACTCCCACATGGACGCCTTCGACAGCGCGTGCGTCGCCGTGAGCCTCGCAACCTGCTCTGCGCTCGCCGATTCGGCCTCAGCTATCGCCGATTCGATACCCAACCCGATCATGTACGCGGATTGAGCAACCGTGTCATGGATGGTCCGGGAGAGCTCGATGCGCTCTCTGTGGAGCTCCCGCTCCCGTTGAACGGCCATCGCTCTCCTGAGGCGCTCGAACCTGGAGATGAGGTTGACCACTATCACCATTGCATACATCGCGGCGATCCTGGCGATCAGTACTTTCTCTTCCTTCGCGGCAAGGTCGAGCCCATCCCCTGTCACGAGCACCACCACGCTGTACAGGACGGCTGCCATGGTCACCCACGCGAAACTGGTCCTGAAGGAGGCGAACGCCACGGCGAACATGGCGAGAGCCGGGTAGTACAGCAGGTAGCACAGCGTCTCCAGCCCCCCGCCGACGGCGGCGCCTCCCGTGATCAGGGCCATGTCCATCGCACTGAGCGAGAGCAGGCATTGCCAGGTCACGCTCCTGCCGCTGCGCACCAGGAACTGGACGTAGCCGTTGAAGCACATGGCAAGCAGGGCGAGCAGGATGAAGGAAGCGTGGATGGGAAGCGTGTAGTCGGGGCGATAGGCCAGCAGCGCCAGAGCGACCACGAGGATGCACCAACGCACCCATACGGAGATCGCGGCTGCGTAGCGCAGACCTTCGGGGTCCGTCCACTCCTGAATACCGAGGCGTTGCGGTGAGAGTTCGGTATACGCGTTCATGTTGTCGAACTGTTTCGGTCGTAGGGCTTGCCCGGCGCACCGGTCCCCTCTACTACCATGATACAGGAGCACAGGGACATTGATACATACAAATGAAGATACCAATACAGAGGGAAAGGCACAGTGATACAGAAACGCAGACACTCATGCCAACGAGGAGCCGGGACTCTCGTCTCGCGGCGGGACAGCGGTGCTAGCCCGCCTGCTCTCCCAGCAGCAACGGCCTGACCTCCGACACGTGGCCCACGTGATGGTCCGGCGGTCCGACGCCGTCCGGCCACGACTGCCCGTTCGACACCCACGCGGTCGAGAGTCCGATGTCCTTCGCGCCGACCATGTCCGCCGCAACGTCGTCCCCGACGAACAGCACGTTCCGTCCCGGGGGCAGCCCCAGGCAGTCGAGCGCCAGCCGGAAGATCGCGGGATCAGGCTTCCGGCAGCCCGCTTCGTCCGAGACGATGACACACCCGGTGAGCCCCTCCAACCCGCGTGACCTGATCGTCATGTGCTGCCCCGACGACGGTCCGTTGGTGACGATGCCCCACGGCACGCCTGCCGCGTTCAGGTCACGCAGTAGGGGAAGCACCTTGGGGTCCGGCGGCAGCACCGAGCGCGACGCCTGCAGATACCAGTTCGACAGCTCATCGTGCGGCAGCCCGATGCCCGGCCACTCCTCGAGCGTACGGGCGATGAGCCGCTCCCTCCCCGCCAGGCCTCTTTCGTCGAATGCTGCGAACTTCGCTTCAGCCTCATCGACGGTCGCGGCGGCGCGCACGACGGGATACGTCTCGTGCAACAGCCGGCCGGTCGCACGTATCGCGGCGTCGCGGTCCCAGAGCGTGTTGTCGAGATCGAAGAGCGCTGCAGTGTACAGAGGTGGCATCAGGGGTCTCCTCGATCCACTACGCCTGCGCTCCGTCGATCCCCAGCAGCGCCGGGAGCGAGGCCATGTCAGCGAACCGTTCAACTCTCCTCGCGTGGGCGACATCGCTGGTCGGGCTGGCCGCGTACGCCAGTACCCTCATCCCAGCCGCCAGGGCCGCCTGTACCCCTGCGTCACTGTCCTCGATGACGACGCAATCCGACGGAGAGAACCCCATCGTCTCGGCGGCGTGGAGAAACACGTCGGGATGGGGCTTGCCCCGCGCCACGAGTGCAGCGCTGAACAGCCGCCCCTCGAACCAGGGGTGCAGGCCGGTGAGCTTCAACCGCTGCTCTATCGCGCGCGGCGAGGCGTTCGAACCGACGCAGACCGCCATCCCCGAGCCAACAACCGCGCGTACGGCATCGGCGACGCCCGGGACTGCGCGGAGTCCATCCTCCACCGCTACCCGTTCGGCTTCCTCGAAACGGTCCACAAGGTCGTCCGGCAACAGGACGCCCCAGTGCGCCAGCACCGTATCGTGGACCTGATCGTTGGAGACGCCGTGAAAGCGCGCCTGTATCTCGTCCAGGTCCAGGTTCAGGCCGTAGTGCGCGAGAACGTCTCTCATCGCCCGGCTGGTCAGGGGTTCGCTGTCGACCAGCACGCCGTCACAATCGAATATCACCAGTCTGGGGGGATTCATTGCGCCCATGGTCCTTGCACACGCATCGCGATCTCGATGAGCTGAGGCATCGTCGCGCTTGCCAGTTCCAGACGCGGCAGGTCGCTGCAGCCCACCCAAGCAACTTCGGAGTGCTCATGCTCTTGCAGGTTGTGGGGGGTCCCAATCCATCGCGTAACTCGGAAGAAATGAACAGGCAACTCCTCCACGTTGACATCGGGGCGGCGCAGGTCGAAGTACTGAGTCGGCACGATGCCTAACTCCTCACTCAACTCTCTCGTCAGAGTCTCCTCAGGCTCCTCTCCGGCTTCACCATGGCCACCGGGAAAGTCCCATACCCCAGGGTAGAGTTCCCTCGCCAGAGAACGCTTCACCAAGAGCACGCGATCCCCTTCAAGGAGAATGCCTAGAGCAACGAACCGATTCGTGACCATACGTAAACCTCTACTCCGCCGACACCAGGCCCAATGCGATACTCCCGTTAACCAGGAACCACTCCGCTGAGGGAGTGGTCTTGACTTATCCCTCCGCTGGCATTACCCAGATCAGGTTGCCGGTCGCTCCGTAACGCGGAGCCTCTAAGCCGGGCCACACCCAGCTCCCGGTATGTATGTTCTTGGAGATGAGTTTAGCAGGTCGCGTAGGACTCGGCCACCATTGCAAAGAGGGCCAAGACACTGTCAGACCTTCAGCGGCCTCAGAGCAGCGGCACGTGGGGCGCCGCGGTCCTGGGCAGCAGGCCGGTCGCCCTCGGGTCGTCCGTAACCTCGATCTGCCTGCGGAACGGCACGAACCCGGACCGGATGTAGAAGTCCAGCGCGCGTGGGTGGTCGAGCGAGCACGTGTGCACCCACAACCTCCGGATGGTGCGCGTCCAGGCGAGCTCAAGCACCCGATTCATCATCCAACGCCCGGCTCCCTTGCCGACCATCGCCGGGGTCAGCCCGAAGAAGCTGATCTCACACTCGTCCTCGTTTCGGAAGTCGAGTTCCACCACGCCTTCCGCCTGCCCTTCCGCCTCGAACACATAGGCTTCATAGAGCGGGTCGCCGAGTACGTCCCGGAGCTCGTCGTCGCTCATCAGAAGGCGTGACGTCCACAGCCAGTCCTCGCCTATCCGTCTGAACAGGGTGCGGTACCGGTCAGGAGCGGACGGGTCGACCTTTCGGAGGTTCCACGAACTCTCCGAGCGTTCGGCGCGCTCCTGCGGGCGCTCGAACATCTGCAGGTGTGTGACGACCGAGGCGGTCTTGCCGGCGGGGACGTCGCTGTGGCCGTCAGGAATCTCCATCTCTAGTCCTGGTGGTAGTACTCCAGGCCGAGGTCGCTGGTTCCCGTCCACCGCCACGTTTCCGCGGCCCACTACCCTCCGCCGCTCAGCATGAGAACCATCAATGGCCAGAGTAACACAGAGAGGATGCCCTCTAAGCTGAACAGATTGCCGACCCACCTGTCGGAGTCCCAAAAGAAGTTGATCGGACCGCCCCAGTAAGCTGGAACAATCAAGAATGCGAGAATGAGGTACGCGCTTGATGAGACGAGGGCTCCGGTCGGAACGAGGACTCTATTCCATCTCCAGCCACGCCGCATGCATACGGGAGCGAGTAACGCGAAAGACATCCCAGTCCACGCAGCAAACATCGAAAGGCCGAAGACCGGTCCCCCGAAGTTCCGTGCAAAGAATCCGTATGTCCAAAACTCATCCATGAGGTAAGGCTGTCCTGGCCCTCTTGAGGCTACACTCGTCGTGACCCCCGGCGGGCCAGGCGTGGCACCAGTCATCTTGTCGGCCCGGTCGGCCGTGCCGGGATCCCACCCGCCTGCTAGTCCTGGTGGTAGTACTCGAGGCCGAGGTGGGTGATCTGCTCCTCGCCCATCATCCAGCGCAGGGTGTTCTTCAGCTTCGTCTGCTGGATGAACAGGTCGTGCTCCGGGTAGAGGTTCCGCGCGTGGTGCGGGCTCTTGAAGTAGAACGACAGCCACTCCTGGATGCCCGACATTCCCGCCCTCCGCGCCAGGTCCATGAAGAGGACGAGGTCCAACACGATGGGCGCCGCGAGGATGGAGTCCGAGCAGAGGAAGTCGATCTTCATCTGCATGGGATGCCGCAGCCACCCGAACAGGTCGACGTTGTCCCAGCCCTCCTTCGCGTCCCCGCGCGGCGGGTAGTAGTTGATGCGCACCTTGTGATAGACGTCGCCGTAGAGGTTCGGATACATATCCGGCTGCAGGATGTGCTCCAGCACGCCGAGCTTCGACTCCTCCTTCGTGCGGAAGTTTTCCGGCTCGTCGAGCACTTCACCGTCGCGGTTGCCGAGGATGTTGGTGGAGAACCAGCCGTTCAGCCCCAGCATGCGCGCCTTCAGCATCGGGCCGATGACGGTCTTCACCAGCGTCTGGCCGGTCTTGAAGTCCTTGCCGCAGATGGGCACGCCCCTGTCTCGCGCGAGCCGTTCGAGCGCCGGTATGTCCACCGTCAGGTTCGGCGCGCCGTTGATGTACGGCACGCCTTCCTGCAGCGCGGCGTAGGCATAGATCATCGACGGCGCGATGTTGGGGTCGCTCGAGTGCAGCGCGGAGACGAAGCTCTCGATGTCCTGGTGTATCTCTTCCTCGGTAATGAATTTCTCGGTGGACGCGCACCAGATCATCACCAGCCTGTCACAGCCGTTCTCCTCCTTGAACCGGCGCATGTCCTCCCTGATCGTCTCGACCGCATCGAGCTTGCTGCCGACCTGCTTGACGTTCGTACCGTTGATGCGCTTGGCGTAGTCCTGGTCGAACACCGCGGGCATCGGTTCGATCGCCCTGAGGTAGTCCGCGATCGGCTCGATCTCTTCGTAACGGTCGAGCACGCCTGCCCGGAGCGCGGCCTCGTAGGCGTTGTCCGGTATCGGGTCCCACGCGCCGAAGACCAGTTGGTCGAGCTCTGCGAGCGGCACGAACTCCTTGATGAGCGGCGCCCGGCTGTCGGTCCGCCTGCCGAGCCGGATCGTCGCCATCTGCGTGAGCGACCCGACCGGCTCGCCGGAGCCGCGCCGTATGTGCTCGACGCCTGCGATGACGGTCGACGAGACCGCCCCTAGCCCCACCATCAGGACCCCGAGCTTGCCGTCCGCCGGCTCGACGCCGTCCACGGTCGACTCCATGAAGTCGCTTGGGTCGAGCGCGATGCCCCGTCTCCGGGCGAGGTCCATGAGCGTCCCATGCCACTGGGCGGGGATCCTTCCCGTCCTGGCCCAGTGCTGCACGGTGCTCTGGCGTCTGCCCAGCAGGCCCGCCAGCGCGGACTGCCCTCCGAAGCGTTCGATGATCTGCTTTGCGGTGTTGTGCTGTTGTGTGCTCATGGCAGAGCAAGCTACCGATAAAATCGTTAGCTGTCAAGCCGGCACGTCAGTTGCCAGCGCCGAGGACGCCCTCTCCGCCGACGGCCCGCAGCGCCTCACTGAAAGCCTCGATGGCCCGGAGCGGGTCTTCGCCCGCAAACTGGACGCGGGCTATGAAGTGACGGCTCTTCGTCTCCTCAGCGAACGCAAGCGCCCTCGTCGCCGCCTCGCCGGGAGTGCCCGACGCCACCATCGCGTCCACGAGCTGCCGCACCTGCGCCGACGACAACTTCGATACGGTCGAGACGTCCGCGAGCAGCGGCATCCGTTCCCGCAGCACCCGGGAGAAGACCCTGCTCCGCCGCAACACGTTGGAGAGCGCGTACTCCGCGGCGCTCTCGTACGCGTGGTCCGGCGAGTCCGCCATGAACACCGGCAGCCCCAGGGCGACCGGGATACGTTCCTCTTCCCGCCCCGCGGCGCGGGCCCCGGCCTGAACGTGCCCCACCGCGACAGCCGCCACTTCGGGATCGACGCCCACCATCGCGTAGACGCCGTCGGCGGACGCGCCGCCTGCCTCGAGCATGCCCGGGCTGCTGGCGTTGATGTAGACGGGCACGGAGGGCTCGGACGAGAGCTCGGTCGCCAGCGTCCGCCGGATCGCCTCCGCGGCCTCCCGCATCTCCGAGACGGTTGCGCCGGGTCTGCCCACGTACTCGACCGCGTTCTGCCCGCTCCCGATAACGAGACGGGCGCGTCCCGGCGCCAGCTCCCCCAGCGTCGCGGCGAGCGTCGCCAGCATCCGGGTGTTGCGGGAGACCGGGTTGGCGACCGACGGGAAGAGCGTCACGCGTTCCGTGCGCTGGGCGGCGAGCGCCAGGCGGACGAACACGTCCCTGCCGGTGTGCGGGTGGTCCGGCATCCCCACGCCCGCGAAGCCCAGCTCTTCCGCCCGCACCGCGAACCGCGACGACTCGGCGAGCGGCTGGTTCGTCGGGTCGTTGACGTCGATGCGCAGGCGCAGTTCCGCTGCGGTGTCGGACATCGAGGCGTGCCTCCCTGGAGATCGCGCTCACCATAGCACCCGCAGGCTGCAACGACCGGCGTGCTATGGATCGTCTGAACAAGCTAGGGGCCAACCGTACCCGTCATTCCCGCACCGGCAGGGATCCAGCGTGCGCGGGCAGCACACGGGTTGTGGGGAGCGAGTGTAATGTTGTCATGCTGAGCGGAGCGCAGCGGAGTCGAAGTATCTCTCAGGGGACGCCCGTTCGTTCAGAGCATCCCTGAGTACGCGCATCCGGGCTGTGGATCGAGGGGTTCCGGGAACATGGCACCCGCCCCTTTCGCAATCGTCTCCTGTCCGCGTACGCGGGTCGAGAAGATTGCACTGACCTGGCAGAAGGCATATGGTAGAAAGCGTCGCAGAGATTCTACCCTGACGGTGCTCCGATGAGCCTGAACATCAAGAATGAGGAGACCTGCCGGCTGGCGGGTGAACTCGCCGACCTCACCGGCGAGACGATGACCGGCGCGATCACGGTCGCCCTCAAGGAACGCCTGGAGCGCGAAAGGCACCAGCGCAGCGTCGAGGAGCGGCTGCGCCGCATACGCGCCATCGCGGAACGCTTCGCGGCGCAGTTCCCCGACAGCGGCCCACCGATAGACCACGCCGAGCTGCTGTACGACGAGCGAGGCCTGCCGAAGTGATCCTGGATGCGTCGGCGGTGGTCGCCATCCTGTTCCGGGAGAGCGATGCGCATCGATACGAGGAGGCGATAGCTGCCGCACCGTACTGCCGCATGTCAGTAGTCAACTTCGTAGAGGCGGCTATGGTCCTCGAAAGCAGGGACGGCCCGGCAAGAGGAGTGTCCCTTGATGTGTTCATGGAAACCGCGCACGTGGAAATGACTCCGGTCACCCCAGAGCACGCGTACGCCGCGCGGCAGGCATGGCGGCGCTTCGGCAAGGGCAACCACCCTGCGGGGCTGAACTTCGGCGACTGCTTCGCCTACGCCCTCGCGCAGACCAGCGGCGAATCGCTGCTCTTCAAAGGCGGAGACTTCGCACTCACGGACGTCGAGGACGCGCTCGCCCAGCAGTGACGTCCGCCTGTTTATGGTGAGGCTTTCGCCCTCCACCACTGACACCCACCCCCTTCCGCAGTCGCCCCCTGCCCCGCACGCTGGTCCCATGACGGCGTAGGACATGCGACAGGCTATACGCCAGCGTTACAATCCCATTGGGAGGGAATCGTGACGGCTGAGCAGAGGGCTTTGTTCTGCGTGTGGGCCGGGGAGGGCGGCAGGTACGCTGACGCATTCGTCAGGGGCGCGTACGTGGCCATTGGGTGGCCCGAAGTCCAGGACCTGCACAGGGTGGACTCCTACGATGAACTCCGCGAGCGGCTTCAGGAAGCGTACCCCAACGAGCCCTCGGGACGGGTACGCAACTACCTCGGCCAGATCGGCAACTTCGTTCTGAAGATGCATATCGGCGACCTCGTCATCACTCCCTGCCCTGACCACGGCCTCTTGCGCGTCGGCGAAGTGATCTCTTATCCGTTCAAGGTCCTGAATGTAGACGAATCTTCTCCCTATCCCCACAGGCGTAAGGTCGAATGGGGCATGGAACTCCGGCGCTCGGACCTGCCGGACGCCGTCCTGCGCTCGCTGGGGTCGTCCCAGGCGGTATTCCGCATCGAGGGAGCCGGGGCATGGCTGGAAGCGAACGGATACGCGCCGTTCTCACGGGAGACGGATGGCGGATGGGGCGGTGCGCCGGACTCGCATGTCCCTGCCCTCCTGGAAGTAGAGCCGCGCGAGGGCTATCGCCTCTGGCTGCGCTACGACAACGGAGTGTGCGGGGAAGTGGACATGTCGGACACTCCCCGAACGGGTGTATTCGCGGCATGGAACGACCGCGTCTTCTTCGCAACCGCACACCTCGACGGATACGGCGCCGTTGTATGGGGCGAGGATGAGCAGTTGGACGCCTGCGCCGACTATCTCTATATGCGGCTCACCGGCAAGTCTGCGGAGGAACTGATGCCGGGATTGCGGAGTTCACTGACCGATGCCTGAACTCTGCCGCTTCTACGGCATCGTGGTTCGTATGCGCTACAACGACCATGACCCTCCACACTTTCACGCTGCCTACGGAGACCAGGAGGCCCAGATCAGGATAGACAACCTCGAAATCCTCAACGGACGACTGCCGGGACGCGCGATCCGCCTTGTCATGGAATGGGCGTCCCTGCATCAGGAAGAGCTGTGGGAGGTTTGGGAGCGCAGAACGCGCCAGGAGCCACTCGGCTCCATCGAACCGCTACCGTAGACCACTGCGACACCCGCCCCTTCCCCCATCGCTCCTTGCCCGCGTACGCTGGTTCCATGAGCGAAGCGACGGTCCGGGCAGCCGCAGCCGCCACCCGCACGTGTGGACCGGAACTGGCCGAAATGAGCCGTTCCTGGCCGAAATGAGCCGTTCCTGACCGGAAATGAGCTGCGGATGAGCGGTTTTGAGCCGTCCGACAGTTCACTCGAAGGGCCGTTTCCAGAGGTGGATTCCGGGCGGATGAACTGAAATGAACAGCACTTCCCCCCCAACGTTCACTGTGGTCCCCGTCAACCGCATCCTGTGCATCCCGTCTGCCCCGTAGACTCTGGCTCGGATGGCGGAGCGCGCCCCATTGACACCCCACCCCACGACACCTAGCCTCACGCGCAGGCGTCCACCCGACGCCACGGAGGAACAGATGGCCACCATCGCAGGGATCGTGCCGGAGGAGCTGGCGCAGCTGTCGCCGGAGGAGCTGTACGCCCTCTACATGGAGAAGCAGGTGAACTTCGGGCGCGCCGCGCTCGCGCTCGACAAGCGCAGGAAGCTGGGCCGCGTCCACGTCCCCGCCGAGGAGGCCGACGTGCAGAACGCCGGGCCGAACCAGCGCATGATCGTGGGGCCGGAGCTCGGCTTCAACGTTCACAACCTGCACGTCTTCACGTCCGGGCGCGCGGGCGGCTCGGAGCGTTACCACACCCACGGCGACGCGCTCAAGTTCTACGTGAAAGGCGGCGGCCAGGAGCTGATCGAGGACGTGCGGTTCGACGTGAAGGTCGGCGACTTCTGCCACGTCCCGGCGAACATCTGGCACGGCACCGAGAACCCGCACCCGGAGCCGCTCGTCTTCCTCGCCGCGCAGCAGTTCCCCGGCACCTACCGCCAGGTGCCGACGCCGTTCGTCCACATCGCCGCGCCCCACAAGGCCCCCGAGGTGAGCGACCTCTCCGACGAGGAGCTCGGCAAGCTGGAGCCGTGGCCGCTCTACCTCCGCTACCTGGAGGAGCAGATGGCGTTCGGGCGCGTCGCGCTGGAGATGCAGCGCAGGCGGGAGCAGAAGCGCCTCCACGTCCCGGCGGAGGAGGCCCCCATCATGGAGTGGGGCCCCGGCAGGCACCACATCATGTCGCCGGAGCTCGGCTTCGACATCTACTCGTTCCAACTGTTCATGGAGAACGTCCCCGCGCGCACGGAGAACGGCTCGCCCCAGACCTCCGGCGACGCCGTCCGCTACTACATCGCCGGCGAGGGCGTCGAGGTCATCGGAGAGGAGCGCATCCACGTCCGCACGGGCGACTTCACCTGCATCCCCGCGGGGACGCGGAGCGAGACGACCAACCCGCACGACGAGGACCTGCGCTTCATCAGCTGGCAGCAGATACCGGGCACCTACGTGCAGGTGCACATGCCCGTCCTGCCCGTGGACTAACCCCCGTCATTCCCGCGAAGGCGGGAATCTCGCCCCCATGGAGTTGGGTGTCTGGTTCACTCTCCTGACGGAGAGGGGGAGGATGAGAGTACTGCGACAGGAACGGGTGTACGTGATGAGGAGCGACAAGGGGGAGCAGCCATGACCACCTACCGCGGCCAGGGCATGGCCCGCATGGAGGACGAACGGCTGCTGCGCGGCGGCGGCACGTTCGTCGACGACATCCAACTGGACGGCATGCTCCACGCCGCGGTGCTCCGCAGCACGGAGGCGCACGCCCGCATCCGATCGATCGACACTTCGGCCGCGCTTGCAAGTCCCGGTGTCGCCGTCGTCTACACCGGCGCGGACCTGGACGGCGTCGTGCCGGACATCGGCGCGATACGCCGCGAGGGCATGGGCGAGACGCCCGTCCCCGAGCACCCCGTGCTGGCGAAGGGCCGCGTCTGCTACGTCGGCCAGCCCGTCGCCCTCATCGTGGCCTCGACGCGAGCGCAGGCGTTCGACGCGCGTGACCGCATCGCCGTCGACTACGAGCCGCTCCCGCCCCTGCTCGACCCGCGCGAATCGGCGTCGGACGCCGCACCCCTCCACCCCGACATCGGCACGAACGTCGTGATGCGCACGGAGGCGGGCGCGGGCAACGTCGCCGAGGCGTTCGAGAACGCCGACGAGATCGTCGAGGCCTCGTACGAGGTCCCCCGCCTCGTTGCGATGCCGATGGAGACCCGCGGCATCGTCGTCGCGCCGGACGCGGAGAGCGGACGGGTCACGGTGTGGACGTCCACGCAGGTGCCGCACCGCGTCAAGGCGTTCCTCGCGATGCTCCTTCCGGGCGACGTCGACGTGCGCGTCATCACCCCGGACGTCGGCGGGGGCTTCGGGCGCAAGATCGAGGTTTGGCCGGAAGAGGTCGTAGCGGCGTACGCGGCGGTACAGCTGGGCGCGCCGGTCAAGTGGACGGAGCAGCGCTCCGAGAGCACGCTCGCTTCGCACGGGCGCGGATTCACCGCGGACGTGGAGGCGGCGGTGCGCTCGGACGGCACGATGCTCGGCGTCCGCATCCGCATGCTGGCAGATATGGGTGCCTACTTCCTCACGTCCAGCGGCGGGCCGCTGGGCAACGCCGTGCAGCGCGTCGCCGGGCCGTACGCCATCCCCGCGATGGACGTGGAGTGCCTCGGCGTGACGACGAACCGCCCTCCCACGGGACCCTACCGCGGCGCGGGCGGGCCCGAGGCCGCCGTGCCCATCGAGCGCATCATGGACGACGCCGCGCGGCAGCTTGGCATGGACCCCGCCGAGATACGACGCCGCAACTTCATCCCCGCCGACGCCTTCCCCTACCAGACCGCCACCGGCCTGCTCTACGACTCCGGCGACTTCCACACCGCGTTCGACCGCGCGCTCGGCATGGCCGGCTACGCGGGTCTACGCGAGCGGCAGGCGTCCGAAGGCGGCCCGTTCCGCACCGGCATCGGCGTCGCGACAGTCACCAAGGCGTCCGGCGGCAAGGCGGGTGTGCGCAAGAGCCTCACTCGCGTCGAGATGAAGCCGGACGGACGCGTGATCATCGTCACGGACGTATCGCCGCATGGCCAGGGCACGGCCACGTCGTTCTCGCAGATCGCGGCGGACACGCTCGGGATCGCCCCGGAGATGGTCGAACTCCACCACGGCGACACCGACGAGCTCGCGTCGGGCGGCGGCACGACGTCGAGCCGGGGCCTCGCGGTCGGCGGCAACGCGGCCTACCTGGCGCTCCAGGAGGTCAAGCGTCGGCTCGATGCCGCGGGCGGCGTCGTTCCCGCCAACGGCATCACGGTGGAACTGGAGTGGGAGCTGCCCGCCAACCCGTTCGGCTTCGCCGCCCACGTCGCGGTCGTTGAGCTGGACGAGGGCACCGGCGACGTGCGCCTCACGGACTACGCGGCAGTGCACGACTGTGGCCCGATGATCAACCCCGTCATCGTGCGCGGGCAGATACAGGGCGGCATCGCGCAGGGCATCGGCCAGGCGCTGAGCGAGGGGATGCTCTACTCGGCGGCGGGCCAGCCCCGGACCGCCAGCTTCATGACCTACGGCATCCCCATTGCGGAATCGCTGCCCGCGTTCCTGCTGGAGAACCAGCAGACGCCCTCGCCGACCAACCCGCTGGGCATCAAGGGCATCGGCGAGCTGCCGACGGTCGCCGCGCCGGTGGCCGTCACGAACGCGGTCGCGGACGCCCTCGCCCGCTCCGGCGCCGACGTGAGCGGCGTCGACATGCCGCTCCTCACCGAGCGCGTCTGGCGCGCCCTGGGGTGAGGGGGACTGATCCCCTCTCCTGGGGGAGAGGGTTAGGGTGAGGGCCCTGCGGGGTAGCGTGGGATGGGCTGGGGGCTGGTCCCTTCCCCCTCGATGGGGAAAGGTTAGGATGGGGGTGAATGGTGAGCCTGGCAAAGTTGCTACGTGTCCGCTGTGACACCCGCCCCTTGCGGTTCCCGTCCCCCGCCCTGCTACCATGCTCATACGCGCCCTGAAGGAGACGCCGTGACGACTGCACCGGCAGAGGACGTACCCCGCTACTTCCACGATTACGCCTTGGAGAACGAGCGGCAGCACAAGGAACTGCGCGATTACATCGACCGGGTGAGGATCGAACTCGGCGACCACCTCGGCAGGGTGGAAAGCAAACTCCGCATGATCAAGGCCATCAGCCTGGGCATATTCGGCACAGTGCTGCAGCGGCCTCCAAGTACGTCATCGGCTGGTGAACCCACCGGAAGGCAGTGGCCTCATTTGGCCTCATTCCGGCCTTGTTCACGCTCGAACCGGCCCCGAAACGCCCCACCGTGGAGCCATCGGAACCCCGGAACGCACGAGTAAATGAGGCCAAACGATGCCAGATGCTGCCACAGTGACGGCGCTCGTCTGAAGGGAGGTCTCCTATGGCTATCGCCCCAACCGGCCCGATCGACGCTGACGGCCACGTTCGCGACGACGACCGGCGCATGCGGCGGTTCATCGCGCCACCCTTCGACAAGCGCTCCCCGCTGGGCATCAGCGCCAACGATGGCTTCGACCGCCACCTGCAGGGCACGCTGGGCCTGTTCGACGTCGATGCTCCAACCTGGCAGCAGGCCCTGGACGAGGGCGGCCTCGCGGCGACCGTGCTCTTCCCGACCGTGGGCCTCCGCAACGGCCAGCTCCGGGAGCCCGACTTCGCGATCGCCCGCTGCCGCGCCTACAACGACTGGCTGCACAGCGAGTTCCTCAGCGTCGACGAACGGTTCAAGGGTGTCGCGCTCCTCCCCGTGCAGGACCCGTCGGCCGCTGCCGAGGAGCTCCAGCGGACAGTGCGCGACCTCGGGATGGTGGGAGGTATGCTCCCGGAGGGACCCTACGTCTACGGCGACTCGCGTTTCGACTCCATCTACGCCGAGGCCGAGCGCCTCGGCTGCCCGATCACCATCCACGAAGGCGGGAACGTCTGGGACAGCGTTTACCACCACCTCTTCCCCCAGTTCGCAGAGGTGCACACCCTCGGCCATCCCTTTGCGCAGATGCGGCACCTCACGAGCGTCCTGTGCGAGGGCGTGCTCGTACGCTTCCCGAGGCTGAAGATAGGCTTCCTCGAGGCCGGCTGTACCTGGGTCCCATTCCTCCTGGACCGGATGGACGAGCGCTTCCGGTTACGAGGCGAACGGGAGATGCCGGCCCTGACGAGGCCGCCCAGCGACTATGTCCGCGACGGCAACGTCTACTTTACCTGCGAGGCCGAAGAGACCCTGCTCCCTGAGACGCTTCGCGTCATCGGCGACGGCGCCGTGATGTACGCCACGGACTTTCCGCACTGGGATGGCGAGTACCCTGAGAGCCTGCATACGCTCATGGCCCGCGCAGACCTCACCGAGGAGCAACGCGCTCGGATCACCGGCGGCAACGCCAGGGAGTTCTACGCTCTCTGAAGAGCACCGTTGTGACACGCGCCCCTTGCACGGCCGTATCCCGGCTCTGTATCGTTTCTGTGTACTCTTTGCCACAAGGGTGGCACAGCCTATCGATGGGCATGTCTGGACGCTGATGGAGACGACATGACGACTGGACCGGCAGATGACGAGCGCCAGCACATCGACTTGGGGGATGCAATCGACCAGATGGGGACCGAACTAAGCGATGACTTCGATGCGGTGATACGCGAGCTCCGCATTATCAAGGCGATCCACCTGGGCATATTCGGCACCGTGTTCGTAGCCGCGTCCAAGTATGTCATCGGCTGGTGAATCGGCAGAAACGGCAGACCCAACACACGACAGACGGCGCACCACCGCAGCGGTGCGCCGTCCGTTCTCTACTCAGGTCCTGTTGTCGCTCGAAGACCCTTACTTCGCGCCGAAGAACTTGCCTTCGATAGCCACGGGGTCGACGTGGAAGTTGTCCGGGGAGTCGCCGGGGATGGGGTTGCCGTCCGGCGTCAGCCGGGTCTCGGGGCCCTCGCTGCTGTTCCGCTGCGCGCCCACGCGGAGCATGAACAGGTTCCGCCCGCCGGTGTTGAGGTAGCGGTAGTACGCGCCCTTCGGGATCATGATGCCCTCGTACTCGCCGAGCACCTTCCCGTTCGCGTTCTCGTCGAAGAACGTGACCTCGCCCTCCAGCACGATGAACGCGTGGTCCTCGTTCGTGTGCGCGTGCACGGCGTTCTCTCCGCCCTCCGCGTTGACCTTGAAGCTCAGCCAGAGCAGGTCCGTGCGCGCAAGGTCGATGTTCGTGCGGCCCGCCGACAGGTACGGCCCCTTGATGGAGAACGTGGACGTCTGCGGCCTCGTCTGCGTCTCGGTGGTCATGGCATCCTCCTCGTTCCGTGTGCTGCTATCTTACGCCGTTCGACAAGCCCTATCCCACCAGTCCCTTCACGATGTCGGACAGCCGCTCGCCGATCATGATGCACGTCACGTTCGTATTCGCGTGCGGGATGGTCGGCATGATGGACGCGTCCGCCACGTACAGGTTGTCGATCCCGTGCACCTTCAGGTTGCTGTCCACCACTGCCATCGGGTCGGACGCGGGGCCCATCTTGCAGGTGCCGATGCCGTGATGGTAGCTGCCGTGCGCGCTGCGGGCGAACTCGGCCCAGTCCTCCTCTCGCGTCGGGGAGATGAGCGGCCCGTAGAACTCCTGCATCGACTCGTGCTGGACCAGCTCGTAGATGAACTCCATCGCGTTCAGCATCGCCGCCAGGTCGTCGGGATGCTTCAGCATCGCGTCCTCGATCTCCGGCAGGTCGCCGGGGTCCGCGCTCACGAGGCGGATGCGTCCGGGGTCGCGCTGTTCGAGCAGGTTCGCGGACACGGGCCACATGGGTTTCAAGCCTTCCACCACTGTCGGGGGGCGCTGGAAGATGTGGAAGTTGCCGTGCGGGAGGCCGGGGTCGCTCTTGTACATCAGGCGGAAGCGCGGGATCACCCAGTCCGGGTTGAAATCGGCGTTCCCCTCGAACGTCATCTCCAGCGTAGCGTGGTCCTGGTAGTTCTCGCCCACGCCTTCGAGCGCGTTGACGACGGGGATACCGAGGCGCTCCAGATCGCCCGCCGGGCCGATCCCGGAGAGCATGAGGATCTGCGGGCTGTGGTAGACCCCGGCGCTGAGTACAACGACGTCCGCCGACACCGTGCTCACTTCACCCGCGTGCTTGTAGACGACCCCGTTCACCCGGCCGTTCGCGATGGAGAGCGTCTGCACCTGCGCGTCCGGCACGACGTCCAGGTTGGGCCGGCCCCGCGCGGGGTCGAGGTAGGCGACCGTCGTGTTCTGCCGCACCCCGTCTTTGACGTTGTAGGCGGAGCTGCAGACGCCGTACGGGGCCGGCACGTTCAGGTCCGGGCAAAGCGGCAGCCCCATGCCCAGCGCCCGGGCGATGAACGCGCGAACCGGTGCGTCCGCGCTCTCCTCTTCGTCCACCCTGAAGGCCCGGTAGACGTACAGCGGCCCGTCCTCTCCGTGGATGTCGTTGCCGCCGTAGTCCGCGTCCGTCTCGATCCTCCGGAGGAGTGGCAGGCACTCGTCGAACGACCAGCCCGGATTGCCGAGCGCCGCCCACGTGTCGAGGTCGTGCTTCGTGGGACGCACGACGGCCATCGCGTTCACCGACGACCCGCCGCCCATCACACGCCCGCTCACCTTGTAGAACGTGCTGCCGTCGCCCGCGCGAGGGGTCGGGTAGAGCACGACGTACGGCGACTCTAGCACGACGCGCGCAACCCGGCTTCCGTCGGCTATCTCGTACGGGATGGGCTGGGGGTCCGGCCCCGCCTCGAGCAGCAGCACCTGCCGGTCCGCGTCCTCGCTCAGCCGGGCGGCGGCGGCGCAGCCCGCGGAGCCCCCGCCGATGACGATCACATCGTAAGAGCGTCTCTCTTGCACTGTTCAGCGCCTCCTCATGCCGGGGCTTCCACCTTCTTCCGAAGCCGCTTGAAGAACTCCTCGATCACCTGCGCGCCGGTCGCCCGCAGGATCATGTCGCCGACGATGCCCAGGCGGCCCTTGATGATCACCTCGGCCATGTACGCCAGCTCGGTCGCGGTCCCGTCCCGGGAGAGAGTCATCGTGATGTCGGACGTCATCGTGCTCTTCGTCAGCGAGTCCTCGCCTTCCACGTGCGCCTTCAGGCTCACCGGCGCCTCCGCGTCCACGATCTGTGACGTGAACCTGAAGTCGCCCGCAACCGGCCCGACCCTGGCGCTCATGCCTCCCTCGAACGTCCGGTCGTCTATCTTCACGAGGTCCTGCACGCCGGGCATGCAGTCCGCGAACTGCTCTATGTCCAGCACTACGTCCCAGACGGTCTCGGCCGTAGCCTGCAGCGACACCTTCCCCTGGTACTTCATCCCGCTCCTTCTTCAGGTGGATTGCGGGGGGAGACTATCGCATGCACCCTCCGCGCACAAACGGGGAGCCCGACCACACGAAGAGGCCACCCCGCGTGGCTGCGGGGTGGCCTGTGGTCTGCCGTTCGGTTGGGACGCGCGGATGTCCTACGCGTCGGGGAACATCTCCACTTCGCGCTGCTTCGGGCCGTAGCCCTGCCAGTACTCTCCCGTCTCGACGTCGTAACGCCCCTGCAGGAAGCCGCCGGACCGCTCGCTGCGGACGATGATGGCCACTGTCTGTTCGCCCAGGCTGCGCTCCGCGTGTATCTCGTAGGGGCGCACCAGGTCGACGGAGCCCGGCTCGACCTTGAAGTTGCCGACCTCCTCGATCGGAATATAGTCGGCGCGGCGCTCGGCGCCCTCGACCGGGCGGTAGCGCTCGATCATCTCGTGGCCCGCCAGCACGCCGTAGAGCGTGTAGATGTGCGCGTGGTCGTGGATGCCGCGCCAGGTCGGATGCTCCGGGTTCACGACGGGTCTCCCCCTGACCTCGCGCTTCAGCCCGTTGATGGCGAACCCGTAGTCCGGGTCCTCGTAGAACAGCAGGTTCTCGGCGCGGTCCGTGAAGACGTTTGCGGGCCACCGGGCCGAGGCCTCCTGCACGGTGGGGTCGGCGAGCAACTCCTGCAGCACCGGCGTCAGTGCGACCCAGCGCTTCTCCGGGTCCGGCTCGCCGGCGAACAGCTCGCGCGTCTTCTCGATGAACCTGTCCAGGGCGGTCTCGGTCGTCACCGTGGTCATGGCTTCTCCTCCTTCCGGCTACATGCGGGCCGGAACTTCCGCGAGATTGTACAGGCTGGCGCAATTGTCCCAGAGGATCTTCCGCTTGTCCTCGTCCGGGATACCGAGTTCGAGGAAGCTGGACACTGCGTGCGGATACCTGGAGTCCCCGTGCGGGTAGTCGGTCGAGAACACCATCTTGTCGCTGCCCACCCAGTCGATGGCGTACTTCGCGGGCTCTTCGTCCGGCTCTACCGATATCCAGCACTGACGCTTGAAATACTCCGTGGGCGCCATCGCCAGCTCGGGAACGAACACGTCCGCTTCCCGCTCGTACCCCTCGTCCAGCCGCCAGAGCAGCCACGGCGCCCACGCGCAGTTCGCCTCCAGGAAGGCGGCGCGGAGCCTCGGGTGACGCTCCAGCACGCCGCCGCCGCAGAAGCTGGCGAGGGCCATCATCTGCTCGATCGGCTGCGCGAACACGCGGCGCAGCATGGTGTTCGCCCCGAAGTGGTCGCCCGCCTGCCGCGCGCCGGACGACGAGGCCTCGTGGAACCCGATGGGGATGTCGTACTCCTCGAGCGCGCTCCACAGCGGGTCGTAGAACGGGTCGTGCCAGGGCTTGTCCGTCATCTGGTTGGAGCGCATGAAGACGGCGCGGAAACCCAACTCCTTCACCGCGCGCTCAACCTCCGCGACGGCGTCGTCCATGTCGAAGGGAGAGACCATAGCCGCGCCGATGAGCCTGTCCGGGGCCGGAGCGCAGAAGTCGTACAGCCAGTCGTTATAGGCACGCGCCAGGGCCGCCGCGAAAGGCGGGTCCATGAACGGCTCCGCAAGCGTGTGCAGCCCTCGTGTGGGGAAGAGCACCGCGACGTCCAGCCCTTCCACGTCCATCGCCTCCAGCTGCACCTCGGTCGACCACCCGCGCCCGGCGTGCGTGACGTAGAGCTCCTGGTTGCGCTCGTAGTTGTGGCCGCCCGCCTGGCTCGGTCTGCCGGAGATGCGCGCGGGCGCTCCCCAGGGTCTGCCGTCCGGATGGACCGTGCGGAGGTCGCGCACGTTCTCAGACGTAACGCCCACCTGGGCGTAGTCGCGGTACTTCTTGTCCGTGTACCGCTGCCACAGGTCCGGCGGCTCCATGATGTGCATGTCGCTGTCTACGATCCTGAACCCGCCCTTGGCCATCGCCGTCCTCCTAACTCGCAGGTTCGCCGTTCGGCAGTATCACCGCCACCATCGCTTCGAGCCGCTCGTGCGCCTCGAAGCCCTCGTTCACGTCCTCCAGTGCGTACCGGTGCGTGATGAGCTTCTCCACCGGCCTGTCCACGATCGTACGCATCGCCTGCATCGAGCGGATGATATGACGCGGGGCTCCTGAGAAGACACCCTGCACGCTGATCACCTTGCGCGTCAGCAGCGCCGGGTTCGCCTCGAGCAGGCCGTAGTCCGTCCACTGGCCTATCACGAGATAGCGCCCGCCGAACCGCACCATCTCCAGTCCCTCCCGGAACGCGGTCAGCCCGCCCGACGCCTCGACGACCAGGTCGCCGCCCCGTCCGCCCGTCAACTCCATCACGCGTTCGACGCGCGCCTCCGGGGTATTCCACTCGGTGATATCCACCGTTTCGCTCGCGCCGAGCTCGCGAGCGAGTTCGAGCCTGCTCTCGGGCGCGCCGACCACGATGACCCGCCCTGCCCCGCCCAGCAGCACCTGGTTGAGGACCCCCATGCCGATGGGACCGGAGCCCTGTACCACCACGGTGTCCGCCAGGTTGACGCCGCCGATGCGGTCTATGCCGTTCAGTGCGGTGTGATTGCCGATGACGCTCAGCAGAGCGCGCTCGTTGGAGACGTCGTTCGGCACGCGCAGCAGCCAGGGCGTGGCGCCCAACTGGATATACTGCCCGAACCCGCCCCGCAGGTACGGCGCCTCATCACAACGCGTGTTGCCGTAGGACCGGGTGTTCTGGCACGACTCACCCATCGCACAACGGAAGCAGCGCCCGCACGGCGCGTCGCGGAACACGACGCGATCGCCCACCTGCAGCGGCTGCCCCAGCACGTCCCTGGATATCTCCGGCGATATCTCCGCCAGGACGCCGACGTTCTCGTGCCCGAAGATCGTCGGCGCGGGAGTCGCATCCAGGTGCCATGCATGCACGTCCGTCCCGCAGATGGCCGCCATCTGCATCTGCACCAGCGCCCCTCCCGGTTCCATCGGGAGGACAGGGAACTCCTGCACCTCCAGAGGCTTGTTGGCTCCCACGAATACGGCCGCCTTGCACGTTGTCATCCGAGTTGCTCCTCCGTCAGTTCCAACCGCTCCGTCCACTCGACCCAGTCGCGTATGGCCGCCTCCGGCGGATATTGCGGTTCGTAGCCCAGTTCGCGGCGCGCGCGGCTGATGTCCATCGCGAAGTAGGCCCGCGGGCCCATCCCGCGCGGGTCCAGGCCCTGCCCGATCTCGATCTGTGCGCCGGGGATAACGGCGCGGACCGCGTCCGCGAAGTCGTTGAGCGTATACGTGCGACCGCTCCCGATGTGGAAGACGTGGCCCTCGAAGCTGTCCACCGTGCAGGCCCTGACGACGCTCTGCGCCACGTCGCGCACGTAGGTCAGGTCGTGCCGCTGCTCGCCGCCCCGCGGGATGACGATGGGGCGGCCCGCGACGGCGCTCCGTATCAACCGGCCCCAGATCACGTCGTGGCTGCCGTGGCGCTCCACGCCCTTGCCCAGGCCGTAGATGCCGGCGTAGCGCATCGCGGCGAAGTCGATGCCGTACAGCCGGTGATACTGGATGCCCATGAGTTCCGAGGCCGTCTTCGTCGCCCCATAGACGCTCTTGGTGGGATACGCCGGAAACGTCTCGTCCACCGGCGCCATCTCCGGCCCGAGGTGTTCGTCGGTCATCGGCGACAGCGCGCCTATCGAACTCGTGAACGCGACGCGGTCGATCCCGTTCCGGCGCGCCGCCTCCAGCACGTAGACCGTGGCGAGGGCGTTGACCGAGAAGCCGCGCACCGGGTCCGCGTCGGCGGCGTCCGGGTAGACCGCCGCGAGATGACAGATGCGCTCGATGCGGTGCTCCTCGCAGACGCGGTCCAGTTGCTCCAGCGACGTGGTGTCGCCCTCGACGAACGCGAACTCGCTGCTCACGTCGCGCAGCAGCGTGAAATCGGGTCGGTTGTCGAACACGACGGGCTCGTGGCCCATCGTCAACAGCTCGCGGGTCACCCAGCACCCGTTCACACCGAGGCCGCCTGTCACCAGGATGCGCAACGCCGCCTCCAGCCGTGATGGAGCGGACCGCGGCTATCGCCACGGAGGCCGTCCTGTTCGCTGGCTGTAACCTATGCATACCGGCGGGGACTGTCAAACCCGCGCATCGCTTGATTGGACGCACCGGACGGCTATGTGATCGCGTCGCGTTCCACTCCGCCGGCCCCCGAAGAGGACTTTGTCGTGGCTGGCAGGTCATATCATTACCTGATATCATCCAGCGGTGAGACGTAAGCACCGGATCATCCTTGCCGCGGTGTTCAAACGCCCCACGCAGGCAGGCATCCGCTGGGACGACGTCGAATCGCTGCTGCTCGCCTGCGGTGCAGATAAGGAGGAGCGCGCCGGTTCGCGGGTGTACTTCGAATTGAACGGCGTAGCCGCGCACTTCCACCGGCCCCACCCGGAGAGGGAAGCGCGGAAGGCCATGGTTGAAGCAGTGCGACGATTCCTCACCGAGGCAGGCATAGAGCCATGATGCAGTACAAGGGCTACCGTGCAGCAGTGACCTTCGACGACTCCGCCAACGTCTTCCACGGCGAGGTGGTGGGCACTCGCGACGTCATCACGTTCGAGGGAGGCTCGGTCGAGCAGCTGCAGAAGGAGTTCGAGTTCTCCATAGACGACTATCTCGCCGTCTGCGCGGAACGGGGGCGGGAACCGGACCGGCCTTACTCCGGGAAGATACCGCTGCGAGTGAGCCCACGGGTACACCGCGACGCAGCCGCCGCGGCGAAGGCCCAGGGCAAGACGCTTAACGCATGGCTCGCCGAAACGGTGGAGCGCGCAGCCGCGCAGACCCTCTGAGTACTTACCGACCGGACCTTCGCTCCGCAGCATTGCCCGGTCCTGTCGCGACGGGTGTAAATTGCGTCATACCAGCCCCCTTCGAGGGGCCCAGGCTCCCGCAGATGCTCACTCCCCCGGAGGAGGACCGCGATGCTTTCGCAACAGGACAACGAACGCTACACGCGCGTCGGCAAGGGCACGCCGATGGGCGAGCTGATGCGCCGCTACTGGCACCCCATCGCCGGGACGTCGCAGATGATGGGCGAAGACCCCACCATGGCTGTGCGCCTCCTCGGCGAGGACCTCGTCCTCTACCGGACGCCTGACAACGAGTTCGGCCTCATCGAGCAGCGCTGCGCCCACCGCGGCGTCGACCTGCTCTACGGCATCCCGGAGAAGGAGGGCATCCGCTGCTGCTACCACGGCTGGCTGTACGACTTCAACGGCCAGTGCCTCGAGCAGCCCTCCGAGCCGACGGGCAGCACGTACAAGGACAAGATCAGGATGACCGCCTACCCGGTGCAGGAGTTGCACGGGTTGATCTGGGCGTACCTGGGGCCGCAGCCCGCCCCGCTGCTCCCTCGCTGGGACGTCTTCGCGTGGGAGGAGAACGTCACCCGGCGCATCCAGGCGAGCACGTTGCCCTGTAACTGGCTGCAGTGCGTCGACAACGCGCTCGACCCGACGCACTTCGAGCACCTGCACGGCTACTACGGCACGTGGATCAATGCCCAGAAGGGACAGGGCGAGGAGTGGGCCAACCGCCTGCCGCAGCGGGCGAAGCACCACCTGAAGCTCGGCTTCGAGCGGTTCGAGCACGGCGTCATCAAGCGGCGCGTCACGGCGGGCATCGACGAGACCCACCCCGACTGGCAGACCGGTCACCCGATCGTCTTCCCGTACACGCTGAAGATAGGCGGCGGCGAGGGCGCGCACCGCTTCCTGCTCCGCGTCCCCATCGACGACGAGCACACCTGGTACGTGCGCTACACCACCACCGTGCACCCGCCCGGCGCCAACGCGCCCGCGCAGGCGTTCGGCTCCATCCCGGTCGAGGAGCACCCGCTCTACGACGAGAAGGGGCGCCTGGTGAGCACGGACGTGCCGGGGCAGGACCAGATGACGTGGGTCGCGCAGGGCCCCATCGTCGACCGGACGCGGGAGAACCTCGGCGTGACCGACGCGGGCATCATCCTCTACCGCAAGCTGGTGGAGGAGAACCTCCGCATCGTCGAGGACGGCGGCGACCCGATGAACACGTTCCGCGACCCCGCGCAGAACGAGTGCATCCTCCTGCCGAACGAGGCGGCCCCGTTCCCCGGTTTCGACGAGCCCGGCGGGCCGTGGTTCGGCGTCGCGCCGCGCAAGCCGGACGTTGAGGTCTCGCTCCTGTAGGGCCGTTGTCGCCACCGACCCCGGCGGACCCGCATAGGGCAGACTATCGCCGGCGCCTTCCGGCGCCCCGGCGGACGGAGTTCGCCTGCAGCCCTCGCGAGGGCTACGCCGTACAGGAAGCTCATACTGCCCATCCAGGGTCCGCTCCCCGCACAGGCTCACTCTTGTTGGAGTTCACACGGAGGTGAAGCACTTGGAGAGAGAAACCGCACAACCGCAGGCGATATCGCTGGACGAGGCCGCGCAGATAGCGGGAGAAGTCAAGGACCTGATCAAGGCCGGTGATGAGCACTCCGCATGGGAGTTGCTCCAGGGTCTCCACCCGGCCGACATCGGGACCATCCTGGCCGGGCTTCCCTCCAAGAGCAGGGACGCCCTCATACAGGTGATGTCTCCCGACACGGTCGTCTGGATACTGCGACAGATGAACCCGGTGGAAGCGGGGCGGGTGGCGGCCCGGCTTGGGTCGAATATCCTCTCCTTCGCTCTTGACCAACTCCACCCGCGCCAGGTGCTGGCCGTGCTGGACCACCTTCCCATCCTGCGGGCGCGGGAAGTGGCCCCGTCCCTGGAGTCGCTGGAAAGCACGGAACTGTTCGATTACGCGCCGGACACGGCGGGCGCTCTGATGGTCGGCCAACTCCCCACGGTGCGCATCGACCGCCTCGTCAGCGAGGCGCGCGAGAACCTCCGATTGTTGGAGGACATCCGCCAAAAGCTCACGCACCTGTTCCTGGTTGGAGACGACGGCGAGCTCGCCGGACAGGTCAGCGTGGTCGACCTGGCGCTCGCGGAAAGCGATACCCCGGTCCGTGCGATAGCCTCGCCGCTCGTGGCGACGGTGACGGTCGATACTCCCGCGCGAGAGTGCGCGCGGCTCCAGCGTCACTACAACGTGACCCAACTCCCCGTGACACAGGGTGGGCGTCTGGCAGGCGTCATCCTCGCCGAGCACCTGCTGGGCGCCACGATCGAACTGGACACCCGGCAGATGCAGCAGGTTGCGAACGTCCCGGGGGAGACGGTTGGCGGCCCCCTGCTGTCCTCGATCCGGACCCGTCTGCCCTGGCTCACGATAAACCTGGGCACCACGTTCCTTGCCGCCGGCACGGTGGCGCTTTTCGAGTCGACGCTGGCGCAGGTGGTCGTGCTCGCCGCGTTCCTGCCGGTCGTCGCAGGACAGGGCGGCATCGGCGGTACCCAGACGCTCACGCTCATCGTCCGGGCCATCGCGCTCGGCGAACTCGTCGGCATCGGCGCGCGGCGCCTGCTGGCGCGCGAAGCCCTGCTGGGCCTGCTGCACGGGGTATGGCTCGGCGTCCTGGTGGCAGTCATAGCAATGCTGTGGAAGCAGAACCCCGGCCTCGGCCTCGTGCTCGGGCTGGCGATGCTGGGCAACATGGTCATTGCCGGGACGGTCGGAGCAGGCGTGCCGCTGTTCCTGCGGAGGGCGGGAGTAGACCCGGCAGTCTCGTCCGCGGTGGTGGTCACCACCTTCACCGACGTCTTCGGGTTCCTGCTGTTCCTCGGCATCGCCAGCGCCTTCATCGGCCTCATCACCTAGAATTGAGTTATGTTCGCAACTCTTCGACCGAGCCCCACGCTGACCGGCGGCGACGTCCGGCTCAGCCTCCGCATGATGGTGTGGGAGTCGGTTGCATCGGGCGTGCTGTTCAGCCTCGGCAGCGGCGGCTTCATGGCGGCCTTTGCCCTGGCGCTGGGCGCCAACAACCTGCAGATCGGGCTTCTTGCCGCGCTGCCGTTCGTCTCCCAGGCGATGCAGGTCCCCGGCATCCTGCTCGTGGAGCGATTCCGCACGCGGAAGGCGATCGGGCTCCTGACCCTGGGCGTGTCGAACCTCTTCTGGATACCTATCGGCGCGGTGCCGTTCCTGCTGCAGACGCCCAGCGCTCCCGCGGTCACCATGGTGATCGTGCTGCTGGCCGTTCGCGGGCTCTTCTCGCCGGTCTGGGTCACTGCGTGGAGCAGCTGGATACGCGACCTCGTTCCCGCGCAGATACTCGGGAGTTACCACGGGCGGCGCCTCGCGGTCATGACCGCAGCCATGGCCGTTGTCGGGCTGGGCGCCAGTTTCTTCGTGCAGTGGTGGGAGAACGCTTCCGCTCCCGAGGATGCGGTATTCGCCTACTCGTTCCTCCTCTTTGCCGGGGCGCTCACCTTCGGGGTGATCGGCCCTCTCCAAGTGTTGCGGGCCAGAGAACCCCTCATGCCCGCAACGCCGCAAACCGGAGGCTCTCCGTTCGCAACCTTGCCGGAGCCCTTGCGGGACAGGAACTTCTCACAACTCCTGCGATTCCTGTTCGCCTGGAGACTGACCTCCAATCTCGCCATTCCGTTCTTCGCCGTCTACATGCTGGACGTGATAGGCCTTCCGTTGCCGGCCGTGATCGGCTTCACCGTCCTCAGCCTGGGCACGAACGTCCTGTTCATACGCGTTTGGGGCCCCATGGCCGACCGCCTGGGAAGCAAGACCGTCCTGTCGCTGTCGGCCTCCCTGTACCTGCTGGTCATCCTCGGCTGGGTGTTCACGCTCAACCCTGACCGTCACGTGCTTACGGTCCCGCTGCTCACGGTGCTCCACGTCTTCGCGGGAGTGGCGGCGGCCGGGGTGACGCTCACCATCAGTACGCTTGCGCTGAAGGAAGCCCCCGAGGAGAAGGCGACGGCGTTCCTCGGCATGGCAGGAGTGGCTACGTACATCGGCGCGGGGCTCGGTCCCATATTGGGCGGCGTGCTGGCCGACTTCTTCGCCTCACGGTCGCTGCGGCTCGACTTCACCTGGACGTCGCCGGGCAGGGCCGTGGAACTACCGGCGCTCTCGGTGACCGGGTTCGAGTTCCTTTTCCTCATCGCCTTCGTGGCCGGACTGCTCTCCCTGAACCTGCTGGTTGCGCTCCGCGAGGAGGGCGAGATGCCACGGGAGAGGGCGCTGAGCGAACTGACCGCAGGCTTCGAAGGGCCTCTACGGGCCGTATCGTCAGTGCCGGGCATCGGCGCTGTGTCTGCTATCTCGTACGGCTATGTCAAGCGGGTGCCTGGAGCGGATGTCGCGATCGGCGTCGCCGCGTACCAGTTGGCGGCATCGACGCAGGCGGCGGTGGCATCCGCCAGCCGCGGGCGTTCCCTGATCAGGGACGTGGCGAGCGCGGTAGGAGACATCGTGGAAGAGGCTATCGACAGCGGGCAGGACGTCGCCGTCCATGGCCGCGAGCTTGCCCGCCACGCGACGCGAGGGGCTGTTCAAGCGGGAGAAGACCTCGCCGGCGAGGTGGGCAGAGTTGCTCGCGGCGCTGTCCGGGGCACGCTGCAGACTCTCGCCCGCTGGCCCGTGTCCGCCGATGAGGCCCTTGCCGGAGCGGGCTATGGCGCCGTGCAGGGCGCCATAGAGGCTGGAGAGGACCCATCGGAAGCCGCCGCCCAGGCCGTCAGGGCCGCGCGGGAGACCGCCCACGAGTTCGGGATGGCCCCCGCTGAAGCCGCCCGTCTGCTGGCGGATGGCGCGCTGGACGCAGCAGCAGCCGCGGGAGAGGACGCGCTCGCGAACGTCCGGCAGTCGTTGTCCGGCGAACCCGGAAGGAGCAACTGAGCGGGGCGGTACTCCCCTAGGGCCCCTCTCTCGAAGCAGGTACAATTGAGATTGTGCGCAGATGGCCCTGTGCCCTGGAGAACACGAGTGGACCAGTCCCCTACCCCCACGGAACGCGTTGCCCATCAGGTGAGGGAAACCCTTGCGGGCAACAGGAGCGCCCGTCGCCGGATCACCGGCGCCGTCGTGCGTTCAACCGCGATGGGAGCGGTACGCGGCACCCGCTGGGTTGGCAGGGGAGCAGGCAGCCTGGCGCGGGAGGCGGTTGAGGGCACGATCCAGGCCGTTGGCGAGATAAGCGGCGAGACGAGCGCGTTCGTCAGGGATGCGGTCGTCGGCGTCGTGCAGGGCGCGAGCCAGGTGGTGACGGTCACGACTCCCGCGGTGCGAGAGGTCGTGGTCGGCGCTATCAGGGGAACGGAGAAGGCGAGCGCCGGGGCAAGCGAAGTCAGCCGCGATGCGGTCGAAGGGGCGATAGTAGGCGCGGTCTCTGTCGGTATCGATGCAAGCGAGGCAGCGGTCGCGGCGGTCGAAGGCGTCGTCGACGCTGTCGTGGAAACAGGCGGCGACCTGCGTGACGCGGCCCAGGCAACGGTGGGCGGCGTACTCTCCGGCGTCGCCGCTGCCGGCGGCGATCTCGCTGCCGCTACGCACGACGCCGCCTACGCCCTCGTCGCCCACGACGCGGTCGCCGAACGGCACGCGGACGAGGTCGCAGCTGTAGCGGACAGCACCGTCGACGCGGCGTTCCAGGAAGCCCGGCGAGCCGACGTCGAGACCGGGGAGGTGGTAGCGGCGGCAGCAGCCGGGGTCGTGGAGGCCGCCTACCGGGTCAGCCGGTCGCACGGAGAGAGCGTACGTCAGTCGGTGATGCGGAGGGTCGTGGGGTCCGGCCTGGCCATCGCCCCGGGCCTGGAACGGGGGCTCTCTGAGGTCGCGGAGCGGCTCTCGGCCGAGTTGCCCAAGGGTCGCGCGGCGTGGCGCGGTGCGGCTGTTGTCAGGGCGGCCAAGCTGCTGATCGGCGCGGGCGGCATCGACCTCGCCGGTTCGCTCGCTTACTTCATGGTGCTGTCGCTCCTTCCTTCGGTCGCCCTTGTCATCATGATAGTGGCTCTCGTCGGCGACCCTGAGGCTATCCGCGAGCGGCTCACCTCGGTCCTCGTCTACTACTTCCCAACGTCGCAGGTCCTGATACAGGAGGCCGTTGAGAACCTCTTCCGGGGCTCGCTTGCTATCGGAGTGGTGGCGACGGCAAGCATCGTCATAGGCGCCAACGGCCTCTTTTTGGCGGCGAACAGGGCCATCAACAGGGTCTTCGGCGTCGGGGTGCGAAGGGCCGTCCAGATAACCGTTGCGCAGGTAACGATCACGACGGTCGTTGTTGTCCTGTTCCTGCTCTCCGTGGGGCTTACGGCCTCTCTCCAGACGGCCCTGCGTTTCGGAGAGGGGATCGCCGAGACGACCGGTTTCCTCTCCTCCGCCGTGGTGATTACGCTGGGCGTCGTCTCGACGGTGCTGCCCGCGTTCTTCACCATGGTCGTGTTCGCAGTCGTCTACTTCCGGATGCCGAACGTTCACGTGGAGTGGCGGGACGCCACGTTCGGCGCGATGGCCGCCATCGTGCTCTTCGAGGCGGGCAAGCACCTCTTCTTCTGGTTCACCGGCTTCGCCAGCCAGCGGAGCGCCGTGTACGGGCCGATCACCTCGGTGGTCGTCCTGCTGATGTGGGCGTACGCCGCCGGCATGATCTTCCTGTACGGCGCCGCACTCGCCAGGGCTGCGGGCGAACTCCGCCCATCCGGGATTCGGAAGCGCTGAGGTCGAGGAAACTCAGAGGCGCGTCGCCGCTCAACGGCCCTGAGCGATCCGGCGCTGTTCCAGCCAGCCGACTTCGGCCTCGGTCAGGTCCTCGTCGAACGGCGTTGTTGCAGGCGTACAACAATGCGCCGCTCAAGTGCCCCGGCACAAGCCCTGGCCGAGGTCCTGATCCTGGACCAGTGTTGCACTTCAAGCCTGGGTCCACCTTCCCGCCTTCGCGGGAACGACGGACGCTACCCGGCGCCCCGCGCGAGTTGGCGCCAGGCGGCAGTCGCCGACGAGCGTCGCAGGTTCTCCTCGACGCCGAGGGCCGGGTCCCAGTCGTTGGCGATGATGCGCATCCCGTTGAAGCCGTCCGACTCCTCGGACGCGAGCCAAACGGCGGGCGGGCCCATGACCTCCGGCTGCACGAGCGCGGAGAAGTCCCGACTCGGGTCGCGGTCGACGAAGTTGGTGTTGGTGCCGCCGCCGGGGAGCAGCGCGTTCGCCGTGACGCCGGTGCCCTCGAGCTCGGGCGCCATCGCCGCCACCATCGCCTCGTGCGTCGCCTTGCTCGGCCCGTAGGGGATGTTGCGCGTCATCGTATCGAGGCTGGTCGTGACGCCGATGACGCGGCCCCATCCCCGCTCGATCATGCCCGGCACCGCCGCGCGCGCCATCAGGAACGGGCCGGTCGAGTTCACCGCGATCATCCGCTCCCACACCTCCACCGGCTGCTCCCAGAAGCGGGGCGTCCTGTCCGACGGCGGAAGGAGGGATCGGTGGTGCACGCCCGCCAGGTTCACGAGCACGTCCAGCCTCCCGTGCGTCTCCACCGTGCTCTGCACTGCGCGCTGCGCCTCGTCCCACCGGCTGGTGTCCAGCACCAGCGTGGAGACCGCGGCGTCGCCCGCGATCTCGCGGGCCTCGTTGGCCGTCTGCTGGAGCCAGTCGTCCTTGATGTCCAGCATCGCAACCCGGGCGCCCGCGCGGAGCATCGCGAGCGCGATCACCCGCCCCATGCCGATGGGGCTGCCCGCGCCCGTCACGAGCGCCACCTTCCCGTCCAAGCGAATGTCAGCCATGAGCACTCCTCCGGTCGGCGGCTTCCGCCGCGTGCATGGTCATCACGGGTTGGCGGTCCTGGTAAGCCGCATCAACGGCAGATCTCCTGGACGGCCTCGACGATGCGTCCTGCAGTGGGCGTGATGTAGTCCTCCTCCGCCTGGTGATACGGGATGGGCACGTTGGGGATGGCCACCCGCCTTATGGGCGCCCGCAACGACTCGAAACCCTCCTCCGCGATGGTGGCCGCGATCTCGGATGCAACGCCGCAGCTCCTCTGCGTCTCGTCGGCGACGACCACGCGTCCGGTCTTCGCGACGGAGCGCAGGATAGCGTCCTTGTCGAGCGGCACCAGCGTCCGCGGGTCCACCACCTCGGCGTCGGTCCCCTGGTCCGCCAGCGTCGCCGCCGCTTCCAGCGCCCGAGGCACCATGATGGAGGTCGCCACGATGGTGACGTCCGAGCCTTCCCGCTTCACGTCGGCTACCCCGAGAGGGACGTCCCCGCCGGACTCATCGACGTCGCCCACCACCGGGTGCAGCCGCTCGTGGTCGATGAAGATGGTGGGGTTGTCGCTGCGCACAGCCGCCTTGATGAGGCCCCGCACGTCGGCCGGGCTCCCCGGGACGCAGATCTCCAACCCGGGCGTGTTCCAATACATGGCCTGGGGCGCGATCGAGTGCTGGAGAGCGCCTGCTCCGCGGATGCCGGCGCGCATGTGGAACACCACGGGGCACGTCACCTGCCCCCGCGTTCCGTAGTGCGCCTGCGGGGCCTCGTTGGCGATCTGGGGGAACGCCTCGAACGAGAACGACCCGGTACCGATGGCCACGATGGGCCGCAGCCCCGTGAGCGCCGCGCCGACGGCGATGCCGCAGTAGCCGAGCTCGGCGATGGGCGGGTTGGTGATGCGGTCCCTGAAGTTCTCCCGCAACGGCGACCATACCGCGGGGTCCCCGCGCAGCCCGCCGAACCCCGCTCCCATCAGGACGACGCGCTCGTCCTCTGCCAGCGCCTCCTGGATGCCTATGGCCATCGCCTCCGAGTAGGTCATCTGTCTCATGGCGGCCCCCCTCAGGCGAAGATGTGGTCCATCGCGCTCTCCGGCGATGGTATCGGGCTCGATAGCGCGAACTCGCGGGCTTCCTCAGCCTCCTGTCGGGCAGTGGCGTCGATCTCCTCGACCTCCGCCCTGGTCATGGCCCCCTCCTCGACGAGGCTCCGGCAGAGGAGAGAGACCGGGTCGGCGTTGGCGAGCCAGTCCTGCAGGCGCTCGTCTGCCGTGCCCGGGTCCCACGTCCACGCCATCTGGTGCGGGCCGCCGATCAGCTCCGGGAACTGGCCCCGGTTGCCCGGCCAACGGGTCAGGCGGGACTCGATGAAGAACGGCCCTTCCCCTTCGCGCGTTCGACCGACGAGCCCCGTCAGCAACGCCGCAACCTCCCTGGCGTCGCCACCGTCGACCACGTGCGTCTCGACGTTCATCGCCCTGGCGACGTCGGCCAGCTGCGTCGCCGCGAACGAGGACGACGGCTGTTCTCCCTGGCGGCGGCCCTCCGGGTGCACGCTGTTGTTCTCGCACATCATGATCAGCGGCAGGTTCCACAGGGAGGACATGTTGAGGGCTTCGTGGAACGCGCCCTCCTCGAGCACGCCGTCGCCGAAGAACACCAGCGACACCTGGTCGGTCCCGCGCCTCTTGATCGAGAATGCCGCGCCCGCCGCCATCGGAACGCCTCCCGCGACGACGGCCGACGTCTGGAGCACGCCCAGGTGCTTCGCGATGACGTGGAAGGTGCCGCCCCGGCCCATGTTGTAGCCCGTGGTGCGGCCGATGATCTCCGCGATCACGGGGCCGGGCTCCCCGCCGCGAGCGATCACGTGCCCATGGTTCCGGTGGGTCGTGAACATGTAGTCGTCGGGTCCCAGGGCCATGCAGGCTCCGACTCCCGTGGCCTCCTGCCCGATGTAGACGTGGTAGTGGCCCCTGATGAGGTCGTCGAAGCTCGTGGCCAGGTCGATGACCTGCTCCTCGACGCGCCGGATCAGCATCATGCGATGCAGTGCGTCCTTCAAGGTGTCCACCGCCGGTCCCGCGGTTGTCATGTCACACTCTCCTTTCGGGAGCCCTCCCCTGTCTGCGGTCGAACGCCTGGTGCCGTGGGCTGCTCCTAGCGGTTCAGTGCCGTCTCAGCCGACGTGATGAACTCCAGCAGCGCCGCCCTGCCCTCTTCCGTGGCGCGGCGGGCGCGCAGGATGGCGGGGCCTACCTCCTCCGGGTCCTCGACGCGCTCCGCCCAGCCGCCCAGCGAGCGGGCGAGGTCGGCGTAGTTCCCGCCGACGTCCCGCGTACCGTACTTCTCGTGGGAGCCTACAAGCCGCCTCGTCTCGATGGCCATCGTGGAGTTGTTCGACACGAGCGTGATGATCGGGATGTCGTTGCGCACGGCGGTCTCGAAGTCGAGGCCCGTCATGCCGAAGGCGGCGTCGCCCATCCAGTTGATGCAGACCTTGTCCGGCTCAGCGAGCTTGGCGCCCATCGCGAACCCGAGGCCCGTGCCGAGCGCGTGGGACTTGCCCCAGCCGATGTAGGTGCGCGGGCCACTCGACCGGTAGAACGGCACCATCTGGTCGCGCGGGCTGCCGGAGTCGTGGGTGACGATGGCCTCGTCCGCCGGAATCGCGCGGTTCAGCTCCCAGACGACACGGTACGGGTTGATGGGCGCGTCCGGCGACTCGAGCTTGCCGCGCCACGCGTCGACCCACGCGTCGTACGCCGAGGCGACCTCCGCCTCGACCGCGGACCGCCGGCCGGGGTTCGCTCCGCCCACGTCGCTGACGGCGTCGATGAGTTGGCGCGCGCCCAGTTTGGCGTCCGCCAGCAGCGGGTGGGCGGCGGCGTAGTTCCGGTTCAGGTCCGCCTCGTCGTTGGTGATCTGGATGATGGTCCGGCCCTCGGGCAGCGGCAGGTTCATCTGGTGCTTGGCCAGGCTCGCTCCCACCGCGAGGATGACGTCCGCCCTGTCCAGGAAGCTGCGCACCATGGGCGAGGTCGACGACGCGGCAGTGCCGATGGAGAGCGCGTGCGTCTCCGGGAACGCGCTCTTGCCCAGGAGCGTCGCCGCGACGGGCGCCCCCAGCATCTCGGCCAGTTCGACCACATCGTCCGTCGCTCCCGCCCAGAGGACGCCCTGCCCGGCCAGTATCACCGGCGCGTTGGCGTTGGCCAGGGCGCGGGCGGCGCGCTCCACGTCCCGCGGGTCGGCGAGCGTGCGCGTCGATGTGACCGGCTCGTAGCCGATCTCGCCCACGTCCAGCTCGGCGACGTCGGTCGGCAGCTCGACCATCACGGGGCCCGGCCTGCCGTTGCGCAGCCGGGAGAACGCGCGGCGCATGGCGTCCTCGGTCTGCTCGGGGACGTTGACGGTTTCGAGCCACTTGGTCACGTTGCGGTAGCCGCGCTCCGCGGTGAAGTAGCGGGGCCAGCCCTCGCGCTCACGCGCGTAGCCGGACGGCAGCACGAGGAGCGGCGACGAGTCCGCGTAGGCCGTCGACACGCCGGCGAATGCGTTCTCGGCGCCCGGCCCCGCCTGCATCGCGAACACCCCGATCCTCGAGCCGTTGCTGGCGCGGCTGAGGCCGTCCGCCATGCCGAGGCCGACGCGCTCCTGGCGGCACACGATGGGCCTGATGCCGACCTCGGCAACGGCGTCGATCAGGTCGGTCGTGGGATAGCAGAAGAGGCACTCCACGCCCTCCCGCTTGAGTATCTCGGCCATCGCTTCCAGAGCCTTCATGGTCCTTCTCCTTGCGTCCGCTCAGCCGGTGCGCTGGCCGCATTGTAGCCCGCGGCTGGGATATGGTAGGTCTGTTGGCGGAAGGGAGCATCTTCATGCGGACCAACACCACCAAGGCCAGACTCAGCGAGGGCGACGTCGTCTTCGGGGGCATCGTCACCCGCTACGCTCCCGACATGGTGGAGATCCTCGGCGCCCTCGGTTACGACTTCGTGATGATCGACTGCGAGCACGGCCCCGCTACCCTGGACCAGGTCGAGCACATGGTCCGCGCAGCTGAATCTTTCGGCATCACTCCTCTCGCCCGCATCCCCGACCACTCCGAGCACACCATCCTCCGCTTCCTCGACTGCGGCGTCCAGGGGATCATCGTCCCCCACGTCAACACCGGAGAGCAGGCCGCCGCCGTAGCCCGGGCCGCGCGTTACCACCCTGACGGCTACCGGGGAATGGCCGGCGGCCGCGCCCACAACTACGGCATCGGCGTCTCGCGAGGCGAGTCGACGGCCTGGATCAACTCCCAGGTGCTGGTGATCCCGATGGTCGAGGACATCGAGGCCGTCGGCAACCTGGACGACATCCTGCAGGTCGCCGGCGCCGACGTTCTCCACGTGGCGGCGTCCGACCTGGGCCAGAGCCTGGGCAATCCCGGCGAGGCCGAGGTCCGCCGGGTGATGGGCGACGTCATCCCACGGATCCGGGCCGGCGGCAAGGCTGCCGGGGTGGGCGGGAACAATCCCGCCGACACCGCCGGGGTCGCCGAGTTCATCAGGCAGGGGGCGAACTTCGTGACCGTTTCCGCCTGGGGACTGCTCCGCATCGGCGCCGAGGACTTCCTGCGGAAGGTCAAGGCAGAGCTGTAGAGCCGTTGGGGCAACTCCAACCCGCGCCCTGACGCGTATACTCCCCGCACGCCCCAGCCCTCTATGAGGGACGACTTGGCGCGGAGTGACAAGGAGCGGACCATGACCAGCCTCATCACCGGTGCGGGACTCGTTGGCACGTCGTATGCGAGAGAGGCCGTCGCGCAGGGAGACCCCGTCGTCTTCTACGACGTGCGCCCGGACGCGGACTACATCAACGTGAAGCTCGACGGCGGGCCGTACGAGGCCGTGCAGGGCGACCTGCGCGACCTGCCCGCGCTCGTGACCGCGATGCAGCAACACCGGCCTGAGGTCGTCGTACACACGGCGGGACTCATCGGCAACAGCGTCGGCAGCCCGGTCTACACCGGTATGCAGATCAACGTGCAGGGCACCATCAACGTCCTGGAGGCGGCGCGGCTCACCGGCGTCAAGCGGTTCATCCACGTCAGCACCTACGGCGTCTACGACCGCCGCGCCGAGGCCGGTGGGACGATCTCGGAGAGCTACCAGCGCGCGGGCGGCGGCAACCCCTACTCCGCGTCCAAGGTGGCGAACGAGCACATCGCCGAGGCGTACGCCACGTACTACGGCTTCGAGCTCGTCTTCGTCCGCCCTTCCAACGTATTCGGCTACAACCACTTCCGGGGCGGCTCCGGAGGCGGCATGACGGTCCACAGCGTCGTCGAGGCCGGGTTCACCGGTCAGCCGCTGGTCGTGCCCGCGATCCGCGGCCGCGCGTTCGAGTACGTCTACGGCAAGGACCTGGGGCGTCTCATCCGCCGCGCCGCGGGCATCCCCATCTCCGGCGTCACGGCGTTCAACGGCGGCAACGGCTACATCACCACGTTCGAGGAGCTGGTAGAGGCGGTGCGAGCGGTGTTCCCGGACCTCGACGTGACCGTCGCCCCGCCGGACCGGCCCATCCCCGACGCGAATGCGCCGCTCGACATCTCCAACGCCAAGGCCCTGCTCGACTGGCAGCCGGAGTACTCGGTGCAGGAGGCGTTCGCCGATTACGTCGAGGAGATGCGCCGCGCCGAAGGGCGGTAAGGGCAACTCCGTCGTTCCCATGAAACGGCACCCGTCATTCCCGCACAGGCGGGAATCCAGAGTGACCGGGCAGGTCACGCGGTGGGGTTGGTGGGATGGGGAAGTCGTGCTGAGTGCGGCGCCCCACTACGGCAGCGACCTCACTTTTCATTCCCTTACACGGCCTGACAAGGCCATGGACCATTCCTGCTGTAGGCGGGAACTTGCCCCCTACAGCCCGTACAGCCGCTTCGGGTTGTCGTAGAGGATCTTGCGCGTGCTGGCCTCGGACACCTTGCCCTGGTCGCGGAGCTTGCTGAGCGCGTCGATCTCCGCGGTCGTGTCCGCGTGGCCGTAGTCCGTGCCGATGACCAGGTGGTCGTCGCCGACCCGGTCGATGACGTAGCCGAGGTCGTCGATCGTCTGACAGCCGACGTAGAGCCGGTACTCCTCCATGAGCTGCGCGTCATGAGGGACGGTGCGGTCGGCGAACCGGCGCGTGCGGAGCACGAGGTCGTTCATCACGTAGGGCAGCCACTGCGACGTGACCTCGATGAACGCCCAGCGGAGGTCCGGGAACCTCTCCGGTACGCGGTGCAGGACGAGATCGCTGAACGCGCCAACGGTGGGGAACTTGAAGGTCGGCAGGCCGAACGAGCGGTCGAGCAGGTCCATGTTGTGGAACTGCCCGGCGGCGGCGTGGACGGCGATGGGCAGGTCCAGCTTCTGCGCCTCCTCGTAGACCGGGAAGAAGTACGGGTCGGAGATCATGAGGTTGTGCTCGTGGCCGCGGAAGAAGACGGCGCACGCGCCGTGCTCTTTGCCGAAATGGACCTCCTCGATGGCCCTGTCCATGTTCATCAGCGGAGGGATGACCGCCCAGCGCAGGCGTCCGCCGCCCTGCTCCCAGACGTCGGCGAGCCAGCGGTTGTAGGCGCGGGAGATGGCGTAGTCCGTGTCGGCGTGGTTCGTGAGCGGGCGCAGGAACATGGTGGGATAGAGGATGTGGACGTCCACGCCGAGTTCGTCCATGTGATCGAGCCGCGCCTTGATGTCGGCGGCCTCGCGCGCGGCGGTGGGGAACTCCGGCCCGACATTCTGGTTCATGCGCCAGGCACGGCCTTCCAGGAACCAGTACCTGTCCGTATTCGCGCCGTCCTCCCGGACGAGCACGATGGGCCGGAACCGGGCGTCCTCCTCCCGCATGAAATCGAACGTTCGCGGTGTCTCGATGACGTGGCAGTCGGCGTCGATGACCTGTGTGCGAACGGCGGTAGCCATGGCGGGCCTCCCCCACTGCGCGATGTGGCGCAAGCCTACTACAGAGTCAACAGGGATAGACAGGATGGACAGGGTGGGCCTTATGGCGCTGGCCTGGTGCGTGTTTGGGGAGTCTTCCTGAGCATGAACATCGATACACGGGATAGCCTCGTCGTTCCCGCACAGGCGGGAATCCAGTGTGCGCGGGCAGCGCACGCGGGGTGGGGTCGGTGGGATGGGGGATGTTCCATGCAAAGCGGCGGGGCTGCCGATGGACAGCCTCTGGTCCCCCATTCACATTCCCTTGCACGGCCCGATGGGGCTACAGACCATTCTCCGTTGAGGACAAGGTAATCGTCGAACTCAAGGCAGTGAAGGCCCTGGCCGCTGAGCACCAGCCGCAGGTGATCAACTACCTCCAAGCCACAGGGACAGAGGTTGGACTGCTTCTGAACTTCGGGTGTCCCCGGCTTGAATGCAGGCGTCTCCCGCGAACGAGGTCCCGATGAGGTACTCACCATCCTGGCCGTTCTGTGTATCGATGTTGATACTCAGGAAGGGTGGTGTGAACGCGCAATGGGGCAATGCCGCAGGCAACGTTGCTCGCGGAGCCTCACCATCATGTTCATCCTGTCCGTCGATGTTCAATGTTCAGGAAGATGGCGCCGGGCCGGCCTTCTCCTCGCCCGCGGCGACCCCGCGAGCGTTGGCCTCTTCCTCCGAGAGGCCTTCCTGCCGGGCCTGCGTGTAGGCCTGCTCGTAGGCCCGCGCGTACTCGATGGCGTTGTCGTGGTCCCTGCCCGCGAACTCGCCGTCCGCGTGGGCGGCGGAGTAGACGTGCGCCCGCTCCTGGTTCCAGCCCTCCTCGAACCGCTTCTCGTAGTACGTGAGGTGGTAGCGCCAGGCGTAACGAGCATACTCGGGCCATTCATAACCAAGCTACAGCGCACGATGCACTCCCAGGTAGTAGGCGTTCGCTTCTTCGTAGGCCTCCTGGTCGGGGAGGCCCAGCTCCACCTTCGTGGTGGCGAACACCTGGGCGTATGTGTGGGCTTCCCGGTACGGGTCCTCCCACCGCAGGGTGATCGCCCGGCTGTGCGCGTCCACGTACGCCGTGGCGAACGCCGCAGTCCAACTCAGGATCTGGCGCTCTTCGATATCGCCCCGGCTCTGCCACCGTTTCGCGTCAACGTAGCCGTGGCGGTAGGCGATCGCATAGAGGAGGCGCTCGCGCGTCGCCGAGTGGCCTCCATACGGGCGGGAGCGTTCGTAGCCGTCAACGAAGATGTCGGACAGCTCAGGTCCCTCCTCGTCGGAGACATCGTCGTCGATGCGGTAGCCGGCGAAGACGGAGGCGTACGCATGTGCGCCGATCCGGCTGGCGTCGCTGCGGGTAAACGCTTCCGCGTAGTCCACCGCGTACGTCGTTGCCGAAGGGTCCTCGTTGAACGGCCAGTGCTCCGAGTTCTTCCGGGCGGCCTCGCTTGCGCGGCCGAGCGCCAGGGCGATCGGGACCGATTCCCCGACTGCCTGCGCAAAGGCCGCCTCGTAGTCGGGTGTGAAGTCCGGTAGGTCCGCCGGCACATGGACGTCTATGCTGGTGCCAACGTAGAAGTGATACAGGTAGCCGGCGGCGTAGTCCTGCGCATCGGCGTCGTTCAGTCCCAGGGCCTTCGCAGCCGCGAACGCCCCGGCGAAGATATCCACGTTCTTCCCGGTCAGGTCCTCGTCAGCGGCGTACGTGATGCCCTCCGAGTACCCCTCAGGGAGCGGCGTCGGCGTTGCGGTCGGCGCGGGCAGTGGCGTGGCGGTCGGAGGGGCTGGCGTCGGTGTGGCCGTGGGCTCGGGGACCGGCGTCGCCGTTGCCGTCGGAGCAGGCGCGCGCGTCGGTGTCGCGGTCGGCAACGGCGTAGGAGTAGGCGTGAGGGTTGGAGTCGCCGTCGGCATGGGCGTTGAAGTGGGGGCGGGCGCCGGAGTAAGGGTCGCCGTTGCTGTCGGCGCCGGAGGCGGGGCCTGGGTCGGAGTAGGGTCGCCGCCGTTGCAGGCGTTGAGCAGGAGCGCGGCGGACAGCGCCGCTGCGAGGAACAAGCCGAGCCGTCGTTGCATGTGTCGTCTGCCCTTCGTCGTTGAAGACTGGTCGGGGCGGCCAGGATCGAACTGGCGACCTCCTGCTCCCAAAGCAGGCGCGCTTCCGCTGCGCTACGCCCCGGCGTGCTTCCAGTTTATCAGCACCTGCCCGTGCTCAGAGGAGACGGGGCGGCTGCGGGATCACGCTTGTGGACTGTCGCTGCGACACGAGCCCCTTTCGCGGTCGCAGTCCTGCCGCCTACGCTGTCCTCGTCCCTTCGCTACCCAGCGGCGGTCTTCGATGAGGAAGGGTGGTTCAGGAGAAAAATGAGAAGGATTGAGAAGAAATGAGACACTTTTTTCGTTGCAGGATCGTCGCTGAGAGTGGGACAGGGGCCTCCACTCGGGGAGGTTGGTGTTCGTTCGGCGCTCGAACCCGCTCGCGACACGCAGTGGGAACGCTCACAACGTGCCGGAATGATGCTCAGACCGACCCCATGCCCGACCCTTCGGATATGTGACATCTGCCCGTTGTGCAGACGAATCACTCCTCCTTACCCTGAATGGAAACCACGGAGGAGGGACAGCAGATGAATAACACGTTCAGTGGCATGGTCAGGAAGGACAGCGGTCTCAGCCACCGGCAGGCGGCCGCGCTCCCCTACATCGCATCGGAGCCCACGCTCGCGCGGGGAGCGAACGCCGCTCAGATCGCGCGAAGCACCCTGGCGCGGTGGATGCGGGATCCCGCCTTCCGCGCGGAGCTGGAGTACATCCGCAACAACATGGCGGACCTCGCATTCGCCGAGCTGGAAGGGCTTGCGCTCAAGAGCGTCATCCGCTTGGCGGAACTGCTCGAGAGCGAGAACGAGAACGTGGCGCACCGTGCGCTGAAGACCGCAGTGGCCACCACCCAGACCCTCAGGGAGCAGCGCGCGCTCCGTCACAGGCTCGACCTGCTGGAGAACGCCCAGGTCATGATGAGGCAACAGCGATGAGGACCTCCGCCAGGGGACTCGAACGCTACTACGGATGCCTGCTCGCCCAGGCCGCGCTCCAACCCATCGCCGAGGACTACGTCGACCGCTGGATGGACGCCGTCGAGCGCGACGACTACCCGCCCGACATCGCTGAACTCTTCGAAGCCGCGGCAGCGGAGCGCGTCCCCGTCCTCAGCCCGATCCCCATCCAAGCCTACCTCCGCCAGTGCCTCAAGACCGGGCGCATCCCGGACGAGACCCGCATCGTCCAGGCCATCGCCCACGCCTACGCTGAAGGAGACCTGATGAGGGTGGGCGAGACCTGCCGCTGCCCGGCCCGCCGTCCCCTCTTCCAGCGCCCCCGGCGTAACGGCTTCCAGGGGGATTAGCACACACCTCTCCTTGGGGCGAAAGGGCTTGCGTCGTTGCGCAGAGTATGATATTCGTTCGGAACATTAGTTCTATCCAGGGGAGGTCAGTCATGCTCATCCAGCGCGCTCCGGACGTGTACGAGAAGCTGCGCCACCTCGGCGGTATGGCGACCGACGACGTGCTCTCACCCGCCGAGCGTTCGGATGGAATGGCGCGTCCGGGCGAGGGCTGGGAGAGCGTCGGGCCACGCGGCGGAGTCACGCCGCACGCTGGCGTCTACAGGGCCGCGATGCCGAATGGCAAGCGGATCTCACTCATGCGTGTGATGTTCACGGACCACTGCATCATGGACTGCCACTACTGCCCGAACTCCTACTGGGTGCCTCGAAGGCGCTACGGCTTCAAGGTGGACGAACTGGCGCGTCTGTTCGACGAGATGCGCAGCCGACATCTGGTTGAGGGGCTCTTCTTGAGCTCCGGCATCTTCAAGGACCCCAACGCAACCCAGGAGCGACTGCTGGACGTGGTGGAAGCGGTGCGCTCACGCTACGGCTTTCGGGGATACGTGCATCTGAAGGTGATGCCCGGCACGAACGACGAGGCGTTGATCGAACAGAGCCAGCGCCTCGGCGCGCGGCTGTCCGTGAACATGGAGGCCCCTTCCGCCGAGCACCTGCGGAAGCTCAGCGCGATGAAAGACTTCGACAACGGCATCCTCGCGCCCATGAGACGCATCAGCGAACTCATGCAGGAGCGCTACGGCGGCGCGGTCGGCCAGGCCACGCAGCTCGTCGTTGGCGCCGCCGACGAGTCTGACTGGGACATCTACACGCGGGTGCGGACCCTCTATGGCGACTACGGATTCAAGCGCGTCTACTACTCGGCGTTCCGCCCCGTGAAACACACGCCGCTGGAGGAACACCCCGCAACTCCGCCCGTGCGCGAGCACCGCCTGTACCAACTGGACTGGCTCTCCCGCATCTACGGCTACGAGGCGGAGGAGCTGCGCCCTGCCTTCGACCCGGGAGGATTCCTCGAACTGCGCGCCGACCCCAAGCTGATGATCGCGGTGAACGACTTCGAGCGGTTCCCGGTTGACGTGAACAGGGCGAGCGAGCAGGACCTGTTGCGCGTCCCCGGTGTCGGGCCGCTGGCGGCGAGCCGCATCGTGAAGCAGCGCGCGCAGCACTCCATAACACGGCGCCAGGAGCTGCAGGCGATGGGCGTGGTGCTGAAACGCGCCATGCCCTTCCTGCGGTTCCCGGGGCACACGCCCGCGCCGGCAACGCAGGGCGAACTGCCCCTCTTCCCTCTTTCCCGTCATTCCCGCGAACCTTCTCATCATTCCCGCGAACTCTCTCGTCATTCCCGCGAACTCTCTCGTCATTCCCGCGAAGGCGGGAACCCAGCAGCCCCCTCCTCGCGACGGACGGTGGACCTGCACGCCGCGCACGCGGCCTCGGGCTGCGCGTCGTGTCCACTCAACCCCGGCACATGCGGGATGGCTGCGTAGACGCCGCGGTTGGAGCGAAGCCTCGCGCCGGTCCCGGGAGTGCTACTATCCGCGCGAACGAGCGAGGCGAACGGGAACGATGCTCAGAGTCGGCACACAGGCCCCCGACTTCACGCTGCCGCTCAACAACGGCAACCTCTTCACGCTCTCAGAGCAGCGCGGACGGAACGTGGTGCTCTTCTTCTTTCCCCGCGCCGGCACCAGGGGGTGAACCTGGGAGGCCGCGGAGTTCCGCGACAAGCACGAACGCATCGCCGGAGCGGACGCAGCCGTTGTCGGCATCAGCACGGACGGCAGCGATGCGCTGGCCGACTTCGCGCAGACCCTCGCCCTGCCCTACAGCCTGGCGTCCGACCGCTCCGGCGAGGTGCGGCGTCTCTACGACGTCCGGCGCCGGTTCGGGCTCGGCACCTCCCGCTTCACCTACGTCGTCGACGACGCCGGCGTGATCCGGAGCGTGTACCACAACGAGTTCGTGATGAGGAGCCACGCCGACAACGCGCTCGAGGCGCTGGAAGCGCTCCGCAACGGGCGGGCATAACCATGCTTCCGGGGCGACGGCACACCCTCTCTCTCGGCTCTGCGATTGCATTCATTCGCATGTGTCAGTACGCTGTTGCCAGAGCCGATATCATGGGATACCGTAGTATCAGGCATTCGAGCAGGGAGCACGAAGCGTGACGACGACACCTCCTCCGGCAGAAGACGTACCCCGCTACTTCCACGACTACGCGCTGGAGAACGAGCGCCAGCACAGAGAACTGGCCACAGCCATCGCCAAGTCCGAAGGCGAACTGAAGACGGCTATCGCCAGGTCAAGAGGCGATTTGGAGACCGCCATCGCAGACCTAAGGGGCGAAATCCATCAGATCGAGAACCGGTTGCTCTGGCGGATACTGGGCGGGGTTGTCGTCGCCGTCGGCCTCGGCACCGCGGTAGACAGGTTGCTCGGCGGCTAGGGTATCATCGCCCCGTGTACAGGGTAGGCGTTCTTACGAGCAGTGACATGGGCGCGCGCGGCGAGCGCGAGGACACGAGCGGGGCGTTGATCCGCGAGACCCTCGCGCAACCGGACTACGAGCACGTCGAGTACGCCGTCGTTCCCGACGACCGCGCGACCATCGAGCAGACGCTGCGCACCTGGGCCGACGAGCGGGGGCTCGACCTCATCCTCACCACCGGCGGCACCGGGTTCACCGATCGCGACGTCGCGCCCGAAGCGACACTCGCGGTCATCGACCGCATCGCCCCCGGGCTGCCTGAGGCGATGCGCGCCTACGGGCTGACGAAGACACCCATGGCGATGCTCAGTCGGGGAACGGCGGGCGTGCGGGGCCGCACCCTTATCGTGAACCTGCCGGGCAGCCCCAAGGGCGTGCGCGAAGGTCTCGAGGTGCTTGTGCCCGTCCTCTCGCACGCGCTCGGCCAGATGACGGGCGCCGACCGCGGCCACTGAAACGCCCATGCGCATAGACGTCCTTACCGTGTTCCCGGAGATGTTCGGCCCGGTGCTCGCCGCCGGCATCGTTGGCAAGGCGGTCCGCGCCGGGCTCGCGGACGTGCGCATCCACGACCTGCGCGACTTCGCCCACGACAGGCATCGCTCTACGGACGACGCTCCGTTCGGCGGCGGGCCGGGGATGGTCATGCTGCCCCAGCCGCTCTTCGAAGCCGTGCGCTCCCTGGAACCAAGTCTCGACGCGGCCGTCGTCGTCCTCAGTCCGCAGGGCAAACCATTCGACCAGAGAGCGGCGGAGCGGCTCGCGCAGCTGGAACGCATCGTCCTCATCTGCGGGCGGTACGAGGGCATCGACGAGCGCGTGATCGAGGGACTCGCGACGGAGGAGCTCAGCACCGGTGACTACGTGGTGAGCGGCGGCGAGGTCCCCGCGATGCTCGTCGTGGACGCCGTTGTGCGGCTGCTGCCGGGAGCGCTTGGGCACGGCGAGGAGGCGCTGGCTGACGATTCGCATACGTCCGGGCTGCTGCAGCACCCGCAGTACACGCGGCCCGCCGACTTCGAGGGGCGCTCCGTGCCCGACGTGCTGCTCTCCGGCAATCACGCCGCGATCGCACAGTGGCGCAGGCGTGAGGCGCTGCGGAGGACGCTCGAACGGCGCCCGGACATGCTCGCAAGGGCCGAACTGAGCGCGGAGGATGCGCAGATCCTCCGCGCCCTGGGATGGCAGCCGCCTACGCCGGTACCGGGGACGCCGGAGTAACCGGGGCCTCTGATGCCGCCGGCGCCACCTGCTCCTTGCGTGCGGGGGCCGCCACACGGCGGGTCCTGGTGGGCTCGGGCAGCGCCGTCCTGCCCAGGCTGAAGGCTTCGATGCTCTCCAGCTGGTTCGCGCGCACCCATTCGTCACGGCCCACAGGAGCGACGAGCCAACTCTCCAGCACGGCCTGGCGTTTCATCTCTACCTTGGTCCGCGCCGTGGCTTCCGGGCTCCAGTCGTACGCCGCATTCACGGTCGGGGAGAGGTGCATCGACGTCGGCACCAGCATGCCGAGGAACGCGTAGGTGGCCTTCCCCTGCTGGCAGAGGACGATCTGGTGTCCGGGGGTCGGTCCCGCCGCGGGCTCGACCCACACGTCGGCGCAGACCTCTGTCGTGCGGTCGACGACCTCCAACTGGCCGCTGTCGAGCAGCGGTTCGTGGTCGTCTGCTCGGTAGTGCTTCCGGTTCCTGCGGCTCGGGCGCATCGCCTCCTCCAGCGCGTCGCGGTGGATGACGTACCGCGCGTTGGGGAACGTCGGCAGTACCCGACCGGAGGAGGTGAAGTGCGTGCACCCTCCGGCGTACTCGGAGAAGAGGTCCGTCTGGATGACGACGGCGATGTCCTTGGGCATGAGGCCGAGCTGGCGTAGCTCCCGCACCAGCGATGACCTGCTGCGCGTGCGCGCTGCGTCCAGGGAGAGCGGGGGTTTATCGCCGGGGCCCGTGTTCACGAGCACCCAGCCTTCCGGGTGATCGATGAGCACGCTGTAGTTGCCGAAGGAAACCCTGTTCTGGCGGTCCGGGGAGACGAACCGCTCCCACGATTGCTTGGTCGTAGCCCCGAACAGGATGCCACCGTCCAGGCGGGTGGTGCTGACGCGAAGGAGACGCACATACGGTTTCGTTGCTTTACCCATAGGAATCTCCTCTGGCGCAGGAGCGCATGAAGGAACAATGGCGGCTATTATGTTCAAGTTTTCAGCTTTGTCAAGACTCTGGCTAGAATCGATTTAGGAAAGTGACCAAATCTGACACCCTGTCAGACCAGCCATAGAGAGGTCTACCGTGAGGTAGTCCCTGCCTGAGCCATAGCATCGGTTTTGAACGAAGTTTAGGAAATTGTCAGCCGATGGCTGAACGCCGCGCGCTCGCCCCACCAAGCGCCGCGCCCACCGTACCCCCCGCGAATACCCACAGCACCGCCACTGCGACCACCAGCAGAACGAAGTTCGCCGACAGGTCCGCGAACAGGGCTATCCCCATCACCGCTATGGCGGCGGGCACAAGCAGGAGCGCGGCCATCAGCAGGCCGATCAGCACCGCCTGCCCCTGCGTGCAGGCGCACCGGGCGCCCGCGATGTACCCACCGATCAGCGGAGACGGTACCCCCGTAACGAAGTGCACGATGGGAACGAGGATGCAACCCAGGGTGACGGCGGCCCCCACCAGGGCGGCTCGGAACATGTCGGAACCTCTTGGATGCGGAAGGGTCGCGGGAAGTCTACGGACGGAGCGAGCGGACTGTCCATCGCGCGCAGGTCTCTCCCGCAAGCGGGATCACGGACATGGCATCTCTCCGCTACGGCAGTGAGATGGTCCAGCGTAGATTGCGATTTTCGTAGGCGCTCCACTCGGCCATGATTGGAGACGGCGCGCTGGCGCAAGCTCGTGGCGGATAGAGCATACCGATTTGCACTCGTGTAGTATTCTTGGCGCATCAACGGAGACACTCCAGGGGAGGAAGACGAGTTGACGGCGTTCCAGCGGCAGATCCCCGAAGAGGAAGACCTCAAGCGCATGCTCGAAAGAGCGGGGATGGTCCTTTCCGAGGAAGACCTCCAGACCATGGCGACGGCCTTTCCCTCCGTCCGGGCCCAGTTGGAGCGGCTGTATTCCTATAACTTCGATGGAGAGTCCTATCCGTTCCGCACCATCTTCCCCGAGACGAATGCATGAACGCCGACGACCTTTGCTATCTGTCGATCTCCGAAGCGGCAGAACTGATCCGGGAGAAGAAGCTGTCCCCGGTGGAGTTGACGCAAGCGCACATCGACCGGATCGACCGGCTGAACCCCCAGGTCAAGGCGTACGTCACGCGAACGGACGAAGAGGCATTGGCCCGCGCGAAGACCGCCGAGGCTGAGATCAACGCCGGTCGTTATCAGGGACCTCTCCATGGGATACCGGTCTCCTTCAAGGACCTATATGACACCGCAGGGACCAGGACGACGGGCCAGTCCAGGTTGTTCGCCGACCGTATCCCCACCGAGGATTCCGCAACGGTGGCCAGCGTGAAGCAGGCCGGAGCGGTGTCACTCGGCAAGGTGGCGCTGGCGGAGTTCGGACTTGGGGGCTCGCCCACCAGTCTGTTCGAGACGCCGAACAATCCGTGGAACCTCGATTACTCACCGGGCGGATCGAGCAGCGGTTCAGGCGCGGCGCTCGCGGCGGGACTCTGCATGGGGTCGTTCGGCACGGATACAGGAGGTTCTCTGCGGAACCCCGGACACTGCTCCGGGATCGTAGGCTTGAAACCAACGCTGGGCAGGGTCAGCCGCTTCGGCGTCATCCCGTGCAGCTGGTCGCTGGACACCGTCGGTCCGATGGCCCGAACGGTGAGCGATGTTGCAGTGCTTCTCCAGGCGGTGGCCGGACACGACCCACGCGACCCTTCCTCCGCCGACAGGCCGGTCCCGGACTACAGCGAGGCACTGGGTAAGGGCGTCGAGGGTCTGAGGATCGGCGTGCCCCGTGACTACTTCTTCAGGACCGACCTGGGCGCGGATGCTGAGGTCGTCCAGTGCGCCGAGCAGGCGCTGGTCGTGCTCGAGGACCTCGGCGCCTCTATACAGGAAGTGTCGGTCCCGAGCGTCGCGGACGCGCGATCAGCCCAGATGGTCATCATGCACGCAGAGGCGTTCGCCTACCATCGGCAGTTCCTGCGTGACCGCGCCGGAGATTACGGTCCGGTACGCTTCCGCTTCTGGCTCGGCGCGCTCTACACCGCCGAAGACTACCTTCAGGCAAGCCTGTTCCGCCGGCAGCTCGTCAGGGAGGTCGACGACGTGCTGGGGAAGGTAGACCTGATCGTCACTCCGACCATGCCCCGGCCTGCCCCGAAAGGGGGAGACTCCTCGCCCTTCGGCACGTTGACTGGTCTCAACTTCCTTGCTCCGTTCAATCTCACGGGCTCGCCTGCGGTCTCCGTACCCTGCGGATTCACCAGCGGCGGGTTGCCTGTGGGGCTCCAGATCGCAGGAGCCTGGTTCGACGAGGCGACCGTCCTGCGTGCGGCCCACGCCTACGCGCAGGCGACGCCGTGGTGGGAGATGCATCCTGATCTGTAGTGCGGCGCCGTCACGAGGGAAGCGGCGTATGGGCGCAGGCGAGCGGGCAAAGACGGTGACCACATGCTAGAAGCCAGCTTCGAGGCGGTCCAGCACATCATCTCCCCCTGGGGAATGGTCGCACTCATCAGCGGCACTATGATCGGCATGGTGAGCGGGGCGATGCCCGGGGGGACGCTCCCCACCCTCGTGGTACTGCTGGGCTTCGCTTACACGATGGACCCGGCTACCGCCCTTCCCCTCGCGACAGGCATGATCGCCACGGTCAACACGGGAGACACGCTCCCCGCGGTGCTGCTGGGGATCCCCGGTTCCGCCACGGGCCAGGCCACCATCCTGGACGGCTATCCCATGTCTCGACAAGGCAGGGCCGGAGAGGCGCTCTCGGCTGCCTACTTCACGTCGATGCTGGGAGGTGTCTTCGGAGCCCTGTTCCTGTTGGTAACCATCCCTGTCGTCAGGCCGCTGGTGCTGACCTTCGGTTCGCCCGAGTTCTTCATCCTGGGAATGGTTGCCATCTCCGTGGTCGGCGTTATCAGCAGCGGGGCATTTCTCAAGGGGCTGGCGTCGGGCGCGGTCGGGCTGCTGATCACATCCATCGGGTTCGACGTGATCAACGGCACGTCGCGTGCGGTCTTCGGGATCGACTACCTCTGGGACGGGATCCCGCTCGTACCCGCCGTCATCGGACTGTTTGCGGTCCCGGAACTGGTGGACCTCTCCATCAGCGGCAAGCCGATCGCGAGGGGTGACCTCAACGAGCTCCTCGATAAGGTGAACCAGGGGCGGAGGCTCGGAGTGCGGGCGGTGTTGCGCAACTTCCCGCTGATGCTCCGGTCTTCCGGGCTGGGGATCCTCATAGGCATCCTTCCGGGGATCGGAGGCTCTCTGGCCAACTGGCTGACGTACGCCAACGCCAGGCAGACAGTGCGGGGAGGCGCCCAGACGTTCGGCACCGGCGATATCAGGGGCGTCATCGCGCCGGAGTCCGCCAACAACTCGGTGGACGGGGCAACGCTGGTCCCCACACTCTGGTTCGGCGTTCCCGGCAGCGTCGGCATGGCGATCTTCCTTGGCTTCATGATCATCATGGGGCTCCAACCAGGGCCGCGTATGCTCGGAGAGGACTTGGACCTGACGCTGACCATCGTCTTCAGCCTGGCGCTTGCGAACGTATTCGGCACAGGGGTCGCCCTCGCGTTCTCGCCCACCCTGGCCCGTATCGCGTTCGTGCGGCCCGGGGTCCTTGTCCCGGTGGTGCTGGCGGTGCTCATGATCACCGCGTTCCAGGCAAGCGTGTCGATGGGCGATCTGCTGGCGGTGCTCGCATTCGCCGCGATGGGCTTCTTCATGAAGACGCACGGCTGGCCACGCCCGCCGATCATCATTGCGCTGGTGCTGGGCTCCACGATCGAGCGCTTCTATTTCCTCGCCACCAAGACCTACGGCCTCTCCATGCTCTGGCGGCCCGGTTTCCTGGGCATCATCATCGTCGCCGTGGGCACGGCGCTCTACACCGTATGGATCCAGCGGTCCGTGGCGGCACAGGCCCGCAGCCAGCAGAGCTTCGCCGATGGTCCGGTGCCGTCAGGCTCGAGCGGCACGCCGGACCTGGGACCGGATAACGCACCCCCGGATCGCGCAGCCGCTCGAGGCCGCAACCTGTCGGCGGGCCTCATCGTGAGGAGGCTGAGGCCCGGTCCGGACGGCTTGTTTGCCCTCCTCCTGGTTGGGGTGTGCGTCTACTTCCTGGTCGCATCGTTCGAATGGGTGCTGGAGTCCGCCCTGTTTCCGCGAACAGCCAGCATCGCGGGCCTGACGCTGCTGAGCCTGTACTTCCTGAACCGCATCTTCAGACAAGGCGAAGGCGATGACGAGGAAGGACCTCAACTGATGGACATCGGGAGAATGCGGTCTGACCTGCCGCCGTCCGTGATGCGGCGCCGCTTCGCGCAGTCGGCGGGGGTGCTCGTGGCCCTGGTCGGCGGCATCTGGCTGTTCAGCTTCCATGTCGCCATACCGGTCTACGTATTCCTGTACCTGTGGCTTGTCGGCCGGGTCCGGCCGTGGATAGCTGTGCTTCCAGCCATCCTGTTCGAGGCCCTGCTGATCGGTTTCTACGATCGGCTTCTGTACACGAACTGGCATACGCCGATCCTCCTTCCGTTCCTGGGTTCATGACGAGACGAGACTCACGCGTAAAGTGCGAGCAAAGGAGACCCGATATGAAGATGAGGACCGTTGCACGTAGGCCCGCTATTCTGCTGAGCTTGATGACCCTGGTTTTGATGTCGCTCCTGGGCGCCTGTGGAGGTGAAGACCCGACACCCACCTCCCCACCCTCCCAGCCTGCGGCCGCCACACCCACATCCGCACCCGCGCCGGCCGCGGAACCCACGCCCACGCTGGCGCCCGGACAACCCACGCCCACACCGAGCCCGCCCACTCCCACACCCAGCACCACAACCGGCCCGGCGCCTGCTCCCGCTCCAACTCCCACGGTCCCTCCCCCGGACCCATCGTTCGACGCTGAAGGCTACTTCAGCGGCAGGACGATCAAGTTCACGGTGGGCTTCTCTCCGGGCGGCGGCTTCGACGCCTTCACACGGATCCTGGCGGTGCATCTGCCGCGGTTCATTCCAGGCAGTCCCAAGATCGTGGTCAGCAACCTGCCGGGCGCGGCGTCCCTGCTCACCGCACGGGCTACCGCAGGGAGAGCCCCGGGTGACGGCTTCGACATCGGCGTCTTCACGCAGGGCCTGCTCATCCAATCGCTGCTCGGAGTCGAGTTCGAGGGGTTCGAGCCGACCGAGTTCGTCTTCGTCGGTCTGCCAGACAACACCCCATCGAGAGGAGCGATCTGCGTTCGCGCCGATTCGGCGGACAGCCTCGACTCCTTCGTGAACAGCCCGCGTCCGTTCCGCTTGGGAGAGTCGCAGCCAGGCTCATCTCCGGCGCCCCACGAGGAATGGCTGGTGATGGCAGGCCTGCCGATAGAGATCATCTACGGCTACCAGGGGACCGCCGACGTCCGTGTCGCGTTCGAACGCGGCGAGATCGAAGTGACCTCGCGCTGCGACGATTCCGCGCTCCCGGCGTACCCTCACTGGGCAGACCCTGCAGTCGTCACGCCTTTGTTCCACCACACGCAGTTGCCGCCAGATTGGGTGGTGGAGGGCCAGGCGAACGGCCTGTACCCGTGGTTCAAGCCCCTGCGCGAAGTCGTCAGCGTCAGTGACATCCTCATGACCGCGCTGGAGTTGGAAACGAGCCTTGCGGGCAGCCGCGTCTTCGCCCTGCCCCCAGGCACGCCGCCAGAGGTCGCCCACGTGATCAGGGAGGCGTTCGCCACTGCGGTGGAATCCGGTGCCTTCAAGGCGGACATGCGGACCCGTGGATACACGACCGGACTGCTGAGAGGTACGGAACTGCAGGAACGCGTACAGAGATTCGCAGACCAGCCGGCAGAGGTACTCACGGTGCTCCGCGACATGTACAAGATCGAGTGATCGAGTAGCGTCGCACCCGGAGTCTCCCGGCCCATATTCGAAGCCGGGAGACTCCGGGCGCAGTGCTCCCCGGGCCCTGCGTACAATGCTGCCGTGAGGTTTCGACGTACAACCGATAGCGGGGAGCCCTAGCAGCCGTGCAGGCTGACGACGCCTTCCGCCGGGCGCTGCACACCAGCTTCGTCATCCGCGTGACCCATAGAGGACGCCGGAGCGGCCTTCCCCGCGTCCTGGAAACGACCTACTACTGGGACGGCGCGGGCAAGCTCTACCTCTCCGGTTATCCCGGCAGGCGGGACTGGGTGGCCAACATGGGCGCACACCCGGACGCTACGGTCTATACGGTTGAGCGCGGACAGTGGTTCGCCGTGGCGGCGACAGCGCGCGTGCTTCGCTCACGGCACGAGCGCACGCCCTACGTCATGGCATACGTGCGGCACTGGCTGCGCCTGGGTGGAGGCCAGCGCCGCCTCATCGGCTGGGTCCTGTGTGCCGTGCAAGTGAACCGCGCGCTCCGCCTGCCGTGGTGGGGCCCGTTCTACTGCATCCGCCGGGTGTTCGACGCCATGCCATGCGTCGAGCTGACGCTGACCGGCACGCCCGTCCCGTTGGACGCGCCGCCGCCCGACCCCACCCTTCCGCGGAGCGCGTAGCTGAAATCCGCTCATACATCGTCAGCCTGCCGTTGACATCGCGCTAACCTACCGCGTACAGTGCCGCCCTGTAGCATGGCCGTGTATAATGCGCGGAATACACCCATGAATCTGCCCCGATCCGACAAGAAGGCCGGCGTCGAACTACCCCGACACAGGTACTCGCCAACGCTATGATGCATAGCCCATCCAGCCGTCGTATCGGTTCACCCCGCAGGACATCCCCCCTGGTCAGGAGCACTTCGTCATGAGCGCCTCCGTCGGCTTCCATCTGCCCTCCAGCGCCGCATCCCGGCTGGACATGCTGGTGGACAGCATCGAGTCGAACCAAGGCCCGCTGCTCAACCCCGCAGAGATGCGCGCGGCGTCAGCGAGTCTGGACATCCGCAGCGCCATCGAGCAGTTGCCGGAAGGAATGACCCTCGATGACTTCGTGGGCATCCTCAAGCTGGCGATGCTGACCGAGTGCGCCACGGACTCTTACTCCGCTGTCTTCCAGGACGGCGCCGAGCGCTTCGACGCTCCCTGGCTGGCGCGTTTCAATGCGCAGGTCTGGACACCCGACGAGCACACGCACTACACGCCGTACAAGCTCATGCTCCAGTCCCTTGGTTACTCCGAGGAGGAGCTGGACCTCGAGATGCGCGAGGTGCAGGACCGGAACTACGAGCACTGCTGCGGCCGTACTCCCATCGAACTGACCACCTACGGCATCATCCAGGAGTACCTGACGGACAACTGGCACGGCATGATCAGCCAGTTGCTCAAGCCGTCCGCCCCTTATGCAGCGAGATGCGCCTCTATGGTCAAACGCCGCGAGACGCTGCACACCACCTGGTACCGCGAGATGACTGCCATCCAGTTGGAAGAGAACCCCGCGATGCTGGAGCTTGTCGCGAATACCGTCCTCTCGTTCCAGATGCCCGGGACCCGGCTGGTGCCCGAGTTCGGCACGCGGTCGCTGGAGTGGATGAGCAAGGCCAATGTGGACTTCCCCCGCGTCGCCAGGGACTTCGTGCGCAACTTCCAGCAGGTCGCAGGGACGATGAAGCGTGCCGGTCAGCTCTTCGTGGAACTCGCGGCGAAGCGCGACGTACGGTTCGGCCCCGTGCCGATCTCCGCATTCCGGCGGATAATGGACAAGATCGGTGGGGCGGGCTACGGCATCATCGGCGAGGCCCTGCTCGACAAGTTCGGCATCCCGCGGCCAACCAGCCAGAACCAGACCGGGCCGATCAACCTGCCGCCACGGATGTACGAGGCGTTCCGCTCCCGCATGCGCAGCATGATCACCCGGCGCATAGAAACAGCCGCCATCATCGGCGAGGTCTAACGGCCATTCCAAAGCTGCCACGTCTGCCACTGCGGCCAGCGGTGCGCGCCGCGAAGCGCGCCGGTACTCCCGCTGCCGACATGCTCGCACGAAGAGCATTCTTCGCCGCCGTAGGCAGCATCAAGCTCGGTTCCCTGCGCGTCGACACGCCCAACCACAGGTCCTACTCCTTCGAGACGACCACTCCCGGCCCCCAGGGCGTGCTCCGCATACACGACGAATCGTTCTACCGGCGCGTGATCACCGGCGGAGAGATAGGCTTCGGCGAGGCGTATCAGGACGGCCTCTGCGACTCGCCTGACCTCGTGCAACTGCTCATGCTCGCGGTCCTCAACCGCCAGGCGGTCAACCTGAACCGCGGGCCTATGCGCCTGCTCTCCAAGCGCGCCAACCTCCGCCTGCACCGCTCGCGGGCCAACACCAGGGACCAGAGCAAGGACAACATCCACGCCCACTACGACCTGGGCAACTCCTTCTTCGAACTCTTCCTGGACGAGACGCTCACCTACTCCAGCGCCGTCTTCGCCTTCGACGGCCAGCTGCTGAGGGACGCGCAGGCCAACAAGTACCAGCGCATGTGTGAGTTCGCGGGCATCACTGCCGGAAGCCGGGTGCTGGAGATCGGCAGCGGATGGGGCGGCTTCGCCATCCACGCGGCCCGTGAGTTCGGCTGCCACGTCACCACCGTGACCATCTCCCAGGAGCAGTTCGACCTCGCCACGCAGCGCATCCGGGAGGCGGGCCTGAGCGATCGCATCGACGTCCGCCTCATGGACTACCGCGACGTCGCCGGCTCGTTCGACAGCATCGTGTCCATCGAGATGTTCGAGGCCGTCGGTGCAGAGTTCTTCGAGACGTTCTTCCTCAAGTGCGCCTCGCTGCTGAAGCCCGGCGGCAGGCTGGCGATGCAGGTGATCACCGTGCCGGACCGCAACTTCGCGGCCCAGAAGAGCGGCGTGAACTGGATACAGAAGTACATCTTCCCCGGCGGCGTTCTACCCTCCCTCTCCGCGATGGAGCAGGCGAACGCCCGAACGGGCCTCGTCGTCGCGAGCCTCGACCACATCGGCCAGCACTACGCCGTGACGCTGCGGCAGTGGCGCAGGACGTTCTGGGACCGCATCGAGGACGTGCGCGCCCTCGGTTACGACGAGCGCTTCGTCAGGACGTGGGACTACTACCTCGCCGCCTGCGAGGCCGGCTTCCTCACCAACAACACCGACGACCTGCAGATCGTCTTCGAGAAGCCCGCCAGCCACGCGTGACTTACGTCCGTCCCGCGCGAGCGGAGATGCAGAGCAACCGCCAGGTCGGGCGAGGCGGCAGAACCCTTCCCGCGATCTGGTGACACGCGCCCCTTGCGCCGTCGTGCGCAGCCCGCAGACCATCCTGACAGGAGCAACGCGCACCCCTGCACTCGTAGGCAGGACGGCCAAGCGATACAATATCTAGTGGGGAATCTGTGGAAATCCACTAGATATGGGTTGACGGACGCTATACCTCGGGTTCATACTTGCCGTCCGTCGCACTGAATCAGGGCAATCAGATGCCCCTTGGGAAGGGGCGTCCGGAGGCTTGAAATGACTTATGTCGTCAATCTCGATCAGGCTCGCGCTGGGACGCCGGAGCAGGCCCCGCCGGACTCTGCAACGTCCACGACCATGCACGTCCGCAAGCGGAACGGAGGGCTCGAACCCGCCGACGTGATGAAGATCGTTCGCGCCGTCGAGCGCTCCTCCGGGGCACTGGAGAGCGTCGACCCGCTCCGCGTCGCCACCCGCACTATCAGCGGACTGTACGACGGCGCAACCACCCGGGAGCTGGACGAACTCTCCATCCGCACCGCCGCGTCGCTCATCGCCGAGGAGCCGGAGTACTCCAAGCTCGCCGCCCGTCTGCTTGCCGTCTACATCGACAAGGAGGTCCGCAACCAGGACATCCACTCGTTCTCGCAGTCCGTGAAGGCGGGGCACGCTCTCGGATTGATCAACGACGACGTCGCCGCCTTCGTCACCGCCAACGCGCGCAAGCTGGACGATGCCATCAGGTCCGAGCGCGACCAGCTCTTCGAGTACTTCGGCATCCGCACCCTGTACGACCGCTACCTCCTGAAGCACCCGTCCGGCAGGGACAGCATCGAGACGCCGCAGCACTTCTTCCTCCGCATCGCCTGCGGGCTCGCAGAGAGCCCCGCCGACGCCATCGACTTCTACGAGCTGATCTCCAGCCTCGACTACATGCCGAGCTCCCCCACCCTCTTCAACTCCGGCACCCGCCACTCGCAGATGTCGTCCTGCTACCTGCTCGACTCGCCCCAGGATGATCTGGAGGCCATCTACAACCGCTACACGGACATCGCCAAGCTCTCCAAGTTCGCGGGAGGAATCGGCGTCTCCTTCTCGCGCGTGCGCTCGCAGGGCTCGCTCATCGCGGGGACCAACGGCACGTCCAACGGCATCGTGCCCTGGCTCAAGACGCTCGACTCGTCCGTCGCCGCCGTCAATCAGGGCGGCAAGCGCAAGGGCGCCGCGTGCGTCTACGTGGAGAGCTGGCACGCCGACATCGAGGACTTCCTCGAGCTCAAGAACAACACCGGCGACGAGTCCCGGCGCGCGCACAACCTCAACCTCGCCAACTGGGTGCCGGACCTCTTCATGCAGCGCGTCGAGGAGGACGGCGTCTGGTCGCTCTTCGACCCGAAGGAGCTGCCCGAGCTCGTCGACACCTACGGCGAGGAGTTCGAGCGCATCTACACGCAGGCCGAGGCCGAGGGCCGCTTCGAGCGACAGTTGCCCGCCCGCGAACTGTACGGCCGCATGATGCGCACGCTCGCCCAGACCGGCAACGGCTGGATGACCTTCAAGGACACCGCCAACCGCAAGTCCAACCAGACCCTGCTGCCGGAGAACGTCATCCACCTCTCCAACCTCTGCACAGAGATCCTGGAGGTCACCAACAAGGACGAGACCGCCGTCTGCAACCTCGGCTCGCTCAACCTCGGCCACTTCGTCACGGAGGACCGCGCGTTCGACTACGATCGCCTGCACCGCGCCGTGAAGACCGCCGTCCGCTACCTGGACCGCGTCGTGGACATCAACTATTACCCCACCGGCGCCGCGGCCTACTCCAACAGCAAGTGGCGGCCCGTCGGCCTCGGCGTCATGGGCCTGCAGGACGTCTTCTTCAAGATGCGCATGCCGTTCGACAGCCAGGAGGCCATCGACCTCGGCGCGCGTATCCAGGAGGAGGTCTACTACGGCGCGCTCGACACCTCCTGCGCGCTTGCGGAGGAGCGCGGGGCCCACGAGACGTTCAAGGACACGCGCGCTGCGAGCGGCGACCTGCAGTTCGACTTCTGGGGCGTCACCCCCAGCAGGCCGGACTGGCCGGAGCTGCGCGAGCGCATCAAGCGCTTCGGCCTGCGCAACTCCCTGCTCATCGCCATCGCGCCCACCGCCACCATCGCGTCCATCTGCGGCGCCTACGAGTGCATCGAGCCACAGGTCTCCAACCTCTTCAAGCGCGAGACGCTCTCCGGCGAGTTCCTCCAGATCAACCACTACCTCGTGAGTGACCTCAAGGAGCGCGGGCTCTGGACGGAGGCCATCCGCAACCGCATCAAGCTCAGCGACGGCTCCGTGCAGTACGTCGACGACATCCCGGACGACCTGAAGCGGCTCTACCAGACCGCCTGGGAACTGCCGCAGAAGGCGCTGATAGACATGGCCGCCGCCCGCGGCCCCTACATCGACCAGAGCCAGTCCCTCAACCTCTTCATGGCCGCGCCCACCATCGGCAAGCTCTCCTCCATGTACCTCTACGCCTGGAAGACCGGCCTGAAGACCACCTACTACCTCCGCTCCCGCCCGGCAACGCGCATCACCCAGACCACCATCGCCGTCGCCGAGAAGGAGACCACGGACCAGGACGCCATCGCCTGCTCCCTGGAGAACCCGGAGACCTGCGAAGCCTGTCAATAGGCAGGCCCCCACGGACGAGCCCGCCCTGCGGCCAGCGGCGCGGGCTCTTTCGCGACGATACGTCAGCACTCTGCGGGGGTGTACCGCACCCCTGCGGGGAGCGGTACGTGAAGATGCGGTATACGCGAACAGAACACGGAGACATGCGATGATCCTCGAACCAGGACTCAACCTCACCCTCCGGCCCATGCGCTACCCGGACTTCTACGAGATGTACAAGAACGGGATACGCAATACGTGGACCGTTGACGAGGTTGACTGGTCGGACGACATCAAGGACCTGAGTGGAAAGCTCTCCCCACCGGAGCAGCACCTGATCCAGCGGCTCGTGGCCTTCTTTGCCACGGGCGACTCTATCGTCGCGAACAACCTCGTCCTGAACCTCTACAAGCACATCAACGCGCCGGAGGCCCGGCTTTACCTCTCGCGGCAGCTCTTCGAGGAGGCGCTCCACGTCCAGTTCTACCTCACGCTCCTCGACACCTACATCCCGGACGTCGACGAGCGGCACGAGATGTTCCGCGCCATCGAGACCATCCCCTCCATCAAGCAGAAGGCCGACTTCTGCTTCAGGTGGATCGACTCTATCCACGACCTCGACACGCTCGACACGGACGAGCAGAAACGCCAGTTCATCCTCAACCTCATCTGCTTCGCCACCTGCATCGAGGGGCTCTTCTTCTACGCGGCGTTCGCCTACGTCTACTTCATGCGCTCCAAGGGCCTGCTGAACGGCCTCGCGTCCGGCACCAACTGGGTCTTCCGCGACGAGTCCGCCCACATGGAGTTCGGGCTGCAGGTCGTCCGCACGGCGCGCGAGGAGTACCCGCACCTGTTCGACGAGCGCATGGAGGAGCAGGTGACGCAGATGGTCCAGGAGGCCGTCGACTGCGAGACGCAGTTCGCCGAGGACCTGCTGGAAGGAGGAGTCGCCGGACTTACCGTCATCGAGGTGCGCCAATACCTCGAATACGTCGCCGACCAGCGGCTCACCAACCTCGGTCTGCCGACCTACTTCGGCACGCGCAACCCGCTTACTTTCATGGAGCTGCAGGACGTTCAGGAGCTCTCCAACTTCTTCGAGCGCCGCGTCTCCGCCTACCAGGTCGCCGTCACCGGCCAGGTCGCCTTCGACGAGAAGTTTTAGGCCTGGGCCACCCGGAACCGACCTGTCTCATCCGGCCTGACGAAGTCCCAGCTTCGTTAGTCAAACTGCACCACACAGCTCCTGCATTACCAGGCACAACTGGAGTATGGTGAGACCGAGGCCTGACGATGGCGACTTACGAAGTATCACTCAGGGACGTGGCCAACCGTGTCAACGAGCTACGCGCTCATGTTGACGATCGCATCGACGGGCTGGCCTCCCAATTGGTCGACCTCCGGAGCGAGGTGGCCGACCTCAGAAGCGACGTAGCCGGCCTGCGCGGCGAGTGGCGGCTGGCCAAGTGGGTACTCGCGGTCTTCGGCGCCCCCGTATGGGCGGCCGTCATCTACGTCATCATCCGGGACATCAGCGCCTCAGCTTGAGTCCCGAGCCCTACCCCTCACTCCAGGTCCACGAGTCCATCTGCGTCACCGACGCCGGTCTCGACAGCCGCCTTGCCGACGGCGTACGCCACTCTGCGGTGCACCTCCGGGTCGAGCGGCGTGGGGCTCAGGTCGCCGTGAGGCGTCGCTTCCATCAGCGCCTCGCCTGCCGCGATGAGCATCGCGCGGTTGATCTCGCCGGCCTGCGTACTCAGCGCCCCGCGCCAGATGCCCGGATACCCCAGCAGGTTGTTCACCGTGGTCCCATCGGCAGCGAGCGACGCTCCTGCTTCGATCGCCAGCGCGGGCCGTATCTCCGGGTCCGGGTTGGAGAGCGCGAACACGATCTGCCCGCTACGCACGGCCTCCGGCGCGATGAGGCCCGGCACACCGGTCGTCGACACAACCACGTCTGCAGTCGCCATGATCTCCTCCAGCGACGAGACCTGCCCGCCCTGCCGTTCGTGGCGGCTGATGGCGTCCTCGTTCACGTCGGCGCCCAGCACCGGCCTGCCGGTGGCGTACATCAGCAGCGATGCCACGGCGTTGCCCGCAGCGCCCAGCCCCACCTGTCCTATCGTCACGTCGGAGAGCCGCCTGCCTGTGGTGCGCATGGCGCTCATCAGCGCGCCGAGCACGACCGCGGCGGTGCCGTCCTGGTCGTCCTGCATCACGGGGATGCTGAGTCGCTCCCGCAGCCCCGCCACGATGTCGAAGCACGCGGGCGCTGCGACGTCCTCCACGTGGATGCCGCTGTACGTCGGCGCGACACGCACCACGGCCTCAACGAACTCGCCGGGGTCCGATGCCTCGATCAGGAGCGGCGCGCCGTTCACACCCGCGAACTGCTGGAGCAGCGCGGCCTTGCCCTCCATCACCGGCATCGCGGGCGCGAGCCCGATACGCCCCAGGCCCAGCACCGCGGTGCCGTCCGTCACGATGGCCACCGTGCTGCCGATGGACGTGAAGCGCCGCGCCAGCTTCGGCTGTGCGTGGATGGCGCGGCATATCTCCGCCACGCCGGGCGTGTACACCTTCCGCAGCATGGCGATGTCCGAGACGGGCTGGCGGCTCACGATCGCGATCTTGCCGCCCTGGTGCAGGTCCATCACCTCGTCGCGCGTCTCCGTAACGCGCACGCCCTTCACCTGCCCCACTGCGCGCAGCACCTCCAGCAGGTGCGTCTCATCCTCCACGTGCACGTCGATGTCGCGGAGCACGTAGCTCTGGCTCAGGTGCACGGTCTGGATATTGCCGATGTTGGCGCCTGCGCCGCCGATGGCCGACGCAAGCGCGCCCAGCACGCCGGGGATGTTCTCGTTGCGCACCTGCACGGTGCGGATCAGGCCGTAGTTCGTCGTGTTCGTCGTGACCAAGGCTTGGCCTCCTGCTGTACCAAGGGGAGAGGGCCAGTATCGCACTGACGCGCTAGAATCGCCCCCACCTACGGATGCAGGGAGTCGCGCGATGCCGAACGTTACAGTGGACGGAGCCGCCATCGAGTACGCAGAGAGTGGGAGTGGCCTGCCGCTGGTCTTCTGCCACGAGTTTGCGGGAAGCAGAGAGAGTTGGGACCAGCAGGTGAACTACTTCTCCCGCCGCTACCGCACCGTGACCTACAACGCGAAGGGCTACCCGCCCTCCGAGGTCCCGCCGGACTGGGAGGACTACACGTGGGACCACCAGGTGGCGGTGTTGCTGGGGTTGCTGGACGCGCTGGGCATCGAGCGTGCGCACGTCTGCGGGCTCTCCATGGGAGCGTACACGGCGGTGCAGTTCATGCTCGCTCACCCGGAGCGCTGCCTGGGCGTCGTCGCGGCGGGCGTCGGCACCGGCAGCGACGACCCCGCGTCGTTCCTGACCGAGTCGGAAGAGCGCGCGGGGTTGCTGGAGGCCAACGGAATGGCGGGGATGGAGGCATACCTCTCCGGCTCGACGCGCATCCGCTTCAGGGAGAAGGACCCCGCAGGCTGGGAGCGGTTCGCCGCGCTCTTCCGCGCCCACTCGGCGACGGGCTCCGCCAACACGCTGCGCGGCTTCCAGGGCAGGCGTCCGAGCCTCTACACGCGCGAAGCCGACCTGGCGCAGGTGGACGTGCCGTTCCTCATCGTCTGCGGCGATGAGGACGACCCATGCGTCGGGCCGTCGCTCTTCCTGCGGCGCACCGTGCCGAACTCCGGGCTCGCGATGCTGCCGCACACCGGCCACGCATGCAACCTGGAGGAGCCGGCCGCGTTCAACGCGCTCGTGGCCGAATTCCTCGCGCAGGCCGAGGCCGGGAAGTGGGGGCCGCGTCCCGAGGACAGCGGGGACAACTGGGCAGCGTCGCCGGCGCGTTAGTGAGTCACGCGCGCTAGTCGAGGACGGCGAACGCCTCGATCTCGATGAGGTACTCGGGCTGCGCCAGTGCCCGTACGATGACCATCGAGCTCGCAGGCGGCGGAACGTCGCCCCAGCACTCGTTCTGTGCGGCGCGCGCCGCCGGAAGGTACGCCTCCGAGGTGATGAAGATGGTGACCTTCACGATGTTCTCGAACGTCCCGCCGACCGACTCGATCGCGGTGCGCAGGTTCGCGTAGACCTGTCGCGCCTGCGCGGGCGCGCTGTCCAGGCCGATAACGGCGCCGTCCGGCCCGCGGGAGGTCTGCCCCGATATCCAGGCGAGGTTGCCCCACCGCACGACGTGGGAGTAGCGGTCCCCAGGCGGCGGCGCAAGCCCCTCCGGGTTCGTTCGTTGGATGTCAGGCATCGCTGTTCCTCCAGGTTTGATTCGAGGGAGGGTAGTACGGCTTCCCCCAGTCGAGGTCCGGGTTGTCCAGCACCCGGTCAGCCAGCAGCGGGACCAGGAAGGCCGCGAACCGCCTGCCCATCGCGACCTCCGCCCTGTTGATCGAACTCCCCCAGGTCGCTCCTCCGTGCAGGAGTTGGTTGCGCAGGACGTACAGGCGGTCGAAGACAAGACACAGCACTTCCTTCGTGTTCTTCCACTGCAGGGCGTTGTCCAGCCGCTGAGCGTCCTCGCGCAGCGCACGCTGCCACCCGGCGCTGTGCCAATAGGGCGCGAGGACGTATCTGTCGTTGACCAACGCGCGTATCTCTCCCTCTCCCAGCGCCTCGTCAAGTTCACGGTAAAGCACGAGCGGGCCTGTATCCGCGATCTTTTCGATGCACCGGCGATAGGTCGCCCGCTCGGTCTCTTCGAGTTTGATCAGTCCTGTGTCGTCGCCGTACAGAGCATTGAAGGCGACCCAATAGCACATGAAGGCCGTGTCGTCATCGCGGCCCTCATGCACCGCACTCGTGATCCAACTGGTAACGCGGCGCATGCGCAGCATCACGGGGTCGTCGCGGTGGCGGGGGTCGCGTTCCGCAGCTAGTGCATCGAACTTCTCACGCAGCACGTAGGCACGCTGCGCTTCTGCCATCTGCTTCCAGTCCACCACGACGTGCGGGCCGTTCACGCCTTGTAGTAGACCGGCACCGCGGCGCCGGAGACTGCCCGCGCCTCCTCGGAAGCCAGGAAGAGCAGCACGTTCGCCAGGTCGTCGGGCTGCACCCAGCGCTCCGCCTTCGCGTCCGGCATCGCCTCGCGGTTCGCGGGCGTGTCGATGATGCTCGGCAGCACCGCGTTCACGGTGATGTCGTGCGCCTTCACCTCGGCCGCCACCGACTGCGTCAGCAGGATGACGCCGCCCTTGCTCACCGAGTAGTGGGCGACCATCGGGTCGCCGCGAAGGCCGCTGCGCGCCGCTATGCTCACGATGCGCCCGTAGTCCTGCGCCTTCATGTACGGCAGCACGTTCTTGATGGTGAGGAACGTCGACTTCAGGTTCAGCTGCAGCAAGCTGTCCCAGTCCGACTCCTCCATCTCTTCGACCGAAGGGCCGAACCGGAACCCGCCCGCGATGTTTACGAGCGCGTGCGGCCCGCCGAACTCCGAAGCGACACGCTCGAACAAGCCGCGTACTGAAGCCTCGTCGAGCACGTTTGTCTCGTGGTAGACGACCGCGCCCGCCTCGTCCGGCGGCGGCGCCATGTCGGCGACGACAACCCGCGCGCCGGCTTCCACGAACCTGCGCGACGCCACGCGCCCCACCGCACCGCTGCCGCCTGTGACAACCACCGTCTTCCCTGTGAAGCTCATGCCTGCTCCTGGATCAGCCGTCCGATAAGCGCCTTGCCCGCTTGGACAATCTCCTCGTCTTCCTTCGCGGTGCGTCCGCTCACCCCAAGGCCGCCGAGGATCGTGCCGTCCGGCGCCACAACCACCGCGCCACCCCCGCCGGTGAAGAGGTTGGGGTTGCCGAAGCCAGCAAGCCCGAGCGGTGACGCCTTGACCCGCTCCTCGAAGTCCATCGTGTCCGCCCGCATGCAGGCGGATGTATATGCCTTCTTCATGGCGTTCTGACGGGCGAGCGCCACGTTCACACCGGCCTGCGCCGCGAAGCAGATCAGCTCGCCGCGGTCGTCCGTCACCGCGATGGCGATGGGGCGCCCGCCCATCTCGTCGGCCTTATGCAGCATCTCCGCGAGCGCCTCCCGCGACTCGGCAAGCCCGAGCGTCTTCCGGGTGCTCACGCGAGCCCCCCTTCCAACGCGGCGAGCGCGACGCGGGCGAGGCGCTCGTCCTGCTCGCGGTCGAACCCCTGGACGCCGACCGCCCCAACGACGGCCCCTTGCCCTGCCGCACGCACGACAACACCCCCATGCGCAGCTCCAACGAACGCGTCGTCGAACTCCGCGGCGCTCATGCCGCGCTGAGCGCGCTCGGCGGAGAACGCCGTGAGGTCCGCGCCCACGCGGGACGCCGTGTACGCCTTGCGGATGGCGTGGCGCCGCTGGAAGATGGGCGTGCCGTCGGCGCGGGCGAACGCGACGAGGTCGCCGTTGTCGTCGACGACGGCGACGGCCACCGGCCCCGCGCCTTCGACGGACGCTGCCTCCATGGCGGCGTCCACGGCCCGCAGCGCGTCCTCCACGTCCATCACCTGCCGGTCGTACATCGCTCCTCCACCGTTGCCTGCGCAAGTGTAGCCGAGGAACCGTTCAACGCAAGAGGAGCGTCCAAATGGACGCTCCTCTCTTCGAGTCCGAGTTATCCGAGGCCTACTCAGGGAAGAGTCCGCGGATGATATCCAGCGTCTCGTCAGGCAGTCCCGCGAACGACTCCACCTGCGCCTGGTACTGGTCGCCGGTCCTCAGGCCAACGTCGTAGCGGCGGGACTTCATGTCCGCGATAAAGTCATCGCTAGACACAACCCGCTCGAACGCGGCCCGCATCTCGTTCACGATATTGCCCGGAGTCTGCGCCGGCATGGCGTAGATGCGACTGGATGCCGCTGCCGCCATCAAAGCGTCGAAGGCATTCAGGTAGTCGTCGCCGGCGCTGAGACGCTCCTGCGCGATCTCTCTGATCGACTTGACCCACTCGTACTTGCCCTCTGCCTTGCCTGCCTTGATCCACTCCGGCTCCATGATCGTGTAGAAGAGCGGCGTCGCGTAGCCCTCAGCCCACTCGGGGTTCTGGGCAACTTGCGAGTCGCGGCAGGTGGGGGTTATGTCGATCTCGCGCCGGTTGAAGGCTGCGTCCATGTCGGACGTGCCCGTGTAGCCGAACACGCGCTCGAACGGGAAGCCGACCTGCACGGCCCACTCGGAGGAGGTCGCATACGTGTCCACCCGGCCGATCTGGCCGAGGGTGTAGCTGCCCGCGAGGTATTCGTCCAGGTTGCCCGCAAGATCGGACCGGATGCACCAGGTCTGATCGCTGGGCGTGTAGTCCGGAGCGCCAAGGTAGACGAGGTCGTTCGCTGCGTCGAACTCGGATACCCCACCGAGGATGGACTGCTGGATGAGGGTGGAGATCACCACCACGATGTCCACCTGGTTGTCGCGGTAGTCCTTGTCGATAACGGAGCGCACGGCGACGAGGGTGTTGGCGCCGGGCTTGTTGCTCACGAAGACGTTGGGGTTGCCCCTGAGTTCGTCCGACAGGTGGTGCGCGAAGATGCGGGCGAACGTGTCGAATCCGCCGCCTGGCGCGTAACCGACGGTGATCTGCACCGTCTTGCCGGAGAAGTCCACCTGCTCCTCGACCGGGATCGGCGTCGGCGTCGGGCGCGGCCGCGGCGTGGGTGTCGGGGCCGCCGTCTCAGTCATCGCCTCGCCGGGCGTGGGCGTCGGGGCCGCCGTCTCGGCCATCGCCTCGCCAGGTGTGGGCGTCGGCTCCTCCATCATCGCCTCTGCCGGCGTCGGGGTCGGGGCGGCTTGCTGCGGGGCCGACGTGGGCGTGGGGTCCGGGTCGTCGCCTCCGCAGGCGATAGCGAGCATCGCCAGGATGGATGCCAGCGCGAACAGGCTGACGGCCTTCTTTGCTGATCTGAATGCGGTCCGCATCTGTCCTCCTAGGAGCTTGGATCTCTATGGTCTGCGCCTGGGCGCGTTAGCAAAAAATGCTAACACGGCGGCATACTTCCGTCTACGCGCAACCCTCTAACCGGAGAGCCGACCCCAGAACTGCGTGATCGTCTCCCTGCCCTTCAGGATGTCGGGGATGAAATCCCCCAGCACAGGGTCTATCCACGGGATGTGGATGACTTCGTCGAAGAAGCCGTAGATGAGCGCGACGAAGACGATGAGCCATCCCAGGGCCGCCCACCAGCGAACGTGTCCGAAGAAGAAGAGGTAGAGGAAGACGTAGGCCGGGAGAGCGATCTGGAAGCCGATGAGCCAGATCGCCAGCACGAGTCCGAACGTGGTGCCGATGGCCTTGACCGTGCGCAGCATGAGGACGCGGCGGTCGTCGTCGGTTCGGGTCCTGCCGATGTCCATAATGCGTCCGGCGCCGGACGGGGGAGAGACGAGGTGGGACACCGCGTAGGCGCCTACTAGAGCAAGCCCGACAACGGTGATGACACGAGGCAGGCGCGCCGCCTGGCTCGTCCACTCGAACGTCTGCCAGAACGTGAAGGCAAAGGCGAACGTCAAGAGAGCGATGAAGATGCCGCTGGGCGTTGGCCGCAGGAGGCTCAGCAAGGGCGGGCGGGACCTCGATGTTGCGGTCTCTGCCCGGGGCGGTTCCGGAGCGTCTTCACTCGCGCCGGCAGGCGGAGAAGGAGCGGTTTCGGCACGGGCTGCGAACTCCGCCTCCTGCCGCTGCATGGTGCGGTTCACGCTGCGCTGCATGCGCACCGTATAGGCAGCGGTGCCCACTGCGATGAGGATGATGATGATGACGGCAGGTCGCGTGAAGACGCCTTCGGTCGGGTTCGAGAAGTTCACCCAGTCAAACGCGCCGCTCGCGATGCCGTAGTACCGCTCGATGATGCCGCCGAGGATGACGGCGATGATGATGGGGGGACGCGGCCAACCGTACGATTTCATGAAATAGCCGAGCGCGCCGAACGCCAGCATCACCACGAGGTCGTAGATCGATCGGTTCGCCTGGAATGCCGCGATCGTCATCACGGCGAGGATGATGGGAACGAGGATGTTGGGACGGACGAATGCGATGCGGGTGAGGACCGGCGTGAACCCGAGCGCAAGGCCCGTGGCGAAGACGTTCGCCATCACCAGCGAGAACGCTATCGTCATGGTGAGCGGCAACTGGCTGTTCAGCATATCCGGGCCCGGGCGCACGTCGAGGACGATGAGCAGACCGATGAAGAGCGCCATGCCCACTGAACCGGGCACGTTGAAGAACAGCGTGGGCACGAGCTGGCCGCCGTCCACGGCGTTGTTCGCCGACTCCGGCGCGATGACGCCTCTTATGTCCCCGGTCCCGAATGTCTCCGTCCCTCCGCGCACTGTCTGGCGCGCCGAGGCATACGACAGCCACTGCGCCAGCGAACCGCCGATGCCCGGCAGGAGCCCGACGAAGACGCCCATCGCAGCGGAGCGTATGACGAGCAGCCAGTTCCGCAGCACGGCAGCCATGCCCTCCCGACGCTGCGCGGACGCATCGAACTGAGCGGTCTGGGCGCGGCGCGCTATGGAGACGTCGCTGACGACCATGTCGAAGAACTCGGGGATGGCGAACAGCCCGATGACGACCGGGATGATGTGGATGCCGTCCCAGAGATAGTCCTGCCCGAACGTCAGTCGGTGCGCGCCCGTGGCGTCGTCGTATCCAACGCTGGCTATGAGCAGGCCGAACGCGCCCGCGATGAGGCCCCGCAGGAGCGCTCCGCTGCTGACGACGCCGACGACCGCGATGGCCACGAGGCCCAGCACGAAGAACTCCGCCGCGCTGAACGTATTGACGACAGGCCTCGCAACCGGAATGGTGACAAAGAGGAATACCGCGCCGATGATGCCGCCCAGCAGCGACGCGAAATAGGCGGCGGAGAGTGCCACCCCCGCCCTGCCCTGCCGGGCGAGCGGGTTGCCGTCCAGGATCGTCGCCTGGCCTGATGTCGAGCCGGGCATCCCAAGCAGCACCGCCGGGAGCGTGTCGCCCGTTGGAACCGTCGCCACCATGCCGACGGCCAACGGAAGCGCGATGTACGGGTCGAGCCCGTACGCGAAGCCGAGCAGCACGATGAGGCTGGGCACGGCGCCGCCCGGCATCGCGCCGTTCAGCACACCCACCACGACCCCCACGATGAGCGCGAGTATGGGCCTCCAGTTGGCGAGGCTGCTGAAGGCCTCCCCGCTCGCTTCGAACATCGCGGGGAAGCCTTCCAGGATCGAGTCGATGAACATGCCGGGCTATGCTCGCTGCAGCCGCACTTCTTCGTAGCGGCGGTAGATCTCCAGTATCTGGTTCAGCGCGGGACTGTACCTGTCCATGTTGTAGTGACGCAACTTGAACGTGGCGTCCTCACCCAGCACCGCGGTGACGTCTCCCTTCTCTTCAAGCGTTATCCGGTGGTCGCCCTTCTCGGAGAAAGTGGCGGGGGTGATCGGGCCCGGCCCGACGTTGACCGGAAGGTCGATGCGCTGGTTCTCGGCGGGGTCGCGGTACACGTTTATCGGGTCGCCGCCGTCCTGCACGATCTTCATCTGGTCCATCAGCAGCTTGCGGAACATGATGACGCCACGGTCGGAGACGCCGAGCCGCTCGTTCTCGCGGTCGGCTATCGCGCCCTGGCTCCACCACGCCGCCAGGTCCTGCGCGAGTACGTAGTCGGCGATGGGGCGCCCCGCGTCGTCGAACAGCGGGTGTTCGAAGTAGGGCACGTAGTCCTGCTCCGGGACCTCCACGTCCGGACCCGGGCAGTAGGCCATGTAGTCCAGGTGCAGCGTGTGCTCATCGTCCACCGGCACGCGTATCTGCAACTCGCTGCGGATCTTCCCTCCGAGGCGAACGAAATACGGGAACACCAGCGGATGGCCGATCGTCCAGTCCGGCGTGTCCTCTGCCTCGCCTTCGCGCAGGCGATGCTTCTGGATGCCGAACTGGTTCACCGTCCACTCCGTCTTCAGGTGGCGGAGCTTGAACGAGTCCGCATGCGCCTGGGTGATCCTGTCGTATTCGGGGTTGCCGGTGCCCCCGCTCCTGTCCAGAACGTGGTACTCGAACCAGTGGCCGTGCGTGTACTCGGTGTGCGACGTGTCGACGGAGTTCTCCATGCACTGGAGCCAGTTGGCGTTCAGCTCGACGGCGCCCACGTGCCGGAACGTGTTGTCCCAGACGAGCACGTCCCAGCGAGGGAGCAGCGGAACGGGCTCCGGGCCCAGGTAGGCGAATATCAGACCGCCCAGCTCCTGCACGGGGTACGACTTGATGCGCACCTTCTCGCTGAAGTGCGAGCCCTCAGGCTCCGTCGGCTGGTCGAGGCACTGCCCGTCCACGTCGTACAGCCAGCCGTGGTACATGCACCGCAGGCCTTCCCGCGTCGGGATGCCGATGGACAGGTCCACCCGGCGGTGCGCGCATCGCCGGTCTACGAGGCCGAGCCTGCCGCTCTTGTCCTTGAACAGCGTCAGGTCCTCACCGAGCAGCCGCACCGACACGACCGGATCGCGGAGCAGCCGGCCGTTGCTGGTGATGGGCCACCAGTAGCGGCGGAGCAGTTCGCCCATGGGCGTACCCGCGCCGGTCTGCGTCAACAGTACGTTCTCTTCGGCGCGCATCGGCGCTCCTCCTTCGTCGGGCCTGAACGGACCGTGCGGTCTACTGGTCCAGCGTGTTCTTCGCGAACACGTCCTCCAGCTTCGCCAGCTTGGGCGTAAGGCCCTGCTCGAACGAGTACTGCGCCGCCGTCTCCAGCACCAGCCGGTTCGCGCGCACCCCGTGCTGCACCAGCGGCTGCTTGAGCGCCGCGCCGCCCTCCGCGTTCACGAGTCCGGTCTCGACGTAGTAGTCCACGTGTTCGGCGCGCTCGCGGTTGCAGATGTCGTTCGCCCTGTTGAACGCCTTCATCAGGTTGAGCAGCACCCACGGGTGGTCCTCGGCGATCTCCCGCTTCACGACCATGCCGTGGTTGATGGGGTAGAGTCCCGTCTTCTCGTAGAAGCGGATGCCCTCGGCCCGCGCGTCAGGGAACAGCGGCGCGATGTCCGGATGGCTCCAGAGGTCGGCCGTGCTGCGGTCGATCAGGTTCGGGTCGACGATGTAGAGAAGCGTCGCCTCGAGCTCGCCGGAGAGCATCATCGAGCCGATGTTCTTCTCCAGCGGTATCTGGTTCACCGTGACGCCCTTGGGAGGCTTGAACCCGGTGGAGCCGCCGTGGCTCTGCTCAGGCACGCGTTCCATGAAGAACTCCATGTCCTTCGGCTCGACCCCGAACTCGTGCTGGAGCACGCCGCGCGTCCAGAGCGCCGCGGTCTGCTGGTACTCAGGCACGCCGACGCGCTTGCCCTTCAGGTCCTCCGGCGACTGGATGCCTGAGTCCTTGCGCACGAGGACGCCCGTGTGGAAGAAGCGGCGCGTCGTGAAGATCGGCAGGCCCACCCACCGCTCGTCGCCCGCCGCCATCGCCATGATGAGCGACGAGAACGACATTTCCGAGACGTCGAAGTCGCCGAACTTCAACTGGCGCCAGAACAGCTCGGACGCGTGCACCGGGCTCGGGATGAGCTCGATGCCGTCCGGCTTCACGCGACCGTCGTGGATCGCCCACGTCCTGGGGTTGGATGCCATGCCTACGCTGAGCTGAATGTCCATCTGGTTATGCCTCCTCCGGCTATCGCTGGCCTACAGGCCCGATATGAACTGTTCTTCCGTATCCCACTTGCCCACATTGGAGCGCCACACCATGTCTAGGCGCGCCATATCTTCGTCACTGAGCGGCGGCGCTCCGGAGCAGCCCGCAGCCTCCTCCAGGTGCGCCATCTCCGAGAACCCTCCCAGCACGGTCGTCACCGCCTCGTCCTGGAGGATGAAGCGGTAGGCCGCCTGCGAAAGCGTCTGCCCGGAGCGCGAGAGGAAGGCGAACGGCTTCGCTCGTTCCACCATCGCCTGGTACATGTCCGCGTTGCGCGAGAGTCCGCCGCCCGCGAGCGCGTGTCTGCCGCCACCGCTCACTGCGTGGTCCGTCAGCACGCCGCCGCCGAGCGGGCGTATCGTCGCCGTTCCGATGCCCAGCTCCTGCGCCCGCCGCAGGAACTGCCCATAGTCGTGCTGCACGTCCAGCCCGTCCGGCGTTGGCAGCCCGGCGGTCGGGTTCAGCAGGTCGTACCACACGTTCAGCATGTGGAACTCGCCGGTCTCCATCAGCGCCATCACCGCGTCGGCGTCCGCGTCTTCGTTGGCGAAGCCGAAGAAGCGCGTCTTGCCTGCGCGGCGCAGGCGTTCCATCCCTTCGAGCGCTCCGCCGGGGCCGAGGTAGTCGTCCAGCCCCAGGTGCAGCCAGCCGGGGACGGTGGTGTCCGTCTCGATACTCGGCGGATTGTGGATCTGCAGGACGTCGACGTGGTCCACCTGCAGGCGGCGCAGCGAGTCCTCCAGCGATTCGATGACGGCTTCAGCGATGTGATCGAGCTCGTCCGGCATGATCTCGACCTTCGTCGCGAGGACAGGGCGAAAGCCGATCGCCTTCATCGCCTTGCCGATGTTCTCCTCGGCGAGGCCTTTGCCGTAGTCGGGAGAGGTGTCGAAGTAGTTGATGCCGAGTTCGAGTGCGCGCTCGATGGCGCGGAGTTGGACGTCCGGCTCGCCCTTGACCAGCAGTCCGGCGTTGTCCCCGGAGCCGAAGCCGATCTCGGAGACGCGGATGCCGGTAGCACCCATGGTGCGGTATCGCAAGGCAAACCTCCGAAGCCGCGGCTCGGAGGCCGTGCGGCGGCGTTATCTAACGCTGTCCCGCGAGTGCGTGTCAAGCCGTGGCGCGGGGATGCGGCCCCCTACCCGTCCACCAGCCGCAACGACTCGGGTGAGGGCGTGAGGTCGCCCGACTCCACCCGGTGCACGAGCGCGGTGATGGCGTCGCAGTACGGCGTCGCGATGCCGTGCGACGCGCCCTTCTGCGAGACGATGCCGCTGAAGTAGTCGACCTCCGTCTTCCGCCCGCGCCGCACGTCCTGGTACATGGACGTCATCGCCCCCGGCGGGACCTGCGCTCCGCGCGCCTCCAGCCCACGCTCGACCACGTCCGATTCCCCCGCCGCGTTGGCGTAGACGTCTACCGCATCGTAGTCGCCCATGATGCGCGCCAGCGGGTGGCCCTCCGCCTCGGCGACGCGCATCGTCTCCGCCGCCAGCCGCACCGCGATGCGCCGAGCATCCGCGTTCGCCAGCAGCTCCGCCGACCGCATCCCGCCGACCGCCGACACGGGGTTGAGCATCGTATTGTTCACCATCTTGGACCAGCGCTCGTGCAGCAGGTCGTCGACCGGCTCCGCGGGCCACACGTTCGCGAGTACGTCAGCGACGCGCCTCGCTCTCTCACCCGCCGGCGCGCCGTACTCCCCGACGTAGACCCCCGGCATCGTGGTCAACGACGCCCGGCTCACCGACCCCGACGCCTGCACGCGCCCCGGCTCCAGGAACGAGCCGTTGACGAGGATGACGCCGCCCACCGTCCGTTCCGCGCCGACCTCAGGCGCTATCCACTCCTCGTTGATGCTGTTCTGCATCGAGACGAGCAGCCCGTCGTCCGCCAGCCGCGGCCCGATCACCGCGAGCGCGTCCATCGTGTCGTACGACTTCACGCAGAGGAGGAGGAGCGACACCTCCTCAGCCAGCTCGTGCGGCGCGATGGTGGCGGGCGACGCACGCTCCTCGCCGCCGCCCTCCGTCTGCATCGTGAGGCCCCGCGACTGTATCGCCTCGCGCTGCGCGTCCCATGGCTCGACCACGAGCGGGTCGAGGCCCGCGTTGGCGAGGCGCACCGCTATCTGGCCGCCGATCGCTCCCGCGCCGTAGACGACGAGGCGGCTCACAGCCCGCCCCCGAAACGGCGGCTGTTCACGACGGCCTGCGCACGCGGGCTGATCTGGCTCTGCACGCGGATGTTCAGCAGCGCCGGGCCGTCGGCCTCGATCGCCCGGTCGAGCGCGGGGCCCACCTCCTCGGGACGCTCGACCAGTTCGCCGTACGCGCCCAGCCCCTGCGCGACGAGGTCGTAGCGCGACGGCACGAGGTCCGTGATCACGGCCTTGCCGTACAGCCCCACCTGCAGGTTCTTGTCGATGCCCCACGCAGCGTCGTTCCCCACGAGGAAGACCACCTTCAGCCCGTGGCGCACGGCGGTGTCGAGCTCCATCGCGTTGAAGCCGAACGCCCCGTCGCCCGTGATACAGAAGACGCGCGCCTCCGGCCTCGCCACCTTCGCGGCGATCGACATCGGCACCGCCTGCCCCAGCATACCGAGGTTCGGCAGGTAGTACCACGAGCGCGGCGCGTGCGCGGGAAGATACGCGCGCCCGTAGTAGGAGTAGTCGCCGCCGTCGAACACGAGTATGTCGTCGGGACGCAGGCGCTGCGCCAGCGTGTGGTGCACGAGCATGGAACGCAGCGGGACCTCGTCCGTCACGTACTGCTCGAGCCGCACCTTCTGCTCCGCGACCGCCGTGCGGAAGCGCTCCACCCACGGACGCTCCGCCCACTCGCTCTTCGCTGCCTCGTCCGCCAGCTGTGCCGCGATGGGCCCGACGTCCCCCACGAGCGCGAGGTCGACGCCGCGGTTGCGCCCCGCCTGCGTCGCCTCCGGCTCGACCTGGATGACGGTCGCGTCGTTCGGGATGACGGGCCCGAACCCGAAGCCGATGGTGAAGTCGAGCAGCTTGCCGAGGAAGAGAACGGCGTCCGCCTCCCGCACCAGGTTCGCCGCAGTGTGCTGGCTCAGGTCGAAGAAGCCGAAGCAGTACGGATGGTCGTCCGGCACGATGCCGCGCGCCGCCTCTTCCGTGAGGAACGGTATCTTCGTCGTCTCGATGAGCCGCTCGTAGATGCCGCCCCAGTCACCGTACGCCGCGGGGGTGCTCGCGATGATGATGGGGCGCTCCGCCCCTCGCAGCACGCGCACCGCCTGCTCGATCGCCTCCTGCGACGCGACGATGGGTTGCGTGCGCCGGTACGACTCCGCGCCGAAGAAGCGCACCTCCTCCTCTTCCACGACCGCGCTCTGCACGTCGACGGGAACCGTCAGGTGCGCGGGGCCGCGCCTGCCTTCAAACGCGGCCCGGATGGCCGTCGCCATCAGGTCCGGGATGCGGCGCGGGTCGTGGGCGAGCCACGCGCCCTTCGTGACCGTGCGCGCGATGCCGACCTGGTCTATCTCCTGCATGATGCCGCGGTGGTAGTTCCGCAGGTCGGCGGAGCCCGCGATGTTCAGGATGGGGCTCTCCGTCGACTGCGCGTTGATCAACCCCGGCAGCGCGTTCGCGTGCCCCGGCGTCGTGACCGCGACGACGCCCAGCCTGCCGGTCACGCGCGACCACATCTCCGCCATGTGTACCGCGGCTTGCTCGTGGCGGCAGTCGATCAGCCGGAAGCCCTCGTCGTACAGCACGTCCAGCAAGGGGAGGATGTGGTCGCCCGCGAGAGTGAAGATCGTGTCGACGCCTTCCTCCCGCAACGCCCGCGTGATGATCTGCGCTCCGCTTAACGGCATGTGCATCCGCTCCGAACCGTGAGGATGTCCGCGATGCTAGCACACGGCACAGCCTCGTCGTTCCCATGAACACAGCGCCTTAGGGCGTAGGCGCGTCGTTCCTGCGCAGGCCCGCGCTTTGGCGCGCAACCTCGCATTCCACCTCTCCTGAGGGAGAGGTCGACGCGGTTGCGCGGCGGGTGAGGGCCCTTAGTGGGGTGAGTGGACAGGTTACGAAGCCGCCCCGCTTGCGCCCGAACCCCCCAGCCGCGAAACTCCCTGCATGGCGCTTGCCGACGAACAGTGCGTGGAGTTGAACGCGCAGTCGACGCTCGCGACGCCGGAGGAAGCCGCCGCGATGCGGGCCGACCTGCCGGAGTGGAGCGTCGCGAACGAGGACGGCATCGATCAACTCGTGTGCGCCTTCCGGTTCAGGACGTTTGCGCTGGCGCTCGCGTTCACGAACGCGGTCGGCGAGGCGGCTGAAGAGCAGGGACACCACCCGCGCATCGTCACCGAGTACGGCAGGGTCACGGTGTCGTGGTGGACGCACTTCCTCGGCGGGCTGCACCGCAACGACTTCATCATGGCCGCGCGGACGGACGCACTCGCGCAGCAGAATCAGGGGTAACACATGGGCAGACCGGTCCACTTCGAGATCCTCGGCGACGACCCGGGCAAGCTGGCGGAGTTCTACAGCAACGTGCTCGGCTGGGAGTTCCAGTCGTGGTCGGGCTCCGAGGAGTTCCAGGTGGACTATCACCTCGCGACCACCGGCCCGAAGGACCAGCCCGGCATCGACGGCGCGATCATGAAGCGCCACTTCCCCCAGCCCGTCATCAACACGACGCTCGTCGACTCTTTGGAGGAGACGCTGGCGAAGGTGGCCGCTGCCGGCGGCAAGCTGGTCTTCGGCCCGAACGAGATCCCCTACGTCGGCACCCACGCCTACTGCGAGGACCCGGAGGGCAACCTCTTCGGCGTCATCGAAGAGCCGAAGGCGTAGGCCGCCCCGCAGCCGATCCCGTCATTCCCGCGAAGGCGGGAATCTCGTAGCCCTGTTCCCGTGTTTGGGCTCCCCCTATGGGCGCCCTGCCTGGTCCCTTCCCCCTCGATGGGGGAAGATTAGAGCCTGCCCCGCACTTGATGCGGGGATCGGGGTGAACTCCCGTCGTTCCTGCCTTCGCAGGAACCTCGCCTTCGGTCGGGAGGCGGGCATCTCCCCCCTCGCCCCTTGGGAGAGGGCAACGCGCTTCGGCGCGTGGGTGAGGGTTGCCGCGGTGAGGGTGTCCCATGTAGGGGCGTCCCTTGTGGACGCCCTGTTTGATCCCTTCCCCCTCGATGGGGGAAGGTTAGGAAGGGGGTGATGCAGTGCCGCACAGCATCAGCGTGAGAGTACTGAAGTAGGGGCATCCTTGTGGGTGTCCTCCTTGCAAACATACCTCTCCCTTGAGGGGAGAGGGTTAGGGTGAGGGTGAATCGGCTGGGGGTGCGGGTGCCCAAACAGAAGGGGCGCCCCGAAGGGCGCCCCCGTACGGATGCGGCACTCCCTCCTCCTACAGCCCGTAGAGCGCCACCGAATTATCGACCAGGACCTTGCGCTTCGACTCCTCGCTGATGGTGTCGAGCTTGCGGAACGTCTCGATGGCGTCGACCTCGCTCGACGTGTCCGTGTGACCGTAGTCCGTGCCGATGACGATGTTCTCGTCGCCGACGTAGTCGAACACGTACCGGAAGTCGTCGTCCGTCTGCGCCGAGACGTAGATGTTGTATTCCTTGAACGGGTTGTCCGGGTAGTTCCAGCCGGCCTGCTTCGCGCGGCGCGAGGTCTCGTGGATGATCCACGGCACCCATTGGCAGGACGACTCGATGAAGCCCCAGCGCAGTTCCGGGTAGCGCTTCGGGATGTCGCTCAGGATGAGGCCGTTGCAGGCGTGGATGGTCGGCATGCGGAACGTCGGCAGGCCGCCGCTCGGGTCGTAGGCCGAGGCGATAGCGCTGACGTACGCCTCGTTCGCGTTCGCGATGTGGATGGTCATGGCGAGGTCGTTCTCCTGCGCCGCCTCGAAGTACGGGTAGAAGTAGGGGTCCAGCATGAAGCGGTGCCCCTCGAACGGCTTCGTCACCACGCCCACCGCGCCGTTCTCCTTCACCCACGGCATCCAATCGACGGCGGTGTCCAGGTCGGTCAGCGGGAGGACGGCGGCCCAGCGCAGGCGTCCCCCGGACTCCTTCCAGGCCTCGGCCATCCAGCGGTTCCACGCCTTGCAGAGCGCGCGGTCCACCTCGGGGCGCTGCGACACGTCGCGGATCCAGAGCGTGTTGTGGAGTATCTGGATGTCCACGCCGAGCCGGTCCATGTGCGCGAGCCGCAGCGAGATGTCGTCGAGGGAGCGGGCCTCTTCGGCGGTCACGAGGTCGCGCCCGGCGCGTTCGGACATCGCCTTCAGCTCACGTTCGACCGGCGACGGGGGCCGCAGCCCGGCGATGCGTCCGTCGATCACCCAGTAACGGCTCGCCGGTCTGTCGGGGTTCGTGAAGAGGTAGGGCCGGAACTGCTGGTCCGCCTCGTCGAGGTAGTCCCACGTCTGATCGCTCTCGATGACGTGCGCGTCCGCGTCGATGGCCTTGTACTTCACCGCCGTGGTCATGTCCTCTCTCCTTGGCGTATCGCCTCTTCCAGGACGTCGCTAGTATCCCGCAGCCGCGCCCCGCTGACAACACGCGACACTTCGCCATTGTCATGCTGAGCGCAGTCGAAGCATCTCTCGGAGGTCCCTTCCCCCTCGATGGGGGACGGTTAGGATGGGGGTGAAGGAGCAAGGCAGCCAGTGAGGGATGTCGCGTAACGCCCTCACCTGTCGTTCCCGCGCAGGCGGGAACAGAAGTATGGGTAAGTCCGCACTATCCCTTGTCCATGCCGGCGAGGCACTCCAGCACACTGGCGGTGAACGCGTGTGGGGCGTCCCACATCAGAAGATGCGATGCATCCGGGACCACCCGGATATCGAGGTCTGGCTGCTGGCGCTTGAGCAACCGCGCCCGCTCGCTCATCGACTCGCGGTCCTCTTCTCCGTACAGGATCAGGAGAGGAACGCGGATATCCCGGAGACGCTCCCACACCGGTACCGCGTCGTGGAAGGGCACGTGGGTCCGGGCTCGCCTTATGGCTGCCGTGGCGTTCTTTCCCATGCTCAGCAGGTGCTTCCTTTCGACCACGTCCGGCGTGATCAGCTCCTTGTGATAGACGTCGCCTTCCAGCTCCGCCCGGACACCGCTCAGGGTTGGGCCGGAAGACGAGGGGGCACTCCGCTCCGGTCGAGCCCTGGCGGAGGACGCACCCGGGAGCGGCGGGACCAGCGTGAGGTTGCAGACGGCAACGACGGCCGTGGCTCGGTCGGGTTCGCTCAATGCCAGGCGGACCACCATCCCTCCGGCCTGCGCGTGGCCCACCAGGGCGGCCGACTCGATACCCAGCACGTCCATCAGTTTCGTGACGAACGTCGTGCGATACGACACCGTGTAGTCCGGTGGAAGGTCAGAGAGGCCGTAGCCGGGCTGGTCGTACGCGATCACCCGGAAACCGCCATCCGCTATCGGCTCCATGACGTCGGTGAATATGTCCGCCGACAGGAAGGTCTGCGCTCCGTGAAGCATGAGCACGGGTGGACCGCTGCCCACCTCAAGGTAGCGGGTATTGATGCCTTCGACCATCGCCCACCGTTCTTCGATGCTCACGTCGCTCATCCTGTGCTGCCGCAAGGCGCCGTCGACCCGGTTGCGCTCGCGCGCTGGCACTGCAGGTCCGTCCGCATCGGGTCACCTACCGGTTACGGGGTGGCGAGCAACGTTCCCCATCCGTGGACGGGCGGCGCATGGCCGTCGTGGATGATACGCCAGGCCCTCGTGTTGCCATTGGTGAGGACCGGCTTCCCGTAGTCTTCTTCCAGGATCGGCACCGCGGCGAGCGGGCGCCATGCGCCGCCCGGAAGGAACAACGAGTCGGCTCCAGGGGCTTCCCGCATGGCCTGCCGTCCGAGGTCGAAGGCAAGCCGCACTCCTCGATCGAAGCTCATCGCAGACCCCTGTTCCGCCCATTGTCCTTCGCTGGTGATCGCGAGCACCTCGATGTCGGCTTCGGCGAAGTACCTGATCAACGCGTTGTTCACTTCCTCCGCCCAGCGGCTCCCCACAGCAACCTTGCTCACCCCCAGGTGCTGCATCGCCGCGATGACCGCCTCGGCGGCAGCATCGCCGGGGACCCCGAAGCGCTCCTGCGTATAGCGCATCAGCTCCACCACTCGTTTGCGCCCGAGCTGGACCGAAATGGGGATGCCCGCCAGGACGACTCGTTGAGCGCCGCGGCCAACCAGTTCCGCGGCCAGCGCGTCGTACCGGACGATCGCTTCCTCGACTCCCTCCACGGTGTAGTCCCTGATGCCGAGGCCGTTCGAGACGACCGCGACCTCCGGAGGGAGCAGGGGTTCGCTCTTGTCGCTCAACTCCCGCTCGTCCTCCCCAACGCGCGGATTGATCAGGCCCCAAACGTACCGCGGTGTTGCCTGTGCCATGCGACGGCCTCCGATCTCGATGTTCCGCTCAGGCGGAGTTGACTACTGCAGCTCTCTCAGCAAGTGGATTGCTCCAGCGAGTCCAGCCTCACTGTTGAACCGGTTCCAGTCCGGGTCCCCTTCGCGGACAACCGCTGCGATTCGTATGACGCTCTCCGGCAGCCATACGGTCGCTCGCCACCCCGACAGTCCCGGAAATGCCAGTGCTTCCTCCTTGATCAGCACGGTCGCCCCCTGCCCCGCTATGCGGACCTGGTCGCCTTCGGGAACGTCGCCTCCAGTGCGCGATCGTTCCTGGAGGATGAGCCTTGCGCCGGATTCCGGTATGCCGTAGGCGAGACGGACGGGCCAGATGCAGGCCGGTTCCGGCGGACATGCGGCAGCCTCGGTCAGCGTCAGCGAAGGCAGGTTCACACCGTCCTGGACCGATTCGCTGGACTCCAGACCCAGCCACCACACGGGAAAGCCCGCAGAACGGACGTCCGCCAGGCCGTGTTCGACGACGTCCAGCCCAGGGGTTACCTGCCCTCCTGCGGATACTCTGTTCTGGAAGTACCTGTTTGACAGCACCACGTCCCAGCCGTAGGCCAGCAGTGCGTAGTCGTTCCCGATTTCACTCCCATCGACGGTGTAGTGGAAATCGCCGGCGCTGTCCGGCGCATGGCGTGAGGGAGCGCCGCTGAACGGGTTCGTGGGCCACGCAAGCCCCAGTTCCTCGAGGGCATCCCGCACCGTCTCGGGCGTCAGCGTATCGGGGTAGCGGCCGTGTTGCACCTCGTGATGGTGAAGCGCCTTGTGGAGTATGTCATCGTTTATCCGGGTTATCCGGTCAAGGGCATCGGCCCGCCGGGCATCCATGACGTCGGTGGGCGCCTGCAGTTCGATGTCGTCGTCGTAGCCCCAGAACCCGACCACCCACTCTCCGCCTGCAGGGCCGAGACCGAGGGTCAGGCGGCGCACGAGGCCCGTCTCCGCGTCTATCCACAGACGGGGTTCGAGGCCCTGCCACTGCTGACGCAAGGTCTCACGTGTGTCATGCACGGTGGAGCGGACACGCGCACCCTCGATGAGGTCCGGGTCCGCGCCGTAGGCTTCGAGGGCTGCGCGTATCTCCTGCTCTGCCGAAGATTCCAGTTCGGAAGCTCCCTGGACGATGACCGAGGCGTATACGCCATCCCCCTCCTCGACGAAGCTGAGCTGATAGGGCCCCTTGAACGCTTCCCATCGGGCGGAGTCCGGCAAGACGGAGCCGAATACCTCGTAGCCGAGTCCCTCGAGCTTCCGGGCATCGGCTCCCTCCGGATACGGAAAGCGCAGGGTGATGTCCACGTATGGCTGCTCGGGAGCCACTTCATCCAGGATGGCCTCCACGTCCAGCCCGGCTGACACGATCCAATGGGCACGGCCGTCGATGACCTCCTCACTGGTTATCTCCGGGGCGGTGGCGGACCTGAGCACGATCCGTGGGTCGAGCAGGACACCGAAGTAGGCTGCATAGAGGGAGCCTTCGCTCGACGTTGACCAGCGAACGCCGCCATTCGAAGTGAAGAACGACTCGTCCGAGAAGAGCATGTACGGGGCCCATTCCCCGCCCAAGTCCTGGAGGAACGTGAGACCCGGGGCGTAGGTGAACGCCGGATCGGGCGGCTCATGCTCCCAGGGAGCGAAGGCGTAGCCACCGCGGAAGCTCTGCCGCTCCATCGTCTCTCGAGCGCGGGCCAAGAGCTCCGCTGCTGAGGGACCATCAACGTCAGCCCCGCCGGTGGAGGACGTTACCGGAGGTATAGGTGAGGACACGGGGGCGGGAGTTGCGACGGACGTTGGTGTCGAGCGAGCGCCGGAGTCCACCATGTCAACCGTTGGCTGAGTTGACTGGCACGCGACAAGTGCAAGGAGGGTCAGGAGGGCGAGCGTCCGCAGGATGCGTCTCCGGCTCAACGAGTCACGGGCAGTCTAGCACGGGGGTCTTCGTCGCTTTGGGCTCTGGCGTCACAGACCAGATAGCCACCCAGGGAAGCGAGCTCTGGTACCCTTGCGCCGCGTCAGTGACCGGAGTCCCTCGTTGCGAACGTTCGTCCTTCTCGTCCTCGCACTTACCCTCGCCGCGTGCTCGCAGGCGACTCCGACGCCTGCGCCAACCGCTACGCCGGTTCCCGTAGCAACGCCCACGCTCACCCCTACTCCATCCGCCACAGCCACCCCAGGATCAACTCCTACCCCCACCGCGACCCCAGTCCCAACCCCCACTCCGTGGCCCACCCCGACAGCCGTCCCCGACTCGATGGACTTCAGCTTCACCTTCGACGACAACGCCGAGGGATGGACCGTCGGCTTCGCGGACCTGCCCAGCGACTACGACCAGTCGATCTACGAGCTCGACCACGAGCATCGTCCCCTTCCGGACGGACTGGAAGGCAGCGGCATCTATGTCCAGGGGCACAACCGCAGCGACGACCTCTTCATGTTCCTCAAGAGGCGGGTCGAGGGCCTGCAGCGGGACGCAGCCTACGAGGTCGAAGTGTCGGTTGACCTGGCAACGAACGTGTCAGCCGGTCTTATCGGCATCGGAGGCTCTCCCGGCGAGAGCGTCTTCGTGAAGGCCGGAGCGTCAGACGTGGAACCCGTCACCGTGGAGGACGGCACCGGGCACCTCAGGATGAACATCGACAAGGGGAACCAGTCCCGCGGAGGCGCGGCCATGGTCGTGATCGGCAACGTCGCTCATCCTGGCGTGACGGGCCGGGAGTTCCGCATCAAGACGCTGGACAACGACGGGCGGCCACTGACCGTCGAGACGGACGGCGAAGGCCGGGTTTGGCTGATCGTCGGCACCGATTCCGGGTTCGAGGGGCTCACGACCCTCTACTACGACCGCATCTCCTACCGCCTGCGGCCGACCAACAACGGCTGACAAACCCCCACTGTGACATCTGCCCCTTACGCTGCAGGTCGCACCTGCCGTGCCTCGCCACGTAACGCCCTCACTTTGACCGCAAGTTCCCTCACGCGCTCCAGCACTTGTTCGAGCGTGCCGGTGAGATCGAGCGCAGCGACTTCCAGCCGCTTGCCGGAATGCCGCACAGTGTACGTCGCAGCGTCCGCCTCACCCTTCGCGTAGACCAGCAACCCGCCCGGCAGATCGAGCGCGGTGGTATACGCCAGCAGCTGGTAGAGGTCGGCGTTGGGGATGCGCTCATCGCCGATCCGTTTGTACTTGGCATCGCCAACGAACACGACAGACGAACCCTCCCGCCAAACGAGGTCCGGCCTCAGGTGGATGCGCCCCGCCTCGTCAAGCGAAGGGATGCCGTACTCGCCAAACGTACGCTCCGTAACCCCCAGCGCCTCCCGCAGAGCGACCGTGACGAATTCCTGGAAGACCTGGTTCATGTCCATGAGAAAGCCGGACGCGCGCACCTGTCCCCTGTACGCCTCGAACGCCCCGCGACGCAGGATGAGCCGCGCCAGCGTCACCACGCCGCGGTAGTGTTCGTTCAGCCGGTTGAAGGTAACCTCCGGCACGTCCCCCGACGGAAACTCCTCGTACGACACGTTTTCGAGCATCGCCGCGACCCACCCCAGGCCGCGCCGCGCATCGGTCGATCGCAGACGCATCCGACCGAGCCGGATGACCGCCGCCTTCACGAGGCGGTTCGCCGGGATGTCCTCGGTGAACTCGTCGTAGCGCACCTCGACCGGCAGCGGGATGCCGAACCTGCGCCGCACCTGATCGTCGAACCGGATGCGCCCGCGCACGGTGTACAGCGTCTCCTCCTCCGTGCGGTAGCCGTGCAGCAGCCCGCGCGCGAACGTCCGCCGCGCGGCGGCAACGAGCGCGAGCGCCAGCGCGTCGGGCAGCGCTTCATCTTTGAGGTAGTTGAATTGACCTTGCTGTCCACGTTCAAGCCGGTCGGTGGCGTAACAGGCGAGCGACAGCAGTTCCGGAATCCCGAGCTTGGGGCGGATGAGCACCGATAGGTCGCCAACTTCAACCGCGCCGACCCAGGAGCCGGGGGTGAGCGTGTACGTGTCCTCCGCGCCGATGATGCGCTCAATCGTCAGAGACGGCAGCACCAGACGCAGCGCATCGTGCTCGGCGGACGAGAGGGAGTACGACTCGCTTGGGACGTGTTCTTTCAGGTCAAGCTGGCGCATCGTTCACGCCGGCATCGTCATCCGTAGCCTCTCCGTGGCCCTGCTGCTCCTCGTTCTCAACTGCCCCGTCGGAAGGGGCAGGTCCCCGGCGCAGCGCGTCGAAGTCAAACTCGCCGAGGCGCCCATGCTGCCCGTAGAGGCGTTCCTCAATGTACGGGCGCACGTCGTATTTCCAGATGCGCTCAGCATCAGCAGGGTCGAGGCTGGGATTGTCTTCCTTGTCCTTCCGCATGAAGTAGCTCGGCCCGATGGAGGCGTGGCGGCCCTCCGGCCTCCCGTCAGCCAGTTTCTCGTTGGCGCGGTCGACAACGTCCGCCACCCATTTCATGTGGCTGAGGCCATTGGCGTCCAGCCATCGGCGCAGCAGGCCCTTGATGGGTTCCTTGCTCGTGTCGAACTCCACAAAGGAGAACCGGCGGCGCAGCGCCAGGTCGACGAGCGCGATGGAACGGTCGGCGGTATTCATCGTCCCGATGATGAACAGGTTCTTCGGAAGGGAGAATGGCTCCGCGTCTTCCTCTTGGTACTGCAACCGTATCTTCTCGCTGCGGTACTCCAGCAGGAAGTAAAGTTCGCCGAGCACTTTGCCGAGGTTCGCCCTATTGACCTCGTCGATGATGAGGAAATGCCTCGCGTTCGGCTCGTTCCGTGCCCGGTCGGCGGCGCTCAGCAGCGGCCCATCCCGCAACTCGAACCCGGCGTGGCCATTCACAAGCACCGGACGGAAACCCTGCACGAAGTCCTCGTAGGCGTAGGAAGGATGAAACTGCACGAGTTCGACGCTGCCCATTAATCCAGCGAGATGGTTCGCAAGCGACTGCGCAACGTACGTCTTGCCCGTGCCGGGCGGCCCCTGGAAGATGACCTGGTTCTTTTCATTGAGGAGCGTGGCGATTTCGTCGAGGAAGGAGACGGGGAGGAGCAGGTCGTCAGAGAGGGTCTGGAAGTCGGGGGGAGCAACGCCTTCATCCGAGCTGCCCTCTTCGTCACGGTTACCCTTGAGCGCCCAAATCACCGACTGCGCGTCGAGGCGGTGGCGTAAGGTCAGCCCGCGTTGAGCCGCCTCATCTATGAACCGGTCGAGGAAACGTAGAGCTTGTTCGTACGTTTCCGCTGCTGGTGCATTTGGTCTATACCTGTGAAATCCGACTTGTGTATATGCCCATTCCGACAAAGTTTTTTGATATGGTGGATAGTCTTCCGCCTTAATGCCCATTAACAGAATGGATATGATATTTGTCTGTCCTGCACGATTCATATACCCAGAGAGGTGTTCTGAAAATCCTTGGACTTGTTCAACTAGTTCTTGTGGGGACCATTGCCATAGCTTCCGTAGTGTATCAAGTGCTGATTTAGGTCCCTCTTCTTTGATGTTTATGTCAAGCCATTCTTCAAATCTCTGCAGGGTGCGCCAATTGGCGAGGTTGTTCTCACCCTTAAGTGCAACTTTCAACTGGCTGCACCAATTATCACTCTCTAGTGAATTAGACAACACCACATGCCGAACCTCTGCGATTCGACGTCCTATTTCCAACTTGTACTCTATCTCTTCTTCGTCGAGTTTACCCGTACCAATATACGCTTTGGCTCGCCTCACAAATTGATCCCATCGAGAGGCTTCGAGTGAAGACGCCTCTAGCTCATCAAGGATTGTTTCAATAGCGTCTGCCAAGTCTTCTCCAGGCCGAAAAACTGTGCGTCTCGTAATATGTGGAAGGTCTGCTAACGGTATGCCAGTCCGAATCCACTCAATAGGACGACAGTGGGGCATTGGGCATGACGGTTCATAGCGGTACTGCCCAGTCACCTTGCCAAGGTGAGCAACATTGAACGTACCACTAAGTGGTACTAGGATTTCGTCACCTTCTTGAATTTCGTAAATGAAGTCCCATAACTGGTTTGCGCCGGTTGAGGATTGCGGTTCTGCTGTACGGACACGCGCACGTATCTCATCTATCGGGATGTTGGTAAGGTCTCCCAGTCTGGTTCCCCCAAATCCAATCCCAATAAATTCCTCGCTTTCGACTACGCCCTGTATTGTCTCGTGTGCCCGTACCACCCAGTAAGCCATCGGTTGAAGCCTCTCCTAGGAATCGATCGTCGGTCTATTGAGAACATGCCTTCCTATAAGCCGACAGTGAGTCTCTATTCTAGACCATGCCTCTTCTATTCTACTGACACCCGCCCCTTACGCCGCTGCCCCCGCCTGCCCTACCATGGTTCTGCTACGGGACCCCTCGTGGAGGGGCAGGCAGCTCCGCCCGGTGAGGACAGCGCTGCCAGAGGCGGATGAGCATGAATGAGCAGAAATGAGCCAGTTTTTTCGAGAGTGCTCGTGGGGGCGCCTCTGACGGCGCCGCCCGCAGGGGCGGACCGGCATGCTCATTCCGTTCCATCCGCGCTCGGAAGCGAGCGGGATGTGCTCATTACTGGTAGTCTGCCTGCTCATTTGAGTTCCACAGACGCATCATGAAGGAGTAGAAGGAGGCCCCATGTCCGACGTCAAGCCCATCCCGGACGGCTACACTGCCATCACGCCCTACCTCGTCGTTGAGGGCGCGAGCGCCTACATCGACTTCCTGGCGAACGCCTTTGGCGCTGTGGAGCGCATGCGCATCCCCCTGCCCGAGGACCTCGTCGCGCATGCCGAGGTCACGATCGACGGCGCCATCGTCATGCTCTCCGACGCGATGCCGCCCGATTCTCCCGCCCAGCCGGCGCACATCCACCTCTACGTCGAGGACGTTGACGCCGCCTACGCCCGCGCGGTGAGCGCCGGCGCAACCAGCGACGCCGAGCCCGAGGACCAGTTCTACGGCGAGCGCATGGCGCACCTGACCGACCCCCGCGGCATCCACTGGACGATTGCCACCCACATCGAGGACGTGGACATGGACACGCTCACGCAGCGCATGGCGGACATGGGCATGGGCTAGCGCGAGGACGTAAGGCGTGGTTCGACAGGCTCACCATGAGCGTGTCGATTGTCATTCCGAGCGGAGCCGTCGACGCAGTCGATGGGGGAGCCGAGGAATCTCTCGGGCAGGCTTCTCGTACACCGACGTTCCCCGAGAGGGTACTGCGCTGAAGCACGGGCTACGCTCGGCATGACAACCCCGGCCCTCCATGACTCCCCGTCGATGCGCTAGACTCCGGCCATGACCAGCACCTCGAAAGCAGCGGCCATCGTCGGCGTCGCCGAGTCCGACGAGATCGGGCTCGTCCCGCACAAGTCGGCGCTCGCCCACCACGCCGAGGCCGCGCACAACGCGCTCGAAGACGCCGGCCTCACTCGCAACGACGTCGACGGCCTCCTCACCGCCGGCTACGTCAACTACGACCTCGCCGACTACCTCGGCCTCGCCCCTCGCTACACCGACACGACCACGGTCGGCGGAGCGTCGTTTGTCATCCACGTCGGCCACGCGGTCAACGCCATCGCCAACGGCCTCTGCGAAGTCGCGCTCATCACGCACGGCCAGGCCGGCCGCAGTAGCCGCGTCCCCATCCCGCGCGACCCCAACCTGCCCTCCGCCATGTACGAGATGCCGTACGGCATGATTGGCATGCCCATCAACTACTCGATGGCCGCCACCCGCTACATGCACCAGTACGGCGAGGACCGGACGCGCCAGGCGATGGCCGAGATTGCGGTTTCCACGCGCAAGTGGGCGCAGTTGAACCCGAAGGCGATGATGCGCGACCCGATGTCGTTCGACGACTACCACAACTCGCGCTGGATAGCGTGGCCCTTCCACCTGCTGGACTGCTGCCTGGTCACCGACGCGGGGGCCGCCATCGTCGTCACGACGCCTGAGCGCGCCCGCAGCCTGCCGAAGCCGCCCGTGTGGGTGCTCGGCCACGCGGAGCACCACGACCACGCCGGCATCACGACGATGCCCGACCTCACGTCGACGCCCGCCCGCGTCACCGGTCCCGCCGCGCTCGGCATGGCCGGCGTCACCCACGGCGACATCGACCTCACGATGATCTACGACTCGTTCACGTACACGGTGCTTGTGACGCTGGAGTCGCTCGGCTACTGCGGTCCGGGCGAGGGGCCGGACTTCGTCGCCGGGCAACGCACGGCCCCCGGCGGCGACTTCCCGCTCAACACGAGCGGCGGCGGTCTCTCCTACACGCACCCGGGCATGTACGGCATCTTCCCGGTCGTCGAGGCCGTGCGCCAACTGCGGGGCGAGTGCGGTGAGCGGCAGGCGCCGGACGTGTCGCTGGCGCTCGTGAACGGCACCGGCGGCGCGCTCTCGGCCACCGGCACCATCGTCCTGGGGGTGGATTGATGACGACCGAAGCGTACCGGGGCCCCCTTCCCGTCAAGCAGCCGGAGTCCGACTTCTACTGGGAGAAGGCGCACGAGCACGAGCTGTGGCTGCGCCGCTGCAACGCTTGCGAGCACGCCTACTTCTACCCGCGGGACTTCTGCCCGGACTGCGGCGCCCGCGACGTGTCGTGGATACGGGCGAGCGGCAAAGGCACGCTGCACACGTTCGCCATCGTGCACCGCGCGCCGGTGCCCGCCTTCAGCGACCGCGTGCCGTTCGTCGTCGCGATGGTCGACCTCGAGGAGGGTGGGCGCATCCCCACCAACCTCGTTGACGTCGAGCCCGACCCCGCGCAAATCCACATCGGCATGGCCGTCGAGGTTGCCTTCCTGGACCTCACCGACGAGATCTCGCTCCCCGTGTTCCGGCCTGCGTAGAATTCTGCTGCCGGGGCGGCTCCGGCAGCAGAAATCGCGAAACTATTTCCGCAAGCGGGCAGTGACGATTACGCCATCCGTAACGCTGTAGCCCACGCCAGTATCAAGGTAGTCCTTTCCATCACGCTGGTAAGTGAGGTCGTACAGCCGCGCTCCGGCTTCTACCGCCACTTCCGCAGTGCGCCCGCTGGTTAGCGGGAACACAGAGAGGACTTCGTACCCCTCTCCGTCCAACTGGTTGCAGCACTTGGCTATGTCTTCTGCAAGCTTGCGGCCTGCGGGGCGTTCAGCGGCGATGTCATACACCTGATCGGTGGAACCATTGCGTTCGCTCAGGTGGGAGTCGATCCCCAAGTAGCGGGAAACGTAGGCAGGCTTGACCGGTTTCTTCTTCGTGGTCATGAGTGGCGATCCTCCTTCAGTGGTCTGCGCCATTCCGGTGAACCCAGGAGTGGAGGAATCGGGTTCCGCACTAACGCCGCCAGTGTCGGGGATTCCGCCTCTGTGCTCACAATGGCTACCCGGATAGCATACTATCGGTTCGCGAGCCTGGCTACGCCCTAGCACTCTTTCCCGCCACCGCCACTACACATCCGCACCAACTGGTCAGTCAGCTCAGAGAACCGGCTGAACGCCAGCGCGCCGGATCGGGCTACGAAGGGTGACGGGCCGTTCGGCGCGAGAACGAGGGTCGTCATGCCCGCCGACAGCGCGCCCTGCACGCCGGTGTCGCTGTCCTCCACAACGACGCAGCGCGCCACATCCACGCCCATCACTCGCGAGGCCTGTAGGAAAAGGTCGGGGGCGGGCTTGCCCTGCGGCACGTCGCACCCGCTGAATACCCGGTCGCCGAAGTAGTCGAGCAGCCCAACCGCACTGAGTTTCGCGACGGTTTCCTCAACCGTTCCGTTACTCGCGACGCACATGGGCGCGCCGGTCTCGGCGACGCTTCGGACCGCTTCCGATGCACCGGGCATGGTCGTGAGTTCGGTATGGCATGCGGCGATCTTCACCGCTTGGAGACGCTGCGGCAGATCGTTCGGTATTACGACTCCGAACCGGCGGGAGAGGTCGGCGTACATCTCGAGGTCCAGCACGCCGCGATAGCGTTCGTGGTCCTGTTCGGTGAGCGCGATACCGAGTTCGGCGGCCATCTCATCGGCGATGCGCTTCCACACCGCCTCGTTGTCCACCAACACGCCGTCGCAGTCGAAGATCACGAGGCGGTCATGCATAGGTTGGTCCACTCACTCCGTCAGCTTGAGCAGTTCCCAGATCTCGTCGCGGGCGGCGCGAGCGTTCGCGTAGTCGACGCCGAAGTACGCCATCGTGCGGCAGCCCATCCCCTCCGGGATGGCGAGCAACCCCAGCAGGATGTGCTCCGTCCCGATGGGATAGGCCGAGTGGAACTGCCCGCGTGTGCATGATGAACGCGACCTCGATCCCGGAGAGATCGATGCGACGCAGCGACTCCTCCAGAGGTTCGTCCGGCTGGTTCAGGAGCGTGAGGTTGCCTCCTTCGTCCGCTATGCAGGAGAAGCCCGCCCACACCGGCAGGCCCGCAGTCGCAGCGGCGGCGAGTTCGACCCTTGCGCGCTCGACGTGCGACAGCATCTCCACCATGAGCAGGTCCACGCCCGCGTCCGCGAGTATGCGCGCCTGCGAGGCGAGCGCCCAGTCCTCCTCCGCCGGAGCCACCTTGCCCTCTGGCCCCCGATAGCTGGTCGTCGTCATGCAGCCGGCCACGGGGAGCGGCCGCTCCACTCCAGCGCGTTCGCGCGCCTGCAGGGCGAGCATCACCGCAGCGCGGTTCAGCTCATCCTCGCGTCCGTGTATCCCGTGCGCGGCCAGACTCAGCTCCGTGCAACCGAACGTATTGGTGCTGATGACGTCCGCGCCCGCCGCGATGAAGTCTGCATGGATAGCGCGGAGCGTGTCCGGCATCTCGGCGTTCGCGAGGTTCGCCCATGCCCCCAGCGAGCCGCCGCGACGCGCCACCTCCGTGCCGATGCCGCCGTCGAGCACGGCGTAGCCGCCGTCCGCGAGCCGCCCCATCAACGAGTCGTATGCTATGCTCCGCCGCACGATGTTCAGAGACTACCACGCGTGGGGAGCCGCGATGCGCCTCTATGCGCCGCCCTTCTCGCCGTGGACCTGGCAATGACGTTCACCCTTCCCTTTCGTGTCCTGTGCTTTGCGCTGCTCGTCGCCGCTGGCGCCGTCCTTGCAGCGGCCTGCGCGCCCGAGCCGACGCCGACCCCCATTCCCACTTCGACACCCACGCCTACGGCCACTCCGACCGCTACTCCCACGCCAACACCTACGCCCACGCCGACACCTACCGGCACGCCTACTCCCACTCCAACGCCTACGCTCACACCCACTCCCACCAGCACGCCGACACCAACCCCTTCGCCAACCGCCACACCGACGCCTACCGCGACTCCCACCCCGGCGCCCACCAGCACACCCACGCCTACTCCCAGGCCCACCAGCACGCCGACGCCAACGCCTCTCCCACTCAGCGTGGCGCTCACACCCACGTCTCCGACCGAGATGAAGGTCGAGTGGGCGCTGAATGTCGCCGGCGGCGCGCAACCGGTGGACCTCTTCCGGGACGGCGAGCGGATAGCGAGCAACTCAGCCGGCGTTACGTCCTACACGGACGGCGGCCTCAGCGCGAATACGCGCTACACGTACGAGGCCGTCGCGACGCAGGTGGGCCTCTCCGCAGAGGCTACCGCGGCCACGCTCGCCTACCCTCCGCAGGGCGGGCACACGCGGAGCGTCCACTGGACCGGCTTCGACTTCTACATCGTCGACGAGCGCAACCCGGACCACACGGAGTACCGCGTCACCCTGAGGGGCCCCGCCACCGACGTCTCCGACTGGAGCAGCGACAAGTGCGTGGTGTACGACTCCCTCCCCCGCGTGAGTGGCTTCCAGCGATACTCCTACACCATCACCGCGAGGAACCTGGACGGGGTCGAGACGCAGGCCGCCAACCGCCGAGTGGGAGAGGCAGGAACGGGGCCCGAGTGGGTCGTGACCCGGGGTTACGCGTCCAATGACGACCCGTGGGTGGCCGCCAGGATCGCTGACCTCCAGGCCATCTATGGGCTAACCGATGCCGCGGTCGAGTGGCTCACCAACGGGGTCCGCGTGGAGCGGCCGCACGCAACGCGCGCCGGTCAGACGTACCTGGAGCCCGGGTACGCAGGGTTCATCGGCGGAGCCCTGGTGAGGATTGGCCACAGCAATCCCGAAGCCCTGATGCACGAGGCGATGCACGCCTTCTGGGAGTCGTGGAACGGGTGGCCGGAGCCGTGCGACGAGATGAACTTCTACACGTTCAAGCGCGACCAGGCCCAGTTCATCCTTGACTTCCGCGAGCACGACCGTACCGGAGGACCGAACCCCTGGGAGGCGTGGCGCCCCTACTACGACGAAGCCGTTGCATCGCTTCAGGCCGACATAGAGAACGGCAGGAGAAATGGGAGGGTTGGGCAGAGCGAGAACGCCTGGCAGATACTCGCAGATCGCGACTTCTACAAGGTCCCCGACTTCTACCACCGGTACGAGACGGTATTCGCGTACTACGCGTCCGACAGCCTGTCACTCATGCCCCCGCCGCTCCGGAAGTACTTCGAAGGCTTCCTGAAGGAGGGAGAACCCACAACGTGGGCACAGGAGGTCAGTTGGTACTCGCGGCTCAGGAGCGACGACCGGCCCGGCGGGCCCTCGGACCACCGCCTCTGGAACATGGCATTCCTGACGAGGGACGTGCTCTATCACTCTCCCCATCTGGGCGGGTCAGGCTCGACGACGCGCATCCCCGAACCCTTGAGGACAGCGCTGAGGAACGCCGACCGTCAGCGTCTCGTGGACTTCCTGAATACCCTCGAGATACTGGACTGGGAGGGCAACGAGCACTACAGCTTCGACGCGAACGCCGGCTTCTGGCAGAACTACGTGAGGGACCACCTGTACAGCAGCCAGATCTACCTGGACGAACTCTCCCCCGACATCGGCATCGAGCTGAACCCGGCCGTGTGGACAGCCGTCAAGGACATGATGGACCGGATGGTGTCGGACCTCTTCTGTGGAAGAAGGACCCCAGCCGAGATGCGCGGCATCATCTCGGGCGCGTCCGGCCTGTCCGCGCTCCAGAAGACGGCGTTCGACAAGATGGTCGACGTCTACGAGCAGCGCAGCGACTTCGGGTGCCTGCGCTGAACCGCGCCTATGACGAAACCTCCGCAGGCCGTACACTTGAAGCAGCTTCAGCAGCGTTCTCGTGCAGTGAGGAGGGACAGATGACCACGGAACCCCAGGAGATCAGGCGGCTGGTGAGCGAGCGGTACGCGAAGGACGCAAAGGCGGTCATCGAACTCACGGCCGTCGAAGCTACGTCCCAGGACGACGCGTGCTGCGCGCCGACGGGCATCGACCGCGCGATGACGTTGTACGAGGAGGCCCAACTGGCGGGACTGCCCGCCGAGTCGGTCGCCATCTCGCTCGGTTGCGGAAACCCGACCGCGCTGGCCGGCCTCCGGGAGGGCGAGCGCGTGCTCGACCTTGGGTCTGGCGGCGGCATCGACTGCTTCCTTGCGGCGCAGCAGGTGGGCGGGTCCGGGCACGTCATCGGGCTGGACATGACGCCCGACATGCTGGCTCTCGCGCGCAGCAACCAGGCGAAGCTCGGACTCACCAATGTTGAGTTCGTGCACGGGGAGATCGAGAACATCCCGCTGCCGGACGCGTCCGTGGACGTGGTCATCTCCAACTGCGTCGTCTGCCTGTCGCCGGACAAGGACGCTGTCTTCCGCGAGGCATTCCGCGTGCTGTCCCCGGGCGGGAGGCTCCACATCTCGGACATGATGGCGCTCAACGCTGACGGTCCCGCGCAGAAGGACGTGGAGGCGTGGGTGTCGTGCAGCGCAGGCGCGGAGCCGCGCGAGACCTACCTCGGACGGCTCAGGAGCGCGGGTTTCGAGGGCGTTGCCATCACCGAGGAGTCGGCGCACGTCGAGAACGACGCCCCGGCGGACGTGTCCGGCGTGAAGGTCGTGGCGCGCAAGCCGCAAGAGACAAGGCCTCGATAAGGAGACAGTCGTGCCATTCCCTGCTATTCCAATGGCTATCGTTGCAACAGTGGGCTTCGCAGCTAAGCAGAAGGCGGCACAACTCGCGTTGCAGTTCGCAATTGCAGCGGCAAGCAAGGTGCTCGCGCCGACCGCTAAGGCGGCCGTGAAAGCGGGAGCAGAGAGAATGAGGAAGGCTGCCGACTGGTTCGAGGAAGCAGCAAGGCGCTATGAGGTAGCCGCAACAGAAGCGGAAGGCAAGAGGCGCCTCTACCTAAGCGCCGAAGCCGCTGGCGCAAGAGGGATGGCGGTGGGACTCAGAGAAGTCGCTACGCTCATTGAGCAGAACGCCGACGATGCCACCATAGAATCAGCTGCGGCAGAGGCCGCAACGAACTTGAAGGTATTGGTCGCCCGTAGGCGAACGCCTTCGGCAACGGAGTAGAGCGTGCGCAAGCCTACGTAGGCGCAGAACGAGGCCTATGGCCCCCTAAATGGAGGTTTTGCGCCTCCCTCCTTGATTCCAGCAGTAGCTGTGACAACGGTAGAATTTCCACAGTTTCACTCGCTGGTGAGATGAAGAACGGGATTGGAGACTTGTATGCGCCCACCCTTGATACTGATTCCCGCCGTTGCAGCCGCAGGCATCCATGCGAAGGACCGGGTGACCAGGCTTGCCGTGGGCGTGGCCAGGGCGGCAGCCCGAAAGGTGCGGGAGGCAACCGCTCAAGAGGGTTCGCTGCGAGTGGACACGGCTGCGGATTGGTTCGGAGCGGCAGCGAAAGAGCGCTACGGCGATGCCGACGCTCGCGGACCTGAGCGCAAAGGGTAGCGCGCGTTGCCTAGCCGCTGATCCCCGCCCCGGCGGGCACGGGCAGGCCGTAGAGCTCGGACGTGCCCTTCCAGACGATGCGCGACTTCTGCTCGTCTGTGAGGTCGGGGCGGTTGTAGATGTACTGCGGCGAGTCTGGCACGCGGTGGGCGTGCGGGATATCGCTCGCGTACACCCAGCAGTCCGTCCCGTACTTGTTGACCATGTAGGGCAGCAGATCGTCGTCGACCTCGAAGCCGATGAAGATGCGGCCGCCCTTGATGTACTCGAGCGGCGTCGCCTCCGGCAGGCCGCGCTCCACGATGGCCTTGTGCTCCGACCGTATCGTGCCGAGCTCCAGCCGGTCCTTCACGTTGTCCAGCGTGAAGTCCATGACGGCGACGGCGAAGTCCACCCAGGTGCAGCCCGTCTCCAGGAACGACACCTTCACCTTCGGGTAGCGGTCGAGGATGCCGGAGCCGCAGATGGTCTTGAAGCCACGCACCACGGACATGAGGAACTGGTCGCCCGCGATGTTGCGGTACGCCCTGATGGCGTCCTTTGCGCCGATGCCGGGGTGCACGTTCACCGGCATGTCCAGGTCCTGCGCAGCCGCCCAGAAGCACTCGAGGCTGGGGTCGTCGAGCGCCTTGTTGGAGTAGTCGCCGAAGACCATGACGCCGACCGAGCCCATCTTCCTGGTGCGCTCCATCTCTCGAACGGCCTCGGCGGGGTCACGGGGGTCGATCACCGTCACCCACTTCAAGCGGTCCGGCGATTGGTTGGAGATGTCGGCGACCCAGTTGTTGTAGGAGCGGGTAAGCGCCGCATTGAGCGCGGGGTCGTCCGCGATGGGCCAGTTCAGCAGCAGCGTGGGGTAGTTCACGGAGAGGTACGTGTTCTCGGCGTCCATCACCGCGAGCCGGGCCTCGGCGGAGTGGAACTCGCCGCTCTCGTGCGGGCCGCGCCACTTCGCCATCTTCTCGTACTCGGTGGAAACGACGCCGTCCTTGCTGGAGGGCGAGCCGCCGACCCGGACGCGCTGGCCGTCGATCTCCCAGATGTAGTCGTGCTCGAACTCGCCGGTCTCGACCACCCTGGGACGGCGGTCGCGGAACGCGGGCTCCAGGTAGTCGTCTGACCAGGTGCCCTCCCACTCCTCGACATGCCCGTCGCCGTCCATCGCCAGGATGTCCATCGCCCTGCTCCTCGTTCAGGATGCGGCAATCCTACCACGCGTCCGGTGCTCTGGCCGCCCTACCCCGGCGCAGCGCTATCTAGTAGAGTCCCTGTTGATACTTGCAGGAGGATCAGAACATGCCGAGAGAATGGGACGAGGTCAAATACGAGGTGGCGGTCGCGAACCGCGTCCTCGCCGAGGTGGGTCTCGCAACCGGCTTCCGCGCGTCGCTGGGGCACGCCAGCATGCGCCTGCCGAACGACCCGGACAAGTTCGTCGTCAAGGGGCGCGGCTATGCCGTCGACGCGCTGCACGCCATGCGCCCGCAGGACATGATCGTGGTGGACATCGAGGGCTACAAGGTGGACGGGCCTGTCGGCTCGTCGCAGCCCTTCGAGGTCATCATGCACTCCTCCATCATGAAGCTGCGGCCGGAGGTGAACTCGGTGGTGCACGTGCACCCGCACTACACCATCCTCGCCACGACGCTCGGCAGGCGCCTCCGCCCCATGAACCAGGAGGGCGCGCAGCTGGTGCAGAAGGAGTTGCCCGTCTGGAACCACGTCAAGACCGTGCAGACGGAGGAGGAGGGCGCCGAGGTCGCGCAGCTCATGGGCGACTCCCCGGTCATCCTGCTGCGCGGCCACGGTGCGACGTCCGCGGGGAGCAGCCTGGAGGACGCGGTGATGACGATGATGCAGCTGGAGGAGCAGGCCAAGATGAACTACTGGGCCTACTCGTCTGCCGGGCCGGACCACCCATACCTCGAAGACGAACTCGTCGACGAGATGTCCGGCCGCACACCGCTGCCGCAGTTGCCACACTTCGCGCAGGTGCTCCCCTCAGGCTGGCGCCCGAGGGTCGGCGGCGTCTGGCAGTACTACACGCGCGTCGTCACCAACAACCCGGAGGCGGCGCCGGAGATCGGCAGGCCGTAGACACCGACCAGGACGGGGCGGCGCGTTCCGCCCCAAGCCTGTCTCCCTCGTGCTTGACCCTCCGACCGCTCCCGCCCTACTCTTACGCTACGCACAATCGCGCTCGCGAGGAGAACGACCCGACATGCTCAGCGTCAAGGCGAACCAGGAACTCACGCAGGTCGGCCCCGGCACGCCCATGGGCGAGCTCATGCGCCGCTACTGGCACCCCATCGCCGGGGCGGCGGAGTTGGACGACCGACCCACGAAGCCGGTGCGCCTGCTCGGCGAGGACCTCGTCCTCTACAAGGACAGGTCCGGCACGCTCGGTCTCATCGAGCGCTTCTGCCCCCATCGCAGGGTCGACCTCTCCTACGGCATCCCGGAGGAGCACGGCCTCCGCTGCATGTACCACGGCTGGATGATGGACGAGACCGGACAGTGTATCGAGCAGCCCTTCGAGGAGACCGTCCACCCGGACGGACGCTTCAAGGAGAAGGTCAAGATCGCCGGCTACCCCGTCGAGGTCGCAGGCGGGCTCGTGTTCGCCTACATGGGCCCTCAGCCGGTGCCGTTCCTCCCGCTCTGGGAGCCGCTGGTCTGGGACAACGCGGTGCGCGACATCGCCATCGCCCACCTGCCGTGTAACTGGCTCCAGTGCCAGGAGAACTCCCTGGACCCCGTCCACGTCGAGTGGTCGCACTCCTACTGGGGGCAGTACGTCCAGCAGGGGCCCGGTTTCAAGGGCGCCCTCCTCGACCTGCCGACGCACCAGAAGATCGGGTTCGACATCTTCGAGCACGGCGTCGTCAAGCGGCGCGTGTTCAAGGGCTACACCGAGGAAGACGACGACTGGAAGCACGGCCACCCGGTGTTCGTGCCGAACATCCTGCTCGTCGGCTCGGAGGTCTCGGTGACGATGCAGTTCCGCGTCCCGATCGACGACGAGAACACGCTGCACGTGTCGCTGTACACGTGGCGAGGCGCACCTGGTCAGCCGGTGCCGGTGCAGGAGTCGGTCCCCTATCGAGAGGTGCCGCTGCTCGACGAGAACGGCAACTGGATCGTGGACGTGGTCTTCAATCAAGACTACACGACCTGGGTGACGCAGGGGCGCGTTGCCAAGCGCCATCTCGAGCACCTCGGCGAGTCCGACCGCGGCATCATCCTCTACCGCAAGCTGCTGCAGGAGCAGATGGCCATCGTCGCCGACGGCGGCGACCCGATGAACGTCTTCCGCACTCCTCTGCCCGAGGGCGGCATCGTCGCACCGCTGGAGCAGGTGAAGTTCGGCATGAAGCGCGCCAGGAAGTACATCCCCGGCGAGGCCGGCTACTCCCGCGACGGCGACCTCATCAACCAGGTGCTGCAGACGTGGGAGGACCTCCCGGACCGCGCCCCCGCGGAATCGGAGGACGAGATCAAGGAACGCGTCGGCGGCGCCGTCGAGGGCATCAAGGACAACTGGCCGCTGTAGGAGGCAACCGCAACGACCAACCAGGAGAGGCGTCCCAAGGGCGCCTCTCTTTTTGTCTTGTGCCAGCTACTGCGCCGCAGCCGGCGCGGGTGGGCAAGGCCAATGCTTTGCGCCATGCGGTACAATCCCCGCCAGGGCACGGATCCCAAGGAGGCCACTCGATGCTGAGCGTACAGGAGAACGAGCAACTCACCCAGGTGGGCCCGGGCACGCCGATGGGCGAGTTGATGCGCCGCTACTGGCACCCCATCGCCGCCGCTGCGGAGCTCGTCGACCGCCCCACCAAGCCGGTCCGCCTGCTCGGCGAGGACCTCGTCCTCTACAGGGACAGGTCCGGCACGCTCGGACTCATCGAACGCTTCTGCCCACACCGCCGCGTCGACCTCTCCTACGGCATACCCGAGGAACACGGCCTCCGCTGCATGTACCACGGCTGGATGATGGACGAGACCGGCCAGTGCATCGAGCAGCCCTTCGAGGAGACCGTGCACCCGGACGGGCGCTTCAAGGAGAAGGTGAAGGTCGCGGGCTACCCCGTGCGCGAGATGGCCGGGCTTGTGTTCGCCTACATGGGCCCGCAGCCGACGCCACTCCTTCCCCGGTGGGAGCACCTGCTCTGGGAGAACGCCGTCCGCGACATCGCCATCACGGAGATCCCCTGCAACTGGCTGCAGTGCCAGGAGAACTCGCTCGACCCCGTCCACGTCGAGTGGCTCCACGCCTACATGGGCGCCTACCGCAACACGGACCGCATCGCCAGGCAGCAGCAGGGGTCGGCCCGCAGGCACCAGAAGATCGGGTTCAACGAGTTCGAGTTCGGCATCATCAAGCGCCGCATCCTCGAAGGGAAGGACGAGACCGACGACGAGTGGGCGGAGGGTCACCCCGTCCTCTTCCCGAACATCCTGCTCGTCGGCAACGAGGCGCGGGCCACGTTCCAGTTCCGCGTGCCGGTGGACGACACCAACACCCTCCACGTCTCCATCTATAACTACCGAGCCGCGCCCGGCGCAGCCGCTCCGACGCAGGACGTCATCCCCCACCGCTACGTTCCCCTCAAGGACGACGAGGGGCGCTTCATCGTGGACTGGACGTTCAACCAGGACTACATGGCCTGGGCGACGCAGGGCCCCATCGCCAAGCGTCACCTGGAGCGGCTCGGGCAGTCGGACGTCGGCATCATCCTCTTCCGCAAGCAGTTGCAGCGGAACATCGCTGTGATGCAGGACGGCGGCGACCCGATGAACGTCTTCCGCGGGAGCGACCTCGGCCTGCTGCATGCGCCGGTGGAGAAGGTGAAGTTCGGCGTGCGGGCGCAGGCGCGCTACATCCCGCCCGAGGCGGGCGACACCCCGGCGGTGCCCCAGATCGAGGAGGTCATGGGCACCTGGGTCGACTACCTCGGCGAGGAGGCCACGCTCGGGCGGTAGGATTCGATGGAAGCAGAGGTTCACTATTTCGCAGACTCGGACACTCTGTCTGTCTGGACGGGGAAGCCTGCGGCAGAGGCCGACGAGATTGCGGATGGGATAATCGTGGACCTGGACTCCGACGGTAACGTGGTCGGCTTCACCATCGAACACGCGACCGTCCTGCTTCGCCCGATGCTCAAGGCAAACCTCAAGGCCCCTGCAGCAACCTCCTCGCGTTCTCAGAAGTAGCGGGATACAGCGCGTCTCGCGCTGCCCCTGCGCTTGACCCGCGCGCACGCTCCGCCCTACTCTTACGCCACGCACACAGGCACGCGAGGAAGGTGCGCGCATGCTCAGCGTCACGGCTAACGAGGAACTCACGCAGGTCGGCGCAGGCACGCCCATGGGCGAGCTGATGCGCCGCTACTGGCATCCCATCGCAGCCGCCGGCGAACTCCTCGAGCGCCCCACCAAGGCCGTCCGCGTCCTCGGCGAGGACCTCGTCCTCTACAAGGACAGGTCCGGCACGCTCGGACTCATCGAACGCTTCTGCCCACACCGCCGCGTGGACCTCTCCTACGGCATCCCCGAGGAGCACGGCCTCCGCTGCATGTACCACGGCTGGATGATGGACGAGACCGGACAGTGCATCGAGCAACCCTTCGAGGAGACGGTGCACCCCGACGGACGCTTCAAGGAGAAGGTGAAGGTCGCGGGCTACCCCGTGCAGGAGATGAGCGGGCTGGTGTTCGCCTACCTCGGCCCGCAACCGGCGCCGCTGCTGCCGCTCTGGGAGCCGCTCGCCGCCGACAACGTGGCCTGCGACATCGCTCTCACTGAGTTGCCGTGCAACTGGCTCCAGTGCCAGGAGAACTCGCTGGACCCGGTGCACACGGAGTGGCTCCACTCCTACTGGACCCGCTACCAGCAGATGGCCGCGGGCAGACCCGTCGACGTGCGCGGCGAGTCCGCGCCCCACGAGCGCATACGGTTCGAACTGTTCGACCACGGCATCATCAAGCGCCGCGTCCTGCGAGGCCTGGGTGAGGAGCACGACCTCTGGAAGGTGGGACACCCCATCCTGTTCCCCAACATCCTGCAGGTTGGGTCGCCACAGAAGATCACGATGCAGTTCCGCGTCCCTGTCGACGACGAGAACACGCTGCACGTATCCATCTACATCTTCCGCGCAGCCGACGGCGCAGTCGTGCCCCGGCAGGACCCCGTCCCCTACTACTACAACCCGCTGGTGGGTGAGGACGGGCGGTTCATCACCGACGTTACCTTCAACCAGGACTACATGGCATGGGTCAGCCAGGGGCCGGTGGCCCGCCGCGACCTCGAGAAACTCGGCGAGTCCGACAGGGGCATCTTCTTCTTCCGCAAGATGCTGAAGGAGCAGATGGATATCGTCGCGGACGGCGGCGAGCCGATGAACGTGTTCCACGGCGCACCGGGAGAGCCGGTCACGCTGCCGGTGGAACCGAGCCGGGGGTACGTGAACGGCGCTCCCCGCCGGTACGTGCCGCAGGAGGCTGGACCCAGCGTCGCTCACGCCGACATCGAGCGCGTGCTGGCCACGTACGCATAACACCAGACCACGAATGACCGCATCCGGAGGAAGGCTTCATGCTCAGCGTCAAGGCTAACGAGGAACTCACGCAGGTCAGCGCAGGCACGCCCATGGGCGAGCTGATGCGACGCTACTGGCACCCCATCGCAGCAACGGCGGAGCTCGACGAGCGCCCCACCAAGCCGGTCCGCCTGCTCGGCGAGGACCTCGTCCTCTACAGGGACAGGTCCGGCACGCTCGGACTCATCGAGCGCTTCTGCCCACACCGCCGCGTCGACCTCTCCTACGGCATCCCGGAAGAGCACGGCCTTCGCTGCATGTACCACGGCTGGATGATGGACGAGACCGGGCAGTGCATCGAGCAGCCCTTCGAAGAGACCGTGCACCCCGACGGGCGCTTCAAGGAGAAGGTGAAGATAGCCGGCTACCCCGTTCAGGAGCTCGGCGGGCTCATCTTCGCCTACATGGGCCCACAGCCCGCGCCCCTGCTGCCGCGGTGGGAGCAGTTGCTGTGGGACAACGCGGTACGCGAGATCTGCATCTCGGAGCTGCCGTGCAACTGGCTGCAGTGCCAGGAGAACTCCGTGGACCCCGTCCATAACGAGTGGCTGCACGCCTACTACGGCAACGTCGTCCGCAATGGCGTCCACGCCCTGCCGGAGCTGCGCGGCACGCACCTCAAGATCGGCTTCGACGTCTTCGAGCACGGCATCATCAAGCGCCGCGTCGAGGCCGGGTACTCGGAGGAGGACGACGACTGGAAGGAAGGCCACCCCATCATGTTCCCCAACATCCTCCTGGTGGGCGACGAGGTGCGCTCAACGTTCCAGTTCCGCGTGCCGGTGGACGACACGCACACCTACCACGTCTCCTACTACGCATGGCGCCCCGCGCCGGGCGCTCAGGCTCCCCGCCAGGAGGTCGTCCCCTACCGCTACGTCCCGCTCAAGGACGAGAACGACCGCTACATCAACGACATCCTCTTCAACCAGGACTACCTCGCCTGGGTGACGCAGGGCCCGATCGCGAAGCGCCACCTGGAGAAGCTGGGCGAGTCCGACAAGGGCATCATCCTCTTCCGCAAGCTCCTGCAGGAGCAGGCGAAGCTCGTGGCCGACGGCGGTGACCCCATGAACACCTTCCGGGACCCCGTGGAGAACGAGTCGATCAGCCTGCCGCTGGAACACGTCAAGTTCGGCAACCGCCGCCGCATGGGCTATGCGCTCGTCGAGGCGGGCGAGCCCGTCGTGGCGGATGTCGTCAACGAGACGCTGGAGACCTGGGAAGGCATGCGCAGCCTGCGCGGCACCGCAGGAGCCGCCCACGGAGCGTAGTCACAGGAGCTATGCCCCGGTAGCCCCGTTCCCCGCTCCCACCTCGGAGAACGATCTGAGGAGGTGCGGGTCGAAGCCGTCGGAGCGCGGCAGGACCGCCTCCGCCGCGCGGATGTTGTACACGTCGGGATGCGAGGCCCCGTACGGTTCGGCGCCTTCCCGCAGGTCCCGCGCGCCCCTCAGTAGCAGTTGACGCATGCGGATGATGGCGGTGTCGCTGATGCCGAGGTGCTCCTCGGTACGGTCCACTATCGGACCCATGGTCTCCTGCACTGCGAGGTCCTGCCACTGGGTGGCTCCTATGCCGGTGAAGGTCGTCGTCTGCTGCAGCCCTCTGTCTATGAGGTAGTCGTTCTCCGCGTTTCCCGCGGGCAGGAAAGAGCCGGGGAGAGTCGGGCCGCTGAAGTTCTCAGCCGCTCTGACGTCATCCTCGCTGAGCGGCCGGTCGTCCCTCCAATCGACCTTGAAGACGAACGTCGTTGTGTCGTTCAGTGGTATCCATGCGAGGCTGCCGGCCCTGGTCACGGGCCCGGCAGAGGTTGCCGGCTGTTGCCCTATGAGGTTGTAGAAGGGCGCTGCCCAATGCGTTACCCGCCAATAGAAGGTGTCCGGTTCCGCATTGCGCTGCGCGCCGATCAGCAGTCCGTAGTCCGTTTCGTGCACGAAGAAACGCGGCGACTTGTCGAAGGCGTGATAGCGGTCCCGCAGGCGTGGGCTGTTCTTCATCGTCTCCCGCCACTGCGGAGTCTGCCAGTGGCGGTCCATGGTCGAGTGAAGGTAGTTGGAGTGCGCCGGGTCGAGGCCGCCCTCCATCCCCTGGACCCAGTTCGCCCGCTCTATCCTCTTGGTGATGTAGCGGTGATCGGGCGGAACGCTCAGCCACCCGAGATCGGGGATGCTGGGCGTCCGGTCCGGCGGCCCCATATACGTCCAGATGACGCCGCCGGTCTCCCGGCAGGGATAAGCCGTTATCCTCACCTTGTTCCTGAAGTTCGACCACTCCGGCTCGGCGGGCATGTCCACGCAGTTGCCCTCTACGTCGAACTTCCATCCGTGGTACACGCATCGCAAGCCGTTCTCTTCGTTGCGCCCGTAGAACAGCCCGGCACGGCGGTGGGGGCACCTGTGCTGCACCAGCCCGACCCTTCCACTCGTATCGCGGAAGGCCACCAGCTGTTCGTTCAACAGCTCCACTCGCACCGGTGGGCAATCGGGGGCGGGCAACTCCTCGGTCAGCAGGAACGGCATCCAGAAGCTGCGCAGGTAATCGCCCATGGGGGTGCGGGGCCCAACCTGCGTCACCGTTTCGTTGTCGGCCAGGCTAAGCATGTAGACCCTCCGCGTATCAGGGAATCCGGGCTCAGCGACTGTCAGTACAACCCCGCGATGCTGCGGATCGAGCATAGGGACGGGTATCTGGGATGTCAATCGAGAGACAAGGGGGTGAAGACGCCATCGAAGCACGCGGTTGACCCACCCCAACCACAACAGTAGACTCGCCGAGTCCCAACGTTGCATTCGCCGGGGGGATGATGACTCTGGATCGGTTCGATTACTCGCCCATCATCGACCGACCAAAGGTCGTTTGGCCGGAAGGCAAACGACTGGCTCTCTGGGTATCCCCAAACATCGAATACTACGAGTTCGAACCCCCGGGTCCGCAGCGGGGGCGTATCCCGGCGCCTGACGTGCGCAGCTACAGCGTGCATGCCTACGGCAACCGCGTCGCGCTATGGCGCATGTTCGACGTGTTCGACAAGCACGGGATCAGGTGCACCGTTTCGCTGAACGAAGCGGTCCTGGAACACCTGCCGGAAGTCCGCGACGCGATGGTTGCGCGGGACTGGGTGTACATGTCGCACGGCATCTACAACACCCGCAATCTGCTGGGCATGTCAGACGACGAAGAGCGCGCTTTCTACGTCGACTGCATCGAGACGCTCAAGGCCCACACGGGCAAGCAGCTGAAGGGAGTGCTGGGCCCCGGCATGTCGGCCAACATCCAGACACCGGACCTGATGGCAGAGGCCGGGCTCCTCTACCACGCCAACTGGTTCCAGGACGACCAGCCGTTCCCGCTGAACGTGCGCACGGGCAGGCTGATCTCCATGCCGTACACGCTCGAGATGAACGACCAGTCGGTCATCACGCGCTGGGGCCACGACGCCCCGTACTACGCGCAGATATGCAAGGACCAGTTCGACGTGCTCTACGAGCAGGCCAGGGACAACGGGCGCGTCATGTGCATCGCCCTTCACCCATCGGTGATGGGCCAGCCCCACCGGATCCGCTACCTCGACGACATCTTCTCTTACATCCTCAGCCACGACGAGGTGTGGCTCACGACGGCGGACGACATCGCCGACTACTACCTCGAACACTACTACGATGCCGTGCTGGACCATGTCCGTCAGCGCGGAGCGGGGAGCTAGCCGGTGCCTGCCGAGCGTAAACCGGGGATGGACAACCCCTATCACGACTTCGTGGCCATGCCTGGCAGGCCGAGGCTTGCCTGGCCCGACGACGCGCGCATCGCCTTCCATGTCGTCGTCCATCTCGAACACTTCGAGTGGGAGCCTTCCCCGGATGCCGTCACGTTCATACAGGACTACGGCGCCGCCCATCACCGGCCTCCGCCCGACATCATCACCTACTCGTACCGGGAGTACGGCAACAGGGTGGGCGTGTACGGCATCATGCAGGCCCTGGACCGCTACGGCATCCGCGCGACCGCGCCCGTCGACGCCATCGTTGCCACGCGCTACCCGTTCCTCATCGACCAGTGCAGGAGGCGCGGATGGGAGTTTCTGGGCCACGGGCTGTCGTCCAAGCACCTCATCACGGCAGCGATGAGCGAGGAGCAGGAAGCCGCCTACATCCGCGAAAGCCTCAGCGCAGTGGAGCGAGGCACCGGGAGCCGCCCGAGAGGCTGGTTCGGCGTCGAATACTCCGAGTCGAACCGCACGCCCGACCTCCTGGCACGCGAGGGCCTTCGGTACGTCTGCGACTGGCCGAACGACGAACAACCGCAACGTCTGTCGGTCTCCGGCGGGTCGCTCTACGTCCTCCCCGTTCCCGCCGACCTCGACGACGACAAGATCATCGGGCAGCGGCACGTCCAGGTAGCCGAATGGGCGCGGATGGCCGAGGAGGCATTCGACGTCCTGTACGAGGAAGCAGCCGGCTCCGGGAGGGTCTTCGCCCTCAACCTCCATCCCTTCCTCATGGGGCAGCCCTTCCGGTTGAAGTACCTCGACAGGGTCCTGGCACATGTCTGTTCGCGTCCGAACGTCTGGCTGGCAACAGGGTCCGAGATCATCGACTGGTACGAGCAGCAACAGCCCCAATGAGCAAAGGAGGGTTGCGTGGTCGCAGAGACGCGGAGTGAGCACCCCCTGATGAGCGAAGGCCGGGGACGCCTGTCTGGCAAGGTCGCCGTCGTGACGGGAGCGAACCGCGGGATCGGACGGGCCACCGCCCGCCTGATGGCCCGCGAAGGCGCCAGGGTCGTCGCGGCGGACATCGATGAGTCCTTCAGCCCGCGTATCGACGCACTCATAGCGAGCGACGGCGGCGAAGGCACGTTCGTCCGCTGCGATGCCAGCACCAGGGAGGGCTGCGAAGAGATGATCGCCGCGGCGCTCTCCACCTACGGCGACGCGCACATCCTGTTCAACAACGTCGGCGGAGGAACGGGCCGGTTCCGCCTGCACGAGCTGGCCGAGTCGGAATGGGAGCGGTCAGTCGGCCTGACGCTTGGCAGCACGTTCCACGGGGTGCGGGCCGCCCTGCCCCATTTCCTGGCCAGCGGTCGCGGCGTCATCGTGAACAACGCCTCCACTTTCGGACTGCTCGCACGCCCGGAGAGTCCTGCTTACTGCGCGGCCAAGGCGGCCATCGTGAATCTCACGCGCCAACTCGCCCTTGACTACGGGCCCGACATACGCGTGAACTGTGTCTGTCCTGGCGCAACCGACACCACAGGCCAGTCCATGCGGTCTGAGGAGGAGCGGGCCCGCAGCGCCCAGTTGAACCGCGCGATGAACAGGCTCGCTAGACCCGAAGAGATCGCCTACGGAGTGCTGTTCCTTGCCTCGGACGAGTCCTCGTTCATCACGGGACATGCACTGGCGATAGACGGAGGTCAGACTATCGACGCTTGATGCGGACTACGTGCTGAAGCCGCAGCTATACCCGGCGGAAGGAGCAAGGCGATGCGTGAACGTACAACTGGCCTGCAGCGAACCAGGATGGGACGCTGGACACTTGCCGGACTGTTGGCGCTGATGATGCTTGCGGTTATTCCTGCCTGTGGCACCGAGGCGCCAACGCCAACGCCTCCGCCTGATGGGGGAGCAGCGATGCCGGCGCCCACCGCAACGCCCGTGCCCGGCGACGGAGCAGCGATGGCTGAACCGACCCCGACTGAGCAGCCCGGCGAGGCGATGCCGGAGCCGCAGCCCACACCGGTGCCGTCCGGAACAACGCCGCAGGCGACGCCGACTCCCCGCCCAACGACGCAGCAACCAACGACCGGGTCCGGCTTTGACGCCGAGGCATACTTCGACGGCAAGACCATCCGGGTTGTCGTCGGCTTCAGCCCGGGCGGCGGCTACGACACCTTTGCCCGGCTCTTGTCCCGCTACCTGACGGACCACCTGCCAGGGGAGAACCGCATCGTCGTTCAGAACCTCGTGGGCGGCGGAAGCCTCAGGGCGCTGCGCCTCACCCTGGGTTCCGAGCCGGACGGTTTCACCGTCCACACGATGAACCCCCGGTTCATGGCACAGGAACTGGGAGGAGCGGACGTAGAGGGGTTCGACATCGACGACATAGCGTGGATCGGGACGCCGAGCGCAAGCAGGAACACGCAAGGCATCTACGTGCGCCGTGACATAGCCACGTCGTGGGACGAGATCCTCGCACTGGGCCGCCCGCTGTCCTCCGGCGAAGTGGCGCCCGGTGGCAGCACCGACCTGGGACCGCACTTCATCCAATCTCTGGGCGGACCCATCAGACAGGTCTACGGCTATGGCGGGAGCTCAGAAGTCCTGGCCGCGTTCGACCGGGGTGAGATCGAGATCTCCGGATACGGCGGGTACACCAACGTCCGCAACCTTTACCCGCAATGGATCGAGGACAAGTACGTGTGGCCGGTTGCCTGGTGGGGTGAACAGCCCGAGAACGACCCGAGCTACATGGAATACCTCGGCCTCCTCGGCGCTGATATCCCGCCCCACGTCTTCGACCTCGTACCCCACGCGACCGAGGGCCAGCGGGAAGTGTTCAACTTGACCTATTCCATCAATAGCCAGTTCAGCCGCGCCTACGTGATGCCGGCGGCAACGCCGCAAGAGGTCGTAGACGTCTGGGGCGAGGCATTCGCAGCCACCTGCGCGGACCCGAGGTTCATCGAGGCCGCGGCGCTCCTCGGCAGGGAGATCGGCTACGGCAGCCCGGAAGTCATGCGGTCGGCGCTCGCGTCCGGCAGGGCCGCGCTGCAGGACCCTGTGCTCAGGGACTTCTTCGGTGAACTCGCCGGGTCGTCGGGCGGCGCGGGATAGGAGCCGCCGGAGCGACGACCGCCTCACGGTCGGCGGCGCTTGTGGAAGCAGGGCGGCCAGCCACACGATCGTAGTGTGGTCGGCCGCAGTCTTCCCTGACCAGACTGGCCGGAGGTTTCAGCGCCTCGCTCTGCGCGACTTTTGCCGCGGTCGGACGAGTGCAACCCATTGACCCTTGACGTTGCGCAGATTGCTATAATCCCGCCGCAGGACAGAGCAAATCCAGCAGCACAAGGAGAGAGACCTCATGCTGACGCAGGAAGCGAACGACCGCTACACCCGGGTCGGCCCCGGCACGCCGATGGGCGAGCTGATGCGCCGCTACTGGCATCCCGTCGCCGCCGTCTCCCAGATGAACGACAAGTGGACGATGAAGGTCCGCCTGCTCGGCGAAGACCTCATCCTCTACAAGGACCGCTCCGGCACCTTCGGCCTCATGGAGCCGCACTGCGCCCACCGTCGCATGAACATGATCTACGGCATCCCGGAGGAGCACGGCCTGCGCTGCCCGTACCACGGCTGGCTGTACGACGAGACGGGGCAGTGCATCGAGCAGCCGTACGAGGAGACGGAGGACCCGGAGGCGCGGTTCAAGGACAAGATCCAGATGAAGGCGTACCCGGTGGAGCAGAAGGCCGGACTGCTGTTCGCCTACCTCGGTCCCACGCCCGTGCCGCTCATCCCCAACTACGACGTCTTCTCCGCGACCGGCGTCCTGCGCGACATCGGCTATGCCATGCTGCCGTGCAACTGGCTGCAGTGCCAGGAGAACTCGCTGGACCCGGTGCACCTGGAGTGGCTGCACGTCGCGTGGGCCAACTTCATCCGCGAGATGAACGGCGACAAGGAGCGCCGCACCCGGTGGCCGCACAAGGTCATCCACTTCGACGCCTTCGAGCACGGCATCATCAAGCGCCGCATCTGGGAGGGCGGCTCCGAAGAGGACACCGAGTGGAAGGACGGCCACCCCATCGTCTTCCCCAACTACCTGCGCCAGGGCGGCGATGGCTTCAACGTCGCGGACGGCACCTACCGGGGCAGCTTCTCGATGGGCCCTGCGTTCCAGATCCGCACCCCCATCGACGACTACAACACCGCCCACTGGTGGGTTGCCTGCTACCCGATGATCGAGGGCGACGTCGAGCAGACGCCCGAGGAGGTCCCCTTCTACCGCCCGCCGGTGCCGATGCTGGACGAGAACGACCAGCCGGTCTACCCGGAGTTGCGCAGCAACTCCTCGCAGGACCCCGCGGCGTGGATCACCCAAGGCGACATCGCGGACCGCACCGGCGAGCACCTGGGCCGCTCCGACAAGGGCATCATCATGTTCCGTCAGATGCTGGAGGACAACATCCGCATCGTCGAGGACGGCGGCGACCCGATGGAGGTCTACCGCGACCCCGCGGAGAACGTCTACATTCCGTTCATGACGGAGCAGCACAACTACGTGGACACCTCCACCCGCCAGGGCGCTGCGACCATGTACTCGCCCATCCTGGATAGGCGGGAGGCCGCAGCCGCGGCCAAGTAGCGAACGCCTGGAGAGGGGCAGCCGAACGGCTGCCCCTCTGGCTATCCCGACCCCACGCTTCTATGATGGCGGCGCGGCGTCGCCCGCCCCGTCTGGTGGGAAGCGGCTGCCGATAGCTGAACACGCAACCGGAGGCCCAACATGACCCTCATCCTGAACAACGACGACATCGCGTCCGTGCTGACGATGGAGGAGACGATAGGCGCGCTCAGGCAGGCATACGAGGAACTCGCCCGCACCGAGGCCGTCTGCCGTCCCCGCATCGACATCCGCATCCCCACGTCCGACCCATCGAAGATGTACCAGTGGGGCACCATGGAGGGCGGCTCCGCGTCCGGCTACTTCGCCATCCGCATGAAGTCGGACGTCGTCTACGAGCAGGAGTACGGCGGCACCCGCACGCAGGAGAAGTACTGCGTGCGTCCCGGCCTCTTCTGCGGCCTCATCCTCCTGATGAGCGTCGACAACGGAGAGCCCCTCGCCATCATCAACGACGGCTACCTCCAGCACATGCGCGTCGGGGCGGACTCCGGCATCGGCGCGGGCTACATGGCGCGGGAGGACGCATCCGTCGTCGCGATGATCGGCTCCGGCGGCATGGCGCGCTCGCACGCCGAGTCGTTCGCCGCCGTGCGGGACATCAAGCGCATCCAGGTCTACAGCCCCACGAAGGCGAACCGCGAGGCCTACACCGAGGAGATACGGGCGAAGCTCGGCATCGAGGTCGTCCCGGTCGGGTCGGCGGAGGAGGCGTGCAGGGGCGCGCACATCGTCGCCGGCTGCACGGACTCGGTGGAGGCGGTCATCTTCGGCAAGGACGTGGAGGACGGCGCGCACATGACCTGCGTCGGTGGTCACATAGACGGCGAGGCGATGGAACGCATCGACCGCTCACTGCGCCTCGGCTCCGCGCCCGCGCCGGTCGGCATACCGGAGATGCGTCTGCACGACGAGAACATCGCCTATGAAGCCAACGCGTCGGACGGCACACCCGCATCCGCGAGCCAGACGCGCGAGCGCAAGGGCAGAGGACACGGCGTCATCGCGGAGGACCGCGTCGTCTTCCTTGAAGACCTGCTGCAGGGAGCGGAGGGACGCCCGGGCCCGAGCGCCGTGACCTACTCGGAGCGCGGCAACATCCAGGGCGCGCAGTTCTTCTCCGTCGCGGGCCGCGCCTACGAGCTCGCAAAGGCGAAGGGCCTCGGCCACGAGCTTCCCACGGAGTGGTTCCTGCAGGACATCCGCGACTAGGCGATGCACGAAAGCCTCAACCACCTCTCCCTTGAGGGGAGAGGGTGAACCGGGGAATGGGGCGTGGTGTCCCCTACTCCTCGGGCCCATCGCGGAGTAAGATGCAGCCACTCGTAACCGACGGAGGCTTGCCATGGCACGACGCTTCACCTACGACGACTGGATGGAGGCCCAGGACATCCCCATCCACCGGGGCTACTACGTGGAAGACCTCCGCACCGCCGAACTCGGCTGGTGGGAGGACCGCCAGGTCGACGCCGCGTTCATGCAGTTGCGCGGCATGGAGGGCGTGGTCGAGGGCCGTATAGAGGAGATACCGCCTGGACACACGCTCCCGCCGCTGAAACTCTCGGTCGACGAGCAGGTCTACGTTCTCGGTGGACGCGGCGTCGCCACCGTCTGGACGGACGACTCCCGGCCGAAGAAGACGTTCGAGTGGGCCACGCGCAGCCTCTTCCTCGTACCGCGCAACTCCTACTGCCAGCTGACCAACATGGACGGCAACAACCCCGCGCGCCTGCTCCACTACAACTACCTCCCCATCGCCATGTCCGCCACGCCGGACCCGGACTTCTTCGTCAACAACCCCTACTCCACCAGTTCGTTCCTGCACAGCACGGACGAGTTCTACTCCGAGGCGAAGGCCGTCATGGAGGAGGGCGAAGGAGCGTTCGCCGGGCGCGGACGCCAGGTATGGCACGGCAACTTCTTCCCGGACATGGCCGCCTGGGACAAGCTCGTCCCCTTCTGGGGGCGCGGCGCGGGCGGACACGTCGTCTTCATCCAGTCGCCCGGTTCGGAGATGCACGCGCACATGTCCGTCTTCCCTGCCCGCACCTACAAGAAGGGCCACCGCCACGGCCCCGGACGCGTGATCGTCATCCCCGGCGGCGAGGGCTACTCCGTCATGTGGGAGGAGGGCAAGGAGAAGGTCGTCATCCACTGGCACGAGGCGAGTTGCTTCGTGCCGCCGGACCGCTGGTTCCACCAGCACTTCAACCTCGGCAGGTCGGACGGGCGCTACCTCGCGCTCCATCCGCCCAACCAGTTCATGGGCATGTCCGAGAAGGTCACGGACCGGGGACGCGACCAGATCGAGTACCCGAACGAGGACCCGTGGATCCGGGAGTACTTCGAGAGCCAGCTTGCCGAGCGTGGCATGACGTCCGAGATACCAGCGGAGGCCTACGAGGACCCCACCTACGAGTGGGACTACTCCAAGTCCGCAGGCTGACGCCCGGCCCCACGCGGCTGCGCGATACGCTAAGATAGGGCAGCGCCGGGCATAGTCCCGGCGCTGCGCTGCAACCCTTATTCCTGAGGACGCCACATGCACGACGACGACGATCTCGACCATTCACACGTATTCGACCTGCTCGAGTCCGAGGAAGCCGAGGACATCGAGGGGATCGAGAAGTTCACGCTCTACAGCGTGGGCATAGACATAGGCTCTTCCACCACCCACACCATCTTCTCCCGCCTGATACTCCGCCGCGAAGGCGCAGGCCTCTCCGCGAAGTTCGTTGTTACCAACCGCGACGTGCTCTACCGCTCGCCCATCATGCTCACCCCGTACTCTTCCGGCACCGCCATCGACACGGACAGCGTGCAGGAGTTCATCGAACGCTCCTACCAGGACGCGGGCTTCACGCCCGACGACGTCGACACCGGTGCGGTCGTCATCACAGGAGAGGCACTCAAGAAGGAGAACGCCCAGCCCATCCTGGAGTACTTCTCCGAGGAGTCGGGGCGCTTCATCTGCGCGTCCGCGGGCCCGATGCACGAGGCGCTCCTCGCCGCATACGGCTCCGGCGCGGTCGCCATCTCCAAGGCGCACGCCAACACCGTTCTGGACGTGGACATGGGCGGCGGCACGACGAAGATCTCGCTCATCCGCAACGGCGAGATAGTGCAGATGGTCGCGATCGAGGTGGGCGCGCGCCTCATCGCCTACGACGACGACATGACCATCACCAGGGTCGAGCAGCCGGCCCGCACCATACTGAGTTCGCTCGGCCAGACCGTCGAGGTCGGCGAGAAGCTGTCGGAGGAGAAGCGCGACCAGTTCGCGGCCACGATGACCGAGATCCTCTTCGACGCCATCAGCGGCGGCGAGATGGACTCGCTCACCGAATCGCTCCTGCTCACCGACAAGCTCGACGTCGACTCCCTGCAGGACGTGGACCACGTCGTCTTCTCCGGCGGCGTCTCCGAGTACGTCTACGACCGCACCAGCGAGTCGTACGGCGACGTCGGCCCCTGGCTCGGCAGGCGGGTGCGCGAGCGCTCCCAGCAGACGTTCCGTCCGGGCATGCTGGTCATGCCGGCAGAGGGCATCCGCGCCACGGTCATAGGCGCGGGCGAGTACACGCTCCAGGCGAGCGGGAGCACGTCGTACATCTCGACGCAGGACGTGCTGCCGGTGCGCGGCATCCAGGTCGCGCGGGCCTTCATCAACAAGGAGCAGACCGCTGAGGAGATGGAGGCCGCGCTGGCGTCCGGCGTCGGCAAGTACGACCTTGCGAAGCTGCCGTCCACCATGGCGCTGGCGATGTCCATAGCCGGGCAGCCGGACTACTGGTACATCCGGCGACTCGCCGAGTCCATCGCGAAGACCGTGGACGACGAGCCGCCGGAGGCCCCTGTATTCCTCGTCGTGGACGTGGACGTTGCCAAGTCGCTCGGCGGCATCATCCGCGAGGAGCTGCGCCTGGACCGGGCCGTCATCGCGATCGACGGCATCGAGGTCGGCGACCTCGACTACGTGGACGTCGGCAAGCCGATGGGGGCGAGCGAAGTGATCCCGGTCACCGTCAAGTCGCTCGTCTTCTCCATCCGGTCGCAGTCGGGATAGCCGTACGGTCGGAGTCTCGGGCCAATGCTGATCGCGGCACTCATCTTCGGAGTCCTGGGCGGCATCGTCGGGCTTTTCATCGGAGCGCTCGTCTTCATCGGTGACCTCGTTGATTTCGCGTTCCGCGGAGGAGACACCAACACCGCCGGACTGCTGGTGTTGTTCTTCGCCCTTCTCGCCATCGCGGGAGCGGTGATGTGCCTCAAGAGGCCATGGCACGGTGCGGCGCTCATGTTCCTCTCCGGGGTCGGCTCCATGATCGTCATCAACATATTCGGCGCGCCCGTATTCTTTCTCACGCTCCTGGCGGCCTTCTCCGCCGTCCGAGGGCGCAGGGAGGTCCGCCGCTAGCGCAGGCAACGTGAAGGGGCCGGGGCGCGGATCGCGCCCCAGCCCTGGTTCTCCAGGCGCTCTGTTCCGTTTCTTCGGAGCGCCCCTTTGGGGGTACCGAGGGGCGTGCCACTCTGCCGGGGGTGTGGGGGTGTCCCCCACAAGCGTCCCGGGCGGGTGGGAGGGAAGAACGACGTCCGCTTGGCCCGGTCTCCCAAAGCGAATGGAAGGCGGCTGCCGCTTACTTCAGGTGCTCCCCGAAGAACGCCAGCGTCTTCGGCCACGAGTCCGCGGATGCGGCCTCGTGGTAGCTGCCCCGCTCGGAACAGAAGAAGCCGTGCCCCGCGCCGTCGTAGACGTGGTTCTCGATGGACTTGCCCTTCTCCTTCAGCACCCGCTCGATCTCCTCGACGTTGGAGACCGGGATGCCCGCGTCCTCGGTGCCCCAGAAGCCGATGATGGGGGCCTGCACCGCGTCGGCGGTGGCGTCGAGCAGGCGGGGCGCGTCCGGTCCCGCGTCAGGGCGCGGCAGGATGCCGCCGCCGTAGTAGACGGCCGCTGCCTTGATTCCGCTCATCGTCGCTCCGAGGTAGGAGACCATCCCCCCGAAGCAGAAGCCGACGATGCCGATGTTGTCGGCGTCCACGTTCGGGTTGCTGCTCAGGTAGTCGAGCGTCGCCTGCACGTCCGCCGAGATATCGTCATTGCTCAGCTTGCCGCGCTCCCCGAAGGCCGTCTGCATCTCGGAGAACGGGATGTCCACGCCCCTGCCGGAACGGTGGAACAGCTCCGGCGCAGCCGCGAAATAGCCCTCCGCGGCGAAGCGGTCCGCGATGCTGCGGATGTCGTTGTTCACGCCGAAGATCTCCTGGATCACGATCACCGCCGGGCTCTTGCCGTCGCCGTCCGGGCGCGCCGTGTAGATCGGCATCGGGCTGCCGCCTGCGGTTACCTCCGCAACGTCCGTTACTGCCATCGTCTCCCTCCAATGCGTACGAGATAGGCCGGCCGCTTCGCCGGCTGCCGCCATCCTACACCAACACGTCCCCTTCTGCCCCCTGCCGGACGGTTAACGCATGACACCAGCCCCTTACGCAGACGCCCCACCGCCGCGTACCCTGTCTCCGGAGATTGTCGGCTGAGGGTTGTCCGCTACCGGCGGATGGCAGAAGGGCCAGGGGGCCCAAAAGGCTCAGAAAGGCTCACTGGACCCTCGAAAGTGAGCCGCTGTGAGCCCCACAGGGCTCACGCCAAGGCCGGGGATCCAGAGGTGAAACGGGCCGAATGAGCCTTAATGAGCCGGAAATTCAGCAAATTAACCTTTCTGCCTCTTGCCGCCCGCCCCTAGCCCCGCCGAGCCCGCGTGTGTGAGAATCGACGCATGAGCAACGTAAACCGCACCCCCGAAGAACAGGCCCTGATGACCAAGGCCGCCGCCGTGCTGCCCGGTGGAACGCTTGGCAACCTCCGACTGGACGAGGAGCACGCGTTCGTCGTGCGCAACGGCCACGGCTCCCGTGTCTGGGACGTGAGCGGCAACGAGTACATCGACTACCTGCTCGGCTCCGGCCCCATGGTGCTGGGACACGCGCACCCGAAGGTGATCGCCGCGGCCACCGAGGCGATGTCGAAGGGCACGACGTTCTTCACCCAGAACGCCTACGCCATCGAACTGGCAGAGCGCATCGTTGACGCCATGCCGTGCGCTGAGCAGGTGCGCTTCGTCAGCAGCGGCTCGGAGGCCACCTACAACGCGCTCAAGGTTGCCCGGGCGTTCCGCAAGCGCGAGAAGATACTCAAGTTCGAGGGCGGCTACCACGGCACCCACGACTACTCCCTGATGAGCCTCGCCCCGACCGGCAACACGCCATACCCGCAGGCCGAGCCCAGTTCAGCCGGTATCCCGCGCGCCATCCAGGAGACCGTCCTCGTCGCCCCGTTCAACGACCTCAACGCCGTCGAGGACCTGCTCGACCGTTACCACGACGAGCTCGCCGCCGTCATCGTCGAGCCGGTGCAGCGCACCATCGCCCCGCAGCCGGGCTTCCTGCCGGGGCTGCGCGAGCTCACGAACCGCTACGGCGTCCTGCTCGTCTATGACGAGGTCGTGACCGGCTTCCGCCTCGCCTACGGCGGCGCGCAGGAGTACTACAACGCAGTGCCGGACATCGCCGCCATCGGCAAGATCGTCGGCGGGGGCTTCCCGCTCGCCGCCATCGTGGGACGGCGCGAGATCATGGAGTCCTACGACCAGGGCACTGCCGCGCCCGACGTCTACGTCCCCCAGAGCGGCACGCTCAACGGCAACCCCGTCGCTGCGGCCGCCGGACTCGCGACCCTGGAGGTGCTGCGCGAGCCGGGCACCTACGAGGCGTACCACGCCCGCGCCGCCACCCTCCGCAACACGCTCCAGCGCCTCTTCGACGAGGCCGAGGTCCCCGCCCAGGTCAGCGGCATCGACATGATGTTCGACGTCTTCTTCACCGAGCACCCCATCATCGACTACCGCTCGACGCTCGTGGACAAGACGCTCAACCGCATCTTCGACAACACGCTGCTGGACAACGGCATCCTCAAGTCGCCCGGCAAGCTGTACGTGGGCGCCTGCCACTCGGACGAGGACATCGAGCGCACCATCGAGGTGTTCCGCATGGGCGTCGCCGCCGTCCGCGACGCGTGATGGCCGCAGCCGCCCTCCGACTCGCCCGCGAGGACGACGCCGAGCAGATCGCGGCCATCTACGAGCCGTACGCGAACAGCACCGCCGTGAGCTTCTCCTACCGAGCGCCCACCGCAGAGGAGTACCGCGAGCGCATCCGCATGATCACTGCGCGCCTGCCATGGCTCGTCTGCGAGCGGCATGGCGTCGTGGCAGGCTATGCCTACGCCGGCCCGCACCGCGTTTCCCCCGCCTACCGGTGGTCGGTCGAGACGAGCGTCTACGTCCACCCGGAGCGCCACCGGACGGGGGTCGGGCGGGCGCTCTACACCGCCCTGCTGGAGGCGCTCCGCCTGCTCGGCTATCACCGTGCCTACGCGGGCGTCACCGACCCCAACCCCCCGCCAGCACCGGGCTGCACGAGGCCGTCGGCTTCGAGCGTTTCGGCACGTTCGAGGAGGTCGGCTACAAGCTGGGGGCGTGGCAGAGCGTCATCTGGCTCGTCTACCGGCTCGGCAACAACAACTATCCGCCGAGGGAGCCGCGCCTGCTCCCGGACCTGGTCGGCACACCCGAGTGGGACGCCGCGCTGGCAGCCGGCAGGGCGCTGCTTCGCTAGCCCACGCGCTCCTAGCGCGCTCCGTCGAAGAACAATTCCTCCGGCGTGAAGCGGCGTCCGATGATGCCGAGGTCCGCCGCGTAGCGCACGATCGTCTCGATGGCGCGGCGGTTGTTCTCCAGGCCATTCTCGTGCGGAAAGAGGCCGTTCTCGCGCAGCCAGCCGACCCGTAGCCCCATGTGCTGATCGTCGTCCGCGGCGTTCGCATAGTAGAGGCGGCGCGCCTCGTCGCACGCGTCAACGACCGCCTGCCCGAGCCCGGGGTTGGCGTCCAGCACCTCGCTCTTCGCCACGAGCATGACGTTGACCGGGAATACGCCGCTCTGCCGGTGATAGGTGAGCGCGGCCTCGAGTGGGTCGTCGAACAGCCGCGCGCGGTTGCCGCCCAGGGGCGGGCCCGCGCGGTCGAACAGCACCGCGTCCAGCTCGCCGCTCTCCAGCTCGGTGACCTGGTCCCCGCCCTTCGACACACTGAAGCGCGGGTCGCGGGGGTAGTCCACGCTCATCAGCGAGTTCGGCTCCGCCTCCACCCAGTGCACCTTCGTGAGATCGAGGCCGTAGACGTCGGCGAGCCCGCCGCGCAGCCACGTGCCGGGGTTGAACCCCCAGCCGCGCACCCCAACGCGCTTGCCTTCCAGGTCCTTCGGCTCCCGGATGCCCGCGTTCACGTTCACCTGGGCCCCGATATGCGCGAACGACACGTCAGGGAATACGGGAATGCCCATCACCGGACGGCCGAGGTCCCGCGCGATGAGGTAGTTGGTGATCGGCACCACCATGATGTCGTAGGCCGGGTCGGTGAAGAGCCTGGGATAGACGGCGGCTGCGCCGCCTTCCGGCCATCCGGTCTCCACGTCGAAGCCCTGCACCTGCACCGTGCCGTTCGCCAGGTACTCGGCGGCGTACTCGCGGTCCGCCATCAGCGATATAGCCACGTGGTCTCCTTCATCAGGCCCATCTCCCCGGCAGGGAGGGGCCTATTCGGGGATGGGGTAGCCGTCGGAGCGGCGGTCGGTGCCGCCCGTGTGGACGCCCCGCTCATGGTCGATGCCGATCAGCTGCACGGCGCCGGGCGTTCCCACGCTGGGGTAGGTCCTGATCTTGTGCCCCTTCGCCTCCAGCGCCCGCAGCGTCTCCTCCGGGAAGCCGTCTTCCATGCGAAGCACCATCTCCTCATCTATCGAGCGCGGGTCGGTGCCGGGGAAGTGCGTCCAGCGCGGCGCGTCGGCCGCCTCTTGCACGTTCATCCCGTGGTCGATCACGTTGGAGACCGCCTGGGCGTTCCACTGCGGCTGGTTGTCGCCGCCGGGCGTCCCGCCGACGAGCACGGGCCTGTCGTCCTTGAACACCATGTAGTTGTGGATCGTGTTGATGGTCTTCTTGCCCGGAGCGATCACGTTCACGTGCCCCTCGTCCAGGTAGAAGCCGCGCCCTGCCCTGTCGTTCAGCAGGATGCCGGTGTCGCCGGCAACGAACCCGCTGCCCCAGTAGGCGGACAGGCTGTGGATGAACGAGACCGCGTTCCCCTCCCGGTCGACCACGTTGAAGTACGACGTGCTCGGCGTGGGCGCCACGGAGTGCGCGAGTTCGCCAGCATGCACGATGCCCTCGGCTGCGCGTTCCGGGTCGATGCGCTTGATGCGCTCGGCGGCGTACTCCGGCGAAAGCAACTCGTCAAGGGGCACGTCGATGAATGCCGGGTCGCCGACGTACGCGAGGCGGTCGGCGAACGCCAGCCGCTTGGCCTCGACCATCGTGTGGATGCTCTCGATGGTGTTGTGCCCCATGGCCGCGAGGTCGAACCCGTCCAGCAGGCTCAGCAGCTCCAGCGTGAGCACGCCCTGCGACGGCAGACCGGTCGCGTAGACGGTGTGCCCGTGGAACCGCACAGAGGGCGGGTTGTCATAGACCAGCGTCTCCTGCGCGGCAAGGTCGGCCTCGTCGATGAGACCGCCGCCGGCCTCCATCGCCTGCGCTATCTCCCGTGCGAGCGCGCCGCGGTAGAACTCGTCCGGCCCGTGCTGCGCGATGCGGCGCAGGGACCGCGCGAGGTTCGGCTGCGCGAACACGTCGCCCACGAGGTACGGCGAACCGTCGGGCCTGATGTAGGTCTTCGCGGTCGACTCGTACTTGGCGATCTTGTCGTAGTGGTCGCTGAAATAGCTGGCCGAGCGCGGCGGCAGGGAGAAGCCCTCCGACGCGAGGCCGATGGCCGGGTCGATGAGCGACGCGAGCGAGCGCGTCCCGAACCGGTCGACGATCGTCTGCCACGCGAGCACCTCACCGGGCACCGAGGGCGTCAGCGGACCGTCCGCCGGCATCTTCACGTAGCCGCGGCTCGTGAAGTACTCCCGCGTCGCGCGCATCGGCGCCCTGCCGGAGCTGGAGACGCCATGGAGCGTGCCGGACGCCGCGTGGTAGAGGAGCGCGAACACCTCGCCGCCGATGCCGCACATCATGGGCAGCGTCACGGCTTCCGCCGCCGCGACCGCCACCGCGGCGTCGAACGCGTTGCCTCCCTCGCGCATCACCTGTGCGCCCACGGCCCCGGCCGGCGTCGATGCCGAGCCGACCAGTCCGCGCGTCGTGTATACCGGGCTATGCGACCTGTTGATTGCGCTGCTCACGATGACATACCTCTCTCCAGCAAGTATCCGGGCAGCGGCATGATATGCTCCCCATCTGACACCGGCAAACGCTCCGCGCTCCGGCGCGGCCGAAACTGGACACTGAAGGGAGACATCATGGCCGAGGACTTCACCTACGACCGATGGATGAACAGCCAGGGGATACCCGTCCATCGCGGCTACTACATCGAGGACCTGCGCGACATCGAACTCGGCCACTGGAGCCTGCGCGACTGCGACGCCGCCTTCATCCAGCTGGAGGGCATGCCCGGCGTGGTGGAGGGACGCGTGCAGGAGGTCCCGCCCGGAGGTTCCATCAAACCGTTCAAGCAGGCGATCGACGAGATGGTCTACGTCGCCAGTGGACAGGGGACGGCGTCCGTCTGGAGCGGCGACGGCGAGCCGCACACGTTCGAGTGGTCCCCCCGCAGCCTCTTCCTCGTCCCGCGCAACTCGTGGGCGCAGTTCAACAACATGCAGGGTGACAGGCCGGCCCGCCTGCTGCACTACAACTACCTGCCCATCGCCATGTCCGCCATTCCCAACCCGGACTTCTTCTTCAACAACCCGTTCGAGGAGAACGTGCTCACCGGCAGCGACTTCTACTCCGAGGCCGAGGCGACGACACAGGAGCACGTCGCCGAGGGCGCGGCCGGGCGCACCCTCTGGCTGGGCAACTTCTTCCCGGACATGGGTGTGTGGGACAAGCTGATGCACCGCCCCGGACGCGGCTCGCTGAACCGCTCCGTCTACATGCGCATCCCCGGATCGGAACTGCGCGCGCACATGTCGGTCTTCCCGGCGGGGACGTACAAGAAGGGGCACCGCCATGGGCCGGGGCGCGTCATCGTCATCCCCGGCGGCGAGGGCTACTCCATCATGTGGCAGGAGGGCCAGGAGAAGATCGTCATCCACTGGCACGAAGCGAGTTGCTTCGTGCCGCCTGACCGGTGGTTCCACCAGCACTTCAACCTCGGCGCCGTTCCCGGACGCTACCTCGCTCTCCATCCGCCGAACCAGTTCATGGGCATGTCCGAGTCGATCCAGGACCTCTCACGCGACCAGATCGAGTACCCGGACGAGGACCCCTGGATTCGGGAGTACTTCGAGAACCAGCTCGCCGAGCGCGGCATCGAGACCCAGATGCCTGACGAGGCGTACCGGGACCGCAACTACCGGTGGGACTACACCGGCGTCAAGGAGAACTAGCGCCTCCCGCCCGCACAACGCACACCGGAAAGGAACACCAGCCCCCATGCACGACGAGCCCTGGGCGCACGTCCACGACCCTGACGAAGAGCGCCTCGCCAAACTCACCATCGAACTGAACAACCCGGACCACGACTACTACCACCACGAGGTCATCGAGCTCACGACGGTCGGCATCGACATCGGTTCCTCCACGTCGCACCTCATGTTCTCCAGCATCACGCTCCAGCGCGTCCAGGAGATGCACTCCAGCCGGTACGTGGTCGTGGACAGGCAGACGCTCTACAAGTCGCCCATCCTGCTCACGCCGTACACGCACGACAACCTGATCAACACGGAGCAGCTGGAGCGGTTCGTCGCCGAGTCGTACGCGGAGGCGGGGTTCGAGCCTCAGGACGTCGATAGCGGCGCGATCATCCTCACAGGCGAGGCGATCAAGCGGCGCAACGCCCACGCCATCGCCGACATCTTCGCCGACCAGGCGGGCAAGTTCGTCTGCGCCTCCGCAGGCCACAACCTGGAGTCTGTCCTCGCAGCCAACGGGTCGGGGGCAGTGAAACTGTCGCGCAATCCGCGCCAGACAGTGCTGAACGTTGACATCGGCGGCGGCACCACAAAGTTCGCGCTCGTCCACGGCGGACGTGTCCAGCACACCGCCGCCCTGAACGTCGGCGGACGGCTCGTCGCAACGGACGGGGACGACATCGTGACGCGCATCGAGGACGCCGCGCACACCGTCGCGGACAGCATCGGCGTGCCGCTCGTCCTCGGCCAGCCCCTGGCGGACGAGCACCGCACCGGCATAGCGGACGCGCTTGCCGACTGCCTGCTGGACGTGATCCAGGGACGCCCCCGCTCCGAGTTGACGCAGGCGCTGCTGCTGACCGCCGACGTTCCGCTCGATGCAGCCTACGACGCGCTCGTCTTCTCCGGCGGCGTCTCCGAGTACGTCTACAACAACGAGACACAGGAGTTCGGCGACCTTGCGGTCGCGCTGGCGGCAGCCGTGCGGCGCAAGATGGAGGAGCACGCCCTGCCCGCGCCGGTGCAGCCCGCGGCGGAGCGCATCCGCGCCACCGTCATCGGCGCGTCGCAGTTCACGGTGCAGTTGAGCGGGAACACGCTCTCCATATCGGACCCGTCGCTCCTCCCCTACCGGAACGTGCCGGTGCTCATCTCCCGCCTGCCCGAGGACCGCGAGGTGCAGCCGGAAGAGGTCGCCGCGCTCGTCGCGGAGGCCTTCGAGCGGCAGGACCTCGTGGAGGGCGAGCAGCAGGTCGCGCTCGCGTTCGAGTGGGACGGTCTGCCGCGCTACGCGCAGATACGGAAGATCGCGGACGGCATCGCGTCGGCGGTGCCGCGCTCGTTGGCGAACGGCGCGCCGCTCATGCTCGTCTTCACCGGCGACTTCGCCAAGCTCGTCGGCGACACCATCACAAATGACATGGGCATCGCCAACCCGGTCATCTCGATCGACAACCTCTTCCTGCAGGAGTTCGACTTCATCGACATCGGAGAGATGATCTACCCGGCGCGTGTCGTGCCGGTGGTCGTCAAATCACTGCTCTTCCCGGAGATAGAGAAGCAGACCGCCGAGGTGCTGGACTAGCGCCCCGACCGCGCCTGCCCAGTACATCGCTCCATCCTCGACAGGACAGAACAGAAGAGGTCCCGCGGAGCTTTGCAGCCCCGCGGGACGCGTTCACCTTCCTCTGCCGGCGACCCCGCTACCCGCTGATGTACTCCGCGAAGTACTTCGGCAGCAGTCGCGCCTTCTGTTCGTCGATGAGCGCCTGGGAGCCTTCCAGCAGGCCCTCGTTGTAGATCGTCGCTGCCTTCAGGTCGTCCCTGCCGACCCAGGCGGGGCTCTCGCCGGCAACGTTGGAGTACTTCTCGATGAGTTCCTCGTTGGTCGTCAGCGCTTCCTCGAACGCAGAGGAGAGCGCATCAGCGATGTGGTCCGGCGTGCCGGGCGGCATCCAGAGCGCCTTCAGTGCGTAGCTCGAGGGACCCGTCATCGAGTTGAAGATGTGTTTCTGTTCCTCGCTGAAGTGGTCGCGGACGTCGCCGCACGGGGGCTCACCCAGTACGTTCGGCTTGACCTGGCCAGGCCCGAAACCGCCCATCATGCGCATGAAGCCGGTCTGCAGCCAGTCAGGGTGCTCGAACGGGAAGCGGTGCCAGAAGCTGGGTTGGATAGTGCTGTTGACGTCGCCGCGCGCCCACATCAGGAAGAGCGCGTTCGTGTCCACCGTGTCGAACCCGAAGTAGCGGAACGGGAGGTCCAACTGCTCCGCCGCGTAGACGTGGGCGAGCAGGGTGGGGTTGCCGTCGGCGATGTCGGAGAGCTCGTCGGCCAGCAGGAACTGATCGTGCCTGCCGCCGCCCGTGCCGCTCATGCCTGAGAACTCCCAGATGCACTTGTCCGCGGCGGCCTCGCCGAGGTTGCCGACAACGTCGTACACGAGCCAGGCGCGGGTCGGGTCGATGGTGGAGCCCAGCGGCTCGAAGGTGCTTCGCTTGATGAACCGCGTGGACTCGTTGAACCCGAAGTTCAGCTGCGGGCTGCTGTTCCAGGAGATGTACGTGCCGTCCTTCGGCGCCTCGGTCGCAGAGTAGATGTACTCCAGCGGCTTGTTCGGCTGGTTCGTGAACACCACCCGCGGGTTCCCGGGGATGTGGTCGCTCATGAAGGCGGCCATCACGCGGCCCTGCGTGTCGGTGCCCCCGCCGGGCGACGAGTTGGCGACAATGCGGACCGTCTTGCCTCGGAAGTACTCGGCAGCGTCGAATCCGGGAGGAGGCGTCGGGGTCGCGGTCGGCGCCGGCCGGGGAGTGGGCGTCGGAGCTTCCATCATCGCCTCGGGCGTTGGCTCCTCTGTCATCGCCTCAGGGGTCGGCTCATCCGTCATCGCTTCCGCCGGCTGCGGCGTCGGCTCCTCCATCATCGCTTCCGCCGGTGTCGGCGTGGCGGCCGGCTGCGGGGTGGCGGTCGGCTCTTCAGCGCCGCATGCGGCAAGTGCGGCGAGCAGACCCACTCCCATGACGGTAACGAGTAACCGTGAAGCCCATACGCGCATGACACCCTCCTCAATGCACTACAAGGATGCGCCGGATCCGCCGCCAGCATAAGGGCAGTGAGTCCGTCTGTCTATCGTCGGCCGAGGAAGCACGAATAAGGCCCGTTCATCGGCAGGCCACGGCGCGCTATTCCAATTCGGCAGGAGGCGCCTGCTGGCCCGCTATCTCCGGACGCCGCAGCCGCCGGTAAAGCGGCGATGCGAACCATAGCCACAGGAGCGCGAAGATTCCCAGGGCCATGCCGCCCCACAGCAGCCCGGTCGCCAGCTGGCCGCCCGGCGTTGGCCCCTTCCAGGTGCGCGTCGGGTCCGCCGAGTCGAAGGAGATGACGACCTCATCGCCGTCCGCATAGCGTTGCCGACAGTCTCTGGACGGGGGCCTGGCGTACTGCTTACAGTCGTCGGTCTGGGCAATTGTGATCGTCTCACCGGCCCTGGTCGCGTAAGTGAGCGTAGCGTTCTCATAGACGGCGACGGCGCGGTCGGTGCGGTCGGCCAGTTCGCCCACCTGATCGAGGCGTATCAGGCCCACCACCACCGCAAGAACGGCGATAGCGAGCCCGGCAAGCACCCACCGCAGAGTAAGTCTCATCGTCTACCTCAGCGCCATGGACTTATCGCCCGGCGAATGTACCACTTCTCCGAGGGCGAGCGATGCGCCACCACACGGAAAGAGGCTCCGCAGAGCCCCTTGTCCGTCCGATGTACAACGTACCCCTACGCTCCGAACCAGTCCAGGATGAACGGCTGCGGCCAGATCACTGCCAGCATGTAGTCGAAGAAGAGGAAGTTCAGGATGACGATAACCGCGCCAGCGATGACGCCGCCGATGTAGCCGGTCTTGTTCTGCATCATCAGCATGGGGCCGAACGTGGCGATGACAACGGCGCCCCACTTGAGGCCTTCTTCTATCACGCCGGTCATGATCAGCATGATCCCCAGCATGGCGAGGAAGATGAGCCCGGCGGAGCGCGCCCCCGCCATACCCCGGCTCCGTATGCCGATGTCCATGATCGCGCCCGTCTCTTTGCCAAGTCCTTCGCGAATGAACTGCGCTATGCAGAAGACGATGCCGAAGGAAGCGAGGCTGAGGGGGAACCACTTGCCAAAGAACGAGTAGCTGAGCGCTTCCCAGATGGCATACGCCATCATGAGGATCATGGCGACGGTGAACCATTGCTCCTCGCGCCAGCGCCAGCCACCGCCCAACAGCCTCGCTCTGATTCCCGGCGCGCCGCCGGACGGCGCGGGTCTGCCGCTCGCGAGGCCGGTCTCTTCGTCCATGGCCTGAGCCCCTGTTCCCCCGCTCATGAACTTCACGAAGAGGCCGCCGATGAGGATAGCTATCACCAGGAGCACGATGAACAGCGGGCGAGTGAAGGTACCCACCCAGTCGTACCGAGCGACCGAGTTCGTGATGTTCGATTCGATGATGGGGCCGAGGATGAAGCCGATCAGCAACGGCGGGCGGGGCCAGCGGTACCGCTTCATCAACATGCCCAGCCCCGCGCCAACGAGCACGATGCCGATGGCGCTTACGTCGCGCGTGTCCTGAAATGCGGCCAGCAGCGATATGGGGATGATGAGGAAACCCAGCACCGGGTACGGGATGAGCGTGAGGCGCGCCATCTGCCGCGTGAAGCCCAGACCCAGCATGGTCACCATCAGGTTCCCCAACCCGAGGCTCACGATGATCATGATGGTGATGTCCGCGTGGTCCTCGAGCATGCGGGGGCCTGGAGCGATGCCATAGGAGAGCATCGCCAGGATGACGAAAGCCCAGGCACGCCCGCCGGGGATGCCGAGCGCGAGCGTCGGGACGGCCTGTCCGCCTTCTTTCGAGTTCTGCGCCGACTCTGCGAAGAGCACGCCATCCAGCGAGCCCTTGCCGAACTGCGTCTTGTCCTTCGTCCAGAAGATGCCGAACGCATAGGACATCCAGTCCACGACGCCGCTGCCGATACCCGGCACCGCGCCGAGGAAGACACCGAACAGGGACTGCCGGATCGCCATCGGCCAGCGGGCGAAGCCGTAGCGCGCGCCTTTGAATATCTCGTTGTAGCTGATCCTGGCGTCCTTGGGCGCGAGCGGCTTGCGCGTCATCGTGAGGTCGATGATCTCGGGCAGCGCAAACACACCGATGGTGGTCGCGATGAGCGGGAGCCCTTCCCACAGCCACTGCTGCTCGAACATGTAGCGGAAGTCGAGGCTCACCTTGCCGGGGCCGACCGTGCCGAGGAGCATGCCGAGGCAGGCCGCGAACATGCCCTTGATCATCGCGCCGCCGCTCAGCGCGGCGACCATCGCTACGCCGAAGATCGCCATCGCGGCGATCTCCGCAAAGCCGAACTTCAGCACGAAGGGAGCGATGACGGGAATGATGACGGCGAGCGAGAGCGCGCCCACGACGCCGCCTATCGCCGAGACGGCATAGACCGCTCCCAGCGTGTGTGCCGCCTCCCCACGCTGCGCCAACTGGTTCCCTTCCAGGAAGGTCACCTGCGTCGCACCGCCCGGCATGCCAAGCAGGATGGATGGGATGGAGTCGAGCGTGTTGTCGATGCCGGTGAGCACCGCCAGCATCACGAGGCCGATGACCGGATCGTCCACCGATATCACGATGAACGGGATCATGATGGCCATCACCAGGGTGGCCGAGATGCCAGGGATCAGGGCGATGGGAACGGTGATGAACACCGCGACCAGGAACCCGTACCAGTAACCCGCGGTCCCGAGATAAGAGAGTCCCGCCCAGAAGTCAGCCAGCATCGCCTACTCCCCCCGATCGGGTAGATGCTCAAGAGGGGGGCGGGGCAAGTGGCTCGCCCCGCCCCCCTTCTCTTCAGTCCAGCTTAGTCCAGCTTGCGGCTATCCGCTGATGTACTGGGAGAAGTACTTCGGCAGCAACCGCGCCTTCTGTGCCTCGATGACTGCCTGCGAGCCCTGCAGCAGGTCCTCGTTCTCGAGCGTCGCCGCTTGTATCTCGGCCCTGCCCGTCCAACCAGGAGACTCACCCGCAACAGCCCCGTACTTCGCTATGAGCTCCTGGTCCGTGGTCAGTGCCTCTTCGAAAGCAGAGGACAATGCATCCGCGATGTGGTCCGGCGTGCCCGGCGGCAGCCAGAGCGTCTTGGAAGCGTAGTTCGTCGGACCCATCATCGAGTTGAAGACGAACGTCTGCTCCTCGTTGAACTGCTCACGGACGTCCGCGCAGTGCGGCTCTGTCTGGGCGTTGGGCTTCAACTGGCCGGGGCCCATGCCCGCCATCGCGCGCATCAGGCCGCTCGGGATCCAGTCCGGGTTCTCCACGGGGAACCGGTACCAGAGGCTGGCACGCACCGTGCTGTTGATGTCACCGCGCGCCCACATCAGGCGCACCGCGTTCGTGTCAACCGTGTCGAACCCGAAGTAGCGGAACGGGATGTTCAGCTGCTCCGCTGCGAACACAGAGGCAAGCAGCGTTGGGTTGCCCTCGGCGATGTCCGAGAGCTCGTCGGCCAGCAGGAACTCACCGTGGGCACCGCCGCCCGTGCTGCTCTGCCCGGAGTAGTCCCAGAGACAACTGTCAGCGGCACTGGGGCCCAGGTTGCCCACCGGGTCGTATGTCATCCAAGCGCGGGTCGGGTCGATCGTGGCGCCGAGCGCCTGGAACGTGCTGCGCTTGATGTTCAGGGTCTCGTCACTGAAGCCGAAAGCCAACTGCGGCGTGCTGTTCCAGGAGACGTAGGTGCCGTCCTTCGCCGCCTCGGTCGCAGCGTAGATGTACTCCAGCGGCTTGTTCGGCTGGTTCGTGAACACCACCCGGGGGTTGCCGGGGATGTACTGGCTCATGAACGCCGCCATCACGCGGCCCTGGGTGTCGGTGCCGCCGCCGGGCGAGGAGTTCGCCACGATGCGGACGGTCTTGCCGCGGAAGTGCTCAGCGGCGTCGAAGCCCGGAGGGGGCACTGGGGTCGCCGTCGGTGCGGGGCGCGGGGTCGGCGTGGGCTCCTCCATCATCGTGTCACCGGGCTCCGCGGTCGGCTCCATCATCGTGTCACCGGGCTCCGCAGTCGGTTCCATCATCGTGTCACCGGGCTCCGCGGTCGGCTCCATCATCGTGTCTGCCGGGGTCGGCGTTGCGGCGGGCCGCGGTGTGGCTGTGGGTTCGTCCGCTCCACACGCCGCCAGTACGACCATCATGGCCGCAGCTGCGACGACTCCAGCAAGCCATCGGTTCGGTCGAATAAGCATCTCTCCTCCCTTGTCCGTCACCCATTCCGTCGCCGGAATGAATGAGCCGCCCTCTCGGCGGCGATTGCTCGATGCTGCTGCCGTGCCGCTGGCCGCGAGGCCAGCGTACGGTTAACAGCCAGTTACAAACGCGTGATTTTTATCACAGGGCAGGCGGCGTGTCATCAAACCGTATTGCAAACCGTTGCCCCAAATGTTGTAATGCCATTTGCTCTTCCAGAGGGGATACTCATGCTCAGCTCGATACTGAAGGCACACCACATCTCTCGCGCAGACCTCGCGCACCGGCTCGACGTGTCAGTTCAGACCGTCCATAACTGGTGCAGCGGCCGCATCCTCATCCCCAGCCGCAAGCTGGGACGCCTCTGCGACCTGCTCGAGGCACTTGGAGTGCCGCCAGATGAGCTTGCGCAGTTGGCGGTCCGCGAACTGGAGACACTGGGCGTGCAACAGGGGCGGCTCGCCCTCCGGTCCAGGAGCGCGCAGCCCGTCGTGGGACTGGTGACGTGGGACCTCATGAACCCCGGCCTGTTCGGCCCCCTGGCGCGTGTGGCCCGAACGGCCCTGGAGGGCATGGGCTACCAGTGCATGGCGCTCGATTGCGGAGGGGAACACCGCCAGCGGCGCGCCTACCTGCAATGGGCAGTTCAGGCCGACGTGGACGGGCTGCTCCTCTGCGGCGTTCCGGGCGACGTGCCCGACCCCGACGAGGACCTCTTCGCGTCGCTCAAACCGGTAACGGCCAAGGGCATACCTGTCGTGCTCCTGAAGCCGTGGACGGGCTCCTCGGTCGCCATCCCGGAGGGCATAGGGAGCATCGGGTGGGACTCTCTCGCTGCCGTGGAGATGGCGGTCGGACTGCTACAACGATTCGGCCACGAACACGTGCACGCCGTGCTGGCTGACACCGGCGCCGGGTTCGGCGGGCGTTATCGCGGGCTCGACCATGCGTGGAGCAACCTCGGCCTGCCGTTCGACGAAGACTCGATCATCTGGACCCAGGAGGGCGAAACGACGCATGAACTGGCAGATGCACTCACCGGCACGGGTGCGATATTCACGCCGCCTTCGCAGCTGCCCACGGTGGCGCGCGCGTGCTTCTCAGGCGGCATCCGGTGGCCGGACGACATCAGTATCGTCTCCCTTGGCAACCGGGCCTTCGTTCCGCAGATGGACAGGCGACCGTTCACGTTCGTCACCATACCCATAGGCAGAGTGGGCCGCGGGGCGGCACAGGTGCTCTCCAGCATGGTCCGTGGCGAACGGTTCCAGACGGGACAGGAGTACGTCATCTACGGCGCCAGCACCATGTCGATCGAGAATGAACGCGGTGGCTCGGTCGGGCATCCCATGCAGCAGGCGGGATACGCTGACGCGCCGCGCGCTGCCCTGGCCTAGGCCGCCCTCACTCCCTTCGCAGCGTTTCGCGTAACACCAACCCGATGAGAAGCGACGCCGCCACGGCGAATCCTCCCATGGAGAGGAACGCCACCGTGAACCCGCCGGCCCCCGCGATGATCGCGACCGAGAGCGTGAAGATGCCCGGGTTGCTCGCCGAGCCCGCCTCCGCGATGAGCCGGTTCACGCCGAAGAACTTGCCCCGCGCCGCTGCGGGCGCTACGTCCGAGCCCAGCGTCTGCATCGACCCCGCCATGAACGATACGGCCAGATTGATGACGACGAAACCGAAGATGAAGAACGGCAGCCCCAGCTCACCCCAGGCGACGCCACCCATAATTCCGAGCCCGACCGCCAGCAGCGCGCTCGCGGGCACGATGGTGCGCTTCCGTCCGAACCTATCCATCACCTGTCCGGCCATCAGCGTCACGGGGATACCCACGACACCCATCGCCGAACTGACGCCCCCGAGCGCGAGTGAGTTGAGACCATAGGCGAAAGCCGCATAGGCGACGTATATCCCGCCCTGCCCCTGCACGCCGCCGCGGCCGACGTTCGCCATGAACTGCGCCGCGAACAGGACGAGCACCGGTCTCGTGATGAGCCGCGCCCAGGAGACGTCCACCGCTGCCGCCGCTGCTTCCCCCCGGCGCCGGGCCAGGACCGCGGGCGCGGTCTCCCGCACGAACAGGTAGGACGGCACGGTTGCCAGGAGCGCGAAGATGCCGAACAGCAGGAACGGTATCCGCAGGTCGAGTAATGCGATGGCCCCGCCGGCGAGCGGTCCCAGCAACGTTCCGGCCCGGTTCACGCCCGCCATGCCGGTGATCATGCGTCCGCGCCGGTTCTGCGCGCTGGAGTCTGCGATGACGGTGAGCCTCGTCATCTGCCACATCTGCTGCGCGAGGCCGTTGATACCCATGTACACGAGAATCTCGTTGAAGCTCGAAGCCCGGAGCACGAGCAGCGCGGACAGAGACAGGAGGAGCGTGCTGGCGATAAGCAGGCTCCGCCGTCCTATCCGGTCCATGAGGTACCCAGTGGGCAGCGAGACGATGACACCGCCGACCATCGGCACGAAGATCAACAGCCCGGCCCCCGTGGCGCCCGCGCCGAAGTCGATCGCCAGGAGTGGAAGGACCGGCACGATGAATCCGCGCCCCATGCCCAGCAGGAAGGCGGGCACCAGTAGCGATACGAGCGTGTCGTTGCGTTCGGCCCAGCGTCGGATACCCGTCGCGGGTCTCGCTGCGCTCGAAAGCGCCTGCCCGCCTTGTTCGTCAGGCGGCATGCCTATCCGATGGCGTCCGTCAGACGTTCGAGTTGCTCAAGGTCCGGCGTCACGGGCCGGAAGATGACCTCGTCCGAGCCCAGCTCTTCGTGCATGGCGATCGTGTTGCGAATGACCTCGGGCGTGGTGGGTTGCAGCCGCGCCTGACGCGACGGGTCCCCGCCATAGTAGTGCCCCAGCGCGGCTGCGACGGCGTCGTCAGCACCGGGGCCGAGCGCGCACGGCAGGGTGACGACGATGCGCGGCTTTCCCTCACGTTCGTGCTCCACCCAGGACTCGTCGATCTGGGCCATCGTGTTCCTGACCCACTCGGCTTCGAGCGACCTTGTGCCCATCACGTAGCCGCTGGCGAACTTCCCTATGCGCGCTATAGCTCTGGGATGCGTTCCACCGATGAGTATCTCCGGCCCCCCGGGCTGCACCGGGGCGGGCCCAACGGGATGTTGCGCCCCCTCGAACACTTCGCCGGCCCAGATACGCTTCATATGAACGAGCTGCTCCTCGAACAGCCTGCCCCGGTTGCGGAACTGAGCAGGCGCGACGATGGCGTCGTCTTCCCGTCCGCCGACCGCAAGCCCCAGCGTCAGGCGCCCGTTCGAGATGGCGTCTATCGTCGCCGCCTGCTTGGCGAGCACGCCCGCGTTCCGCAACGGCGCGAGCAGGATGCCGGTCACGAGGCGCAGCCGTTTCGTGATGGCAGCCACCGCCGCCAGCTCAGCCATCGCCTCGAAGTTGTCGTACGCCAGCCTGTCGAGCGCCGCGAACGAAGAGTACGGTCCTTCGTCGGCCCGGCGCGCCAGCTCGGAGATGTAGCCCCAACTGTCCGTTGGCATCCTGTACGGAAGCCCGACGCCCACCTTCATGCGCTCACCTTCCCTTGAACTCCGGACTCCGCTTATCGAGGAAGGCCCGTACCGCTTCCTTGTGGTCCTCAGATCGGCGCGCCAGCTCCTGGGCCGTCTGCGCCAGGCGCAGACTCTCCGCGAACCCCATGTCGAACGACCGTTGTACGAGATACTTCGTCAGCGACATCGAATACGTCGCGCCGGAGGCAAGACGCCGGGCGAACTCAATGGCGGCGGAAAGCATCTCCTCGTGGGGATGCACCTTGCTCACGAGCCCCATCCGGTACGCGTCGTCGGCACTCAGCCGGTCGCCCGTGTACTGCATGTAGTACGTGTTGCTCAAGCCTATGAGGCGGGGCAACTGCCAGCAGGAGCCGTCGCCCGGTACGAGTCCCATCCGCACGAACGCCTCAGCGAACTCCGCCTTCTCAGACGCTATGCGGATGTCGCACGAAAGCGCGAGACCGAGCCCGACCCCGATGGCATGACCGTTCACCGCCGCGATGGTTGGCTTCTGCACCTCGCCGATCCGCAGAGGAACGTTCGAGACAGGGCCGAACCCCGCCTCCGCCCTCTCCGACGAGCGCTGACCGAGCCGCGCCTCCATGTCGCCCCAGGGCAACGGCTGGCGCTCTGTTCGCGCCCCCTCTTCCTGCTGGATGCGGCCGATCACCTCGTCGAACCTGCGGATGTTCGCGCCCGAACAGAACGAAGGATCGCGCCCCGTGAGCACGAGCACGCGGTCGGCCTCGTTGCCCTCGAACGCATCGAGCTCGGCGTACAGCTCCGCGGCCATCTCCGACCCGAGCGCATTGCGCGTCTCAGCATGGTCGAGCGTGATGAGCACGACACCGTCGGCTCGGTGGACTTCGATGAATTCGCTCGTGACACTCCTCCTCTGCGGCGTGGGGTCGCCCGGCATTCTATGGAGGGGCATGCCGGCTGTCCAACGTGAGGGCAATGCCGGGCCAGGCGCAGCGCACGGCGATTGACGCCGCGCGGGCTGCCAACTACGCTCAGCCCAACCTGACCCGAGGTACCACATGAGCGCAGGCGAGATCTCGAACGCAGCCTATGACCGCATCGGCGGCGTCTTCCACCGCGCCCTCACCGACCTGACCCTCGATCAGCTCAAGGCGCAGCCCTCCGGGCCTGAGAGCAATCCCATCGGCTGGCTGGCCTGGCACCTCACCCGCACGCAGGACAAGAACTACTCCGAACTGCTCGGTGAAGAGCAAGCCTGGACGGCGGATGGGTGGTGCGAGCGTTTCGGCCTGCCTGCGGACAGGGGCTCCGGCAACGGCGACTCGCTCGAGCAGGTGCGTGCGTTCGACCCCATCGATTCGGACACGCTCATCGCCTATTTCGAGGCCGCGCGCGAGAAGTCCCGACGGTTCCTCGACGCCGTCACCGACGACGACCTCGAGAGGCCGAGCGCAGCGGGAGTCGCGCGCAACGAGACGATCAAGATGTCCGTCGCCCGCGTCACCGGAGACCTCATCCAGCACACAGGCCAGATTGCCTACGTGCGCGGGTTGGTCGACCGGCACGGCTGGTACGGTGCGTAGCACCTGAAACGCAGGGAGATCCAGGACTGAGAGGACGAGCACATGCTGACGCAAGAGCAGAACGATCGCATCACGCGGGTTGGCTCCGGTACCCCTATGGGCGAACTGATGCGCCGCTACTGGCACCCCATCGCAGCCACGGCAGAGCTGGACGAGCGCCCCACCAAGCCGATCCGCGTCCTCGGCGAGGACCTCGTCCTCTACAGGGACAGGTCCGGCGCCCTCGGTCTCATCGAACGCTTCTGCCCCCACCGCCGCGTCGACCTCTCATACGGCATCCCCGAGGAGCACGGCCTCCGCTGCATGTACCACGGCTGGATGATGGACGAGACCGGACAGTGCATCGAGCAACCCTTCGAGGAGACGGTGCACCCGGACGGGCGCTTCAAGGAGAAGGTGAAGGTCGCCGGCTACCCCGTACAGGAGCTCGGAGGACTCATCTTCGCCTACATGGGCCCGCAGCCCGCGCCGCTGCTCCCCAACTACGACATCCTCGCGCAGAAGGAAGGCGTGTTGCGGGAGGCCTTCATCGCGGTGGTCCCGTGCAACTGGGTGCAGTGCATGGAGAACTCCGTGGACCCCGTACACCTGGAGTGGCTTCACGGCGTGTACGGCGCCCACCGCGCAAAGCTGGAGGGCCGCCGCGACGCCGTTGCGGAGAGTCTCGCCATGTACGACCGCCACAAAGAGATCGGCTTCGACGAGTTCGAACGCGGCATCATCAAACGCCGCGTCTACGGCAACACGACCAAGGAGTCGCCCAAGTGGAGCGTGGGCCATCCCCTGCTCTTCCCGAACATCCTCCAGCAAGGCGGCGGCGGACGTTACTTCTTCCAGTACCGCGTGCCGATCGACGACACGCACACCTGGCACGTCGAGCTCACGAGCTACTGGTTCCCGGACGACATCGAGGTCCCGGAGCAGGACAGCATCCCTTGCACGAACATCGAACTGAGGAACCCGGACGGCACGTGGCGCAGCGACGACACGCTCGCGCAGGACCACGCGGCGTGGATACTGCAGGGGCCCATCATGGACCGCACGGCGGAGCGGCTCGGCGAGTCCGACCGCGGCCTCATCCTCTACCGGAAGATGCTGGACGAGCAGGCCGCTGTCGTCGAGGACGGCGCCGAGCCGCTCAACGTGCTCCGCGACCCTGCGGAGAACGTGATGATCCACGTGCCGCAGGAGGGCTGGGGCAAGCTGGGGCGGACGTCGGACATCGACGAGGTCGCCCGGTACGGCAGCAAGGTCAAGCCGCTCATCGTCGACCTGCTTTCGCAGACCTCATACGTCCAGCAGCACCACGCAACAGCCTAGGGAGACGAACGACACGCCATGACGACCAACTCACCACTGAACTTCGGCATCATCGGTCTGGGCGCGGGCGCGATGAACATGATCCCCGAGCTGCGAGCGAACCCGAACGCTCGCATCGTGGCCGTCGCCGACCCGCGCGCCCCCGCTCGCGAGCGGTTCGAGCGCGACTTCGGCGGGCGCGCTTACGACGACGCTGAGGGACTGTGCGCCGACCCCGGCGTGGACATCGTCTACGTGATGACGCCGGATGAGATGCATTCGGCGCATACCGTGATGGCGGCGGAGCGTGGCAAGCAGGTCATCCTCGACAAGCCCATGGGACTGACGCTCGACGAGTGCGATGCGATCATCGAGGCGACGGAGCGCAACGGCACGCGCGTCCTCGTCGGCCACTCGCAGAGCCTCGACCTCCCGAACCTGAAGATGGCGGAGATCGCCAACAGCGGCAGGCTCGGCAGGGTCGTGATGATGCACACCATGTTCTACAGCGACTGGATCTACCGGCCGCGCGCCAAGGAAGAGCTGATGCAGGACCGCGGCGGGAGCATCGTGCGCCGGCAGGGCCCCATCCAGGTGGACATCTCCCGCATGATCGGCGGTGGCAAGGTGCGCTCCGTTCGCGCCCGCACGAACATTGTCGACCCGGACCGCCCCATCGACGGCTCGTTCATGGCGTTCCTCGATTTCGAGGACGGCCACACCGCCACTATCACCTACGACGGCTACGGCCACTTCAACAGCGCGGAGTTGACGTTCGGCTACACGCTCCAGGGACAGCAGATGGACGCTGCGCTGCACGTCAACTCGCGGAGGCGCATCGCTGCGTTCGCGGATGCGGACGCGGAGGAGGCGTACAAGGAGTCCACACGCTACGGCGGCTCGCTCGAACGCTCCATCGAATACCCGGTCTCGCCCGACCGTCGGCTCGCCTTCTTCGGCATGACGCTCGTGTCGTGCGAGCACGGCGACATGCGGCAGACGCCCACCGGCGTCATCGTCTACGGCAACGACGGCAACGAAGAGATAGACCTTCCCGCGGGCCCCGGCTACAACCGACGTTACTGCTCGATAGAGGTCGACGAGATGTGCCGCGCCATCCGCACGGACACGCCCGTTCGCGTCCACGACGCCTACTGGGGCAAGGCGACCCAGGAGGTCGTCCTCGGCATCATCCAGTCCTCGGACGAACGCCGGGAGGTCTTCATGGAGCACCAGGTCCCCTACACCGGTCAGGGAGTCGAGTAGGCGTTCCGGGGATCCCCAGGCGACCGACGTCAAGGGGAACCTTCGGGGTCTCCCCGGCATATACTCCAACGCGATGAGAACAGTTCAGCGTGTCACAGGCATCGGATCCCTGTGCTTGATCATCGCCCTTCTGCCGCTTGCATGTGACGACGCCCCGCCTCCCACCAAGCCACCGCCTGCCGCGCTGCCAACGGCCACCGATACTCCCCTGCCCACCCAGACTCCACCGCCTACCAGCACACCCATGCCTCAGGGGGAACATGGTCCCGAGGAACCAGCCACCCTCGAGCTCCCGCGCGGTTCCATCAGCAGCGGCGGATATCACACGTGCAAGCTGGACGAGGATGGTGCTCCCGCCTGCTGGTGGGTGTCCGAACAGGACCTTCGCGTCCCCCTGGCGCCGCCGCCGGAGGGTGAGACCTTCACCTCCATCAGCAGCGGGGTCGCCCACACCTGCGGACTGCGCGAGGACGGAACGGCCGTCTGCTGGGCGATAATCGAGGAAGAGGGCCTGGAAGTCCTGTCGTCCCCGGAGGGAGAGGCCCTCACCGCCATCAGCAGCGGGGCGTACCACGCCTGCGGCCTCCGCGAGGACGGAGCGCCCGTCTGCTGGCTGGTTATCGAGGAACTCCTCGGCGAGACGATTGCATCCCCGCCGGAGGCTGAGACCTTCACCTCCATCAGCAGCGGCGCCGCCCACACCTGTGGCCTGCGCGAAGGCGGTACACCCGTCTGTTGGCTGGTCGTCGACGACGGCGAGACCCTCATCCAATCGCCTCCCGAAGGGGAGACTTTCGTCTCCATCAGCAGCGGGGCCTACCACACCTGCGGGCTGCGCGAGAACGGTACGCCCGCCTGCTGGCCCGTCGTCGATGAAGCCACTGGCGATGTACTGTCGCCTCCTCCGCAGGGCTCGCCTTTCGTATCTGTCAGCAGCGGCCTCTTCCACACGTGCGGCCTCCACGAGGACGGGACGTCGACGTGCTGGTGGACCTTTGGCGAAACGATTGACTACTCCCTGGCGCCTCCATCCCCTGCGCAGGAGGAACGGTTCATCGCCATCAGCAGCGGGCTGTCTCACGCGTGCGGACTGCGCCAGGACGGCAGCCACGCCTGCTGGACCGCAGACCCGTATGCCGCCATCAGACAGGGGTTCGGCGGACAGACCATCTTTGAACCTATCGACGGCGCCTACTTCGCCATCAGCAACGGCGCAGGCCATACCTGTGCGTTGCAGGAGGGCGGCAGGCCGGCCTGTTGGGGCAACGATGACCATGGCCAGGCATCGCCACCGGAGGACGAGTCGTTCACCGCGATCAGCAGTGGTGGTGACTCTACCTGCGCCCTGCGCAACGACGGCTCCGCCGCGTGTTGGGGCGCGGACGACCAGGGCCAATCTTCCCCGCCGGAAGGCGAGTCCTTCACGGCAATCAGCAGCGGAGGTGACTCTACCTGCGCCCTGCGCAACGACGGCTCCGCCGCGTGTTGGGGCGCGAACGACCAAGGCCAATCGTCTCCGCCGGAAGGCGAGTCCTTCACGGCCATCAGCAGTGGAGAGGCGTTCTCATGCGGCCTGCGGGGGGATGGTTCAGTCGTCTGCTGGGGCAGCAACGAGGAGGGCCAGGCGTCGCCGCCGCAGAGTGGGCGGTTCGTCTCCATCAACAGCGGCGCCACGCACGTTTGTGCGCTGCACGCGGACGGCAGCCCGTACTGCTGGGGAAGCGACGAGTACGGCAGGGCATCGGCCCCGCTCGCCGATGAGTTCGTTTCCATCACCAGTGGACGGGACCACAGCTGTGGTCAACGCAGCGACGGCGACGTGGTGTGCTGGGGCCTCAGCCCTGAGATTCCTCTGGGCGAACGGCTGACGCACCTGACCATCGGGGACCACCACACGTGCGCCCTGCGGCACGACGGCAGCCCCGTCTGCTGGGGATACGGCTACGACACCCCTGCGGAATCGGCCAGGCGTCCGCCGCTCGAAGCGATGAGCGACGACCGGTTCACCGCGATCAGCAGTGGCTACTACCATGCCTGCGCGCTGCAGGAGAACGGTGAGCCGGTCTGCTGGTCCTGGTACGGGTCTGGCAGCGAACAGTTCGTCCCTTACGGCAAAAGGCTCGCGTCCATCAGCAGCGGAGGGGCCCACGTTTGCGGGCTTCGGCAGGACGGAACGGCCGACTGCTGGGGTGACGATTCGTACGGTCAGAGCTCGCCTCCGCAAGGTGAACGGTTCCTGCAGCTCAGCAGCGGTTATACGTATGCCTGCGGGCTGCGTGAAGACGGCTCGCCGACCTGTTGGGGCGCAGACGAGCACGGGGAGGCCTCTCCGCCTGAGGGCGAGCGCTTCACCGCCATCGCCGCCGCCGACGGGTTGTACGACAGACACACCTGCGCACTACGCCAGAATGGGAGCGCCGTCTGTTGGGGCGCCGACTCCGATGGCCAGGCGTCGCCGCCGGAAGAGGAGCGGTTCCAGACTATCAGCGTGGGCGGGAGCCACACTTGCGGGCTGCGCGTTGAGGACGGGACGGCCGTCTGCTGGGGCAAGGACGACGTGCATCAGGCGTCGTCGCCGGAAGGCGAAGCCTTCTCGGCCATCACCAGCGGCAGGGCGCACACCTGCGCGCTGCGTCAGGACGATGGCACAGCCATCTGCTGGGGGTCCGACCGCAACCACGTGAACGACTACACAGGCCAAGCGTCGCCGCCTTATGGCGTTCGGCTTGCTGCCATCAGCGCGGGCGAGGATTCCACCTGCGCGCTTCGGGCCGAGGACGCTACGCCAATCTGCTGGGGCGAGGGCTTTCAGTACGACCAGCCGGAGGAGGTCCCATTCTCTTCGGCGAGCGAAGGGGTATTCTCCGCCATCAGCAGCGGAGCGGACCACGTCTGCGCGCTCCGCGAGGACCAGACCGCGGCGTGCTGGGGTGGCAACGACGCCAACAAGGCGTCGCCGCCGCCAGAGCGGTTCAGCGCGATCAGCAGCGGTACGACGCACACCTGCGCTCTTCGGGCGGACGACGGCGTAGCCGTCTGTTGGGGCAGCAACACGGACCCCTTGGACAGGTATGAAGCGTACAAGGGCCAGGCCTCTCCGCCATATAACGAGCGGTTCACGACGATCAGCAGCGGGGAAGCCCACACCTGCGCCCTGAGAGAGGATGGAACAGCAGCATGCTGGGGCGACAACGACTACGGTCAGTCGTCACCCCCCGAAGGCGAACGGTTCGTTGCGCTCCTCAGCCTGGGAATCGCCTCCTGCGGGCTGCGCGACGATGGCGTAGTCATCTGTTGGGGCGATTACTTCTCCCGCCATAGTCCCTACGAAGAGGGCCTTTCCTCGATAGGGACAGGACGCGGCAACGGCCACATCTGTGGACTCCGCGAGGATGGTTCCGCGTTCTGCTGGGGGGCGGACCACCACGATCAGGCATCCCCGCCGGACGGTGAAACGTTCTCGGAGATAAGCATGGGCCGAGCGCACACCTGCGCGCTGCGGGAGGATGGTACGGCGGTCTGCTGGGGCCTCAACATTCAGCCCACCTACGGAGCCTGGTACGGCCAGGCGTCGCCGCCGGAGGGCCAACGCTTCAAGGCCATCAGCAGCGGTCCGCTGTTTACATGCGCACTGCGTCTCGATGGCACTCCAAGCTGTTGGGGCCAGGACTACGACACTCCGGAACCGGAGCGGACCGAATACGCGGCGGTCGTCAACGACAGCTTTGTGGCCATCGACACCGGATCGAACTACAGCTGCGGGCTTCGCGCCGATGGCACGACGGTCTGTTGGGGCGACTGGGATCCAGATACGGGGCGATATGGAGACCACGGGCGGGAATGGCCGCCGGAAAGCGAGCGGTTCTCGTCCATCAGCACGGGATCGTCGCATACGTGCGGACTCCGGACACGAGACGGGACCGTAGTCTGCTGGGGTGAGAATCTCAACGGGGAGGCATTCCCTCCGGATGAAGAGAGATTCGCCGCCATCAGCGCCGGCTCATCAGACACGTGCGGCATCCGACTCGACGGCACGTGGAGTTGCTGGGGTTTTGTCAGTAACGTCTCCGGTGGCCACTATGTACCCGCGCCCGACCCCGGCGAGCGTTTCACTTCCATCGCGAACGGCTCGTTTCACATGTGCGGGCTCCGGGAAGACGGCTCAGCCGTTTGCTGGGGCAGCAATCGCGAGGGCCAGACCCTGGTTCCGGAGGGCGAGGTGTTCACCGAGCTCAGCGGCGGTTCGTCGCACACGTGCGGATTACGGCCGGACCAGACTGCCGTCTGCTGGGGCGCCATCGATACCGATCAGGGATTCGGCCAATCAACGCCGCCGTCCAACGAGCGGTTCGTCTCCATCAGCAGCGGCGGGTACCACACATGCGCCTTGCGTGAGGACGGCTCCGCCGTGTGTTGGGGCGCCCGGATGAGTGATACGCATCCCTTGCGGGAGAACAGCGTCGGACAATCAGAGGCGCCTGCGGGAGAGGTCTTCACCGCCATCAGTTGCGGAGACCTCCACACATGCGCCCTCCGCCCGGACGGCACGCCCGTCTGCTGGGGCAAGGGATTTCCGGCAACACCCTGATCGTATCGGCGCCGCTGGCCCCTCACCACCATGCAGGCTACTGACGGCGCTGCTCGTGTGATAGGCTCACCGCGCCCCGTCATCGGGAGCGCATACGCCAATGTGCAGAGGGACGAATGAAAGCAGCCGTTCTGGTAGAAGCGAACGAACCGCTGAGGATAGAAGAAGTCGAGCTCGACCCACCGAAGGCGAACGAGGTGCGCGTCAACATCGCGGCGGCGGGCGTCTGCCGCAGCGACCTCCACTTCATGCGCGGTGAGGCCATCATCGCCAAGCCGGCTGTGCTCGGTCACGAGGGTTCCGCCATCGTCCAGGAGGTCGGTGAGGGCGTGACACGCGTCGCTCCCGGCGATCACGTCATCCTCTCCTTCGTGCCGTTCTGCGGTCGCTGCCCGTCCTGCATCAGCGGACGCGCCAACCTCTGCGACACCCACCTGGCAACCGGCCCGCAGATGTTCGACGGCACGCGCCGCCTGCACTGGAACGGTCAAGACCTCGCGCACATGGGGAAGGTGGCGTGCTTCGCGGAGCAGGCCGTCGTGCCGGAGGCGGGCTGCATGAAGATCGACCCGGACTTCCCGCTTCCGGTGGCCGCGCTCATCGGCTGCAGCGTCACCACCGGCGTCGGCTCGGTGCTGTTCAGCGCGCAGGTCGAGCCCGGCAGCACCGTCGCGGTCATCGGCTGCGGCGGCGTGGGGTTGAACGTCGTGCAGGGCGCGCGCCTCGCGGGCGCCAGACGCATCATCGCGGTGGACATCAACGACGCCGCGCTCGAGTTCGCCACCCGGTTCGGCGCCACCGACACCGTCAACCCCAACGACGGCGACGCGTTGAAGACGATCCGCCACATGACCGGCGGCGGCGTGGACTACGCCTTCGAGGCGTTCGGCTCTTCCGAGACGGCCTCCCTCACGTTCGACGCCGCGCGCAAGGGCGGCACCGCCGTCATCGTCGGTCTCGCGCCCGTGGGCGACTACGCCAGCATCGACGCTGTCGCGCTCGTGCGCTACGAGAAGACGCTGAAGGGCGCCTACTACGGCTCATCCCGTCCCGCCATAGACTTCTACCGCATGGTGGACTTCTACCAGAGCGGCAAGATAGACGTGGACGGCCTCATCACGCGCACCTACAGCCTCGACCAGATCAACGAGGCGTACGAGGAGCTGGACCGGGGCGTCGTCGGCCGCGGGGTCATCACGTTCTGATGCGACAGGTAACGCTCACAGTCAACGGACGGCGGCGCAGCGCTGAGGTCGAGGACCGCGACCTGCTGGTGGACCTGCTGCGCGAGAAGCTGCGCCTCACCGGAACGCACATCGGCTGCGACACAAGCCAGTGCGGCGCTTGCACCGTGCTGTTGAACGGCGCGGCGGTGAAGTCGTGCTCGCTGTTCGCGGCGCAAGCGGAGGGCGCGAAGGTCACGACGATAGAGGGGCTCGCGAAAGGCGACACCCTCCATCCTATCCAGCAGGCGTTCCACGAGGAGCACGGCCTGCAGTGCGGCTTCTGCACGCCGGGGATGGTGATGCTGCTGCACGAGTTCCTGCGCCGCAACCCTGACCCGACCGAGCACGAGGTCCGCGCCGCGCTGAGCGGCAATATGTGCCGCTGCACCGGCTACCAGAACATCGTCGCGTCCGCGCTCCACGCCGCTCGGACGATGCGGGGCGAGGCATGATCCCCGCGGCGTTCACCTACCACGCGCCCCGGACGCTCGGCGACGCCGTCCGCCTGCTGCGCGCGTACGAAGGCGAGGCCCGCGTCGTCTCCGGCGGCATGAGCCTCATACCCGCAATGAAGCTGCGGCTCGTCCAGCCCGAACACCTGATCGACATCGGGAGGCTCGGCGAACTCGATTACGTCCGGCGCACCGAGGACGGCGGCGCCGCCATCGGCGCGGGCGCGACGTACCGCAGCATCGAGCGGTCGCGGACGGTGGCAGCGGTTGCGCCGATGCTGGTCGAGACGGTGCGCCAGGTGGGCGACCTGCAGGTACGGAACCGCGGGACGCTGTGCGGCAGCGCCGCGCACGCCGATCCCGCAGCCGACGCGCCAGCGGCGCTCCTGGCCCTCGACGCCACCCTCCACACCACCGGCGGGCCGAGCCGCCGCTCGATACAGGCGCGCCGGTTCTTCGTCGACGCCTACGAGACCGTGCTCGGGCCGACCGAGGTGCTGACCGAGATACGCATCCCGAAGCAGCCTGCGCGCACGGGCTCGACGTACCTGAAGTTCGCGAACAAGGCTTCGCGATTCGCCATCGTGGGCGTCGCGGCAGCCGTCACGGTTGACCGGGGCGGCGTCTGCACACGGGCGCGCATCGCGGTGACCGGGGCGGGGCCGCGCGCGGTGCGCGCGACGGCGAGCGAGCGCTATCTCGAAGGCCGGCAGCTCTCGGCGGAGGCCATCGCGGCAGCGGCATCACGGGCGTCGCGCGGCATGGAGTTCATCGAGGACGTCCACGGCTCCGAGGAGTACCGCGAACACCTTACCGGCGTGCTCACCCAGCGCGCGCTGATGGAAGCCGCGCGCCGCGCGGGCGTGTAGAGCGCTAAACCCCGCGCTTCTTCCCAGCGGCGACAGGAGCCAAGCTGACGTCCTCCGTGGAGGGCACGCCGGCCCACCCGACGGTCGTCACCACGCGAACGTGATCAATGTCAAAGTCCGATATGGCTCGGACCTGATCGGCAGGAACAGGGGCAATCGCTACCGTCCTGCCGGTGCGCGTCATGAACTCCACAAGGAACTTACCGGGGTAGACAGAAACGATCGTCCCCATGTCCCCCGCTTCGAGTCCTTCCTTGGGAAGGTCGGCGGTCAGTACGATGACGTCGTGTTCCTCAAACATCATCTCTCCCTCAGCGTCGGATACGCCGAAATCAGCCTCGGCACCGGAGTGCTCGGGCCAATCTCCCACACGGCCCGGATGGTCGGGTTACGACCGTCTGGGACGTTCATGATACTTTCCACCGCATAGCTCGTGCCAGTACCCGTCTCCCTGCTGTTTACAACCTCATTGCTTGCGGCATGCACGCGCAACGCCTCCGCGAACTCTTCCCAGCGGTCCGCACTGAACCCGAACCGCAGGAAGAACTCTGCCTTGGCTTTACCGCGGACATGGACAGGACTGAGCAGGTAGTCCACGACCTTCGCCCGATCGACGCGTGCCTGCTCGGCGTTGGGAAGCCTCAACCCCGATTGCCCCACCTGTCCCAGTGGGTGACCTCGGACGCCGGGCGGCGCGTGGTCGGGCCGTAGCGATGGCCGTCCTGCGGCCAGCCGAGCGGGATCATGGCGGCGGTGGCGAAGTCCTCGGGCAGCCCGATGGCCTCGCGTATCTGCGGCTCGAAGCCGCGCCGGACGCGAGTCGTCAGCACGCTCCCCAGCCCGAGCGCCCGCGCCGCGAGCAGCATGTTCTGCACAGCCGGGTAGATGGAGGCGCCATGGCTGATGTCGGTCCCGGGGTGCCGCGTGACGGCGAGTATCCAGACCGGCACGTCCATGACGTGCTGCGCGAGGTAGTCCGCGGACTCAGCGGCGCGCACCTGCGAGGGCGTCAGGGCCTCGTCATGGTCCGGTCGCGGGGTGCCCGGGTAGTGTTCCGCGATGATGCGCTTCGTCGCCTCGTCCTTGATGACGACGAACCCCCATTGCTGGTTGTTGCCACCGTTGGGAGCACGGATGCCGGCCTCGATGACCTTCCGCACGAGGTCGTCCGGGACGGGGTCGGTCTTCAGGTAGCGCAGCGCCCGCTGCGTATACATCGCATCGAACAGTCCTATGTCCTCGCTCATCGCCGCTCCTCGTTTCGTCGTAGTGGAGTCTGAGTGCCCCGGGGAACCCTGTTCACTGCTAGACGGCCTCAAAGTCAAAGATCGGCATGATCTCCCAGTGCGTCCATACCCCAGTGTCGGTGTTGCACGGAGGCGGAGGGTTGCGGCGAGCAAACTCCTGTGCTTCCTTCTGCGTACTGTAGGACTCGAACCAGGACTCTCTTCCGTGCCTCTCGCACGAGGCTATCAACTGATATCTGCTGGGTTCACCGAACTCTCCGGTCATATTCCCTTCTCGCTTTCCGCTATCCACTCCTCTCCTCTTCACTCCTGCCGTGCAACATTGTATATAGTTCCCTAAACTTACCATCGAAGATACCGCACGGGCACCGAAGCACGGAGGAACTCGATGCTGACGACCGACATGAACGACCGACTGACTCAGGTGGGGCCGGGCACGCCGATGGGAGATCTGATGCGCCGCTACTGGCACCCCATCGCCGCGAGCCTCGAGCTCAACGAGGAGAACCCCACAAAGGAGATACGCCTCCTCGGCGAGGACCTCGTCCTCTACCGCGACGCCAGCGGCAAGGTCGGCTGCATCGAGCCGTCGTGCGCGCACCGCAAGGCGAACCTGTCCTACGGCATCCCGGAAGAGAACGGGCTGCGCTGCGCCTACCATGGCTGGATATTCAACGAGACCGGACAGTGCGTCGACCAGCCGTCGGAGCCGGAAGGCTCCAAGTTCAAGGAGAAGGTGCGCATCAGGGCGTACCCCGTGGAGGAGAAGGGCGGGGTCATCCACGTCTACATGGGGCCGGACCCGGTCCCCGTGCTCCCGAACTGGGACCTGTACCAGTGGGAGGGGGTGGAGCGCTCGACCTACGCGGTGATGCTGCCGTGCAACTGGCTGCAGTGCCACGAGAACTCGCTGGACCCGGTGCACTTCCAGTGGCTGCACCGCTACTACGGGATGTGGCGCGCGTCCAAGATCATGGGCGAGGAGCGCCGCGAGGAGTTTGACCGCATCTCCGCGGCGCGCGGCAAGGCCCACGTCAAGATCGGCTTCGACCGGTTCGAGTACGGCATCATCAAGCGGCGGATGCTGGAGGGCGAGGACGAGCAGAGCGAGTGGTGGCGCATCGGCCACCCCATCCTCTTCCCGTACACGCTGCGCGTCGGCCAGGGAACGTGGTTCGAGTTCCAGCACCGGGTGCCGGTGGACGACACCCACACGCTGCACTTCGGCTACACCATCCGCACTCCGGAGCCCGGTGAGGTCATCGCGCCCACGCCGATGAGGCACGAGGACCGGCCCGCCTTCTTCGACAACGGCCGCATCAAGGACGACTGGGTCGTCGGGCAGGACCAACTCGCGTGGATCATCCAGGGCCCGCGCATGGACCGAAGCACGGAGGCGCTGGGCATCACGGACATCGGTCTCATCATGTTCCGCAACATGCTCAACGAGCAGATCAAGGTGGTCGAGGACGGCGGCGACCCGGTCAACGTCCACCGGACCGCCAGGGAGATCATCGAGCTGCCGACCGAGTTCGCCTGGTACCCCGGCTACGACCGCACCGGCGGCCCGTTCGCCGACCTCCAGCCGCAACCCGTGGAGCTGGAGCGGAGCCTGCTGTAGCCGACAGGGTCCGGCGCCAGCCCATACCAGGAGGAGGCTCACCCATGCCCCTTGTCGACGGTGACACGCACTACTGGCCGACTCACATGCTCGAGCGGGTGTCGCATCCCGGCAAGGGCGAGGTGCGCACCTACGATGGAGCAGCCGACTACATCCGCGACGGGAAGGCCATCTGGGAACGCATCCCGGAAGGCCGGTGGAACCTCGACAAGCGCTACGCAATCATGGACAGGGAGGGATTCGACCTCCAGGTCCTGATCCCCGACAACCGGCCCCTTCCGTACGAGTTGGAGCCCGCGCTTGGATGCGAGCTCGCGACCGCGTACAACGATACGGTTGCTGAGGACCTGGCCGACCACGACCGCTTCATCGGAGTTGCCTGGGTCTACCTCCCCGATGTCGAAGAGTCCGTGCGTGAAGTGCGGCGGGCCGTTGAGGAGCTCGGGCTGCAGGCCGTAAAGGTCATGGGGTCGTTCGGCGACCTCCACCTGAGCGACAGGCGGCTGTGGCCCTTCTACGAGGAAGCAGCGCGGCTGGACATCCCCGTCCTGGTTCACCCGGTGGCCGGCGTCGTCCAGAAACGCTTCTTCGCGGCGGACACGCGAGTCGATAACCGCCCCGACCTGCAGGGTGTAGGGGCCCTGGGACTTCCGTTCGAGTACATGGCCGAGATCGCTCGACTGGTGTTCAGCGGCGTGTTCGACGACTTCCCAACGCTCCGGCTCGGCTTCTTCGAGGGTGGCGTCGGATGGGTGCCATTCCTGATGAACAGGCTGGACTACTCCGTGGCGCGAGGGCACGACGACGAGCCGAACCCACGGCAGACGCTCAGCCAGGGGCCGGAGACGCTGCTCAGGAAGCCCAGCGAGTACTTCGAGCAGATATACGTGGCCGCCGTCTCCTGGGAGACATACCTCCCGGACATCCTCGCGTTGTGGCCCAACCACAACGTGATCATCGGGAGCGACTACGACCACGGCGACGCCATCGCGACGTGGCCGCGGACGATCGAGGGACTCGACAAGATCCCCGGCCTGTCACCGGAAGACCGGCGCAAGGTCCTCAGCGACAATGTCAGCCGCTTGTTCGGGTTCGACCGGCATCCCGAGCGCTTGCCAACTGGGCGACTCCGCACGTCGCCGGCTCCAGCGTAGCGTCCCGCGTTCACCCTTGGCCCATCCCCTCGAGTGAGCGGGCAACCCGCTCCATGAGCGAAGGGCGTTCGCGCTCGCCGCCAGGCGCGTCGCCCCGGGGGCGCAGGGGCTTGATGAGGGGTTCACGCATGGGACAGGCACAGGTCTCACCCTGCAGCCCCATGAGGTTGGCTTCCGCATAGCCGTGCACAACGGCCGTGACGACGCGGTTGGGGTCGGGGACCCGCCGGGCCGCGGGCGCAGCGTTTGAGGTAGGCGTCGACGGGCGCGACGGCGAGTACGGGGACGGCAACCTTCCCGGCAGCCTCGATGAGATCGAAGGTGTCCGGCGGGGGCTCGCCCCGATCGACAGCGTCGTACCAGCGGCCGGCGAATTCCTCGGCGACGGGATAGAGAGCGGCCTGCGCACGGAGGCAGGCGAGGTGGCGTTCGAGGGCCTTGAGCCGGGCGGTCATCGGGCACCGCGCTGGCCCTTCAGCATGCTGAAGGCGTAGTCCATGATGTCCATGCGGTCGCGTACCTCGGCGATCTCCTTGAGCTTGAGGGAGTGCTGGAGGGCGATGCGGACGGCGGCATTCCTGACGCGGGGGTCGGGGTCTTCCAGGAGGTCGGCGAGAGCGATAGCGCCCTTGAGGGCGAGGCCGTTGATCTCGGCGAAAGCCAGGTCGGGGACGTGGCGGCGGGCCTGCCCAATCTCGGCGCGGAAGTTGGGATCCTGCATCCACCGGGTGAGGGTGTTGCGGCCGATGCGGGCTGCCTGAGCGCCCCTCCGGAGCGAGGGCGCCGAGACGATGTAGGGAATCGCGAGCATCTGCCTGGGGGTGAGCTGCGCGGGTACTGGCGGCGAGGCATTGGCATCGCCGTGATCGGCGTTTTCTTGAATCGTGGCTCCATCCTGCACCATCTGGCACCATCCATTCCTAGATTCCGGCGTTCCAGCGGGGCCATCGCGGGGCTGTTCCGGGGCCGCCCTGGGGGTGATCCGGGTGTGGACGGGGCAGGCATGGGGCCAAATGGAGCCAGCCCTCCTGCCACCGTCCACGCGATCCGCGCCATGGGCCGCCGCGCCGGTCAGACCATCGTAGGGAGGGGCGCGGCGTCGGCGCAACGGGCGGATGTCACAGATGTGACGAATGGGGAGGGAGTATCATGGAGGGCCAATCGCACGGGAGGTCTTGCCCATGACCAGCGACTCGCTTCTCGCTCATCTCGCCTGGAGGTTCCCGGGCGCCACCGAAGACATCGCGACCGAGGCGCTGTGTTACATCCTCCGCAAGCAGGAGGGCGCGCGGACGGCGCTGGCCGACCTGCTGCGGTCGGGCGGCGCGAACCCCGAGCCGATGGACTCTTTCGACACGCAGCGTGTCTACCAGCGGTCCAAGAAGCCCGACCTCGTTGCCTTCAACGGGGACAAGGAGGTGTTGCTGGTCGAGTCGAAGTTCTGGGCCTGGCTCACGCCCAACCAGCCGAACGGATATCTCAGGCTGATGATGGACGACCTACCGGACGCCAGGAACCTGCTCTTCATTGCCCCGGAAGCCAGTCAGGGCTGGCTCTGGGACGAACTGTGCAGACGAGCCAAGAATTTCAATCTAACCGGCAAGCGTACCGGAGGCGGCGTACAGAGCACGGTAGTGGGCAGCGGTGGTCACCGCATGATGCTGACCACCTGGGATTCCCTGCTCGAACGCATCGCACTCAGCGGGGCTGACGAGGACGGCGACCTGCGGCAGCTCGTCGGGCTATGCGCACAGATGGACGATGATGCGCCACGCCCCAGCGGTAACGCAGAGGAGTTAAGTGAAGTAAGCCACTATGAAGACCTCATAAGGAGTGCTGTTCAGCAGGCGAGGGAACGGGGCTATATCGACACGAAAGGCTTGGGGTCTGCGCGGTGGCAGAGCAGCTACGGAAGGTATATTTGGTTTGTGAACGCCGAGGGTGACCATCTCGGTACGGCCAGAATCGGCATCGATTTCGACCGTAGCGAATCTCCCCTTTTCCTCTGGTTCACCGATAACTACAAGTATTTCTCACCCGAGCGGATGGACCAGATACGCACCCAGGTGGGAAAAGATTTGGAACCGGGCGACCAACTCTCCATTCCTGTCTCCCCCGACCCGGCATATGCGAACGTCCTCGCGGACGTGGTCGGCAGGCTGAAGGAGATCAGGGATCGAATCGCGGTCTGAGAGTAGGCGCCATGACCACACCCCTGCGCATACTGCCTGACCGGCTCGTTGAGAACCTGGAGAGCGCGACGTACCAGTACGCGGTCACGATGCAGAACATCCCGCACTACTACACGGTCGCAAGGACGTGGGCCGATCACAAGGATGGCATGAGCGAGGAACTCATGTGGACCGTGTGGGAGATGCGGAAGCACGACGTGATGCGTCCGTTCGGGAACATGGAGCAGCACTACCTGGACGTGAACGGCTTCTCCTACTGGACGATGGTCCCGCGCGACGAGGAGACGATGCTCATCAACCGGCAGTACTCGACGCACGGGGCGTACGACTCGCCGTTCGACGCCATCGCGCACCGCTACGACGATTCGGAGAAGCCGTGGTACGTCGTGCAGGCGGAGCGCGAGGCGTTGTACGCGCCCGCCGCGCCGTCGGGGCGCGTGCTCGACATCGGGTGCGGGACCGGGCTGCTGGTCGACTACTGCTATCGGGCTATCGACCGCCAGCGGTACGTCGGCATTGATCCGAGCGCGGGGATGCTGGCGAAGTTCGCGCTGAAGCACCCCGACTATCAGGCGGACGCGACGCTGCTGCGGACGACGTTCGAGGACTACGAGACGCCGCTGCGGTTCGACACGATCGTTGCGATGGCGGGGTCAGGGTCTCATGTCACCGGCGTGGACATCGTGGAGAAGGCGCGGCATCTGCTCGCTCCGGGGGGACGGGCGTTCCTGACGTTCTACCGCGACCCAACTGCGGCATTCGAGCGGATGGGGCTCAACAGGGCGCCGGAGGTCGCGGCGACGCCGGACGGGGCCGTGATGGACGGGGAGTACGTCGTGGTGGAGCTCACGCGGGGCGAGGACTAGAGCCTGGTGAACAAGGCGATGAAGCCGCCGACCGTCGTGGCCCAGAGCGTTCCCAGGAGCACGAGGAGGACGTTGAAGCGGCTGTTCATCTCACCGCGGAGTGCGGCCTGGCCCTCATTCATCTCCGAACGGAGACCGCCAATCTCAGCGTGCATGTCGGCGCGCAATCCAGCGATGGCCTGGAAGAGGTCCCCCAAGCGTTCACTCACCTGTTCGTAGGCGCCTTCCAAACGGCTCACACGCTGCTCCAGATCAGTCGACGGTTGCGTTGTCATCGGCTCGTCACTCCAATGTAGTGTAGCACGCACGGTCAAGCTGAACCGATCGTGCTACACGCACCATAGGAAGCGGCTTACTCAACGGGCAATGGGCGGATGTCACCGCTTACAATGCCCCACCCCACGCCGTGTGCCCTGCCGGGCACGCTGGGTTCCCGCCTTCGCGGGATCGACATCGCTCGAAATGACGCGCCCCCCACCCCACTCCCCGCCGTGTGCCCTGCCGGGCACGCTGGATTCCCGCCTTCGCGGGAATGACGGAAGGGGCGGGAATGACGGAGGGGGCGGGAATGACGGAGGTTTCCTACCGCACGCCGGGGCCGCCGTGCTGCTGCTGGCCGAGGCGGTTGTAGGTGACAGGAGTCGTGACGAGCAGGCCGGCGTCGACCGGGAGGACGACGCCGGTCACCCAGCGCGCCTCGTCGCTGGCGAGGTAAACCGCTGCCCAGCCGATGTCCCACGCGGTGCCCTCGGTGCCGAGGACGCCGGCCTCGCGGCGGACCTGGCGCAGGTCGTCGTCCATGCGGGGCGCGACCATCGGGGTGTACACGAGGCCCGGCGCGATGCAGTTGACGCGTATGCCGTCTCGCCCGTGGTCGCCCGCCATCGACTGCGTGAGTCCGACCACAGCCGCCTTGGACGTCGTGTACGGCGTGCTGCTGTTGGCGCGCAGGCCAGCGATGGAGGAGAGGGTGATGATGGAGCCGCCCCCGCCCTTCTTCATCTCCGGGATGGCGTACCTGGAGGCGAGAACGATGCTCTTGACGTTCACCGCCATGATGTGGTCCCACTGCTCTTCGGTGACCTCGGTAACGTCCGCGCGGGTGGAGATGCCGACGTTGTTGTGCAGGATGTCGAGCCGGCCGTAGCGCTCGACCGCCGTGCGCACCATCGCCTCGCAGTCGGCGGCGCTCGTCACATCGGCGGCCATGGCGGACGCGGTCCCGCCTTCCTCCGCGATGAGGCGAAGCGTCTCCTCGGCGCGTTCGAGCTCGCGGTCGACGAGCAGCACCTTTGCGCCCTCGCGCGCGAAGAGGATGGAAGCCGCCTTGCCATTGCCGATGCCGTGGCCGCTGGACCCCGCGCCCGTCACGATCGCCACCTTGCCTGCGAGCCTGTCCGTCACACTACTCCTCCTCTGAGTCGTCATCGGCGAGGCCGCCCACGATGGGGTGCCCCGCGAGCAGGCCCGACATCTCCGTGACCCGCCCCTCGAAGATCCTGCCCTCGATGGCGGACTCAACCTGCGCGTACCAGCCATCGGCCAGCTTGAACAGCTTGATGGTGAGGTGACCGTCGCACACGACGATCTCGTCTGCCGCTTCGGGCCACCGCATGATCCGGCCTCCCTTCGCTGCGGCGCATCTTCCGCCACGCAGGGCTACGGCGCAAGCAGCGCCGTTCAGTCCTTACTTTGCATGCTGGAGGAGAATATGGTAATATTATGTACATGAAGGCTATACAGGTCACTATCGACGAAGGACTACTTGAGCGACTGGACAACTGCCAACAGGTCCGCTCGCGTGGGCGCTCTGCCGTATTCCGTGAAGCTGTCGACGCATACCTTGCCAAGTTGGAAGCCGAGGAGATTGACCGCGCCTACGAAGTTGGATACGGCGCAGCACCGCCTGAGGAGTTCGACGACTGGCCCGCGGAGGCAGCATGGTTGGGATAGACAGTCTGCGGCGCGGAGAGATCTGGCTCTACCAGTTCGCCGCGCCCGACAAGCGCCGGCCTGTGGTCATACTCTCTCGGACGCGGGCCTTGCCATTGCTGCGTACTGCCGTCGTGGCTCAGATAACTTCAACCATCCGAGGCATACCCAGCGAGGTGGTCGTCGGTCCCGATGAGGGCTTGAAGACACCTTCTGCAATCAACCTCGACCACGTGCAGACTGTCGAAAAGCGCAATCTACGCAACTACGTCGGCACCCTGAGCGACGAAAAGATGCAGCAGGTCTGCCGTGCTCTCGCGATCGCTACAGGCTGCGTTTAGCTTCCCAGCCTGGTCTCGCCGGAGAGAGGAAGGCTGCTCCTCCGCCACGATCGGCCCCTGAAAGCAACGCCACCCGGCCTGCAGGCCGGGTGGCGTTCGGAGCCTCTGCTCTGGACCGCGCTAGGCGAAGTTGGCGTCGATCTCCGGGGCGAGTTGCGCCTCGATGAGCGGTTTCAGGTTCGGTTTGTCGCGGAAGGGGCCGCCGGTGACGTCGTAGCCGGGATAGTAGGAGTGCTCCTGGGGCAGGACGATGACGCCCTTGTCCTCCCGGTGAACGTTCATCGGCTCGCCGCCGTCCTCGACGATCTGCATCTGCTCCTCCAGTATCTTGCGGTAGAGGATGATGCCGATGTCGGTGACGCCGAGCGCTTCGGTCGTGCGGTCGCTGATGGGGCCCTGCATGATCCAGGCGGCCTGGTCCTGGCCGAGCACCCAGTCTGCCCGGATGCGCCCGTTGTCCTTGAACACGTTCTCGTACTTGTACGGTATCTCTGCCTGCTCAACGACCTCGCCCGCCTCCGGCACGCGCACGCGGAGCACGATGTGGTACGTGTGGGTGTCGTCCATCGGCACGCGCATCTGGAAGGCGTGGCTGCGCTGCTGGCCGACACGGAGGATGTTGGGGAAGAGCACCGGGTGGCCGATGCGCCACCACTCGTTCTCCTCGGTGTCACCCGTCATGAGCCGGCGCTTGATGACACCGTAGTCGAAGCGGTCGAACCCGACCTTCACCTCGTGGCGTCCGCGCGCGCCGTCGCCCTGCATCTGCTTCTTCCACGCCTCGCGCTCTTCCGGCGGCTTCTCCATGCCGAGCACGTAGGAGCCCCAGTAGTTGTGCAGCCACTCGAAGTGCACGGGGTCCAGCGAGTTGTCCATGCACTGGAGCCAGTTGCACGGGAGCTCCATCGCGATGACCCAGCGCTCGACGTTCTCCCACTCGAGGAGGTCCCAGCGCGGGAGGAGGGGCGTGGGCGCAGGTCCCATGTACGCGAAGATGATGCCGGCCTTCTCCTGGACGGGGTACGCCTTGATGCGCACCTTGTCCTTGAACTTGGAGCCCTCCGGCTCGGACGGCTGGTCGACGCACTGTCCGGTCTCGTTGAATATCCAGCCGTGGTAGGCGCAGCGGATGCCCTGGGGCTCCGGGATGCCGTAGGAGAGGTTCGCCTTGCGGTGCGCGCACGACGGCTCGATGAGGCCGAGCGTGCCCTTCGCGTCGCGGTAGAGGACGAGGTCCTCACCGAGCAGGCGCATCTCCTTCGTGGGGTTGTCGGCGTTCAGCTCGGCGCTCGGGGCGATGGGGTGCCAGTAACGCCGGAGCAAATCGCCCATCGGCGTGCCGGGTCCGACCCGAGTGAGACGCTGGTTCTGTGCCGCGGTAAGCATCCGTCACACCTCCATTGCTGAGGTCACTCGTTCTTCTCTGCTAATGATACTCCGCGGCACAAGCCCTGCCTGCGCCGCCGGGCATCAGCGGGCGTAATCGGGCGACATCGGCACCTGGTGCGTGAGCTGGACGTCCCTGCCCGTGCGCGACGATTCCATGATGCCGGTGATGAGCTCCAGCGTCGCCATACCCCAGAGGCCGTCGTGGTAGACGGGGGCGTCATTCCGCACCGCGTTGTAGAGCTCCATCAGGTCTTCCCTGCCCGCGTGGTAGCGGTTCTCCGTCAGCGATCGGTCCTCGATCTCGCCGTCCTTGTAGACGTACAACCCGTAGCGCGACTGCCGCAGGTCGCCGCGCTCGCACGTCGCGATGAGGATGCCGAGGTTGGTGGGCCGCCACGGCGGGACCTCCTTCGGCTGCTCGCGCCAGAAGCGGCGCTCGTGGTCCGAGCCGATGCGGAGCGAGTCCTTGGCCTCGAACTCGTCGCGCGTACCGTCCTTCAGCCCGGCGCGGATGCGGATGCGGTCGTCGTGGGTGTAGCCCTCTATGAGCCCCCTGCCCTGCTCGTCGCTCCAGGGGACGAGGTCGGCAGTCATGGAGTAGCCGTAGCCGTTGTTGGTGACGGTGGCGGTCGCGCCGTTCTCGAAGTCCATGAAGGCGGAGTAGTAGCCGACCGCGTTGCGCTCCGGCCACCACTTGCCGGTGGTGCCGCGTATGGTGCGCACCATGCCGCCGCCGAGCAGACGCAGGCTGTCCAACTGGTGCGGTCCCTGCCGGTAGAGCACGCCTCCGCCGCGGCTCTCGTCCAGCTCCTCCGGCTGGCGCGCCTGGAGCATCCAGTCCGTGAAGGCGAAGTTGTTGAGCGCCTTGAGCGGCCCGAGCTCGCCGGACTGGATGATGCGCCGCATCTCCATGACGGGCGGACTGAAGCCGAGGGTGTGACCGCAGAGCAGCTTCACGTTGTTCTTCGCCGCCGCCTCCACCATCGCCTCGGCCTCCGGCATGTTGAGCGCCATCGGCTTCTCCGAGACGGCGTGCTTGCCCGCGTTCGCCACGAGCACGACGTGGGGGCTGTGGAAGTTGTTAGGGGTCGCGACCCACACCGCCTCGACGTCCGGGTCCGCACAGAGCGCCTCGGCGCTGTCATAGACGCGGGCGTCCGGGTAGCGGGCCTTGAACGCTTCGAGGACGCGGGGGTTGGTGTCCGCCGCGGCCATCAGCTCTATCTCGTCCAGTCCCTCCATGCTGGGCATGATCTGCGTCGCGCCGACGCCCACACCGATGATGCCCATCTTGAGGGGTCTGACGGAGCCTGTGGTCATGGTTCGTTCCTCTCCTTCCTCATACTGCAAAGAGTGGGGTGATGACGAGGCACCCATGGCTGCGCGGCCTCGCAGGTTCACCCCCGTTCCAGCCTTCCCTCATCAAGAGACCTTTGCGTAACCCATCCCCCCACCGAGGGCCCTCACCCTAACCCTCTCCCCCAGGAGAGGGAACCAAACATCCTGACCCTTCCACTCACTTACGCAAAGGTCCCCTTGTAGGGCGAGGGTGGCAGGCACGGCCTCGATCCGCTGCGCGCGACCCGCGGCCCCACTCTCCGGATCCCCGCCTGCACGGGAATGACGGGGGAGGGCAGGAATGACGAGGCTAGGCGATCGCGCCGACGACCTCCTGACGCTTGCCCTCTTCCTCGCGGTAGAGGCCTATCGCCTCGATCACCGGCAGGTCGCTCATCGAGAAGAGCACCGCGTCCTCCGACGAGTCGGTCCCGTGCTCGTGCAAGGCCCAGGGGGGCAGCACGAAGGTGTCGGCCCTCGACCAGTCGAGCCGCTTACCGTCGATGATCGAGTAGCCCTCGCCCTTGGCGACGTGGTAGACGACGCTGGAGGTGTGCCGGTGGGCTTCGGTGTGCGAGCCGGGGGCGAGACGCTGCAGCTTGAGCGCGAGCGTCGGCATGGAGTGCCCGCCGGTCACCGGGTTGGCGTACTCCATGATTACGCCGTCGAAGGGGTCCTCTTCGCCGTAGCCGAGGAGGGCGCCGTAGGCCTCGTCCCACCGGTAGGTCAGCGGCAGGGCGCCGCCGTGGACGTCCTCCAGCCTGGGGCGCATGAGGCCGTTGCCGATGGAGGCATTGGTGAAGCCGACGGGCTTGGTTACGGGTTGCACGTCCTCCGGGAACGGCTCCTGGAACATGGCGTCGAGGTAGCCGACCAGCGGGGCGTCGAGGCAGTCGAGCCAGATGACTGGTTTGTCGGTCGGGTTGTTGTGGTCATGCCACGCCCAGCTGGGGGAGAGGACGAGGTCGCCCTCCTGCATCCGGAAGCGCTCGCCGTCCTGCACCGTGAAGGCGCCCTCGCCCTCGATCACGAAGCGGATGGCGGCTGCGGTATGGCGGTGCGCCTCGGCGATCTCGCCCGGCCAGACGATCTGGACGGCGGCCGACATCGTCTTGGTCGCCCCGGCCTGCGGGTTCTTGAGGCCGGGGTTGCGCATGGTGAGCGCCCGCCGGAAGCCCTGGCCCTTCAGGCTCTCCAACTCGCCGGCCTGTATCGCCAGCTCGCGCATCCGGTCCCAGCGCCACACGTGCGGCGCCAGCCTCGGCCGCTCTGGCGGGTTCGCGTGTGCGATCCACAGGGGATTGATGTTCTCGTCGTCCAACTCCTGGTGGTACGCCCTCTCGCTCTCCGGCATGGTCCAGCTCATGGTCGTCCTCCCTTTACTCGCGGGCCTCGGCCCTCGCCGACAGTTCGCCTACCTGAGTGATGTTGATCGTAACCAGATCGCCGGGGGTGACGGAGCCGACGCCCTCCGGCGTACCGGTGAATACGAGGTCGCCCGGCTCCATGCGGGCCACCCAGGACATGTTGGCTATCTGGTTCTTGCAGTCCACAATCATATCTCGCGTGAACGCGTGCTGGCGCAGCTCTTCGTTCACCCAGAGGTTGATCTCCAGGTCCTGCGGGTCCGGCACCTCGTCCGCCGTCACGATGCACGAGCCGATGGGCGCGAAGCTGTCGAACGACTTGCGCTTGCTCCGGTCCTCCGGTCCGCGCACGGTGATGTCCAGCCCGCATGTGTAGCCGAACACGTGGGAGAGCGCCTCCTCCACCGGGATCATGCTGCCGCCCTTGCCCATCACCATGACCAGCTCGGACTCGTGGTGGATCACCCGGTCCGGGTAAGGGAGCAGGATGGGGTCGTTCGGGCCGGAGACGGCGCTGGACGCCTTCAGAAACATCCCCATGTCGGCCGTGACCTGCGGCGCCGTGCCGCTCCACGGGCTCTCCTGCATCTCCTCGCTGTGCGCCTTGTAGTTGGTCGGCTGTGCGTACACCTTGCGGGGCGCCGGGACCGGCGGCAGCAGGCGCACGGAGCTGAGCGGCACACCGCCTTCCGACGCGGCCCTGGCCTCCACCTGTCCGCGGAGGCTGTCCCACCGCTCGATGAGCAGCACCATCCGGAGGGGCTTGAACTCCTCCGGGAGCTCCGGCAGCAGACCGGTCACGTCGACCACGTCGTCGCTGTCGTTCAGCACGCCAATGCGGTAATCGTCGAAACTCACCAGGCGCATCCGCATCCTCCTGTTCGCTTGTCAGGCATGACGCTAACACCTGCGCAGAGGCGGGGTCAACGCGCCTCAGGGGCGTCGCTGACGCACCGCCGCCGAGGCGGGTCAGTGCAGCGGCGAGAACGACGCCGGGACCATGTGGCGCACGAGCTGGTGTACCGCACGCTCGTCCGTGTGCGGCGGCCAGATGCCCTCCTTGAGATAGATGGCGCGGAGCTCGTCACGGTGGTCCCAGTCCTTGTACGGCCACAGCTGGTAGAAGCGGTTCAGCTGCCCGAGGTCACTCATGAAGAAGCAGCCGGGGTAGAGCTCGAGGCGCTTCGCGGACTGATCGCTGAACTGCTGCATGACGGAGCGGAGCGTGCCGGAGGGGAAGGTGTACATCCGCAGCTCGTACAGGTTGCCCCACTCCCGCGGACCGTCCAGCGCATCGTTCACCGGCGACCCGACGAGGATGTCGCTCTCCATGGAGACGGCGAACTCGGCGATGCCGGGCGGCCACACGCCCGTCTCCAGCGCCTTGGCGCGGACGTCGGCGCGCTGCTGCAACGAGTCGTATGCCCACAGGTGGAGTATCTGGTTGAGCGGGCCGATGTCCGTGTGCCAGAAGCCGACGAGAGGCGAGAGCTTCGTACGCGCCTCTATCTTCTCGGCGAAACGGCGCTCCACCTCGGGCACCGAGTTGGGGGTGAGATTGTAGGTCCGGAGTTCGTAGATCATCCGCGCTCCTCCTCGGGAAAGTGGAGAGAGTGTAGCGCAGTGGGGGAACGGCCGTGGGGCTGCCGGCGCGCCGGTGACGAGCGAGTGGCAGGTCTGGCGGCCGTATGCGGGCGCCACGCCACGCGGGGCCATGCGGAAGGTGGGCGGGGAATGGCCCGTCTTCAGGCGTGAACCTGCGAAATTCCCCAAAAATGAGGCTTCAGGGGACTTGTAGAGTGCCTATCTGGTAGGAAAGCATTGCAGAGTATCGATACGGCAGCCGACAGAGCTGCAGCAGCAGAAGGAGGAAAACATGCAGGCATACTGCGTCAAGTGTCGGGACAAGCGGGACATGAACAGCCCGCGCGATGAAACGACCAAGAACGGCAAGCCGATCATCAAGGGCACGTGCCCGACCTGCGGCACGGGCCTCAACATCATCGGCAAGACCATGGCGGAGATGGGCTAGCGTCCACTCGCCTGAGGGCGGAAGGCCCGGCGTCGAGCCGGGCCTCCGGCCGCCTCCTCAATACATAACGTCCCCACCGGAGACGGAGACCGCAAGCCCCGTGAGGTAGTCCGACTCAGCGGACGCCAGGAACGCGGCCATCCTTGCGATGTCTTCCGTCTCCGTGATGCGTCCGAGCGGGTTCGCCCGCGTTCGGTCCTCCACCATACCGCGCAACTGGTCCTCGGCCGTCGTGCCCGGCGGCCTTATGGCGTCTGCGATGAACGCGGCGCGCTCCGTCTCGGCCAGCCCCGGGCAGATGGCGTTCACGTTCACGCCGTGAGGCCCAAGTTCATGCGCGACGGACTGCGTGAACCCCACCAGCGCGAACTTCGACGCGGTGTAGGCCGCATAGCGCGGCATCCCCCGCTTGCCGGCCGTGGAGGCGATGACGATGATCTTGCCCCCGCCTCCCCGCTCGATCATGTGCCGCGCCACCGCGCGCGTGCACAGGAACGTGCCGCGGACGTTCACGCGCTGCACCTCGTCGAACGCCTCTTCCGTCAGCTCCACCAGGGGCACGCGGTCCGGCCCCGGACGCGACCCCGCGTTGTTCACCAGGATGTCGATCCGCCCGAACCGCTCCAGCGTCTCCTGCACCATCCGCTCGACCGACGCGTTGTCCGACACGTCGCCCACGAGCGCAAGCGAACCACGCCCCGCCGAGGCTATCTCCGCCGCAACCGACTCCAGTCCCTGCCAGCCGCCCGAGCTGCCGTAGGGGTTGAGGGCGACGTCGTTCACTGCGACGTCCGCGCCCTCGCGCGCCAGCCGGTTGGCGATGGCACGCCCGAAGCCCCGCTCGCCTCCTGCGCCGGTCACGAGCGCCACCTTGCCGGTGAGGTCGTACATCGCGCTCACTCCATGCCGTAGAACCGGCGCGCGTTGAGGCCGGCGACCTTCGCACGCTGCTCCGGCGTCATGTCCTCTCGCGCGAGCAGGTGCTGGATGTTCTCGGGGAACTCGGCGTCCCAGTGCGGGAAGTCGGATGCGAACATGATGATGTCCTCGCCCAGGATGCGCATCGTCTCAGGCAGCATCCGTTCCTCCGCCTCGCAGGAGATGAAGATGTTCCCGGACGAGAGGTATTCGCTGGGGTACTTCGTGAGCAGGGGCGAGTCCACGCGCCCGCGCAGGTGGAAGCGCTCGTCCATCCGGTCGAGCATGTACACCGTCCACCCGCAGCCGGCCTCCAGGAACGCGAGCTTGAGGTCGGGGAACTTCTCCGGGACGCCGGACAGGATGATGCTGACGAACTGCTTCATCTGCGTGAACGCGTGACCGAGCGAGTGCACCTGCGAGAGGTTGTCGAACATGAACTCGTCGAACGTGCCGTTCATGCGTCCGCTGCCGTGGACGGCGAGCGGCACGCCGAGGCGCTGCGCCTCCTCGTAGATCACGTCGAACCGCGGCTGGCCGAAGTGGTACGGCCCCTCCGGGAGCATGCCGCCGAGCATGCCGAGCTCATCGACGGCGCGGCGAAGCTCGGCTGCGGCGGCCGGCGGGTCCTGCACGGGCAGCAGGGCGACGCCCTTGAAGCGGGAGTCCGCCTGGAGGTAGGTGTCGAACAACCAGTTGTTGTAGGCGCGCGACCGCGCTATGGCGAAGTCCGGCTCCATCAGCCAGCCCGCGCCCAGACTCCCCGTGGGAAAGAGGGCCGACGCCGCAAGCCCTCCGCGGTCCAGCGCGTCCAGCCAGACGGCGGTGTCCACCTGCCGCGTGCCGAGGCGGCCGCCGAGCGTGTTGTCGAACCCGTCGCGCGGGGAGTTCGCGCTCAGGCGCGGTCTTTCGTTGTAGGGCGCCGGCAGATAGGGGCGTATGTCCTCGTCCGAATCACGCACGTGCCCGTCCGCGTCTATGCAGAGCGTTGCCGTTGTCGTCATGTCCGGCCTCCTGTTGCGATCGCCGTGCGGTTGCCGCCGTTGGCAGCATAGGCTGCGGCATGAGAGACGGCAAATTGTGAAGACGGTTCACACACCCTTGCGCCAGACATTGACCTGAGGCGCACGCACAGGTAGAGTGCCCGCAACAATCGCGGTACAGACGATCCGCGCGCTAGGCGGTTCGTTCCCGCGTGTCTGGAAAATCGGGGAGGAGACCGATGCATATCCACCGCTACCTGGCCCTCGGTGCGCTGGCGGCCATTCTCGCGCTCTTCGCGGCGTGCGGGGGCGACGACCCCGAGCCCGCGGCGCCGACGCCCACGCCCGCCGACACGATGATGGAGGCTCCGACCCCCACGCCCGCCGACACGATGATGGAGGAGCCCACTCCCGCCCCCGGCGACACGATGATGGAAGAGCCGACCCCCACGCCCGGCGACGCGATGATGGAGGCGCCGACCCCCACGCCGGTCGTCGTGCGCCCGACCCCCACGCCCGTGCCGCCTCCCGCCGGTTTCGACGCGGAGGAGTACTTCGGCGGCAGGACCATCCGCATCATCACCGGGACCAGCCCCGGAGGCGGCTACGACACCTTCAGCCGGATCGTCGCCGCAGCCGGCAAGAAGTACTTCCCGGACAGCACCCGGTTCATAGTCCAGAACCTCCCCGGCGCGGGACAGCTCCGCGGTCTGCGGGCGGTGCTGAGCGCAGAGCCTGACGGGCTTACGATCGGCCCGGTCCACCAGCGCTGGTGGACGCGGCAGGCGCTCGTTGGAGACATCGAAGGGTTCGACTTCGACAGGATCCACATCCTTGGCTCACCGACGTACGCGGTCAACCCGGACGGTTTCTGCATAGACCGCAACTTCGCCTCGTCGTGGCAGGAGGTGCTGGACAAGGGCCTGACGATCAGGGTCGGGTCCGTGGGACCGGGCAACGAGCCTGCCATCGAGTTCATGCAGGAGAACGGCGGTCCGTTCAGGCTCATCTACGGCTACGGCGGCACCTCCGAGATCATGGCCTCCTTCGACCGCGGAGAGACGGACGGGACCGACCGCTGCAGCCGGAGCACGGCGGGTCGGCTGTTCCCCGAGTGGATAGAGCAGGGACGCCTCGTCCCCATCTACTACCAGACGGCGCCGTACGACGATGAGTGGATGGCCGAACTCGGCTACCCGGGAGTGCAGTTGCCTTCCTTCCGCGATCTGCCCGGGCTCACCTTCAACCCGGCACAGGCTGAGGCGCTCGACCTCAACCTGCTCACCGACGAGATCTCCCGTGTGTTCATCATGCCTGAGGGCATACCGGACGACGTGGCACAGTACTGGCAGTCGGTGTTCGACCAGCTGGTGGTAGACCAGGAGTTCAGGGAGCTGACTACTATCGCCGGATACGACGAGTCCTACGGCTACGGCACCGCCGAGGACATCCTCGGCATCGTCAACCGGCTGCGCAACGCCAGCCCGGAGACAAGGGCCGAAGCGCTCAGACTGAGCGGCGTCGACCAGCTGCAGGTGAACTAGGTTACGGCACGACGCGGCCGATGCGGGGAGACTTCCGCATCGGCCACGTCACGGCTTGAAGCTGACCGGCAGAAAGGACGTCCCGCCGCATGTGGGAAGCAAGCATCAGCGCGGCTGAACACCTGTTCAGCCGCGGCCCGCTCATAGCGTTCGCCATCATCACGCCCATCGCCCTGTTCAACGGCGTGATGATCGCCGGAGGCGTGCCGGTCTTCATCCTGTTGCTCAGCTTCGCGGCACAACTCGACCCCTTCATAGCACTGCCGGCCGCGGTCTTCTACGCGGCCGCGAACGACGCGACGGAGCCGATACCCTCGATCCTGATCGGCGTGCCGGGCTCCCGAGGCTCCCAGGCCACGATCATCGACGGCTACCCGATGTCGCGGCAGGGCCGCGCCGGCGAGGCGCTCGGCGCCGTATACGTCTCCTCGCTCATCGGCGGCATCGTCGGCGCTGTGCTGCTCATGAGCGTTCTCCCCGTCGCGCGCGAGCTGCTCAAGCTCTTCGGGGCGGCGGAGTTCTTCCTCCTCACGCTCCTCGGCATCATGACGGTGGCGTTGCTCAGCTCGGGCGCCATGGTCAAGGGGTTGCTCACCGCGGCGTTCGGACTCGCCATCGCGCTCATCGGCTTCTCACCCATCGGCGGAGTGGTCCGCGCGAACATGGGCATCGGTTACCTGTGGGACGGCCTCCCCATCGTGCCGATGCTGCTGGGGCTGTTTGCGATACCGGAGCTGGCCAACCTGGTCGTCAGCAACACCACGATAGCGACGGAGCGGCTGGACGAGGTGCTCTCCGGCTCCGGAGAGGGCGTCAAGAAGGGCATGAAGGAGGCGACGCGCCACAAGTGGCTCATCACACGCTCATCGCTCATCGGCGCCGCGGTGGGCATGATGCCGGGACTCGGCGCGGTGCCGGCACACTGGATCGCCTACGCGCAGGCGCGCCAGACAGAGCCGGGAGCGGTCGAGTCGTTCGGCACCGGCGACATCAGAGGCGTCATCGCACCAGAGGCGTCGAACAACGCGATCGACGGCGGAGTGCTGGTGCCAACGCTGTTCTTCTCGATACCCGGCAGCCCGAACATGGTGCTCATCCTCGCCATGCTCATCCTGGTCGGCATCCAGCCGGGCCCGCCGATGCTCAACAAGCACCTGGACCTCACCATCTCGCTCGTGTGGACGATCGTGCTCGCGAACATAATCGTGGTGCCCATCGTGCTGCGGTTCGCGCCGCTCATCGCGCGCGTGACGGTGATACCGCCGAACATCCTCTTCCCGCTGGTGATGGCAATCATCGTCATCGGCGTCTACCAGAGCTCGCAATCGGTGGGAGACCTCTGGCTGTTCGCGGCGGCGGGAGTGCTGGGCCTGTTCATGAAGGCGTACGGCTGGCCCCGGCCACCCATCGTCATCGCGATCGCGCTGGCGAACGAGACCGAGAAGTGGCTCTGGATCGCCACCAACACGTACGGCTGGGAGATGTTCACGCGCTGGCAGTTCCTCAATATCCTGGCGCTCGTCGTCATCGCAGCGGTCATCGGCCTCCGCACGCAGCAGAGCGCCTCGCGCATCCGCGCGGCTGAGGAAGCGGAGCACCCGGACGCGGCAGCGGAAGCGGAGCGCCGGGCGGGAGAGCCATCGCCATGACATCCCGCACCAACGGCACGACGGTCCCGCGCAACCGCTTCATGACCGTGGAGTTCATCGGGGAGGTGGTCCTCCTCGCCGCCGTGGGGGCGTTCTTCGTTTACATGTACCTCGACTCGGTGGACTGGGAGACCGGACCCCTGCCATGGCTTCCCTGGCGGCTCGATTGGGGCGACGGCGGATGGCTGCTGCCGCGCATCGCTATCCTGTTCGGAACGCCTTTCTGGTTCTGGCGCGCCGTCTCCCTCTTTCAGGCCGGCAAGTCCACCGAGGGCGGCCAGATCATGGACACCGGCTTCCTGGAAACAGACGACCCTCCTGCCACCATCGCGTTGCGCTGGGTGCAACTGCTTGGCACGACGGGCGGACTGCTGATAGCCCTCTGGGTGTTCGGCTTCCACATCGCCGTGCCCGCCTACACCGTCCTCTATCTCGTCATCTTCGGCAGGATGAAGTGGTACTGGACGCTCATCCCGGCGGTGTTCTTCGAGATCATCATCGTCGGCATCTACGGCTACATCCTTCTGGCGGAATGGGGCACGCCGGTGGCCCGTGACTGGCCAGTCATCGGCTCCATCTGGGACGCAGCCGTGGATGCCTGGCACAACTACTACGCCTCCAATATCGAGTAGCACCCAACCGCCGCGGGGAGGACGAACAGGGTGAGCAAGGCACCGGAGAACCAGGCAACGAAGAAGCTCTACTCCTTCGGCATAGTCCTGCTGGGCAGCCTGATAGGCGGCGCTGCCGTGGTTGGCGTGCTCCGGGAACAGAACTTCGGGTTCTTCACGAGCGGAGAGATGGTCCACGCATGGGGACGGTTGTCCTCACTGGTCCTCGCCATCGGGATCTTCCTGTGGGGACTGCGTGAGATGAGGCAGGCGAACGCAAGCAGCGGCGAAGTTGCCGCAGCGGTCGTCGGCGGTCTGGCAGTCGTTGCGGCGTCAGGCTACTTCCTCGAGTCCCTCATCACGTAACTTGCCGCAGGGAGTATCATTACCGGTAGGGTTCCACCAGACAGAACGCTGACTCACAGGAGGAGTAACACGCAATGCTGTCCACCGCGAACAACGAAATGATCACCCGAGTGGGCCCGGGAACGCCGATGGGCGAAGCCATGCGGCGCTACTGGATACCCGCGCTCATGGACTTCGAACTGCCGGAGCCCGACTGCGACCCCGTGCGCGTGCGGCTCCTCGGCGAGAACCTCGTGGCCTTCCGCGACTCGAAGGGGCGCATAGGCCTCCTGCCGGACGCGTGCCCGCACCGCCGCGTGAGCCTCTACTTCGGCAGGAACGAGGAAGAGGGCCTGCGCTGCGTCTACCACGGCTGGAAGTTCGACGTGGACGGCATCTGCGTAGACCAGCCGAACGAGCCGATGGAGAGCAACTTCCAGCACAAGGTGAAGACCCGCGCCTACAAGACCTGGGAGGGCGGCAACGTCATCTGGGCTTACATGGGCCCGTTGGACCAGGTCCCGCCTCCGCCCGCGTTCGAGTGGACGACCGTGCCGGACTCGCACCGGGGCGTCACGAAGCTCGTCCAGACCTGCAACTGGGTGCAGGCTGTCGAAGGCGGCATCGACACGTCCCACTCCTCTTTCCTCCACAACAACGACCTCTCCGACAAGACGCTGCTCCGCTCCCGCTCGACCGCTCCGTACCTCGAGGTCGAGCAGACCAACTACGGCTACACCTACAGCTCAGTGCGGCCGCTCTCCAAGGATGAGGGCAACTACGTGCGCACGTACCACTACGTGCTGCCGTTCCATCAGCTCCGCGCAGGACAGGTGGGACGCAGCGGCGAGCCGGTGCAGCCCCGGAGCTCAGGCCACTGCTGGGTGCCGATAGACGACGAGAACACGATGGTGTTCAACTGGACCTTCACCTGGGACGAGAACCCGCTCCCCGACAAGGAGAAGCGTCTGGCGGGCACCGGGAACGAGTGGGACGTCGACATAGACCGCACCACGTTCCGCACGGTGCGCAACAAGGGGAACGACTGGCTGATCGACCGGCAGATGCAGCGCACAGAGAACTTCACCGGCATCGTCGGCGTCAACACCCAGGACCGCGCGTTGCAGGAGACGATGGGGACCATCGCCGACCGCAGCCAGGAGCACCTCGGCACCAGCGACCGCGCCATCATCGCGATGCGCAAGCTGCTGCAGGAGGCTATCCGCGTGAACGCGGACGGCGGTACGCCAAAGGGCAGCCAGGGCGAGTTCGTCGGCATCCGCGCCATTGACCGCATCCTCCCCGCCGACCAGCCGTGGTCCGTCCTCAAGCCGGACATGTACCCGGTGACAGCCGGGCGCTAGGCAGCCGCGCCGCTGGGCGCGCACGAGAGAAACACACACGGCAGGGCTCGACGATGAGCCCTGCCGTATGTTATTGTCCGTACAACGGGTGCCGTACAGTTCTGTACGGCAAAGGAGGTACGGCAGTGAGTGTACGGCTCGAGGTCCGGCTGGACGAGAAGCGCCGCGCGCAACTGGAAGAGATCGCCGGGAACAGGGGCGCTTCCATCTCGGAAGTGGTACGCGCCCTCATAGACGACGCGTATGAGGAGATCATCCGGGAAGACCGGCGCCGCGCGGTCCAGGAACTTATCACCATGAACGTCGAAGAAATGCCCGATCCGGAAGAACTGGCGCGCCAGTTGAACAACAAGTATGAACCAGCCGACTACAGGCTCTAGCCCGGCAGGACTGCTTGACACGAACGTTTTTGTGTATGCCGCAGGCAGCGATCATCCGCTCCGTGAACCGTGTGCCCGTGTGGTGGAGTTGGTGAACGCGCACCCAGACAGGTTCTTGACTAACTCAGAGGTCTTTCAGGAGATCATCCACCGGTACCGCTCTGTACAGCGATGGGAGATGGGAAGGGAGGTCTTCAACAGGTTCGCCCGGATAATGCGAGGACGGATCGAGCCGGTATACGCACAGGACGTTCTCGACGCCGCGGTGCTGGCCGACGACCACCCCAACATCAGTTCGCGTGATCTCGTCCATGCCGCAGTCGCGCTGCGGCTCGGCGTGTCGCACATCATCTCCACGGATACGGACTTCGACCGCCTGCCGGTCGTAACCCGGCTGGCCCCGGAGCGCATCGACGAATGGGCCGTCGCCCTGTTCGCGTAGGACTCGTGCGGGCACATGACGCCCCCCTGCCCTACGCCCGCTTCGTCACCGGCCTAGCGAGCGCGAACGCAACGAATGCGATCCCGAACACCCCCGCGAATATGGTGAACGACAGGTCGTAGCTGTCCGTGATGTCCTTCACCAATCCCGCGAGTATCGGTCCCACCATGCTCACGCCGGCCATGATGGGCGCGGCGAACCCTCGTATCGTGCCGAACGAGCGGCGTCCGAAGTAGTTCGCGAACATCATCCGGCTCACGACCGTCCATACACCCAATGCGGACCCGAACGCGACGCTGAACGCCACCGCCGTCGGGAATGAACTGACTGCTATCGCCAGCACCATCGCCGTGAAGTAGAAGAGCACCGACGCGAGCGCGAGGTAGCGCGTGTGAACGCGCTCCATCAACAGTCCCCATCCGAACACGGAGAGCGCCGCCACGGTCAGATAGATCGTCACCGCCATCGCCGCCGAGAACTGCGACAGGCCCTTGTCCTGGAGGTTCGCATTGATGTGCAGGTTCGTCGCGTTCACCGCCAGCACCACCGACGCCTGCCCCACGATGAGGGCCCAGAGCGTTACCGTCCGCTTCGCCTCCGCCAGGCTCCATAACTCCTCGCCGGCCTCCTCCGCGGCTTCGCCGATGCGCACGTCGTGCGTGGGGCGCCTTCCGTCCGGCAGCATGCCGTAGTCCTCGGGCCTGCGGCGCATGTACGCCGCGCTCGGCAGTACGAGCGCAAGGAAGGCGAACCCCGCCAGTGCCAGCCACGCCTCCCGCCAGCCCAGCCACGCCATGATCGCCACGATCGGGAGGGGCATGAGCAACTGGCCCGTCCGTTGTCCGACGCCCAGCAGCCCGACGACACGGCCCCGTTTCTGCACGAACCACGACGCCAGCGCGACCATCGTCCCCAACTGCGCGCCCGCCGCCGCGGTGCCCCGCGCCAGACCGAAGAATCCCCAGAAGTGCCAGACCTGCGTCATCGCGGCGAGGCCCACCATGCACCCCACCAGGATCATCCCCGCCGCCACCGTCACACCGCGGGCGCCGCGTTTGTCCAGTATCCGTCCCACCCATATCGAGGAGACGCCGCCCAGTCCCGACCCCAACGCGAAGCCGATGCTGATGGACGTCGCTGACCAGCCCAGCTCGTCCCGCATGGGGACTACGAACACGCCCACGATGGGCCCCTGCATGGGGACGCTGGCTGCCGCGTTCAGCATGCTCGCGGTCATGATGGCCCAGCCGTAGTAGACGCGGGGGAACGGCCAGAACCGGGATATGCGGGGCTGCTGCGACGCCATGGGAATGCACGCAACCCTATCACCCGCGCGCGGCCCGCGCCTGCAAACGGCTATACTCCCCACGCTCACCCTCCACCCCGAGGCGCCCATGCAACTGTCAGAAGACCAGCGGACGCTCGTCGCCGCCGTCCGCGATTTCGTCAAGCGAGAGGTTGTCCCCGCCGCGACCGGGCTGGAACTCGCTGACGAGTACCCTCACGCTCTCGTCGAGCAGATGCGTGAGCTCGGCTTCTTCGGAGCGACCATCCCGGAGGAGTACGGCGGCAGCGGCGCCGGCGCGGAGACCTATGCCCTGCTCATCGAGGAGCTCGCCAGGGGATGGATGAGCCTCACCGGCGTATTGAACACCCACCTCCTCGTCGCGCACATGATCGATTCCTTCGGCACGCCGGAGCAGAAGGAGCGCCTGCTGCCCGTCATGGCAGTGGGAGAGCGGCGCGCCGCCCTCTGCATCACCGAACCCGACGCGGGAACGGACGTGGCCGCCGTCAAGACGAGCGCGGTCCGCGATGGCGACGACTACGTTGTCAACGGGCGCAAGATGTTCATCACCAACGGACGCTACGCCGGCATCTACGCCATCGTCTGCAAGACCGACCTGCAGGCCGACCCGCCGCACCGCGGCATCAGCATCCTCCTCGGCGAGAAGGGCCCCGGACTCGATGTGGTGCGGGACATACCCAAGCTCGGCTACCGCGGCGTGGAGACCACGGAGATCGCGTTCGAGGACTACCGCACGCCCGCGACGAACCTGCTCGGCGGAGCGGAGGGCGAGGGCTTCCGGCACGTCATGGGCGGGCTGGAGCTGGGCCGCATCAACGTCGCCGCGCGGGCCGTCGGCGTAGCGCGCGCCGCGCTGGAGGCGGCGATGCAGTACGCGCAGCAGCGGCGCACGTTCGGCAAGGCCATCGCGGAGCACCAGGCGATCCAGCAGAAGCTCGCGGACATGGCGACCCAGGTGAAGGCCGCGCACCTGCTGGTGATGGACGCCGCCCGCAAGAAGGACCAGGGCCAGCGGGTCGACCTCGAAGCAGGGATGGCGAAGCTGTTCGCGAGCGAGACGTGCCTGAACGTCGCCACCGAAGCGATGCGCATCCACGGTGGCGTCGGCTACACGCAGGACCTCCCCGTCGAGCGCTACTTCCGTGACGCCCCGCTCATGATCATCGGCGAGGGCACCAACGAGATCCAGCGGCAGGTCATCGCCCGGAACCTGCTCCGGAACTATCCCTCCGGCGACTTCCTCTTCGAGGCCGGGTTGTGAGCATGCCGCTGGAAGACGTCCGTATCCTGGAGCTCACCTCCGTCCTCGGCGGACCGCTCGGCGGACGCCTGCTCGCCGACCTCGGCGCGGACGTCATCAAGATAGAGCAGCCCGGCTCCGGCGACGCCTCGCGCAAGCTCGGCCCCTACTTCCTGAACGGTGAGAGCGCCTACTTCCTGGGGTTCAACCGCAACAAGCGCAGCGTCACGCTGAACCTCCAGACGGAACCGGGGCGCGAGGCCTTCTATGCGCTCGCCGCCAAGGCTGACGTGGTGCTGGACAACTTCCGTCCCGGCGTCCTCGACCGCCTGCGGATAGACCACGAGACGCTCAAGAAGGTCAATCCGTCCATCATCTCCGCGTCGCTCTCCGGCTTCGGGCAGGACGGCCCCTACGCCGGACGCCCCGCCTTCGACGGCGTCGTGCAGGCGCTGGGCGGCGCCATGAGCGTGACCGGCAACCCCGGCGACGACCCCGTGTACATGGGCTTCCCGATGGGCGACGTGGGCGGCGGCTGGGGCCTCGCGTTCGGCGTGCTCACCGCGCTCCACGAGCGTTCCCGAACAGGCGAGGGCAAGCGCGTCGACGTGAGCATGCTGGACATGCAGGTCTCGTTCCAGGCGCACCTCGCCGCGTTCTACCTTGCGTCCGGCGTCACACCGCAGCCCATAGGCTCCGGACACCCCAGCAACATCCCGGCCAAGGCGTTCCGCACGAGCGATGAGCGGTGGGTGCAGGTCCACTGCAGCACCGAGCCGTTCTGGTTCAAGACGGCCGAGATGATGGCTGCAACCGTCCCCGGATACGAATCGCTGCCGGACGACCCCCGATTCAGGACCGCCGACGGCCGGATGAAGCACCGCCGCGAGCTAGAGGACCTGTTGGCGGAGGCCGTGCGGCAGAAGACGCAGGACGAATGGGGCCGCCTCTTCGCGGAATGGGACGTTCCCGGCGCGCCCATCAACGACATCGCCGACGTCTACCGGGACCCGCAGGTGCTCCACCGCAACATGCTCGTGGAGATGGACCACCCCACCGCGGGGCGCATCCGCACCTCCGGCAATCCTATCAAGACAGGCCACGAGGAGCGTTTCACACCTCCACCGACGCTCGGACAGCACACCGTCGAGGTACTGCGGGAGATCGCGGGCTACACGGACGCGCAGCTCGACGCCTTGCGGGCCGCTCAGGCGATATAGGTCCGGCCCGCGTCATGCAGACCCAGGAGTCGCCGGCGCCGGACATCACCCGGCTCGCCGTACCCATCGCCATCATCTTCTTCATGTGGGGCTTCGGCACCGGCGCGCTGTGGGTGGCGCGTCCCCTCTTCGCTCTTGCGCTCGGGGGCACGCTGCTGCAGGTCGGCCTCGTCTCTGCACTCAGCGCGACGCCGCGGCCCATCTTCGGTCCCGTCACCGGCCTCCTGTGCGACCGCTGGGGCAGACGCCCCCTGCTCATCCTGGCCGCGATCGGTCACGGCGGCATACTCGTCGCTCAGTTCGCCAGCACCAGCTATCTGCATTTCGTCCTGCTGGAGGGTCTGGCCGGCATCAGTATCGCCATCTGGACCATCAGTTCCAGCGTCCTCATAGCCGACATCACGAAGATCGCGAGCCGCGGCCGCGCGGTAGCCTTCCGCGACACGGCGATGCGCCTGGGCATGCTCGCCGGGCCCATCGTCGGCGGCGTCATCGCCGCCCAGTTCGAGTGGCGCTGGGTGTTCATCTTCATCGCATCCACCAAGGTCGTGGCCATCTACATCGTGCTGTTCTTCATCCCGGAGACGAAACCGGCGAGCGTCCCGCTCGGGGCCACCGGGCGTCCGGGCGCCATACGGGCCTCCGGCGCCGGCATTCCATGGGCCATGTTCCGCACCAGGTCGTTCGTTGCGATCGCCGCCGCCACCGTCTGCTTCGGCATGATCGGCCTGGGGCCGGGCCTCTTCCGTACCTACTACCCCGTCCACGCGCAGGAGACGCTGATGCTCGCCCCGGACGTTATCGGCAACCTCGTGGCCATGGGGGCCGTGCTGACGTTGCTCACGGCTGCCCCTGTCGGTTTCGCGGTCGACCGGTTCGGCCGCAAGTGGCCCCTCGTGCTCGGACTCGTCCTGCTCGGCGCTGCCGTTTACCTGCTTGGGATGTCGGCTGCCTTCATCGGCGTTGCTGCAGCCTTCGCGGTCTTCGCCATAGCCGAGGGGATGAACAGCAACACGATGCAGACCTACGCCATGGACCTTGCACCCGCCGCGCAGCGAGGCGTCTTCCTCAGCGCGTTCCACGTGGCGACGAGCTCCGGCATGATAGCCGGGCCGCTGCTCGCGGGGCTCCTGGCGGAGCGCGTGGGGCTGGAGACGACGCTCATCATCTTCACAGGCGTCGTCGCCAGTTGCGTGCTGCTGTTCGCCGTGCTCGCTCAGGAGACGCTGCAGCGGGGGCAGCGGCAGGACTCTCCTGCCAGCCACACGGGTTTCCCTTCCTAGCGACGCTCCCTACCGCACCGTCGCGTAGCCGCCCGGCACGCCGCGCTTCGCCAGCACGATCTGCCACAGCTGGATGTTGCGGGAGCGGAAGCCGCCCGCGCACGCGAGCAGGTAGAACTTCCACATGCGGTAGAAGCGCTCGTCGTACCGGTCCTTCAGCGAGTCCCAGTTGCTGTGGAACTTCTCATACCACGCCACGAGCGTCTTGTCGTAGTCGGCGCCGAAGTTGTGCCAGTCCTCCACCATGAACAAGCCCTCGATCGCCTGCCCTATCTGCGCGACCGACGGCAACACGCCGTTCACGAATATGTACTTGTCCATCCACGGGTCTATCGCGTTCGTGGACCTGTTGGAGCCGATGGTGTGCAGCAGGAAGAAGCCGCCGTTCTCCAGCAGACGCGCGGCTGTCTCGAAATACACGCGGTAGTTCCGGGGCCCCACGTGCTCGAACATGCCCATCGAGACCACGTGGTCGAAGCGCCCCTCCGCGTCGCGGTAGTCCTGCAGCAGCCCTGTGACCGGCAGGTGGCCGTACCGCTCGGCGATGTACTTCACCTGCTCCTCGGAGATGGTGACGCCGGTGCAGCGCGCGCCGTACTTCTCCGCGGCGAACCCCATGAACGCCCCCCAGCCGCAGCCGATGTCGAACACCGACTGCCCTGCCTGCAGCCCTATCTTGCGGCAGATGAGGTCCAGCTTCGCGTCCTGCGCGGCGTCGAGGTCGGTCGCCTCCTTCCAGTAGCCGCAGCTGCCCGTGATGCGCGAGTCAAACGTCGCGGCGAAGAGGTCGTTGCCCAGGTTGTAGTGCTGGTCGCCCACGTCCCAGGCGCGCTTCTTGTTCTGCCGGTTCGTCCAGCGCGCCGTGAGCGCCAGTCTCAGCGTTTTCAGGTTCCGCGGGAGGAGGTGTTGCGCGCCGGAGCCGAGGATGCGCGCCATCGTCTCGTCCAGTTGGCCGGAGTCCCACCAGCCGTCCATGTACGCTTCGCCGAAACCGAGCGAACCCTCCGCGAACACGCGCGCGAACAGCCGCTCGTCGTGCACCTGTATGTCCCACGGCTCCGGTCCGTTGATCTCCACCTCCGCAGGCGCCAGGAGGCGCTCCGCCTGCTCTCTGAACTTGTCGTTCGCCATAGGGGTTTCGTGACGCTCCTTGCCGCTGGCTATCGGCGAGAGAGTATAGCGCGGCGCGCGGCGGGGCGTGCGTGCGAGTGTGACGCAGGCGCGCACGGGCGTATACTCGCGGAGCGCAGCCGCGCATGGAGAGGAGAACGCATCATGGCAGGGATCGTCGACGCGGACACCCACATCATCGAACACCCCGGCGTCTGGGAGCACTTCGACGCCGACATGTACGAGCGCAGACCCCTCCTCGCCTCCATCCCCCTCGACGGCGACGACGGCCCGCGGGACTTCGTCTGGATGATCAACGGCACCGCCGTCCCCAAGCGCTCCGGCAAGGGCAGCTACGCGGTCGCCGTCGGCGGCTCCGACTCCGAGAACGCCCGCACCGACATCCGCGCCTCCGTGCGCTACATCACCGACCCACTCGCGCGCGTCGAGGACATGGACAAGCGCGGGGTCGACTCGGAGGTTGTCTTCCCCACCGTGCTCCTCGCCTACATCACTGACGACGTCGAGTTGGAGGTCGCCATCTGCCGCAGCTACAACCGCTACATGGCCGAGGCCTGGCGCGTTACCGGCGACCGCATGGCGTGGGTCGTCGTGCCCCCGCTGCGCGACATCGAGGCGTCGCTGCAGGAGATCGAGACGGCACGCGACAACGGCGCGGTAGGCGTCTTCTTCCGCGGCGTTGAAGACGACCGCTCGCTCGCGGAGTCGTACTTCTTCCCCATCTACGAGGCGGCGCAGCGGCTCGGGATGGCGATCAGCGTCCACACCGGGGGCGGCTCGCCGGGCATGCTGCAGGTGTTCGACCGTAACGTCTCCCACAACCTGCCGCACGTGCGCTCGCTGCCGCTCTTCGCCTTCCGGGACCTGGTCGCGCACAAGATCCCGGAGCGCTTCCCGGACCTCACCTTCGGTTTCATCGAGGCGTCGGCCTCGTGGGTGCCGTACGTCGTCCACCACCTCCGGCGCTCGACCCGGACCTCCGACCGCGGCATCGGGCGCGCCAACCCCGATGCGGCGCTCGACTTCGGCCCCGCCCTCTTCCGCGACTACCGGCTCTTCATCGCCGCCGAGACTGATGAGGACATCCCGTACCTCATCAACTACATCGGCGAGGACAACATCATCATGGGGTCCGACTACGGCCACCAGGACCAGTCGAAGGACAACGGTATGGTGGGTGTCATGCAGAGCCGGGAGGACCTGCCCGCCCGCGTGGTCGAGAAGATCCTGGCCGACAACCCCACGCGCTACTACGGCCTGGGCTGAGTCTCGCCATTCCCGCGCCCTTCCGTCATTCCCGCGAAGGCGGGAATCCAGGGCGGCCGCGAGGTCGCGCGGGCGAGAGGGGCGTCGTGGCAAGCCTGTCGAACCGCGCCTGCTGTGGCCGCGCCTATCTTGCCCTCGTCGGCCTGCGCATCCAAGCACACCAGAACAGCAACACGCTGGGCACGGCGAAACCCAGCCCGATGACCAGGAAGTAGCCACTGATAGTGCGCTCGATGTCGCCGTCGCCCAGCGCGCCAAGCACGCCTAAGGACAACAAGAAGATGCTGACTGCCGCGGGCAAGGCCCCTGCCATAACCAGCAGGATAGTGAACGGAAACTCACTGGTGCGAGGTCCGTCAGGACGCCGTAGCGCGCTCAGCCGCTTGTAGACCAGCCAGAACAGCAGTACAGCCAGTGGGACTGACGGTACGCCCACCAGCAACCGCCACGCGTTCGGCCACACACCACCTTGTAGCAGGGCCATCAATAGCGCCAGCGCGGCCATTCCCCCCGCCACAGCTATCAGCAGCGTGACGGCGAAATGCCGCTCTTCCTTAGGCAGCCTCACACACCCTCCCCGTCCAGCTTGAGCAGCCTGCGCGCGTTCCCCTCGAAGATCTTCTGCTTGTCCTCGATACTCGCCGTGATGCCGTCCATCACCGCCAGCGTCGACCGGATATAGCCGGAGCCCTTCTCCGGATCGAACGGCGCGTCCGACGCGAAGAGCACCCGGTCCGCGCCGAAGAACGCCAGCCCGCACTCCGTCGCCGGCACCGAGCCGAACGTCGCCGTGTCCGCGTAGAACATGCGGAAGTAGTCGTACGGGCGCTTCTCCAGCCGTCCCAGGGTGCCCGCCTCGTGCGGGTCGTCGCTGCGTCGCCCGAGCTGGTCCAGGCCGGGCCCAACGCGGCCCTCGAAGAACGGCACCATCCCGCCGAGGTGGTGCGCGATGATCTTGATGTCCGGGAGCCTGTCGAACATGCCGGACATGACGATGCGCCCCATCGCCACGCTCGTCTCGTACGGCCAGCCGAACGCCCACCACATGTCGTACCAGGAGCGCTCCTCGGTCACGTAGTCCGGGAACTCGGCGGAGCGCGTCGGGTGCAGCCAGATCGGCAGGTCGAGCTCGGCCATCTTGTCGAACACGGGCGCGAGCTCGGGGTCGTCCAGCGGGCGGCCGTTCACGTTCGAGAAGACCTGCACGCCCTTCGCGCCGAGCTTGTTGATGGAGCGATCGATCTCGTCCAGCGATGCCTGCACGTTGTTCAGCGGGAGCGCCGCGACGAACCCGGGGAACCGGTCCGGGTGCTGCGAGACGACCTCAGCCATGCCGTCGTTGGCGATCTGCGCGAGCTCCGGGCTGTCCTCCGGCCCGGCGACTACCTCGACGGGCGGCAGGTTCAGCGAGAACACCTGCTTGTAGTCGTCGCCGAACTGGTCGATCTTCTCGAACCGCGCGTCGACGTCGTACAGCATGGGGATGGCGGAGACGCGTTTCATCATGTACGCGCCACCTTCGCTCATGTTCGTCATCGCGTCGAAGTAGGGCTTGGGCAGAATGTGGTTGAAGATGTCTATCTTCACGTGATCCTCCGTTGGGGCGCCTTGGTACCGCACCCGTTATCATCCGACTAACCCTAAGCCCTCACCCCCTCGTCGGTCAAAGGGGCGCGGGGACGGGAGAACGACGCGGTCCTTCAGCAGATGGGTGGAACGCCGCGACAGGCTCTACCGCCTGATGGCGTTGATCTTCCTGAGGACAACGCGGCGGTTGGCTTCGTCAACGTCGTAGAAGAGCACGATAGGCGGAGGGCCATCTGAGACGATAGCCCACGTGTCGCCCTCGATGTTCGTAGTCCGGGTGCCGGTCGTGGGTTGTCTCTTCAACTCGTATTCCAGGGCAAACTCAATCTCCAGCAGAACTGAGTCGTATGGCTGACCGGATCGATGGAGGCTGTCAACGGACTCTCGGAACCCCTCGTCGTCATAGACGATCTCATACAGGTCCATCAGTTGATGCCCATCTCCCGGATGGCCTCTTCAGTCTCCTGGTCGATGGGGTCTGCGCTCAGCCAGGCCGTCTCGTATGGAATGGCCTCTCCGTCGTTCGCCAGCATCCATCCGGGCTCACGGTGTGAGAAGTCTGAGACCTCGCGAGCTGTCTTCCCGCGGAAGAAACCTATGATTGTATCGACCAGGTCAAGCTCGTCTTCTGAGAACCATCTAAGGTCCGCCTGGCGTGCCCGGTCGACAACAAGCCTGTGCTGCCGACCAGTAAAATACTCCCGGTACTCGACAGAGACATCGCCGGAGTCGATGAGTTCCCTGCGTATTTCGAGAAACTCCCGAGGTGCTGGCCCCTCTCGCAGTTTCTGGTAGCTGGCGCCTGTTATCGGCCTGTGCAGGGAGCGGAACGCCGCAAAATCCGCGTAGTACAGGATCTTGTTGAGCTTCACGGCTCCGAAGGTAGGGTCGTCCTCGCACTGTCTGGACACATAGACGACCAACTCCCTGAATTTCTCTCTGTCAAAATCGAACCGCTCCGCAGCCTCTACGTATGCATCCATGTTCAGCCTCGTGCTGGCCTTGTCCTGTCCGCTCGGCCTCTCTTGCCCCTACACTGCGTGGAAGAGCCTGGACGTTGACACTGGCGATAGTACACCCCGGAATTGCACTGTCAACGCGGCGGTGTCACAACACAGGACATCCGCCCCATTGCCCCGAGGCAACACGGCTCGCTACTATCGCCTCACGACTACTCTTGGTCCTCTGGAGCACCCTGTGCAGGTACGCATCGTCGGCGCACACAGCCTGGACTCGAAGCACGCCCACCACAACTGCTTCCTCATCGACGGGTGTATCGCCGTCGACGCCGGAAGCATCATGAGCGCGCTCGCCGCTGACGAGCAGGAGCGCATCGAGGCCGTCCTCCTCACGCACCACCACTTCGACCACTGCCGCGACCTCCCGACGCTCGCACTGGACTGCCGCGACGCGGGCAGGACCGTCCAGGTGCATGGCGAGCCGCCGGCCCTCAGGACGACCAACTCCCGCCTGCTGGACGGAGGCATCTACATCGACGCCACGAGGGCGCCTGGGGCCCGGCGTCTCCCCACCGCTCTCGCTCCGTCCCTTCGCCGCAGGCGAGACGCATGAACTGTTCGGCTACCGCGTCTCCAGCGTGCGCGTCGACCATCCCGTGCCAACTATGGGCTACATCGTCGGCGCTGGTGGGCTGAGCGTTGGCTTCTCGGGCGACACCGGCGGCGCGCTCATGGGCTTCTTCACGCACCCCGCGCCGCCGGACGTGCTGCTGATCGACGTCACGTGGCCTGAGCGCATGCGCGCCCACGCCGAGGCATCGCGCCACATGACGCCGGGGATGCTGCGGGAAGAGTTGCTCGCCGCGAGGCAGGCGGGCGTCGCGCTCCCGAAGCTCATCGCCGTGCACCGCTCGCTGCGTGAGGAGCCCGAACTGCTGCGCGAACTCGCCGCCCTCCAGACCGAACTGAACGTCGACCTCGAGCCCGGCTACGAGGACATGGTCATCGGCTGAGTAGTGTGAGCGCCGGCAACAGATCTACTTAGCGTTGCCCGCAATCAGGGCGCGTACAGCTGGCGCGAGCTCCTTCGGAACAGTCATGACCGTCTCAGTGGAGTCCTCGAAGGCCGCTTCGCCCTCAGCGACTGCTTCGTCTTCACTGAGGGATTCGTAGTGCTGGAGCACACGCCGGACGCGTTCTTCATCCCACCCCGGCGGGAATTCTGTTTTCTTCTTCATTGCCCTCTCCTTCTCATACGCCGCCGGAATGCAGCAAGGGGTTTCCCACTTAGCTCGTACGCCGTGATGACGAAGACGTAGTCCGGTTCGGGGTCAGGCACGTAGATTACCTGCAGGCAACGACCAGCGCGGGTCCGGCCGATCGCGATACGTACTCCGTCTCGTCCAGACCGATCTTCATCCGGCGACTCGAGAACATCCGCTACCTCATGCTCTTCGACTCCATGAGAAAGAATATGCAGGTCGTCGGTTTCTGGGTCAATATAGAACCTGGTATGCAAGGCTGCGACCCCTGCCTATGATAAGACACCCTCAAACGTGCGCAACCTCAGCACCTTGGCACAGGACGAAGTCCATGACGACCGTGAATGTTCGCGAAGCGAAAGCCCAGCTCTCCCGCCTGCTCGCACAGGTCGAAGCCGGCGAGGAAGTCACCATCGCCCGCAACGGCAAGCCTGTTGCGCGGCTTGTTGCGTGCAAACCCAAGCGCAAACCGCAGCCCGATGTGTTGAAAGGGATCATCAGCATCGACGAGCGTTTCTTCGAGCCGCTGCCCGAGGAGGAGTTGGAGCTCTGGGGCGTTTGATCATTGCGCCTCCTGCTCGACACCCACGCCTTCATCTGGTGGTACAGCGACAGTTCACGGCTGTCGTTGCCTGTGCATCGTCAAGTCCTTGATGAATCGAACGAAAAACTGATCAGCGCGGCCTCGGCATGGGAAATCGTAATCAAGCACCGCCTCGGCAAGCTGCTGGGCGCCGAAGCACTGGCCCTTGACATCCCCGGAGCGATCGCCTTCCAAGGCTTCGAAGAACTGCCCGTGACCGTAGCAGAGGGCGTTCGGGCCGGGAACTCCCCGGCCCGCTCCGCGACCCGTTCGACCGCATGCTCATCGCGCAGGCGCTGGCACACGACCTCGTGGTCGTCTCGAACGAGACGCTCTTCGACCGCTACGGCGTGCGCCGCCTCTGGTAACGCGACTGCCTCAGCCTGCGAGGTGCTTCCCGAACCACGCAAGCGCGTCGGCCCACGCGGCCTCGGCGGCGTCCTGCACGTAGCGGTCCGCGTTCGTGTGGTTGTGGAACGCGTGCGGCGCGTTGGCGTACACCTTCATGTCGCAGGTCGTTCCGGCATCGTTCAGCGCCTTTGTGATGTCGTCGATGCCCGCGTTGATGCGCTCGTCCAGCTCGCCGTAGACGGCGTAGACCGCGCCCTTGATGTTCGGCACCTGCTCCAGCGGCGGGTTCGCGCCGTAGAACGGCACAGCGGCCGCGATATCCTCGCTCTCCGTGGCCACACGCCACGTGATGCCCCCGCCGAAGCAGAAGCCGATGATGCCGATGCGCGTCACGTCCGCCTGCGACTTCAGGTACGCGATCACCGCCTGCACGTCGCTGATGTGGCGTTCCCGCGGGATCTGACCCAGCATCGCGGGGATGTCCTCGATGCTCGCCGTCCCGCCGTCGCGCGACAGCAGGTCCGGCGCGACCGCGATGTAGCCGTTGCTCGCGAGTCCGTCCGCCACGTCGCGCAGGTAGGGCACCAAGCCGCGGTTCTCGTGGATGACGATGACTGCCGGAGCGCTGCCGCCAGCCGCCGGCCTCGACTCGTACGCCGCCAGTTGCGCGTCGCCCGCGTCTATCGAGATGTCGCTTCCGTTGGGCTCAGGCCCGTCGATGAGTGGGTTCGCCATACTCCCGTCCTCCTTTGGTTTCCCGCATTATAGGCAATCTCCAGGCGCGCAGAGGGACCGCGTCGATACCCGGAAATCGGACACGCGGCCATTGCTCGTTCGCATTCCGCCGTCCTAGACTCGCGCCAACCCACCGGGTCTGGAGGCCGCGTGAACATCAGACTGCCGTTTCCCCGCCGCAGCGTCGCCTCTCGCGGGCGCGCCATCTACATGGAGAAGATTCGCCCGCACGTCTACCCCCAGCAGATAGGCACGGTCATCATCATTGACGTCCGCAGCGGCGACTACGAGGTCAGTACAGGCCCGATGGACCAGGTCCCCGCTCTGGACAGACTACGCGAGCGCAGGCCCGACGCCCTCATCTGGCGGAAGCGCGTCGGCTATCAGACCGTCGCAGGTTTCGGCGGGCTCCGGGTGGACAAGGATGGTTAGCGGAGCAGTCAAAGGTCTCGTGCCCGTAGTCCCCGTAGCCATCGTTGACGGAAGCGGCGTCCCGCAGCAGTTCCAGGCGGTCCTGGACACAGCCTTCATCGGAACCGTCAGCTTGCCGCACTCCTCCATCGAGCGGCTTGGTCTGACAGACCCGTCTACAGAGGCCGTAACCTTCGCAAACGGCGAGACGGAGGAGTGCAACATCTATCTGGCAACCGCAATTTGGGGCGGGGAACGCTATTCCGTCTCTGTCTACGAACTTGGGCCGGAACCGCTCATCGGCATGGAATTGCTCAACGGCTCGCACGTCAGCATGGACGTATACGAGGACGGCCCCATCAGCATCGAGCCGCTCTAGGCGGCCGGCTCACTCCAGCCGGACGTTCTTGCTGTAGTCGTACTCGGTCGAGATGTCGCTCGCGAAGTCCCAGGTGACGCGGCTCTTGTCCCAGCCGGCACCGAACGCTTCCTCGAAGAACGCGAGCATTTCGCGCCACGCGGCCGCGGTCTGCTCCGGGCGGTACCGGCCCGGCATCGTATCGTTGAACCAGCCGTGCGGCGCACCCGGATAGACGCGGATGCGGTAGCTCTTGTTCGCCCGCTCGAACGCGTCCCGCCACGCCCTCAGGCTGTCGATGGAGATGATGTGGTCCGCCTCGCCGAACTGGCCCAGCACGGGACACTCAGTCGCGGCGATCAGCTCGCTCATCGGTACGGGCTGCTCCGGCGTGGCCTTCCAGTTCGGGCCGTCCACGCCGCCGTAGAGCGCAACGACCGCCGCGACGTCGTTCCGGTGCGCCGCGTACAGGACAGGCTGACGCCCGGTCTGGCAGACGCCGATGATGCCGATGCTGTCGCCCCTGACGTAGTCCTGGCCCCGCAGGAAGCGGATGACCTCATCGAAGTCATCGATGACCTCGTCGTCCCGTATGTCGACGCGCGCCTCGCCGCGGGCAACGGCCTCGTGGTCACCGTCGTAGCGGTGGAACAGGTCGGGCGACACGCCAACGTAGCCCACGTCGGCGAGCCGTTCCGCCATGTCCTTCGGATGCTGGACGATGCCGTACCGCTCGTGCAGCCACATCACCGCAGGGCGCGGCTCGTCCGTATCGGGCCGCGCCACCCAGACGCTCATCCCACTCTCCAAGCGGTGCTCCTCCAGCATGTGCTCCTCCTCCTTGGCGCGAGCCGGTCATTCAGGGCTTACAGTAGAAGCACTCGTGGATCCTCCGACCGGTCGAGGATCGGGCCTCTGCCTTGGTTGCGAACCCCACCCAGTTCGGGGACGCATCCGGTCTGACCTGTGAGCACGTGTCCCTGTGCAGGGTCACCATCGCCGGGTCCATCTTCAGCCAGTAGGCCTTACGCTCGGGCTCCGCTACGGACTGTCGCCGCCTTAACAGGTTGGACAAACGACACATGTCGTGCTCCTTTACAACCCTGCAACGAACTCCGCAAGCCGGTCTATCTGGTCGACGTCGGCGAGGCCCGGCTCCAGCACCAGCTCGTCGCAGCCGATCTCCTCGTAGGCGCGGACGGCCTCACGCAACGTCTTGAGCGTCGAGGGCACCTTCACTTCCATCGTCCGCGCGGCTTCGCCGCGGAATGCGTAGTAGGAGCGTATCGACTCGGCCGTACGCGCTGCCCCGTAGGCGCCCCATGCGCACGTGAGCCCGGCAACCAGCCTCGGCTTGCCCGGCTTGCCCGCCTCCCGCCATGCCGCTTCGACGACGCGGAAGTAGCTCATCACCTCCTGCGCCTGGTTGGACGGCGCGCTTCCGGCGCTCCCAGCTATGTAGCCGTCGCCAAGCCTGCCGGAGCGCCGCAGCGCGGCCTCCGACCGCCCGCCGATAAGCAACTGCGGCCCGTTCCGGTAGGCCGCCGGTGGGCCGATCGGGCCGACGTCTTCCTGCAGCGGGTCTCCCGCCCAGATACGCCGCATAGCCGCTATCTGTTCCTCGAACCGCTTGCCGCGCGCCTTCATCTCCGCCTCGGCAGCCACGAAGTCGTCCGGGCGCGAACCGACGCCAAGTCCGAGGACGAACCGTCCTCCGGATATCGAATCGATGCTGGCGACCTGCTTCGCCATCAGCGCCGCGTTGCGCAGCGGCGCGATGAGCACGGTCGGCATCAGGCGGATACGTTTCGTCACCGACGCCGCAGCCGCCATCGCGATCAGCACGTCGTGGTTGCCGTACACCAGCCGGTCTATCTGGGCAAGCGACGAGAACGGGCCCTCGTCCGCCCGCCTGGCCCACTCGACCAAGAGGTCACCCTTGTTCGAGGGGACCACCTTGGGGAACGCGATCCCTATCTCCATGAACTCTCCTGCGGTGGGCTCACTGCGGCCTGATCACGAACACCGGGCCCTCGCTGTGCCGGACGACGCGGTCCGTTACGCTGCCGAGCAGCAACCGCGCCACGCCTGCACGACCATGGGTTGCCATGGTGACCAGCTTGTCTCCCGCCTCTCCCACTTCATCGAGTATGACGCTGGCCGGATAGCCGGTGACGACGCTTCCCGTAACGTCCGCGACCCCCGCCGACTGCACTTCCTGCACCTTCCCCGACACGTAGCCCTGCGCCTCGATCTCCATCTCTCCGGCCAGGTCCTCGCTCCTCTGGACGGGAGCGTACTCAGTGAAGGCCTCGCCGTACGGGTTCAGCGACACGGCGCGCAGCACCGTCACGCCGACGCCCAGCGCCTTGGCCATCTCCACCGCGTGCGGCAGCGCCTGCTCGGACAGCTCGGAGCCGTCCAGGGTCAGCAGCACCCGGTTCACCGGATGAGCGCCCCCTTCCTGCGCGCGCGTGATCAGCATGGGATGCCTGCCGCTGCGCACCATTTTGTCCGTTACGCTGCCCAGCAGCCACCTGCCGACACCCGAGCGCCCGTGCGTGGTCATCGCGATGAGCGTGCCGGCGTCCTTGTCCGCCTCCTCCAGGATGCAGTCCGCCGGGTCGCCGTCCTTCACGGCGGTCTCGACCGTCACGCCGTCCGACCTGATCGACGAGGCCATCTCCTCGAGGTAGGCCTCGGCGTCGCTGTTGATCCTGCTGAGCAGGTCCTCCCACTCCTCGGAAGAGGGCAACTCGCCACCGGCGTCGTGGGACTCGCGGAACGTCCTCATGCCGCCACGGACCAGTTCGCCGGGATACGGGTTCATCACGCGCAGCAACAACACGGTCGCCCCGGTGGACCTCGCTACCATCTCAGCGTAAGGCAGCACCTGCGCCGCCAGGGCGGACCCGTCCAACGGGACCAGGACACACGAATACATGCAGACCCTCCTGCCTCTCTGCGAGTGATCTCTGTCGACGGGCCGAGGCGGGCCGTTACCCCTGCCCCACCAGCTTGCGCCGCTCGGCGGCGTCCTCGCCGCCCTTCACGCCGCGCTGGTTGAGGATGGGGCTGTACTTGCTCGCCATGCCCTGGCGCTCATAGACGCTCGTGCCAGTACCCGTGCCGCCCAGGTCGTTCGGATTGATCTTCGCCGCAAGCTCGCGCGGGTACTCGGTGACCATCCCGTGATACCGGTTCTCCTCCGGTGTGCGGAACGTGTTCATCGGGTCGCCGCCGTCCTCGACGATCTTGATGTTGTCCTCCAGCATCTGGCGGAACATGATGATGCCCTTGTCGGAGCGGCCCAGGTGCTCGCCCGTGCGGTCGGCGATGTCGCCCTGCGTGATCCACGCTGCCACGTCCTGCGCGGAGTTGCTGTCCAGGATGACGTACTGCGGCTGATCGTTCTCGTCCAACTGGATGACGGGCGGCTCGAAGAACGGCACGTCTTCCGCTGCCTGCTCGGGGGTGTCGGCGTCCTTCGGGTGGCACATCACCCACCAGTGCGCCGTGTTGTAGTCGTCTATCGGAACGCGGATCTGCACGGCCGGGCCGGTCATGCCCCACTTGTCGCGGTCGAACCCGTCTCCGCCCTGGCGCAGGTAGTACGGGAAGATGATCGGGTGACCCTCACGCCAGGAGGTGTCCTCTTCGGAGCCGCCCTCCATCACGCGGCGCTTGTAGATGCCGTACTCGTACTCCGTGAACGCGATTTTCTCGTGGTGCCGGATGACCTTCCGGCGCTCCGGTTCGTCCCGCATCTCGGAGATGAAGTTGGACCAGTAGCCGTGCAGCCACTCCAGGTGCACCGGGTCCAGCGAGTTCTCCTGGCACTGCAGCCAGTTGCACGGCAGCATGGCATAGCCGATGTCGCGCAGGACGCCGGTCGCGGAGAAGACGTCGTAGTTGGGGATGAGCGGCACGGGCGTGGGACCGAGGTAGGCGAACAGCAGTCCGGCCTTCTGCTCCACCGGGTACGCCTTCATCTGGATCTTGTCCTTGAACCGCGCCTCCGGGTCCTCCGTCTCCTCGTACGGCTGCTCGATGCACTGCCCCGTCTCGTCGTACAGCCAGCCGTGATACGGGCACCGCAGGCCGTGCTCCTCCGGGATGCCGTAGATCATATTCATGCGGCGGTGGGCGCAGTGCGGCTCCATGAGCCCGAAGGTGCCGGAGCGGTCCTTGTAGAGGATGAGGTCCTCGCCCAGCAGGCGCACCTTCATCGTCCACTTGTCGTTCATCTGGGAGACCGCGGCGATCGGATGCCAGTAGCGGCGCATCAGCTCGCCGGTTGGCGTGCCGGGGCCGACTCGGGTGTAGCGGTCGTTTGCTTCCTGGGTCAGCATCGTTTCCTCCTTCTCGTGTCTGGGTCCTCGTCTCAGTTTCCGGGGCGAATCATACAGCCGTCCGCGTTTGCGCGGCTAGCGGCGGTACGAGGGCGAGCTCGGGAGCGTCCGCTCCTCGAACGCGCGCTCCACGTCGGCGAGCTTGCGGGGGAACTCCGTGGTCCGGCAGTTGTGCCAGTCGGCCAATTCCGCCTCCCAGTCCGCGCCCGGCGGCAGGACCGTCGCGCACGAGCGCACGTTGTAGTACTCGGGGTTCTCGGACGCGGGAGGCGGCGTGCCGTCCTCGCGAAGCTGCGTCGCCGCACGCAGCAGCATGCGCCGCGCGCGGATGATGCTCACGTCCGTCGTCCCCAGGTGCTCGCGCGTCCTGTCCATGATCGGGCCCATGCTGTGGATAACCGCGGAGTCCTGCAGCCGCACGGTGGGGATGCCCGTCGCGTTGCGCTGCTTCGCCGTCGGGTCCATCAGGAAGTCGCTGTCCGGCGAGGCCTGGGGCCACCACTTCGAGAAGAAGCGCCCGTGCTGCTCCGGCTTCATGGGACCGACGCCGGGCACGAGCGTCCCCGGCTCCTCCGGCAGCAGCGCGTGGGGCCTGCCGTTGCCCGGCATCTCGCCCGCCGGCTTCCACCACACGCCCATGTGCACGGTGTGGTAGTCGTCCACCGGCAAGTAGATCGACAGCGGCACGACGCCGTCCTGCGCCGGGAACATGCCGTAGATGGGGAAGATGAACTGCGTGGTGCGCCAGTAGACGTTGCCGTCCAGCTCGTGGCGCTCCGCGCCGTAGGTGAACCCGTACGGCTTCTCCGAGATGTGGAAGAGCGCGCGCTGGTCGTTGTGATAGAGGCCGTAGCGGGGAGAGTCGTCCACGTTCAGCCGCCGGTGCAGGAAGTAGACGTGTGTCGAGTCCAGCTCGCCCTCCAGCGCCTGCATCCAGTTGCACTCGTACACGATCTTCTGCGCGTGGCTCACGTTCTCCGGCGGTATCTGGCCCCACTCGAACAACGGGATGCCGGGCGGGTCCTCCTGGTTGGGGCCCATGTATATCCACGTGACCCCGCCGTAGTCCGCTCCCTTGTACGCCGTGATCTTCACCTTCTGCTTGAAGACGCTCTCCGCGGGCTCGTTCGGCATGTCCACGCACTGGCCGCCGGCGTCGAACTTCCAGCCGTGGTAGGCGCAGCGCAGACCCTCCTCCTCGGTGCGCCCGAAGTAGAGGCCCGCGCCCCGGTGCGGGCAGTTCGGCTGCGTGAACGCAGGCGTCCCGTCCAGCGTGCGCCAGACGACGAGGTCCTCGCCCAGCACGCGAATGCGCTGCGGCTGTCCCTCCGGCTCGTACTCCCACGAGTAGCCGACCGGCAACCAGTATTGCCGCATCAGGTCGCCCATCGGGGTGCCGCGCCCCACGCGGCAGAGCAGGTCCGTGTTCTCAGCAGAGAGCATGCCGTCCTCCTGTGACGCTGGATTCATCCTGCGAGCGTCAGCATACGCCATCGTTCAAGCCCACGCGATGCGCCGCATGCGCACTCTGGCGTATAGTCGCGGGAGACACCACGCCCGGGGGGTGAGCATGGAGATAACCGAGAACGTCCTGCAGAGCGGCCAGCGACTCTGGTACGCCCGACCCGACACCAGCGAGCCCCGCCCGCTCATGGTCATGCTCCACGAGCGCTACGGCCCGGTCGAGCAGAGCTGGAACGTCGTCCGCCGCATGGCGAGCTACAGCTACGTCGCCTGCCTCTCCGACCTCTTCCATCGCTACGAGGGCGACCGCGGCCCCATCGAACGCTCAGAGGCCCGCTACGACCCCACCGACGAGCAGACCGTCACCGATATCGACGAGTCCATCGCCTTCATGCGCGGCCTCGACTTCGTGGACGGCAGCCGGATCGGGCTCGTCGGGTTCTGCCAGAGCGGCCGCACCCCCCTGGTCTACTCGGCGGCCGGACGCGACGTGCAGGCGCTGGGCGTCTTCCACGGCGGCATCTACCCCCGCGACTACGAGCCCATCTACGAGGGACAGGAGCCCATCGCCGACGTGCTGCCGCGTGTCAGTGCGCCGATCCTTGCGGGCTTCGCCGAGCACGACCAGCTCGTGCCGATGGAGAACGTCAAGCGCTTCCGCGGCGAACTGGAGTCGCTCGGCAAGCGAGCGAGTATCCGCGTCTTCAGCGGCATAGGCCACGGCTGGTTCAACGTCACCCGCCCGAAGGACTACGACGAAGCCGCGAGCAACGAGTCATGGGACCTGCTCGCCGCGTTCGCGGCCGACGCTTTCGCGGGCACGCTCGGCGACGCCCCGCAGGTCGAGTTCAACGCCGACGCCTCGATCCCGTTCGACTTCTCGGTCTAGCGAGCGTACCCCTACCGCGGGGCCACCTTGGCCCGGACCCCTGCCGCGAGCTCCGCGCTCTCGGAGACGGAGGTGCCCTCCGGGTCCTCCCACGCCAGCTGACCGCCGAGGCCGTGCTCGATGTTCCACGTGACCACGTCGAAACACTTGCCCGTCACCTCGGTTGCGGCGTCCTGCTTCGCGAGGAAGAGCGCCAGCGGCACCATGTGGTCGGCCCGCAGCGGCAGCGCCGCGTTCGGGTTCCCCATCCCCAGCTCCCGGCGCGCGATGTTCTGCTCGTCGAACCCCGTCGTGCGCGTGTGGCCGGGGATCATCACGTTCACCGCCACGTTGTCGGGGCGTATCTCGTCGGCCAGGTAGAACATCATCGTGAGCAGCGCGCTCTTCGTCGACTGGTACGGCATCTCGCGGCTGTTCGGGCGCAGCGCCTTGTACGCGCCGCCGTACGAGTGGTGGAGCGCGCCGCTGCTGATGATGGAGATGATGCTGCCGGACCGCTGCGACAGCATCGGCTGGATGAAGCGCCGCGTCACCTTCAGCGCACCGAACACGTTGACCGCGAACGCGCGCTCCCAGTCCTCGTCGCTCGTCTCCAGCGTCGTGATGCGCCCCGTCGGTGGGTAGAGGATGCGCTGCCGCATCGCCGCGTCGTTGATAACCACGTCGCACGTTCCCCACTTCGCCATCGTCTCCTCGTATGCCGCGTCGATCTGTTCGCCGTTCACAACGTCCACCGTCGCGACGATCACATCGTCCGGGCGTGCGCGCAGACTGTCCAGGTACTCGGTGTCCTTGTCGCTGGAGTAGCCCGTCGGCTCCCACGACAGGTCCATCGCCACGACCTTGGCGCCCTCTTCCAGGAACGCCTGGGTGAACGCGCGGCCCATGCCTCGCGCCGCGCCCGTTATCGCCACAACCTTGCCCGCCAGCTCGCTCATCTCGTCTCCCCTCGGATGCCGCCCCTGCCGAGTGCGCCGGGCGGAAGATGCGCCAATCATACTCCGTACGCCGGTGGGACGCCTGCCCCGCGTGGCCGGTGTTCAGGCTTCGGGAGTTGTCATTCCGAGCGGAGCCGTCGGCGCCAGCCGAGGGCGGAGCCGAGGAATCTCTCGGGGCGCATCCCGCCGTAGACGAACGTTCCCCCGAGAGATGTTTCGACTGCGCTTCAGGCTCCGCCTTCAGCTCCGCTCAACATGACAAGGCAAGCGCTAGCGGTCAACAAGGCCTCAACCTACTCTGAACAGTTACCGTCCGGTATGGTGTGCGCAGGTAGGACGCTGGACAGCGAACGTGAAGATACTCGGCAAGCGCATCGGGCTCGGGAACGGCACGGCCGCAGACGTCGCCCGTTTCCTGCGCGGGCCGGACAGGCGCAGGCGCGAGCTGCGGCAGGCCGCCAGCGTCTTCCGCGAGATGATCGGCGGCTTCCGCGCGCTCCACTTCGTCGGCCCGTGCGTCACCGTGTTCGGCTCTGCCCGAACGCCGGAGGAGAGCCCGCACTACCGCATGGGCATGGAGGTCGGCGGCGCGCTCGCCGACGCCGGCTTCACCGTCATGACCGGCGGCGGGCCCGGCATCATGGAGGCGGCGAGCCGGGGCGCGAAGGAAGCAGGCGGGCGCACCGTCGGCTGCACGATACGCATCGACATGGAAGAGGACGCCAACGCCTACCTGGACCTGTGCAAGGAGTTCAACTACTTCTTCGTCCGCAAGCTCATGCTCGTCAAGTACTCCTACGGTTTCATCGTCATGCCCGGCGGCTACGGCACGCTCGACGAGGTGTTCGAGACCGCAACGCTCGTGCAGACCCGCAAGATCGCGGACTTCCCCATCGTCCTCATGGGCGCGGACTTCTGGCGGCCGATGGTCGGCTTCATCGAGGAGACGCTGGTGGGCCAGGGGATGATCGACCCGGACGACTTCACGGCGATCACCGTCACTGACGACGCCCGGGAGGCCGCCGCGCTGATCCGCGAGGCCGCCGTCCGCAGCCACGGCGAGCACTTCGACGAGATCCTCCACCGCAACCGCCTGCTGTTCGAGTAGCGTGCGCTGCCCTACGCGGGCAGGTAGCTCGGGAAGCCGTACAACGCGACGCAGTTGTCGTGCACGATCCTGCGCATGTCCTCCTGCGCCTCCGGACCGGCGAAGTCGCGCTCGATGAACTCGCGGGACTTCGGCCACGTCGACGCCGCGTGCGGATAGTCAGACGACCACATCACCCGGTCCACGCCGATGTCCCGCCGGTACTGGATGCCCACCTCGTCGTCGATGTACGTCACGTACACCTGGCGGGCGAAGTACTCCGTCGGCTTCATGCTCAGCGGCGTCGAGAAGCCACCGCGCCTGCTCGAGCCGCGCCCAACCGTGCCGTCCACCCGGCCGAGCCAGAAGGGCACCCAGCCGACGCCGTACTCGGCGGAGATGACGTTGAGCGTGGGGAACCGCTCCAGCACGCCTGACGCGATGATGACCGCCAGCGACTTCTGCACCTCGTGCGCCGCGATGATCGGCCGCAGCACCCGGTTCTCCCGTCCGAACTCGTACTTCGGCCGCTCCATCCCCGTCGGCGGGTGGAGGCTGAGGGGCATCCCCAGCTCCTCCGCCTTGCTCCAGAAGACGTCGTACATATCCAGGTGGTACGGCTGGTCCTCCGGCGGCGACGCCCAGATCATCGCGCCGCTCAGCCCCATCTTCGCGCACCGTTCCAGCTCCTCCGCGCCGAGCGCGGGGTCGTACAGCGAGATCAGCGCCAGCCCCTTCAGCCGGTCGGGCGCGTAGCTGCAGTACTCCGCCAGCCAGTCGTTGTAGACGCGGAAGCACTCGCGCTGCAGCGCCGGATCCAGCAGCCAGAACAGCCGGAAGCCGAGCGTCGTATACAGCACCTCGGCGGCAACACCGTCGACGGCCATGTCTTTCAGCCGCTCCGCAGGGTCCCACCCGCCGGGGCGCGCGTCCGCGTAGCCGCCGGTCTTCATGAACTCAACCTTCTCGTCCTCGGTGCGGCTCTGCCCGCCCGCAACGCCGACCGCGAGGTCGTGGGGCTCGTAGCCTTCGTAGACCCACCAGGCCCCCGGGACGCCGTTGTACTCGTCCTCCACGTGCGGCGCGCGGTCCCGGAACTTCGCGTCCATCCGCGTCGTCCACAGGTCCAGCGGCTCGCTCATGTGCGAGTCCGACGATATGTACCACGCATCCGCCATCGGCTTCCTCCTCGCGGCTCGCCCGCGCGCCCCTGGGTTGCGAACCCTTCAAGCTGCAATATCGCCTCAGCCCCCGCTCCCGTCAAATCAGACCGAGCCCGTCATTCCCGCACCTGCGGGAATCCTAGGCGACCGCCAGGTCGCACGTGCGCCCGGGCAGCGCACGCGATGGGGCTGGCATGGACGGGGGCGGTCTGGTCCCTTCCCCCTCGACGGGGGAAGGTTAGGATGGGGGTGAAGCCTACGCCATAAGGAGCGCACCGTATGAGCGACACCACCAGGGCGCGAGGGTTCAGGAAGGATCCCACTGACGCCGAGCGCGCATTGTGGGGCATCCTGCGCAAGCGCGGGGTGCAGGGGCGCAGGTTCCGCAGACAAGCGCCTATAGGGCCGTACATCGTTGACTTCGTGTGCTTTGAGACTAGGCTCGTCATAGAAGTGGATGGCGGACAACATGCGGAGCAGGCCGACTATGATGCTGCTCGCACCGCGTGGTTGGAGAGTCAGGGCTTCAGGGTGATGAGGTTCTGGAACAACGAGGTGCTTGAGCAGATGGGCGCGGTGAGGGAAGCGCTATGGCTGGAGATTGGAGGCGGTACACCGACTCACCCTCCACACTCTTCCGATTCACCCCCATCCTAACCTTCCCCCATCAAGGGGGAAGGGATCGAACAACCTCGACGCGCTTGCGCCGCCTGCCCGTCTGATTGACAATTCCCACCGACTGTAGGAAAACGCCGGTACGGCAGGACAGGGAGCGCCGCCCGAAGACGAGCGCGGCGCAGGAGGACTGCAATGGTCTCGATCATCAGTTCACGCGGCGACCGGTCGCTTCGCAGCCTGGTCAACCTCGACGAGGGGCTCATCGCCAGGGAGATCTACGTCAACGAGGGCATCTACCAGCAGGAGCTGGAGCAGATATTCGCCCGCGCGTGGCTCTTCCTCGGCCATGAGAGCCAGGTCCCCAACCCCGGCGACTTCGTCGTCTCCCGCATGGGAGAAGAGGAGATCATCGTCACGCGCGACCGGAAGAACGTCATCCACGCCTTCCTCAATACCTGCCGCCACCGCGGCATGAAGGTCTGCCGCTACGACGAAGGCAACACGCTCGTCTTCACCTGCCCCTTCCACGGCTGGTCGTACGACACCGACGGCAGGCTCGTCGGCGTCCCGCACCACAAGCAGGCCTACCACGAGGAGCTGGACAAGGGCAAGTGGGGCCTGCACGAGGTCGCTCAGCTCTCCAACTACTACGGCTCGCTCTGGGCCACGTGGGACCCCAAGGCCCCCTCGTTCGAGGACTACCTGGGCGTCTACGCCACCACCATCAAGTGGTGCTTCGAGAGCTCCGGCGGCGAGGACAACGGCGTCGAGCTCTTCAACCCCGCCACCAAGTGGCGCATCCCCACCAACTGGAAGTTCCCCGGCTTCTCGTTCGACGGCGACAGCGCCCACGGCGCGATGACCCACCGCTCCGTCAACGTCGCCGCCATCGGCCCGCAGGGCGAGCTGCAGGGCGGCAGCCGCAGCGGCATGAGGGCCCCCTTCCCCTCCACGTCCTACGAGATGCAGCTGCCGGAGCTCGGCCACGGCGGACACAACTACATGTTCGAGCAGCCCGGCACGCCGGAGTACATGGACACCTGGCAGACCGAGCTGCCCGAGGTGGACGCCTACTACCGCGAACAGCGGGAGAAGAAGCAGGCCCGCTACAAGGACACCTACATGCACGCCGGCAACGGCGGCACCGCCCTCGTCTGGCCCAACGTCAACATCCAGCCGCACCGCATCCTCATCTGGCACCCCCACGGCGTCGGCGTCACGGAGTCCTGGCGCCAGTACCCCGTCGACAGGGACGCTCCCAAGATCGTGAAGGACGCCCAGCGCCGCTACATGATGCGCTACGGCGGCCCCACCGGCCTCACCGAGTCCGACGACATGGAGAACTGGAACTACGCCTTCCCCGCGAGCCTCGGCACCATCGCCCAGCGCCTCCCCTACAACTTCCAGATGGGCCTGGGCCACGACTTCAAGGACGAGCGCTTCCCCGGCATGACCTTCACCTACCGCATCGCCGAGGCGAACCAGCGCGCGCGTCTGCGCCGCTGGATCGAGTTCATGGAGGCCTCCAGCTGGGACGACATCTACCCCGTCCACCCGAAGAAGAACACGGAGCGCTGAGCCGGAGCGGCGTGAAGGAGACACCGTGACCTCATCGTCGTCCAACAGCAGGCTCATCGGGCTCGGCTTCATCGCCCTGGGCGTGCTGTTCCTGCTGCCGCTCATCAGCAGTTTCGAGTTCTCCTTCGGCGACTGGTGGCCCCTCTTCCTCGTCCTCGCCGGCCTCGGCAGCCTCTCCAAGGGCAGCGCGAAGGGCGGGCTCATCGTCATCGCCATCGGCGTCGTGTTCCTGCTGAGCAACCTGGGCATCCTGAACATCAGCTTCTGGCTGCTCTGGCCGGTCGCCCTCATCGCCGTCGGCGTGTCCATCCTCTTCGGCCACTCCCGCTCACGCACCGCCGCGGCCGACGCGCTCCCGGCGGGCGACGACCTCAACATCTCCGCCATCTTCTCCGGCAGCAACCAGCGCATCGACAGCCAGCGGTTCAACGGCGGCAACGTCTCGGTCACCTTCGGCGGCGCGGAGATAGACCTGCGCGGCGCGGCCATGGACGGCGACGCCGCCACCGTCAACGTCAACGCAGTGTTCGGCGGCATCAAGCTCCAGGTCCCGCCCGACTGGGCCGTCAACGTGCGCGCCGACTCGACCTTCGGCGGCGTCGAGAAGAAGCGACCCGACCCCGCCGAGCCGAAGGCCACGCTCACCGTCACCGGCTCGTGCCTCTTCGGCGGCATCGAGATCACGTCCTGAAATTACTGGAGGAACGCCATGACGACCGGACGACCGGACCAGAAGGGCGAAGAGCTCATCAACGTCAACAACACCGTCATCCTCACCAACCTGCCCATCGGCCAGCAGATGAAGCTGCGCGACGGCTCCACGGCCGAGGTCACCGCCAACCCCCGCGACGGCGGATGGGTGCGCGCCCGGTTCCTCGAATCGACCGCCGACCCAGCCCTCGTCGGCAACGAGGAGATGGTCTTCGCCACCGACGTCGTCGGCCTCATCGACACCGCCGGCTTGACGCCGTTCGCGCCCGCCGACACCGGCCCCGAGGTCTCGGCCGGCCTCGCGCGCCCCGTCACCATCACGACCCCTGAGCAGAGCCTCGAACGCCTCCTGTTCGAGCGCGAGATCGAGCGCTTCCTCTACCGTGAGGCCGAGCTCCTGGACGACCGCCGCTTCGACGACTGGATCGAGCTTGTCGCCGAGGACATCCACTACCACATGCCCGTCCGCCGCAACGTCAAGTTCGGGCAGCAGCACCGCGAGAACACCGACTCCGACTCCGAGATCTCGTGGTTCGACGAGGGCAAGCGCACACTCGCGGGCCGCGTCCGCCAGATCAACACCGGCCTCCACTGGGCCGAGGAGCCCTTCTCCCGCGTCCGCCACGTCATCAGCAACGTCCAGGTCGGCGAACTGCAGGGGGACGAGGTCCCCGTCCGCAGCAACTTCTTCGTCTGGAGCAACCGCCTGCACGACGAGGTCAACGTCTTCGTCGGCACGCGCCACGACGTCCTCCGCCGCGACCCGGACACCGGCTGGAAGATCGCCCGCCGCCTCATCCTGCTGGACCAGAACGTGCTGCTCTCCAAGGTCATCACGACCCTGTTTTAGGAGCGTTGCCCATGGCACTCACGGCGGAATGGCGCATCTTCGGCGAGTTCGACGTCGTCCTCGTGCTGGACGAGGACGGCATCGTGCGCGAGGCGATGACCGCGGGCCCCGTCATCCTCAACGACTTCCTCACCACCATGAGCGGCCTCCACTCCTGGCGCGGCGACCACGCCATCGAGGGTGAGAAGCGCCGCCCGGAGCCGTGGGGCGCGCTCGTCATCTCCCGCGCCGAGAGCGGCGAGATCATCGACATGGACCCGGAGCGCTTCTGGACCGGCGTCCACATCTGGTTCCGCTCCCGCGGCGTCGACTACGACACCCCCATCCCCGTCTGATCCCCTCTCCCTCGAGGGGAGAGGGTTAGGGTGAGGGTGAACCGATGGGGCGTGGGGTGTCTGGCGTTAGGGCGCTTCAGCGCGTGGGTGAGGGTTGGAGGAGCGGGGTGCGTGAGGCGTCCAACCCCTTTTCGCTGATATGAGTGGTCACGCTATGCTTCGTCTCCTATGGGGATAGCGATCTCCCTCAGCTCACCCAACTGCATTCCATCGATGGCGGTGCGGATGTCCTCTATCCGTGGTTGGACATCAGGCCATCTGTTGGAGAGCAGGACTATGATGGCCAATCGCCTGCGACCGAGATTCTGCTGGTGCCTCATGCTCTGATCGGCGGTTATCAGTATCTCGTAGTCTTCTCGCTCGGCGCGGTCCAGCAGGTCCCCGTTGCTCAACTCGGCCCACCCCTTCTCTCTGGCCGTATCCACGGCGTGTTCCGAAAGATAGCCGCGTAAGGGCCTTGGGGTGTTATTGTCAAACAGGATTCTCAACCTTCACTCTGGCGTCGAGGTCCATGACCACGTGTTCAAGCACGGCGTTCACCTGCCACTCCTCCACGCCTTCGAACCAATCCAGAAACTCTTCTACGGTGGCTCCCGCCGCCAGATTCCCGAACAGGGCGGACACAGGGACTCTGGTCCTGGTGAAAACCCAGGCTCCGCTGAGCCTGCCGGGCACGCTCTCGACTGCCGGGCATTTGCTCCAGTCCGTCATGCGCTCACCTCGCCCTCCGGTCCCTTCACCGGTTCGCTCGTGTCAGGGGAGTCATCGTCCCTATTGTCCCGCACCAAGCCGTCCCCGTCTATGGAGTCGACCCCCTCCCGTCATACTTGTGACATCTGTCCGTTGCGCGAACGAGCTGCCCCTCCCTACCCTGTTCTAGCGCCCCGAACGCACCGGCTTCACCGGTGACTGATCCCCTCGCCCTACAAGGGGAGAGGGCCAGGGAGAGGGTACTGCGGGGGTGGCGTGGGGATGGAACCTCTCGTCGTTCCTGCGAAGGCAGGAACCTCGCAGCCCTGTGGTGCGGCGGCTGTGGGAAGGGTTGCCATTCCGAGCGAAGCGCAGCAGAGTCCCGCGCTTTAGCGCGCCGAAACATCTCAGGTGGCGCACCGCTACAGACATTCCCGAGAGATGTTTCGACTTCGCCTCCGGCTTCGCTCAACATGACAATCTCCCCCGCCCCGTTGCCCCCTTTCCCGCGGCGCGGGTAGCATAGCGGCGTCCCCAAATCACCATCCCTGGAGGACAACGTGTCTGCCAACAAGATCCGAACGAGGCCCCTCACCGCGTGGCTCGCACCCCTCGCCCTGCCGCTCATCGTCATCGCGCTCGTGAGCGTCGCCGTTGCGTGCGCCGATCCCACGCCGACACCCACCCCCATTCCTACCCCCACGCCGACGCCAACGGCCACGCCGACTCCCGTTCCCACGCCCACGCCTGTTCCCCCTTCGGGCGCAGGCGGCGGCATCCTCGGACGCGACCTCTTCGCCCTGCTCCCCGAGGCCGAGCTCAACTGCCTGAAGGAGACCGCCGGCGAGGCGATGTTCGCGATGGCCCAGGAGATGACTATCACCATGGAGCTGGCCAACGACCCGGCCGGCGCCTTCATGTTCGAGTGCGTTTCCGAGGAGACCCTGGCGAAGCTCGCCGCCGCCATCGTGGCCGCCGGAGGTTGATGCCATGGACCGGACAGGCGCGCAGCCCGCGGCCACGGCCACCGCGTAGCTCACGGAGCCCCATGCAAGCCGACGCGCTGCGTAGCACCGGCCCCGCGATCACCGCTCGCTACTCCTACCGGGCGCGCTACGCCTACGGCCACGAGGTGACCCGCAACGAGAACGTCTTCCGCATCGTCCCCCGGGAGGACGGCGCGCAGTACAACGCCGCCTGCGAGGTCCGCACGACGCCGGAGGGCGAACGGGCCGAGCACCACGACGCCTTCGACAACCGCGTCGTCCGCACGCTCGTGACCCTGCCCCACCGCGAGATGGAGGTCGAGGCGACCGGCTCGGTGGCCATCAGCACGGCACGCCAACCGGTGACCGACCTCCGGATGGAGGTCTACCGGCAGCGGCTGCTCCCCGGCGACGTCTATCTCGGAGCGTCGTCGCTCATCGACCCCGCCGCGCTTGCGGACCACGCGGAGACGGCGGCGGGCGGAGCGGCTTCGCTCCTGCAGGTCGTGGAGGCCGTGAGCGCCTGGTTGCGGCGCCGCATCGTCTACGAGCGGGGCTACACCTCCGTGTTCACCACGGCGGAGGAGGCCATCGAGCGGGGTCACGGCGTCTGCCAGGACTACGCTCACGTCGCCATCGGGCTGCTGCGCGCGCTCGGCATCCCCGCCCGCTACGTCTCCGGTCTGCTCGTCTCCCAGGTGGGCGAGACGCACGCGTGGATCGAGTTCCTCCACCCCGATGCGGGCTGGCTCCCCGCCGACCCCACGCGGGGCACCATGCTGCCGGGCCCCACGGAGTTGCTCACGTTCGCCGTGGGGCGCGACTACAACGACGCCCGCCCCAGCATCGGCTCGTTCGAGCCTCCCGGCGAGGGCGGGCTGGTGTCGATAGAGGCGAGCGTGGAGCTGGGGGAGGAGGCGTAGGCGGAACCAGGGTTGGTTGTCATGTTGAGCAGAGCCGAAACATCTCTCGGGGGCAAGCGTCCGGGTATGCGAGGCATCTCCTGAGAGATTCCTCGACTTCGCTGGACTCCGCTCGGAATGACAACCCCCAGCCCCACACCAGCCCCACCACGTGCGCTGCCCGCGCACCCTGGATTCCCGGCGGTGCGGGAATGACGGAACACCCCAGCCCCGCCCCCCGCCGGGCTGCGGCGCGCCAAGTCGGGGCTCCCGCCTCCGCGGGGAAGGCGGAGCCCCGGAGCGCAGGGCTACGCCTGCACTGACTCCTTGCCCTCGATGCGCCGGATGAAGCCGACCAGCCCGTAGATCAGCGGGGTGTCCAGCACGGCGATGCCCAGCTTGATGACGTACTGCACGTAGATGAGCTCCCAGAGCACGCCGC
>JAPPHT010000060.1 GCA_028874795.1 Chloroflexota bacterium
CCGTGGAACTCAGGAACATGAGGTCCATCGGCTGCTCCGTGGTGCTGATGTCCGGCACCATCGCCCGCAGCAGCGTCATGCCCAGGAAGACCAGTGTGAACAACCCCTCGATCGCGATCACGAGCTTGCGGTTGCTCCAGAGGAACGATCGGATCTCACTCCACCACCGCCGCCCTGCGAATACCGATATGCCGACCACGACGACACCCGCGGCCAGGACGGACAGGTTGGACGTGGGGATGATGCGGGTCATGCCGATCAGCCCCGCAAAGAAGCCGACGCTCAGCAGCCCCAACGGCTTCGCGAAGGCGTAGCCCCTGTCCGGCATGCGGGAGAACGCGCGGAAGGCGATGGGGAATACGGCGAAGGAGAACGCCTGAAGCGTCAGGAACCAGAGAGCGGCGCTGAAGATCAACATCGCCCGGCCGCCTGCGGCTCGTCCCCGAAGAGGGCGTCAACGAAGTCGTCCGTGTCGAACAGGGCCAGGTCGTCCTGGCCCTCGCCTGTACCGATGAAGACGACGGGCAGGCGCAACTGTTGCGCGATCGCCACCGTGACCCCGCCCTTGGCTGTGCCGTCCAGCTTGGCGAGGAAGACGCCGTCCACGCCCACGGCTTCCCGGAACAGGCGCGCCTGTTCCACGCCGTTGTGTCCCGTCGTTGCGTCCAGCACCAACAGCGTCTGGTGCGGCGCGCCCGGAGCGCGGTTCTCGAAGACCCTTCGCACCTTCCGCAGTTCGTCCATCAGCGGAGCCTTCGTGTGCAATCTGCCAGCCGTATCGAACAGGAGGACGTCCGCCCCGCGTGCGGCGGCGGCCTCGTACGCGTCGTAGGCCACTGCTCCCGGGTCGGAGCCCGGCTGGTGTGCGACGACGTCCGCGTCCAGGCGGTCTCCCCACACTTTCAACTGGTCTATCGCCGCGGCCCGGAACGTGTCCCCCGCGCCGATGAGCACGGACTTGCCCATCCGCTGGTAGTGGGCCGCGACCTTCGCGATGCTCGTCGTCTTGCCGGAGCCGTTCACCCCCACGATCATCAGCACGAACGGCTTGGCGGCCAGCTGCTCCTTGTCGTACCAGTCCCAGAAGCTCTTGTCTTCCGGGTCGAGGAGGAAGGCCAGCTCCTCTTTGAGCAGTTCGATGACTTCATCGGGGTCGCTGACGCCCTCTTCCCGGATGCGCTGCCGGACGGTGTTGACGACGCTCAGCGATGTTTCCACACCCACGTCCGCGGAGATGAGGGCGTCTTCGAGGCTTTCCCACAGATGATCGTCGGAGAGTGTCGCGCCCTGGAACAGCGAGGCCAGCCCTCCTCCCCAGCCCTTCCGTGTCCTGGCCAGGGCGTCGGTCGTCTTGTCCTTGCGGCGGAGGAAGTTGAAAACCACGTGGGCGGATCGTTCCTTTGGGGGTCGCTGCTCCGCGGCACTCTCGAAGCCTCGTTGCGTGCATGGTACCAACGCCGGGATTCCGCTCACAAGACGCCGGGCCACTGTGGCGTATCCTGCCGTTCGGGCGAAGCCGGGAGATCTCCCCGGATGGCCGTCGTTCCTGCTCCCTTGGGGTGGTGTGCAGGGCGGCGCCTTGCTCCCTCTCCTGAGCGAGAGGGCTGGGGTGAGGGCCCTCCGGGGTGCGGTTGGGATGAGCGTCGTCGTTCCTGCGGAGGCAGGGACCTCGTAGCCCACCTCGCCCTCTCGGAGAGGTCGCCGCGCTTACGCGGCGGGAGAGGGCGCCCCACTCACGCTCCGCTTCGGAGAGCGGCCAGGGCTTCTCCCGCCGCGGACTGTTCGGCGTCGGCTATCCTGCGTCCCGACCCTTCCCCCATGGAGCGCCCGTCGATGAGCACGCGCACCGTGAACGAACGGTCCTGCGGATCTGCTGCGTCGGAGAGCGTTTCGTAGACGGGCAGGGGAAGTCCCCGGCCCTGCAGCAACTCCTGCAATGCGCTCTTGGCGTCCCGCTCCGCCCCCGCGTCTCCCATCGCCTGCATGCGCGGCCCGAGCCAGCGCAGGACGAGCGACCGGGCAGCCTCCGCACCCTGGTCCAACAGCACTGCGCCGAGCAACGCCTCGACTGCGGCGGCCAGCGTGCGGGGGCGGTCGCGGCCGCCACCGGCTTCCTCGCCCTGCCCGAGTAGCAGGTACGCCCCAAGGCCGATGCTGCGCGCGATCTCCGCGAGCGTCTCACCGCGCACGAGGGCGGCCCGTGCGCGGGTCAGCTGGCCTTCGTCATAGTGCGGGTAACGGTCGTATAACTCGGCGGCTACGACCCAGCCCAGGAACGCGTCGCCGAGATACTCCAGTCTGTCGTAGCTCGCCAGTTCGCTGTCATCCTGCTCGTTCAGGTAAGAGCGATGGATGACAGCCTGCCGGAGCAGGCCGCACTCATTGAAGCGTACGCCGAGCGTTCGCTCCAGCGCGGCCCACTCTATCCTCTCCATCGGATCTGTCATGTTGAGCGGAGCTGAAGGCGTAGTCTGAAGCGCAGTCGAAACATCTCTCGGACAAGACGTCCGGGAACGCGACGCTCCGCCCGCGAGATTCCTCGGCTGCGCCACCCGCTACCGCCGGACAGTGCCGCTCGGAATGACCCCCTGGTCCGGTCCATCGAGGTGAGTGTCCCCGCTAGTCAAAGACGCCCTTCGGCCACGGGGGCTGCGGGCGCTTCACCTCGCCGACGAACACCTCGTCGCGCATCAACCCCAGGAGGGAGTTGAACGCGCTGAGCGCCTGCTCGTTCTCCTGCGGCCTGATGAGCTTCAGGAACGCAGAGCCGCCGCCCTCGAACACGAACGTCGGCGTGCCGAACACGCCCAGTTCCTCAACTGCGTGCGTGTGGCTCTCCGCGATCTCGTCCAGTGTCGAACGGTCGTTCAGGTCGGTTGTGAACCGCTCCACGTCCAGCCCCGCCTCGCCGGCGATGCGCTGCAGCACCGCAGTGTCGTTCAGTTCGGCGCGGTCCTGGTGGCGTGCGTTGAGCAGGAGGGGGAGGAAGGCCCTGAGGGCGTCCTCACCCTGCCGCCGCGCGGCCTGTCCCGCGCGGAGCCCCCAGAGGCTCTGGTCGAGGTCCTCGTCCGGCTCGGCCCACGCCCTGTAGTCCGGGTCGCCCGTCTTCTGGTTGACCTGCGCGAGCGAGAACGGCTTCCACGTCACCTCGAGCGGCTCCTCGCCCATCGCGTCCTTCACTTTATCCAGCCACACGGCTGCATTGAAAACGAACGGTCAACGAAAGTCGTAGTAGACGTCTGCCTTCTGAGTAGCCATGAGCGCCTCCGGTGTTGGAATATTCCCATCCGCTGCGATTGTACCCCCTCGCGCAAGCCGTGTGGATGGAGCGGCTTGCCCCCCTCTCCCACTGGGAGAGGGCTGAGGGCGAGGGGGGACCAAGGTGGCGAGGACGGCCCTTGCACCGGCCCTCGCCCGCTATACTTTGAGCCACCGCATACCACCGCAGCAGGGGAGAGAGCCTTGGTAGATTTCCGCCCGTTCAGAGCCGTCCGCTACTCCGAGGCCGCAGGCCCGCTCGACAACCTGATCTGCCCGCCGTACGACGTGATATCCCCGGCCGCGGAGCGCGAATTGCTCGGCCGCAGCCCCCACAACATGGTGCGGATGGAGCTCGCGGAACTGGACGGCCCACCTCCACCGGGCCGCTACGATGACGCCGCGGCCGCTCTCCGCTCGATGCTCGACGACGGTCTACTTGCGCGCGACGATGCACCCGCCTACTACCTGCTGCGCCAGCGATTCGCGGCGGCCGGTGTGGAGCGCGAGCGCCACTGCCTGTTCGGGGCGCTCCACCTGGAGGAGCTGGGCGACGGTGTGCTCCCGCACGAGAATACGGCGGCGGGACCCAAGGAGGACCGGCTCGCGCTCATGCGCGCTGCTCATGCCAACTTCAGCCCCATCCTCATGCTCTATCGTGACGCGACCGGCTCCATAGCGAGGACGCTTGCCGAGGCGACCGCGGCGCCCCCCGCCGCCGAGTTCGCCGTGAGTGGAGAGCAGTACGCGCTCTGGCTCGTGCGGGACCCTTCCGCCATAGAGGCCGTCCACGGTGCGCTCGCGGACGAGAAACTGTACGTCGCGGACGGACACCACCGGTACGAGACCTCGCTCGTCTATCGCGAAGAGGCGCAGGACGGCGCGGACATGGTGCTGACCGGCCTCGTCGCCTTCGACGACCCGGGGCTGCTCATCCAGCCGTACTACCGAGTGGTTCACGGAGCGTCGCCGTCGCAGATGGAGAAGCTGGAACAGATGCTCTTGTTCTACTTCGTGTCGCGTCCTTCCGGGACGCCTCCCGGCGAACCGGGGCAGTTGGACGCCGTTGTCGCCACGCTGGGACAGGGGCAGGCGGTGCTGGGCGTTGTCCGGAACGGAACGCCTCCACGGCTGCTGACGCCGGCGAACGACATCATCCCGGAACCGGACCCGGAGGCTCCACCGGAGACCCAGGTGCGCTCAGTCGAGGCGTTCGTGCTCCAGGAGATGCTGTTCCGCCCCGTCTTTGGCGACGATTTCCCCGACCACGTCACGTACGTGCACGACGGGGCGGAGGCCATGGCGATGGTGGAACGTGGAGAGGGGCAGGCGGCCTTCTTCGTCAAGGGCCTTCCGGCAGACGTGTTCAGGGCCGTTGTCGGCGCGGGGATCAGGCTCCCCCGGAAGAGCACCTACTTCTACCCGAAACTGCCCAGTGGCGTCGTGATCAATCTGTTGGACGGGAGCGCGTAGGGCAGCCGCGGAGGCTAGGCGAAGAGCTGTCCGTGCGGCCCTTCCTCGTCCAGGGCCCTGTGGCGCCTGCTCGGCCGGTGTATCACTGATGCCAGGCCGCCCCGCACCGGGCGGAGCCCCCGGCGCAGGTTGAGCATCTGGGCCTCGTCCGTGCGCCTGATCTCGCTGGAGAACTCCGCGCACCACACCAGGATCACCGAGACCACGTAGAGGAACAGCATGGTCACCACCACGGTGGCGATGCTGCCGTAGACCAGGTCCAGCCGGGAGAGGTTCGCTAGGTAGAAGGAGAACAGGAGCTTCGTGACCTCCAGGGCGATCGCCGCGATGATGCCCGGCACTATCGCGTCTCGCCAGCGGACGTCGGTGTCGGGGAGCATCCGGTACACCAGGACGAAGAGCCCCATGCTTACGATGAACGGCAGGTAGTTGAAGAAGAACCCCCATGGGATCGCCACGGGCAGCAGTTCGGTCTCGGATGCGACCGCCCGTCCCACCGAGCCTGCCACCGCCGCCGAGATGAACAGCAGCACGGCGCCCATGGATGCCGCGATCTGCGCGATCTGGTCTATGAGGAAATGCGGCGGCTCGGCTATCTTCCAGGCGCGGTTGACCACCCGGCGCACCGCTCCGAACACGGCTCTCCCGGCCCAGATGAGGCCTACCATCGCAATGGCCCCCAGGGCGCTTCTGGCTGCCTGCAGGTCGGCGAGATGGTCTTCAACGAAGTCGTGGTCCTGGCCGGGGAACTGCCGGTCGACGAAGTGGATGACGTCTGACTGGAGGTCTGCCGAATGGATGAAGTACTCGGTAACGGCGATCGTGGCGAGCATGAGGGGGAAGAGCGAGAAGATCGCGTAGTACGCGACACCGGCGGCCATGTGGGAACCCTCGTTCAGCACGAAGTTGCGGGTCGTACGGAACAGCAGCTCCGCGACGGAGCGAAAGACCGGAGGCGCAGGGAACCCATAGGTGAATTCCCTGACCTGGTGCACTCTCTCTGCATACATGGCGCGCATAGGCCGACATTCTACAAACCGGACGTCCCAAAAGTCCCAACCTCTAGGAGGCGCTTGCGCGCCATGATGAACCCGCTGTCGCTGCCAGGAACTGCTCGTGTATGTCCGGCGCGCCAGCCGCGATGCTCCTGCTCTCCGGCGTCAGCGGTCCTCCGTTGAGCTCGGTCGCGACGCCTCCCGCTTCCCGGACCACGACGATCGCGGCGGCGATGTCCCACGGCTGGACGTAGTGATGCGCGTACAGCTCCAGCCGGCCGCACCCCGCGTACGTTATGCCGAGCGCGGCGGAGCCCATCATCCGCACGGACTGGAAGCCGGGCCACAGCTCCGCGACGGCGCGGAGCAGCAGCTTGCCCTCCGGCCCCTTGTAGCCGATGTCGAACCCCAGCAGCGCCTCTTCCATACGGCTCTCTTCCGACACCGACACGGGCGTCCCGTTCAGTGTTGCCCCGCGTCCCACAGCGGCGGCGAACGTCTCTTCCCGGACCGGGTCGAGCAGCACGCCGACGATCGGTTCGCCGTGACCCCACAGCCCGACGCTCACGCAGATGTGGGGAAGCCCGCTGGCGAAGTTCCGCGTGCCGTCGATGGGGTCCACGTACCAGCGGTAGGGGGAGCCGCTGCCATGCGCGCCCGACTCCTCGCCGACGACCTCGTGATCGGGGAACGCGCCGGAAAGCACCGCGAGCGCCGCCTCCTCGGCTGCCTTGTCGACCTCCGTGACGCGGTCGTTCCAGCCGCCCTTGGTGGTGAGCCCCAGTCGCTCCTTCGCGCCGACGCCTATCGTGTCCGGCAGGCGGCGCCTGATCTCCGCGCCCGCAGCCCCCGCGACCCGCACCGCCACCTGCAGCGCGTCGCTTCCGTCCGCTGCGACCGGCAGGGCGGGGCGCTCCGCCATGTCTACCGCAGCCCCATGCGGCCGTAGACTTCCTCCACGGTCGCGTTCGCCACGGCCCGTGCCCGCTTCGCCCCCTCGTGCAGTATCTCCTGCACGCGCTCCGACGACTCGGAGAGTTCGCGGCGCCGCTCCCGGAACTCGCGCAGGTAGCGGTTGATGCCCTCGGCCAGATCGCGCTTGTCGTCCACGCAACCGATGCCCGCCGAGGTGCAGAGCCGGTGTATCTCGGCCGTCTTGTCCGGGTTGAATACCTTCTGCAGGGAGAACACGTTGCAGACCTCCGGCCTGCCGGGGTCGGAGCGGCGTGCACGCTGCGGGTCGGTCACCATCGTCATCGCGCGCTGCGCCGTCTCCTCGTCCGTTGCGCCGAGTTCGATCTGGTTGTCCAGGCTCTTGCTCATCTTGTTCTGGCCGTCGGTGCCGAGGATCATCGGCAGCTCGGTGAGCAGCGCCTGCGGCTCCGGGAACGTCTCGCCGTAGAGCCGGTTGAAGCGCCGCGCGATCTCACGGGAGATCTCGATGTGGGACGCCTGGTCGATCCCCACCGGCACCCTGTCCGCCTTGTAGATGATGATGTCCGCCGTCTGCAGCACCGGGTAGCCCACGAGCCCGTACGGCACGTGCTCCTCGTCTTCCCCCATCTGGCGCAGGCGCTCCTTGAACGTCGGGACGCGCAGCAGCCAGCCGAGCGGCGTGCTCATGCTCAACAGCCCGTGGAGGACGAGGTGCTCCGGCACGTGCGACTGTACGAAGACGACGCAGCGCTCCGGGTCCAGCCCCGCGGCGAGCCAGTCGATCACCATCTCCCGGGTGTCCGTCCCGATGGAGCCCACCTCGTCCGCTCCGGAGAGCGTGGTGAGCGCGTGGACGTCCGCGACCATGTAGAAGCACTCGTACTGGTCCTGGAGGCGCACCCAGTTCTGGAGCGCCCCGAAGTAGTTGCCGAGGTGCATCCTGCCGGACGGGCGCATCCCCGAGAGTATCCTGCCGTCGGTCATCAGTCGTTACTCCGTTGCTGCGCAGCCCCTCGGTAACGCCCTTCCGTGCAGGGATGTTGCGCGCGTTTCATTCGTAGCCCCCGAGTGGGAAGGCGTCGCATTCTTCGGCGAGCGCCACATCCTGCAACATTCAGCAACACGGAGAGCGGCTCCGCCGGACGTGACGCGAGGCTGGTGGCCCCGTCGACCATCCTAGAAGGGCAGGCGCAGATTGCGCAACGGGCAGGTGACGCGCTGTGGGGCGTGGCACGACGGGAAGAATACGGCGTTGACTGGCTCCCTTGTGCTATGATGGCATACGTTAAGGTCAGGCGTAATGACGACGCAGACCGAAGAACCAATCGGTGAGGAGGCGCCGCCGTCCGAGCGGTACGCCAAGCATCGAGCGCGAGCGGATAGCCTGCTGGCTCATGCCGACGCGATACTGCAGAGGGATGTGCTGACGGCAGCCGACAGGTTGCAGGTATCCGAGAAGATATGGGGAGCCGTGACGCACACGCTGAAGGCGATTGCGGCTTCACAGGGATGGGTATTCCGCAGGCCGCGGGCAGCCGACTCCATGAAGTCGTACCTTGGCCGGTTGTCGCAGGACGGCGACATCAACGTGCTGTTCAGGGCAGTCTCCGACTACCACACGAACTTCTACCAGGACCACGTGCCGGGGGATGACATGCGGCACGGCGTCGACGCGGCCCGCGCGCTCAGAGACAAGCTGTGGTCGGCGGCTGACTTGATCCCACAGGAAGCCTCACCGCCAACCTAAGTGGGAACGCAGGAGCAGGTGGACCGGGCAGCCCGGCGGCGGGCATCACCTCGCCCAAGCGGAACGAATCCGCGCGAACGCGGGACGTAGATCGCACCGCGACATAGGCGCATCGTTGTCACTCCCCGTAGAGGTCCCGCTCGTCGATGACGCGGCGGGCCTTGAACTGGGTGCGCTCCAGCTCGCTGGGGGCTTTGAGCTCGACGTTCGAGCGGATGCCAAGCGTCGCGCCGAGGTCCGATTGGAGCTGGCGCTTCACGGCGTCGATGCCGGCCTCGGCTGCAGCGGCCTCGGGCGTGTACTCGGCGAGGACGGTCAGTTCGTCCATCTGCCGCTCGCGGGAGATGACCATGCGGAACTCGCCGGTGAGGCCGGGGATGGCGCGCACGACGTTCTCGACCGCGCTCGGGTAGACGTTCTCGCCGCGCACGACCACCATGTCGTCGACGCGGCCGTAGATGCCGCGCGGCATGGTGGGGTAGGTGCGCCCGCACGCGCAAGGCTCGTCCGTCCAGCTTGCGAGGTCGCCGGACCAGAACCGGATCAGCGGCTGGGAGGAGCGCTCCAGGTGCGTGTAGACCGGCACGCCCTCGCCGCCGTACGGGGCGACCTCCAGCGACGTGGGGTCGATCAGCTGCGTGAAGACCATGTCCTGCCAGAGGTGCATGCCGCCGTCGCTGTGGCGGCAGCCGCCGTTGCTCATCCACGGCGACATCTCGCCGGTCGAGCCGCTGTCGACGATGACCGGGTTGCCGTAGGCCTGTTCCAGCGTGCGGCGCGTGGCGGGGATGGACGCTCCCGGCTCGCCGGAGAAGAAGAGGGTGCGGAAGCCGAACTCCTTGGGGTCGACGCCCTCCTCACGCGCGGTCTCCGCGAGGTAGAGGCAGAACGACGGCGTACCGTAGAAGACGGACGGCTTCGCGGCGAGGCACCAGCGCACGGCCATGCGGGTCTGCCCCGGCGCGCCCGCGCCGAACGGGAAGCACTTCGCGCCCATCCGCTCCGCGCCGACGAGCATCCCCCACGCGCCCATGTAGAGGCTGAACGGCGCGGCCATGAACACCATGTCGCCCGGCCGCACCCCCGCGCCCCACTCGACGCGCGCGTGCGCCTCGCCGATACGCTCCCAGTCGCCCCTGCTGATAGCGATCACGGTCGGGATGCCGGTGGTGCCGGAGGAGCCGTGGATGCGCTGGATGTTCTGCCAATCGTCGCAGATGTTGCTGCCGAACGGCGGGTTGTCGAGCAGGTCCTGCCGCAGGTCCTCCTTCGTAATGATGGGGATGCGCTGCACGTCGTCCAGCGTCGTCAGCTGATCGGGGTGGAACCCGGCCTCGCCCCAGCGCTTCTTGTAGAACGGCGAGCGCTCGTACGCCCACGCCGCCTGTCGCTGGAGCTTGGACACGATGAGGGCGTCCCGCTCCTCCGGCGGCATCGTCTCCAGCACGGGGTCCCAGTACTCCTGGTCCGAGGGCGGGACGTAGGAGGGGTCGTAGACCGGGGGCCATTCGAGCGTCATGACTGCGCTCCGTCCGACAGGCGTTCCCTGATGAACGCCTCGATGTCGCGCAGGCTGGAGCCGACGGGGAAGACGCCGTCGACGCCGATCTCCGCGAGCGCCTCGCGGTCGCCGTCGGGGACGGTGCCGCCGAGGAGGATGAGCGTCTCGCCCCTCATCTCGCGCTCGTCCACCACCTTCATCAGGCGGGTCATGAGCGGCTTGTGCGCGCCGGAGAGGAGCGAGATGCCGATGACGTCCGCGTCCTCCCGCTGCGCGCGGTCTACGACCTGCTCCGGGGTGACGCGCATGCCCATGTAGACGACGTCCATGCCCGCCTTCTCGAGCGCCTTGGCGATGACCTTGATGCCGCGGTCGTGGCCGTCCAGCCCGAGTTTCGCGAGGATGACTTTCGTGGGTTTGGGGGTCGTCATGGCTAGAAGATGCCCGGGTCCTCGTGGTCGCCGAAGACGTCGCGGAGGGCGCCCATGATCTCGCCCTCGGTGGCGTCGGCGCGGGCGGCGTCCAGGATGAACGGCATCGTGTTCTCGTTGCCGCGCGCCGCCTGGCGCAGCGCCTCGAGGGCGGTCTCCGTGCGTGCGGTGTCGCGCTCGTGGATGACGGCCTCGAGCCGGGCTATCTGGCGCTCCTCCTCATCGTCGTCGTGCTCGTACAGCTCCGGCGGTGGGACGGAGTCCTCCTCGTGCTCGTTGAGGCCGAGCACCTTGTACGCGTGCTCCTCGATGCGCTCCTGGTAGTCGAACGCGGCCTGGGAGATCTCGCGCTCGATGTAGCCGTTCTCGATGGCCGCGAACATGCCGGCAAGGACGCGCTCGCCGCCGCCCATGTCCTCGATCGTGCGGATGTAGGCGAGCGCCTCCTCTTCGATCTCGTTCGTGAGCTTCTCGATGAAGAAGGAGCCGCCCAGCGGGTCGATGGTGTTCGCGACGCCGGTCTCGTTGCCGATGATGCGCTGCGTGTTGAGCGACATCCGCATCGCGTCCTCGGACGGGATGTCGTGCGCCTCGTCGTAGCCGCTGACGTGGAGCGACTGGGTGCCGCCGAGCACGGCTGCCATCGCCTGCGTCGTGCCGCGGATCAAGTTGTTCAACGCGCCCTCGCGTATCAGCGTCGAGCCGAGCGTCTGGGAGTGGAAGCGGCAGAGCATCGCGCGGGGGTCGGTCGCGCCGTAGCGCTCCTTCATGATGCGCGCCCAGAGCCGCCGCGCCGCGCGGAGTTTCGCGACCTCCTCGAAGAAGTCCATGTGCACGCCGAAGAAGAACGAGAGGCGCGGGCCGAACTCGTCGGGCGAGAGGCCGCGCTGCAGCCCGCCCTCCACGTAGGCCATGCCCTGCGCGAGCGTGAAGCCGACCTCCTGGCCCGCCGTCGAGCCGGCTTCGCGGGTGTGGTAGCCGGAGATGGAGATGGTGTTCCAGTTCGGGACGTTGCGGGTGCAGAACTCCACCACGTCCATGGTCATGCGGTATGCCCCGCGCGGCGGGAGCGCGAACGTCTTCTGCCCGTGGAACTCCTTGAGCGAGTCGTTCTGCACCGTGCCGCGCAACGTCTCCCACGGCACGCCGACCTTCTCCGCGTGCGCCAGCAGGAACGACAGCAGCGCGATGGCGGGGTGGTTGATGGTGAGCGAGATGCTGACCTTGTCGATGGGGATGCCGTCGAACAGGTCGGACATGTCGCGCGCGGTGTCGATCGCCACGCCGAGCCTGCCGACCTCGCCCTCGGAGAGGGGGTGGAGCGAGTCGTAGCCGGTGAGGGTGGGGTGGTCGAAGTCGGTGGAGAGGCCGGTCTGCCCGTGGGCAAGGAGGTACTTGTACCGTTCGTTCGTGGACTTCGCCGTGCCGAAGCCGGCTATCTGGCGGCGCGTCCACTGACGGGCGCGGTACATGGTGGGGTAGACGCCGCGCGTGAACGGGTAGGCGCCGGGGAAGCCGATGTCCGCTGCGTAGTCCAGGTCGGGGGCGTCAGCCGGCGTATAGACGCGGTCGATCTCACGTCCGGAGACGGTGAGGAAGCGCTCCTGCGACTCCGGCGCGCGCTCCAGCGTCCTGCGCAACTCGTCGTGCTCCCACGCGAGTTCGGCCTCCTTCGCCTTCCTGGCAGCTTGCTTGTCGTAGAGCGTCATGGGCGGGCAACCGGTCCGTGGGCAAGTATACGGCAGCGTGGTGAGAGCAGATGCCTGCGCAGGCGAAATGGTCAGCGGCTGCCAGCATCCTCAATGGCCACAAGCCCGTCTACCTTCACCTCCATCGTTACCTTGCTACCCATGAGGAGGTTCATTCCAAGCAGGGCTTCGTTGCCCGATTCCAAAGCCGTAGCAATCAGCGGTCGGTCGTGCCATAGCGCCGTGGCCTCGTAGCCGTTCAGGTACACTTCCTGGCCGTTGGCCAACGTCGCCTTGAAGACGGTTGCCCGCGTGAGGCCCAAGCGCCGTATCGTCGCGGGCGGCAGGGCCAAGTCTCCGTTGAAGCCGGTGTCCAAGACAGCTTCGACTGGCTGGTACTGTCCTTCTCGGCTCATGATCAGGACCGGGACTACGGGTTTGAGCGCGGCGCTGATTCTGCCTTCGAACACTACCTGCCCTTACGCCCTCAACCCAGACTGTAGGCTGCGCTGTGGCCCACGCGGACGCCGTAGCTGACTGCGCCAGGCCGACGCTCGCGCAGCCGCGCCGAGGCGGCCAGAACCTCTGCATCGATCTCGTAGTCCCCGCTATCGACGTCAATCACTACGAATTTCCCCGTCTCCGCAGGCTCCACCAGAGGCCGTATCTTCTCCCGGTAGATGGCTTCTCCACGGACGCCAATCTCCTTCGGGCTGCTGCTTCTCGACGGCATGGCGGCCTCCTGCATCTCACTGCTGCGGAGACTATCGTAAGGGTCGACCGGCTGCGGAGTCTACCGGGCATATCCCGGCTGGTCTACGGGCGCAGCTCACGACGACGGGACGGCAGCCTCCTCCGCCAACCGCGCCATGCCCGCCAAGGCGGGGCCTGCGCCGGCAGCACGAGGCCCGCCTTGGCGGGCATCAGGTTGACCGCGAACGTCTCCCCGGGAGAGAGGTGGGCTGCGGTGTTAGTATGGAGGTGGCAGCTGCTAAGGCGTTCAGTCCATCGCACCCGGTGGAAGGGCAGTGCAATGCCGCGGCCCTCGAATACTCCAGCTGAGGCAACACATGCGATCCACCTTCACCCTCGCTGCCGCACTATGCATCGCCCTTGCAGCAATCAGTTGCGGGGGAGAGCTGCCCGCACCCGCAGCTACTCCCACGCCGATGCCCCCATCGACGTGGATTCCCACATCCACGCCGGTTGCCACGCCGACACCGGCGCCCACGTCGACACCGGGTCCGACGGCAACGGCGACATCGACCGCAGGCGAACCCCTGTCGTACATGGTCTCGACGTGCGCCGCACTCCGAGAGCTGCCAGAGGTCTGGGAGGAGGACGCACTCGAGCGGGTCCAGGCCATCCTCCAAGCGATGCCCCCGCCGCCCGACGAAATGCAGGAATACCATGCGACGCTCACGGAGTTTCTCACGTTTGTTGCGCGGACAGGCGACGGCACCGACCTCTACGCAGAGGCGGAGGCACTCAACAGGATGGAGGCGCACTTCATCGCGGCGCAGCAGTTGCCCCTGTCTTTAGGAGCGGTGATCGCGCAGGACTGTCCTCCGGACTATGCCGAGGCCGTGGAGGAGTGGATACCGACGGAGGGACCGCAGTCTCTGGGACCCGGACAAACCGACCGGCTCACACGAGAGGAGTACCTCGACAGCTGCGCCGACTTCATGGGGCTTAACCTCGAATTCGACGAGGAGCCCTCGTGGGACGTGCTTGAAGCCATCTTGACCAACCTCGTGGAGGAAGCGAGCCTCGTGGCCCCGCCGGCAGAACTCGTCGAGTACCACGAGTCAGTCGTCGCATGGATGGTGCTCATGCTCGAGGGTGCCCTGGCTGGGCGGCAGGAGGAGCAGACCCCGGACGACCCGGCCGCTCGTGGACGTCTTGCCGCGGTCTACCTGGAGTTCGCGAACCTGGATCTGGCGCTCACGCGAACGCTGGGCCTCATGGACCCGTCACTCAAGGAGGCGCTGGCTGAGCGAGGCTGCCTCCTCCAATAGTGACTGCCACGATCATTCCACGCCGCCAACCCTGACGCCCATCCCCCTCTCCCCGCGGGCGAGGCGAGCAGGCTGCGCTTCGCGCGGGGGCGGGTTGCGCGCCAAAGCGCGGGCCTTCGCCCTCGGCTTCGCCTCCAGCTTCGCTCAACATGACACGCCCCGCTTCCTCTCCCCGCCCCGTGTGCCCTGTCGGGCACGCTGGATTCCCGCGTTCGCGGGAACGACGGTGGGGGGGCTTCACGGCCCCGGAGCGGCAGCCTCGGCCTCCTGCCGTGCCCGCACGCGCGGGCCCACGATGCCCATCAGTACGCCGATCGGCGCCATGAGCAGGAACACCGCGCCGACGACGTAGAACGCCGCCTCCAGCCCATAGAGGTCTGCGATGCCTCCGACGGCAAAGGGCCCCACGAACGTCGCGAGGTGCCCCGCGGCGTGCGTCAGTCCGAAGAACCGTCCCCGGGCGCCGAGCGGTGAGACGTCGATCGAGAAGGCGTGCGTGCCCACCATGACGAGGCTCGCGGCTCCGCCGAGCGCCGCCGCCAGCAGTACGATGCCCGTCAGGCCGGGGCCCTGCGCAGTCAGGGCCAGGCCTGCCGCGGCGGCGAGCGCCCCCGGAACGACCGCGGTCTGCACTCCCCAGCGGTCGGTCGTCCACCCGCCCGCGAGCGACGTGAGCAGGCCGCCGACCCCCATCGCCGTTATCACGATGCCCAGATACGATTCCGCGAAGCCGAGCGCTTCCTTCACGTAGATCGGCAGCAGGAGGTCCTGCACCGTTGCGCGGAACAGGTTCACCGCGAACATCCCGATCAACGCGTACAGGAACCCCGTCGCGGCCATGGAGGCTATCGCTGACGGCGTAACGCCCAGCCGGGCGGCGACGCCGCCCAGGCCAGCGGCGAGGGTGCGCTCGGGCGAAGGGCGGGGGCTCTCCCTGGCGGGGACCGGGGCCGGCGCGGGGGTGGTGCGCGCTGAGAGATGCCGCGTCTCCACCATGATGAAGAGCATCACGATGAGGCAGGCCATCTTGCTGAACCCATTGATGAAGAACGGCACGCGGATGTCCCCCGTTATCGCCCATGCCGCGCCGCCTACGACCGGTCCGATGATGGCGCCGAAGTGCGCCCAACCCTGCTTCCTCCCGCTGATGCGCCCGCGGTCCTCGGCGGTGGACACGTCCGCCGTGATCGTCTGGTGCGCCGCTCCCCAGATGGACGTGCCGACGCCCGAGCCGAACCGGAAGGCGACGAGCGACAGATAGGTGGGCGACACGCCCTCCAGGAACGAGAAGACCATGCGGATGAAGATGCCAACGGCGCCGATGCCGCGCCGCCCGAACCGGTCCAGCAGCGGGCCGGTGGCGTAGCTCACGAAGAACCGTCCTGCGCCGCCTATCGAAACCACGAGTCCGGCCAGCGCGATGTTCTCGTTCAGCTGCAGCGAGAGGATGGGGATGACCGGCACCGCCGCCCAGAGCCCGAGACTCCAGGAGAAGGACATGAAGTACTGTCCCCAGATGACGCGTCTGCGCGGGAAACCCGCGAACCGGGGGTCCACCTAGCGCCCTCCGCTCGCGGGGACCGCGCCGGTCCCGCGCCAAGCGAGGGCGACCACTGGCGTAAACAGCGGGGAGGAAGCGCGGGTTAGAGCGGTGCGGGACACGGCGGGAGTCTACACCTTTGCTGCTCCGCTCCCTCGCTGCCTGCTCAAGACTCACCGGGCTATACTGTGTGGTGAGCCGCAGCGCCGCCACCGCCTCCCGCAGTGCTTGCAGGTGCGTGTCCGACGGCGCCCCCGGAGGGCGATATGCCGAAGCAGTACCGGCTGCCGTATACGTTGAAGGGGCCGTCTGAGGAGACGGAGGAGATGTACCTGGCGGAGGTCCCCCTCCTGCCCGGTTGCCGGGCCTGGGGCGCGACCGCCGACGAGGCACTGTTCAACTTGGAAGGCGTCGCCGCCGATTTCATCGCGTCCTACAAAGACCACGGAGACACGCAGCTCACATAGATGGACAGGACAAAGGTGGTGGAACTGCCCGGGTAAGGCGTCACGAACTCTGATCCTGCCGGCCACGAGCGTCTCCCTGAGAGATGTTTCGACTACGCCTCAGGCTACGCTCAACATGACATACATGAACAGGATAGGGGTGGATTGATGCTGCGCAGCCTCGGCGGGAAGAGCCCGCAGGTCCACCCCACCGCGTTCGTGAGCGAGTTCGCCTACGTCGTCGGCGACGTGCGCATCGGCCCGTACGCGTCCATCTGGCCCGGCGTCGTCCTCCGCTCGGACCGCGGCACGATGACCATCGGCGAGGGCACCAACATCCAGGACGGCTCCATCTGCCACGCCGACGGGGACCTCACCATCGGCGACTACGTAACGCTCGGCCACGCGGTCGTCTGTCACGCCGAGACGGTGGGCGACCACTGCCTGCTGGGCAACAACTGCACCCTCAACGACAAGTCAACGGTGGGCTCGTGGTGCATTGTTGCGGCGGGCGCTGTGCTCCTGGAGGGCCGCAGCGTGCCCGACAACTCCATCGCCGCGGGCGTTCCGGCTAAGGTGCTCGGCCCGCTCACCGACAAGCACCACGAGCTGGTGCAGTTCAACGCTGACGAGTATGTCAAGCTCGGCCAGGAGTACAAGGCGGAAGGGATGTTGGAGGGGTAGGGAGGTTGCCAGTCGGCCTCAGCCGAGTCCCAGGACGAAAGAAAGACTGTCCGCTATCTCCGCCAGGCGTGCATCGTTCACCTGTCCCATGCGGTGGGAGAGTTTGGCCGTGTCCAGCACGCGGATGTTGTAGCAGAGTGCGACTGAATCCTGCCGAAGTCCCCCTTCACCGGCAGGGACGTCCACTGTCACGGCGGGTTGCCTGCGCTGCGGCTGGGAAGTGAGCGGAACGACGATGGTGAGGTTCGGTGCGTTGGCTGCATCTTCCTTGACGATGACGACGGGTCGCTGCATCGCCATCTCTCTGCCGGTCGGTTGGCCCAGGTCCGCGAACCAGACTTCTCCACGCAGGGGTTCGGCCATGCTTCAACGGGCCTCGGTTTCGTTGTACTCCGCTTGCAACCGAGCCTCTTCACGAAGCAGGAGCGCGGCGTAGTCCTGGAGCCCCGCATCGGCGAGCAACACGTCTTCCTCGGTGACGTTTACATGCACCACGGAATGAGGTTCCCGCTTGTAGATGCCCGCCCGGTGCCCAGCTGCCGACGCGGCCTTCGCGTAGTCTGCGGCGCGGTCAGCCTGCCTCGCAGCTCGCTCCATCGCCTCCGGCGTCCCTTCCTCAAGGGAGCCAACCGCGGCAGAGAACTGCTGCGACCACAAGCCAAGCGCAGCGTCGATCTCGCGCAGTGCAGCATCCCCCAGCCTCGCGGCCCCCAGGCGACGCTCCACCCTGCGGGCGGTGTGGAGGCTGGACATGAGGGCGTTGCCGCCGTCCACGCCGAGGCGCTCGTGGGCCTTGGGCGCCAGCGCCTTGACGAAGGCGTCGTCCATATCAGCGGTATAGGTGTGCTTTGCGGCGTCGACCATGTCTGGCTCCTCGATGGCGAGGCTATAACACAAGCGTATCCCATGCAAGTGGAAGGGTGGTGGCGATTCGACCGTTTCACTTCTCGGAAGTGGCGCTGCGACCGCGGGTACGGACTGGTCGTAATGTCATCATACCGTAAGCGCACTATGGGCAGATGTCACTCCAATGTCATAAAGCGTGCCTATGCAGCAGGGCTTCTTCCGTGTACTGTGAGATTCGAGCCGTCTGCTCAGCGGGGCGGCCCCACAGCTTCCGCCATGGAGGGCATCCCATCTCCGCCCCCGCCCACTTCGCCGCAGCCCTGCTCGCGCTCGTAGCCCTGTCCCTGGTGGCCTGTGCTCCTGTCGAGGCGGACCTCGAGGGCACTGTCGAGGCCCAGGTTCGTGAGCGGGTACAGGCGACCATCGATGCGATGCCCACGGCCAGTCCAACGCCAACGCCCACGGCTGTCCTCACACCGACGGCTACTCCGACACCCGTGAGCACGCCAACGCCAGCCGTTATGGCGACGCTCACGAGCGCACCGACGCCGACGCCGGTGCAGTCGGGCCGCGATCCTTACACAGACGGCCAGCCGCCGCGCTTCCTGTGGCACTATCCAGACCCGCCAAGAGGACTGACCGCAAGGGGCGTCTCAGGAGACAGCGTCATACTCGAATGGGAACCCACCTATGGAGCGTCCGGGTACGACGTCCTGTACTACGCCTACACCGAGGCCCTTACTCACGAGGAGCTGGCGAACAGCGAAGACCACGCTCTCTTCGATAGCGCATTCGCCTCCACGGGGGACCTGTTTACGACAGAGGCATCCCAGGAGATATCGGGCCTGGACTGTGAACAGACATACCTGTTCGAGGTCCGCGCCCTGGGCGGCGGCGTCTACATCGATACCGTCTATCCGGCCCGGAAGGACTACGGCCCGCCCTCCAGGGTGGTCGTCTCGCCCTGCGACACCAGGCCAGCGATGTCTGAGACCCATACCGGACTGTTCCCGGACGGCGGGGACGACTGCCTGACCCGGTTGGGGCACTGGCCGCCGTTCCAGGCGGTCTACTCGTACTTCCATCCCGAGAGTTGGACACACGATTGTGCGGACGGGGAGTACTACGAGTCCAGGCTGCAGCTCAAGCACATCGACTACAGGGGACCCGTCGATCACCGGACAACCGTGATCGCGGACCTGGACTGGGCGCACGATGACGTGCGCTGCAGCGGCGGGGGAGTCGCGCTGGACGGCGTCGGGTCGTACGAAGAGCAGAAAGGGTTGGTCCACACGACCTACGACGCGATAGACGTTCGCGCTCATGTCGAACGCGGAAAGGTGCTTTCCGTCAACTTCGGTGGCGACCTCACCTCGAACCTCTACTATGTCGAGGGCATCTATGGACGAGACAACGCGCTGGCAGAGGCGGCACTCCTCCTGTTGGGCATCGACCCTTCGGTGGGCATCGAGCGGCCGGAAGGCGTCACGGAGGACCATGACGGCGTCTGCTACCGGAACGTGTGCGCGTCAGAGGATGCGGCCATACGGTTCGGTGACGACCTCGTAACGAATGACCGGTTCCAGATCCCGTTGGCGTTGCAGAGCGTGTCGCGCACCGGCGATTCGATCAGGGTGCACATGCTCTGGATAGACGCGGAGCGGGAGGTCCGGTGACGTACCCTACAGGAAGCGAGCCTATCGGAAGCTGGGTGACATCAGCCTGCCGGGGACCGAGAGCACCAAACGTCTGTCACCATAGACCTCAGGAGGACCACTGATGCGCCTGGCCGCCTTGCTCACACCAGCCCTGCTCGCAGTACTGCTTGTTCCTGCGGCTGGCTGTGACGGCCCGGCGCCTACAGCAACGCTCGTCGCAACACCACTGGTGACGCCGACGCCGAGCACGACGCCTACGCCCATCGCGACGCCTGTGCCCTTGCCGACGCCCGCACCCCTGGTGATACCCGCGCCCCTGGTGATACCTACGGCCACTGTGACGCCGACCGGGACGCCCACCCCAACTCCCACGCCAACGCCCACTCCGACCGCGACTGCGACGCCTACGCCAACGGCGACGCATACACCGACGCCCACACCGGTGCCGGCCGTACCGGTGGAGATCAAATCGGACGGCGAGCTGATCATCCACGGCAGGGGCACGGCCCGCTTCAGGATGCAGCTAGAGGCCGCACCGCATTACTTTGACTTCGGGATGTGGGACGCGACCGGCGCGGAGCAGAGCGCGGATGCCGCGGAGGTCACCTTCGGGCCGGCGACCGTGTTTGCAGGCATAGCGCGGGACCAGTACCGCAGGCAGAGGCACGACGTCAACGAGAGCTGGATGGCGAACGGGGAGACGGAGGTCTTCATCAAGGCGGGGCCCGACGACCTGTGGTTCTTCTTCATCGCCGGGCCGGACAACAGTCCGAGAGAACTGGTGCTCGTGCCGGACGCGCCGCCGTACGCGCCCACCCCGTGGCTCAGCTATACGGACGGCGGCAGGCGGCTGGCCTTCCTGTATGAGGAGCACCCGGACGCGGTGAAGCGCATCAGGGCGCTGCCGTGGGCCGTCGACGGGCTGGGGCCGATGCCCTCGGCCAGACATGAGGCCGCGTGGGGACTCGCCAACGCTAGGTGGGCCGGTGAAGCGCCGTTCGAGCGGCTCATGGCCAAGGAATGGGTACAGGACGAGGAGATCACGTACGCGGAGGCGTTCGCCATCGACGACCTCGCGAGTATCGGCCACCACTCGCCTGAGAGCGTGGAGCAGTTGCTCGGCATGCCGTTCCTGGACACCGTGGAGACGCTCGACTTCTGGGCGCTCAGCGCGCTGCAGTCTCTTGCGCAGGACGGTGGGCTCGAAGACCTCCTCGCACACCCCGCGCTGGCCGGCGGCATAACGGACGAGCAGACGGACATCATCACGTTGCTGGGCAGCTATTCGGCCTATCGCGCGTCCGACCTGTTGGACACCGACCGCGTGGTCACCGTGCGGCGCACCGTGGACCTGCCCCTGCAGGATGGGGTGCCGTTCTCGGTCATATGGCCCGGCGGTTCTGGCACGGTCGCGAAGGCCGAGCGGACGATGGAGATCGCCATCGATGCGGTGACGCTGTTCGAGGAGTACATGGACACACCGTACCCGCGGCCATACGTCATCGTTGTGGTGGCTGACCGGACGGGCGGGGGCGGCGGCAGGATCAGCGTGAACCGGCAGTACCACGACAGCGAGGACATCCTGTCGCACCAGGCGGCGCGCACGTACTGGTCGTTCTGGCCGAGCTGGATCGCGAACGGGGGGGCCACCTTCATGAGCCTCTACTACCAGAGCACCCGTGCCGACCGGCCGCTGCCGGCGCCGGACGTGTGCGACAGCTTCGCCAACATCAGGCAGTTCGAGGCCGCGGAGGTGTCGTACAACCACCCCTGCAGCTACAGCCTGGGCTCAGCGCTGTTCCTGGACCTCTACGCTGCGACGGGCCACAACCCGTTCCGGGAGGCGTTCGGCCGGCTGTACACCTGGCTGGACGAGTTCGCGCTCTTCGCGCGGTGCGGACGCCTCGAGGGAAAGGGCGAGTGCTACGTCAGAACCGCGTTCGTGGAATACATGCCTGAGCACGCAGCCGTCACCGAGGAGATCATCAACCGGCATTTCCACGGTGGGTCGTGATGGGTCCTTCATTCACACGGATTGCCCCGACGGTCCCGGCCCACTCACCGACAAGCACTACGAGTTCGTCAAGATGAACGCGGACGAGTACGTGAACGCGGTGGGTAGTACAGGCCCGTAGGAACGTCGGAGGGGCTTGAACATCGATGGACAGGATGGGCAGGATAAGGACTAGTGCGTGATGGCGCTGGAATGGCGGGCGATATCGCTGAATACACTGTGTGTGTCCCGGGATGCGGAGACAGTGTCGATGTACACTAGGGCACGGAGGCTGGGAATGAACGCCGCATACGTCCAATACAAGGTTAGCCTTACCTGGGACGAGGAAACGAACCAGATGGACGCCGCCATCCCCACGCTCGGCATCGGCGACTGCGGTCCCGACACCAACACGGCCCTCGATTATCTGCGCGAGATGGCCGCCTTCCACATCGAGTGTCTGTTGGACGAGGGGGAGCGGTTGCCCGAGTCTGATGAGGGTGAGGGCGTGTACATCCGCGTCCCGCTTCCGGTACGTGCCGGTTAGACCCCTCCCACCGCGCGAGGTGCTGCGCCGCCTCCATCGCGCAGGTTTCGTCGAGGTACGCCAACGAGGCAGCCACCTGCGCCTGCGCCACGTCAACGGCAGGAACGTGACCGTGGCCCTCCATCCGGGCGATCTGACGCCGCTGAGGATTCGCGACGTACTCCGACAAGCCGGTCTTACCGAGGAAGAATGGGACGATCTGTAACGCCGCTCCCGGCGCGCGGCGTCAGCGGTCGCTGGCGAGCGGGTGGTCGTAGACGATGCGCCGTTTCCAGTAGGGGTGCTGCTCAGAGATGGAGTCGAGCCCGTCGATCATCTCCTCATAGCGCGGGAGTTCCTTGATAGAACGCCACCGGCCCGCTTGCTCGTCGAAGTACTTCCATCTCGATGGCGGCCCGGACCTCCCGGTGGCGATCCTGTAGGCCGTGCCGGGATAGTAGGCCATCCCTTCGGGCAACTCGTCCTCGGGCCTGGGGTCGGCCAGCCGTACGCCTCCGTTCGGCTGGAGGACGGCGTAGTGCTCCCGGCCATCGCACTCGGCGACGATGGGAATCGCGTCCGTTGACGGCGCAGAATCGCCTGCGCAGCGGGACTGAGGTGCTGGACCGTCGAGCATGGCTCCTCCGTTCGGGCGGAGTATAGCCCTGCGACGGGGCGGGGCCGCCTTGAAGCCGCTCCCCTGCCGCCCGTATAATTGGGCCTGCGCCCGCTCGACGTTCCACCGTCGTCGCGCGTGCATCCCCTACCGAGGAGGCCATTCGTATGGCGAACCTGCGATTGCCCGGCCCCACCCCCGTCCCCCCGGACGTCTACGAGGCGATGAGCAAGGAGATGATCGATCACCGCGGCGTCGAGTTTGCCGACATCCTCCGCCGCACGACCGCCAATCTCAAGCGCGCCTTCCAGACCGAGAACGACCTCTACGTTCTCACGTCCTCCGGAACGGGAGCGATGGAGGCCGCCATCGTCAACACGCTCTCACCGGGCGAGCGCGTCCTCGGGGTCACCATCGGCAACTTCGGGGACCGCTTTCTCAAGATCGCCGCGGCCTACGGCGCCAGCGTCAACGAGCTCAAGTTCCCGGACGGCGACGTCGCCGATCCAGAGCAGGTGCGTCAGGCGCTGAAGGACGACCCGGACGTGACCACCGTGCTCGTCACCCACAACGAGACGTCCACCGGCATCACGAACGATCTGGAGACCATTGCCGGCATCGCGAAGGGCGAGTTCGACAAGATGGTGCTCGTCGACGCCATCTCGTCGCTCGGCTCCATCAAGCTGCCCGTCGACGAGTGGGGCCTTGACGTGGTGGTCGCGGGCTCCCAGAAGGGCTGGATGTGCCCGCCGGGCCTCGCCATGATCAGCTTCAGCGAGCGCGCGTGGAAGGCCGCCGAGACCTCGAAGATGCCGAAGTTCTACTTCAGCATGACAGAGGCTGAGAAGTCGCTGAAGGCGGGTCAGACCCCGTGGACGCCGGCGATCTCGCTCCTGTTCGGCATGGACTACGCCGTGCGGCAGATGCTCTCCCGCGGCGACATGCAGGCCGTCTACGACTTCCACCAGGAGATCGCCCAGTACACCCGCGACGGCCTCAAGGCCATGGGCATCGGGCTCGTCGCCAAGGACGAGCGTTTCGCGTCCAACACGGTGACCGCCGCCTGGGTGCCGGAGGGCATCACCGACGAGGCGCTGCTCGCAACGCTCCGCGACGACTACGACATCATCGCTGCTGAGGGACGCGGCCTCCTGACGGGGCGGGTGTTCCGCATCGGCCACATGGGGTACGTGAACCAGGAGGACATTGACGACGTGTTCGGCGCGCTGAAGGACGCGTTGCCGAAGCTCGGGCACCAGCCCGCGGCGGTGGGGCAGGCGTGATCGTCACGCGCCCCCACGACACCCTCCCGCAGGGCCTGGTTCACCCTCACCCGCCGCGCAAGCGCGTCGACCTCTCCCAAGGGGAGAGGTGGGTAGTCGGCCTGAGAGATTCCTCGACTCCGCTGCGCTTCGCTCGGAATGACAAACAAGGGGCGGTTCGCGGGGACGTTGTTCCTGCCTGCGCAGGAACGACAGGGCACCACGCCCCACCCCGGTTCGCCCTCACCCTAACCCTCTCCCTCAGGAGAAGGGACCAGACGAGGTTCTTGCCTGCGCAGGAACGACGGAACGGGGCGGTGCAGCGCGCCGCCTGGAGGATGACGTGGGCAGGGTCCTCGTAGCCGACCCAATTGACGAGCTTGGGATCGCGCGGCTGAAGGCCGCCGGACACCGGGTGGACGTCCGCAAGGGTCTCAGCGAGGACGACCTGTGCGCCATCGCCGGCGACTACGAGGCGATGGTCGTTCGCAGCGAGACGAAGGTCACCGCTCGCGTCATCGAGCACGCGACGAGGATGGTGGGCATCGGCCGCGCGGGCGTGGGCGTCGACAACATCGACGTGGACGCGGCCACGCAGCACGGCATCGCGGTCGTGAACTCGCCGACCGGCAACACGATCGCCGCGGCCGAGCACGCGTTCGCGCTCATGATCTCGCTCGCCCGCAACATCCCGCAGGCGGACGCGTCGATGCGCCGCAGCGAGTGGACGCGCTCCCGCTTCATGGGCGTTGAGCTGCGCGGCAAGACGCTCGGCATCGTCGGGCTCGGACGCGTCGGCTCGGAGGTCGCGCACCGGGCGCGTGCCTTCCAGATGCACGTCATCGCGTATGACCCCTACGTGTCGATGGAGCGCGTGCGCAGCCTCGGAGTGGAGTCCGTCTCCATGGAGCGCCTGCTCCGCGAGTCGGACTTCATCAGCATCCACACGCCGCTCACCTCCGGCACGAAGAGCCTCATCGGCGGGCCGGAGTTCGCGCTGCTCAAGCCGGGGGTCCGCATCGTGAACGCGGCGCGCGGCGGGCTCGTGGACGAGCGTCTGCTGCAGGAAGGGCTTGCGAGCGGCAGGGTCGGCGGCGCCGCGCTGGACGTCTATCCCGTCGAACCGCCGCAGGACCTGCCCCTGCGCGAGGAGCAGCGGGCGGTGCTCACACCCCACCTCGGTGCGTCCACGGAGGAGGCGCAGGTGGAGGTGGCGTTGGAGGTGGTCGACCAGTTGCTGGCCATCCTGGGCGGCGGCGCGGCGCAGTACACCGTCAACATGCCGTTCGTTCCGCGGGAGGTGATGGAGGCGCTCGGGCCCTACCTGCCTGTCGCCACGACCATGGGACGCCTCGCCATCCAGCTCGCCGACGGCCAGCTGGAGACTGTCGCGGTCCGCGTGGCCGGGGAGATAGCGCATCACGACAGCGAGATACTCGCCTCGGCGGCGCTGGTGGGCGTGCTCGGCGTGGCGACGGACATGCGCATCAACCTCGTGAACGCCCAGGCGATGGCACAGGAACGCGGCATCAGGATCGTCGAAGAGAAGGACCCCGAGGGAGCCGAGCAGTACCTGAACCTCGTGGGCGTCGAGGTGCGCTCCACGGGCGGCACGGTCTACACCGCGGGGACGTCGGTGCACGGCACGGTGCACCTGAACCGGCTCAACAGCTTCTCCCTGGACATGGAGCCGAGCGCGCCCTACATGCTCTTCACCACCCACACGGACCAGCCGGGCATGATCGGTAAGGTCGGCACGATAGCGGGGCAGCACGACGCCAATATCTCGTTCATGGAGGTCGGCCGCGCTGCGCCGCGCGGCGCAGCCACGATGATCGTGGGGTTCGACGACCCCGTCACGGACGAGATGCTCGCGGACATAAGGTCCATAGAGGGCATGACCGCCGCCCGGCTCGTGACGTACCAGATCTCGGAGCCGGTGCAGCCGCGTCTGCGGGGAACGTAGGGGAGTGGGGCTGCCGGTTCCTCGTCGACGCTCGGGAGGGCGGTGGAGAGGGGCTGGGCGTGAGGGTTGGTAAGGTGCGGGGCTGCCCCTGCACGTTGCCCGTCATGCGCTATCATGGAGGACGCCTCGCGACGCACGGGGCGATCCTCTATCCGAAAGGCATCGCACGCAATGGACTTCCACTACACGTACAAGGTCAACACGCCGCCCGACGCGCTCTGGGCGTTCGTGACCGACATCCCTGCCGTCGGCATGTGCATCCCAGGTGCCGCGGACGTTACTGAGACGGACGGGACCTACACCGGCATCGTGAAGGTGCGCGTCGGGCCCGTGGCGCTGGGGCTGATGGGCAAGCTGCGGGTGGACTCGCGCGACGACGCGGCTATGCGCGTCTCGATGACGGGCGAGGGGGCTGACAGCAAGGTACCGGGCAACGTGCGTGTGAAGATCGATATGGCTGTCGAGGACGCAGGCGACGGCGGGAGCAACCTCGTCGTGCACTCGGACGCGAACATCATGGGCAAGCTGGGCGAGTTCGGGCAGGGCATCATCAAGCGCAAGACGGACGGCATCATGCAGGAGTTCGGGCGCAACCTGACGAAGAAGGTGAGTGGCTGAGGCTATCTACTCTCCCATGCCGAAGAGCCGGTCGCGGCGGAAGCCGAGGTAGTGTTCGGAGATGAAGCTGAGCGGCTTCTTCGCGTCCGGGATGCGGGCCTCCAGCGTGCGGTGGACAGTCGACATCTCCCCGGTATCGTATCGCGCCGCGTGGGCGTACATCTGCGCCGCGACAGTCTCGTACTCCTCCGTGCTCAGCCTCCGTCGGTAGGAAGACTGCGCTCGCAGGGCGCCCGTGCCCGGATAGCGGTGCGCGGTTGCGGCAAAGTCGGGGAAGATGCCAAGGATGAGCAGGCAGAGGTCGCCGGTCCGACGGTAGAGCGGGAGGCGCTCGTGCTCCTCGGTCTGCTGGATCAGCCGCAGCATCGAATGAACGTCCAGGTCGCTGTAGCGCACCTTCCGCACCACGCCGCGCCGCACCCAGACGCGCTCCGTGTGGCTGTGCACCTTGGTGAACGACGCCAGCATCCCTGCGAGGTAGTGAAGGATGCGCGGCTGGGCTGCGAACGCCGCCACGTCCGCCGCGTCGAACACGGGCACGCGCTCGCCGGAGCGCGAGCCGGTACGCTCGAACGTGTGCTGCGCGCCCCGCAGTTCGTCCACCGCACGCCGCAGCAGCGCCTCGAAGTAGAGCCGGGGAGAGACTGGCGCGAGCGACCCGTCGTGCGGCAGTAACGCGTCGAACAACCGCTGGCTGCCGAGCAACTCCGCGCGGCGTTCCTCCTCCGCAAGGAGCAGCGGCATCTCGTCTTCCGCGGGAGCATCCGTCCCGAGCGCCTCGCGGATAAAGGCGATATCGGCGTAGGTCAGGCCCCTGTCGACGTTCCGCAGCTGCATGCCGTGAGCGTAGCACAGGGCGTGGCGCTGGCATGGTGAGTGAAGCTCCGTCATTCCCGCGAAGGCGGGAATCCAGCGTGACCGGCAGGTCACACGGTGAGGGGGCGCGGTGAGTGCCTTATCCCCTCTCCTGAAGGAGAGGGTGCCGCGTAGCGGCGGGTGAGGGCTGGTAGAGGCACCCGGCAGCCGTGTGACACCTGCCGCTTACGCCGTCGCCTCTGCATCCGCTATGCTGAGCATATGGCTGAGCCGCCTGCTCCTATAGATTGCATCTATGGCAGACCCGCGCAGCTATAGAGAACGCCTATGGGAGCGGAGCGGAAGTTCGAAAACGATGAAATCTTGATGCCTCGGTCGCGGAAAGCAGGCCACGGCCTTGGAAACACCCCATATCAAGATTTCAAGATCCCAGATCCACCGGCTCTTCCACTCGTAAGATGCCGAGCAAGATTTCAACGGCCCCCGGATATTGAAATCTTGCTCGGCCCATCTCCGGCGTATGGAAGGAGGACGCCATGCCGACGGTTGAGGTCCTGCTGCACGGAGAGTCCATCGCCACGAACTACGGCTCCATCGGCTACTGCAGCACGCTGCTCGTGCGCGGCGACCGCAACATCGTCGTGGACACGGGGCACGTCGGCAGGCGGCGCGCGCTGCTCGAGGCCTTGGCCGAACGCAGCCTGGCGCCTTCCGACATCGACGTCGCGGTGATGACCCACTCGCACTGGGACCACGCACAGAACTACGACGTGCTCGATTCCGCCGAAGTGCTGATCCACGAGTGGGAACGCCGCTATGCCCGCAACCCCCACCCCAACGACTGGGCGACACCCCTCTGGACGAGCGCCATGCTCGACACCATCCCGAACCTCAAGGAGGTCGAGGATGGCTACGAGATCGAGAAGGGCGTTCGCATGCTGCACACGCCGGGCCACTCCGCGGGCACGATGGCCCTCATCGTCGATACCTCGGAGGGGCCCGTGGCCATCACGGGCGACGGCGTAGCGAACGCCCAGGTCGCGGTGACGAAAGTGAACGCGAACGTCTTCTGGAGCGAGGAGGCCTCGCGGAGGAGCATCGAGCGCGTGCTGGAGGAGGCGGAGGTCATCTATCCGGGCCACGACCGTCCGTTCCGCGTGCTCCGCAGCGGAGGTGTGGAGCACATCGCAGCGCGGCAGCTCGTGTTCATGGGGGTCGATCTCGAGGACCCCAACGTGTCCGTCACCGCCGAGCGCCGCCCGCCGTATGTCATGCCGGGCCTCGACGGCCAGACGCTGGAACGCCTGGGCCTCAGCGGAGAGTAGGGCCGGCGGTCTTGTCTCTTCCCCCTTGATGGAGGAAGGTCGGGATGGGGGTGGATCGGACGGGCGGATGGGTGGAGGCGCCCCCGACGCAAGGGGGTTGACAGGCCGATGCCCAACCGGCCCGCTATTGATACTGACACTCTTGAACAGAAGAGTCAAGTATCAATATGCGAGTGGCGGCAAAACTGCGCTGAAATCGGCTCGAAACCGCTTGACAGTGCTTTAACGCGCTGCTTAAGATTCATCTTGTCCTGAGTGACTGTGGTTTGAGTGAGCCGCAGGATGAGGTGGTCCCGGGGGACTGGGGGGCCGACTCCGAACGGCGATCTCGGGCGCCCCAGTTGCTCAGGACACCTCTTTTAACACAGTCGTGGGGTCTTATACACGAACCCCGGCATCCGCGCCACCCCCTCCCTCCACATCCATCCTGCTCCGGCCATCGCCTTCTTCTGCCGCCAGCCGGCGTTATGCGCTATCCTCCGCCTCGCACTGGAGGAGGGAACACCCATGGAACCCTTGCGACTTGACGAGGCGGTACGGATGCTCGAGGCGGGACGTTCGAAGGCTGAGGAGCTCGGTATCCGCGTCAGCATCGCCGTGCTCGACCCGCGCGGCGACCTCGTCGCGCTGAACCGCATGGACGGCGCACTCTGGCGCAGCGTCCCCATCTCCCAGGGCAAGGCTGCGGCTTCGGCTGCCTGGGACATGCCGAGCGGCGACCTGGCCGACCGATGGGACCAGCCCGTCGTCCGCGCGCTCTCCATGATGGAGAACGGACGCCTTATTCCGTGGCAGGGCGCCTTGCCCATCCGGAGGGCGGACGGCACGATGATCGGTGCGATAGGCGTGAGCGGCGCTCGTCCGGCGGAGGATGAGGCGGTCGCCGTTGCCGGCCTCGCCGCGTTGGAGGCGCGCGGGTGACGCAGAGCTTCCACATCCGCGAGGAGGACGCGGTCCGCGTACCGGCCGGGCCGCTGCGGGAGGCAACCGAGGCACTGTTCCGGAAGGTGGGCCTTGCTGATGCTGACGCCGCGCTCGCGGCGGACGTGCTCATCACCGCCGACCTCCGGGGCGTGGACAGCCACGGTGTCTCCAACATGCTGAAGGTCTACCTGGAGCGCTACCAGAACGGGGTGCAGAAGGCCGATCCCCAGTGGCGCATCGTGCGGGAGCGCGCGGGCTCCGCGAACATCGACTGCGACCGGGGGCTCGGCGTCATCATCGCGCCGAAGGCGATGGAGATCGCCATCGAGAAGGCGAGGAACACGGGCATCGGCGTCGTGACGATGTTCAACGGCGGGCACGTCGGCATGGCCGCCTACCACGCGATGCTTGCGCTGCCCCACGACATGATCGGCGTCTGCATGACTGCGACCGGCCCGGATGTCGCGCCGACGTTCGGCCGCGCCCCGCGCCTCGGCACGAACCCTATCGCCATCGCCGCTCCCACGCTGGAGGAGCGCCCGTGGGTGTTCGACATGGCAACGAGCGTCGTGCCGGTCAACAAGGTGCGGAACGCCCGTCGGATGGGGACGCTGCTGCCGCCGGGGACCATCGCCTCCGAGGACGGCACCCCGGTGATGGAGCCCGCCCCTGTGCCGGACGACTACATCCTGCTGCCGCTCGGCACGAACCGCGATGCCGGTTCGCACAAGGGATACGGCCTCGCCGTCGCGGTCGAGGTACTCTGCTCCCTGCTCGCAGGCTCGGACTACGGCATGCGGGTGGGGCGGCAGAACTACCGCCACTACGTGGCGGCGTACAACATCGACGCGTTCAGCGACGCGGGCGAGTTCAAGGCGCGGATGGACGACTTCATCCGCGAGTTGAAGGCGACGCCTCCGGCGACGGGCCACGACCGCGTGCTCGTGGCCGGCGATCCGGAGTGGGACGCGCTGGAAGAGCGCTCGGCGCGAGGCATCCCGTTGCATCGCGATGTGGTGGAGTGGTTCCGGGGCGTCTGCGCCGAGTTCGACGTTGAGTGCAACATCCAGGGGCAACCGGAAGCATGAGAGCGGCGTGGTATGAGCGGTACGGCCCGGCGCGGGATGTCTTCCACGTTGGCGAGATGCCGGACCCGGCGCCGGGGCCCGGCGAGGTGCTGGTGAAGGTCCACGCCTCCGGTGTGAACCCCTCCGACTGGAAGTCGCGCACCGGCTCCCGTGGCCCGCAGATGCCGTTCCCTCGCATCGTCCCGCACAGCGACGGCGCGGGCGTCGTCGAGGCGGTCGGCGCGGGTGTGGACGCATCACGCATCGGCGAGCGAGTCTGGCTGTTCGAAGGGCAGTGGCAACGCCCCTTCGGCACCGCCGCCGGGTACATCGCGCTGCCGTCGACCCATGCGCCTGCGCTCGCTGAGAGTGTGACGTTCCAGGAAGGCGCCTGCATCGGCATACCCGCCATGACAGCGCACCGCTGCCTCTTCGCGAGCGGACCTGTGGACGGTATGACCGTCCTCGTGACCGGGGGAGCCGGCGCCGTGGGGCACTGCGCCATCCAACTTGCCCGCTGGGGAGGCGCGACGGTCATCGCCACGGTGAGCTCGGACGAGAAGGCGGGACACGCGCTGCGCGCCGGGGCCGACCACACGATCAACTACCGTACGGAGGACGTGGGAGAGCGGGTGCTGGAGCTCACCAGCGGAGAAGGCGTCGAGCGCATCGTCGAGGTCGACTTCGGCGGGAACCTCGCCGCCAGCAAGCGCGCGCTCGCCCTGAACGGCGTCATCGGCTGCTATGCGTCCACCGGCGACCGCGAGCCCGCGGTGGAGTACCAGGCGTTCTCCCGGAAGAACGCGACCGTGCACTTCGTCCTCGTCTACTCGGAGCCGGAGGCTGCCAAGCGGCAGGCGGTGGACGACATCGCGAAGGCGATCGCGGACGGTGCGCTGACGCATCCTATCGCTGCCGTCATGCCGCTCGACGACATAGCCGCGGCGCACGAACTGCAGGAGAGCAACACTGCCATCGGCAATATCGTCCTGGACCTCTCGCGCTGAAAGCGTAATCTGCTACGCTAGAAGCGCCGCGGAGGTCCCCGCCGCCGTCACGACGATTCGGTACATGGGAGGGCCGAGTTGGAGAGCGAGTTAGCCCATAGCGAGTTGCTCCGGGGTTTCGGCCCCATACAGATCGAGCGTTTCCAGGACCTGGCCACCATCATCACCGTCGAAGCGGGCAGCGAACTCTTCAAGAGCGGTGACTACGCGCAGCACCTCTACGTCGCGCTCGATGGCGAGGTCGAACTGCACATGGACGTCCCGGAGTGGTGGGGCATAGACACGCCGCACCGCAAAGTATCCACAGCCAAGGCGGGGCAGATACTCGGCTGGTCGGCGCTCGTTGAACCTTTCGTCTACTCCCTCACTGCCGTCTGCGTCACGGACGCGACCCTCGCGCGGTTCGAGGGCTCGCAGCTGGCTGACCTGAGCGTGCGCGACCCGCATATCGGCTACCGGTTGCTCAGCCAGGTACTCAAGGTGGTGTCCGGCCGGTTCCACACGCTCGCGGAAGCCGTCATGGCGCAGCGGGCCGTCCAGGTGTCGCAAGCGGCGAGCCGCGCCCACCCCGCGGACTGAGGAACGACCGGGGCGCATGTTCGATACGCTCATCGTCAACGGGAAGGTGATCGACGGCGCGGGACGCGCCTGGTTCCGCGCCGCCGTCGGTATCGAGAGCGATACCGTCACGGTGCTGGAAGGCGACGTGTCGAACGTGGAGGCGGGGCGCACGATAGACGCGTCCGGCATGGCGGTCTGTCCCGGCTTCATCGACATGCACTCCCACTCGGACTTCGCGCTGCTGACGGCGCCGCGCCACGAGCCGAAGGTGAGCCAGGGCGTGACGACCGAGGCGCTGGGACAGGACGGCCTCTCCTATGCGCCCATCTCCCCCGTCAACCGGCAGCACCTCGTAGACTACCTCGCCGCCGTGAACGGACGCCCGCCAGAGGGGACCGAGTGGACGTCGGTCGCGTCGTTCCTCGACCTGTTCGAAGGGGCGTCTTCGTGCAACGTCGTCTACTTCGTGCCGCACGCGGCGCTCCGCATCGAGGCGATGGGGTGGGCGAATCGCCTGCCCACGGACCAGGAGCTGGCACGGATGCGGGGGATGGCCGAGCAGGGGATGCGCGACGGAGCCTTCGGCTTCTCGACCGGCCTCACCTACGTGCCGAACATCTACAGCGACACCCACGAGTTGACCGAGATAGCCCGAGCGGTCGCGCCCTACGGCGGGATCTACGTGACGCACAGCCGCTATGCGCTCGGCGACGGGCTGCTGGACCCGTTCCGCGAGGCGGTCGCGGTCGGGCGAGAGTCCGGCGCGCCGGTGCAGATATCGCACTACCACAGCCCCGTCCCCGGCATGGGCGAGCGGATGGTGGGACTCGTTGACGAGTCGCGCTCGGCTGGCGTCGACGTGACGTTCGACCAGTACCCGTACCCCGCGGCGAGCACGATCCTGCTGTCGCTGATACCGGCGTGGGTGCACGAGGGCGGGCCGGAGATGCTGCTGCGGCGCATCGCGGACAAGGACGTTCGCGATCAGATAGCGGACGGCGTCTACCCGCAATGGGGCGGCTCGCTTGCTGACTACATGTTCGCCCACGTCGGCTCGGAGAAGAACAAAGAGTGGGAGGGGCGCTCGCTGCAGGACATGGCGGACGCCCAGGGGAAGCGGATGGTGGACACCATCTGCGACCTGCTCATCGAGGAGCGGCTGGAGGTCGCGTTCGTCGCCCGCACCGGCAACCCGGACAACGTGCGCACCATCATGGCGCACCCCGCGCAGATGGTGGGCAGCGACGGCCTGATGACCGGCGAGATGCCGAACCCGCGGACCTACGGCACGTTCCCGTACCTGCTGGGTCAGGCGGTGGAACAGGGAACGCTGCGGCTCGAGGACGCCGTGCACAAGATGACCGGCGCTCCGGCGCGACGGCTAGGGCTGCGCGACCGCGGCGTCCTGCGCGTCGGCGCGAAGGCGGACGTGGTGGTTTTCGACCCGGAGCGCGTGCGCGCTCTCGCCACGTTCGAGGAGCCGAAGCAGTTAGCGGCCGGCATCGAGTACGTGTTCGTCAACGGCACGCTCGTGTGGGAGCAGGGCCGCCACACCGGCGCGCTCCCTGGCCGCGCGTTGCGGAAGTCGTAACTTCCGGGACTACTTCGCCCTCGCGATGATCTGCTCGCCGAAGGCGGGGATCTGCTCGTCGATGATGTCGTTCTGGAACTGCACGTGGAAGGTGTCGACGCCGGCCTCGCGGCATTGCTCCACGATCTCCAGCACCTGGTCCGCCGTTCCCATGAGCCCGCCGCGGTTGCCGAACACCTGCGCGAGCTTCGTGGCCGGGTCCTCGTCGCCGACGTAGGCGTTGCAGTTCAGCACGCGGTGGATGGTGCCGGGGTCACGCCCGGCTGCGCCAGCTGCCTCCTCCATTGTGGCGACCTGCTCACGGTACGCGTCGAAGTCCGGCGGCCATCCGCCGTTGCGTATCCAGCCATCGGCCACCCGTCCAGCGAGCCGGAGCATGCGGGGGCCTCCCGAACCGGTGAAGATGGGGATGGTGCCGTTGACCGGCTTGGGCGTGACCGTGGCCTCGGTCACGCTGTAGCGCTTGCCGGTGTAGGTGAACTGCTCGTTCGCCCAGGTGCCGCGCAGTATCTCGATGGCGTCGGCCAGGCCGTCCACGCGCTCACCGGGCGCGCCGAACTCGAGGCCGTAGGAGGTGAAGTGCGCTTCCTGCCCGCCTGCCCCCAAAGTGAGGATGAGGCGGTCGCCGCCCGTCATGTGGTCGAGAGCGGTCGCCATCTTGGAGAGCAACGCGGGGTTGCGGAACGGGACGTTGAGCGTGGAATGCGTCACGCGGATGCGGCTGGTCTGCATCGCAACTGCTGTCGCCAGCGTCCAGCCCTCGAGGTTGTCCTCGGGCGGCCTGTCGCTGAACGAGATGTTCTGGAAGCCTGCGGCCTCGGCGGCCTTTGCCACCGCGACGATGCGGTCGTAGGGGAGTCCTCGCGGGTTGAGTCCGAACCTGATGCTGTTGCTGCTGCGCGCCATGCTGATTCCTCAAGAGTGTTGGGCTGTGGCGAGCATACCAGCAGGCGGGGGTCTGTCAACGCGGCGGGCGCAGGCGTTACCATGGAGACATGATTCCGGTCACCGACGACATCAGCCTGGCCGAGCACGAGTTGGAGTTCCACTACGTCACGTCCGCGGGGCCCGGCGGACAGAACGTGAACAAGGTTGCCACCGCCGCGCACCTCCACTTCAACGCCGCGGCATCGCCATCGCTGCCTGAAGACGTGAAGCGACGCCTGCGGAGCGCCGCTGGACGGAGGCTCACTCCAGAGGGCGTCCTCGTCATCAAGGCGCAGCGCTACCGCAGCCAGGAGCGCAACCGGGACGACGCCGTCGAGCGGCTACTGAGCATCCTGCGCACCGCCGCCGTTCCACCGCGCCAGCGCCGGACCACGCGGCCGTCCCAGGCATCTGTCGAGCAGCGGCTGGCGGAGAAGCGCCGCCGCGGCACCCGGAAGCAGTCGCGCTCGTCCCTCGACGGCATCGACGAGGAGGAGTAGCCCAATGCCGAGACTCGAAGACCTGCCCGATCTGACCCGGCAGGGGATGCTCAACTTCCCCGCCTTCGATCACGACGATGCGCCTTGTGCGCGGATGACCAGACCGCTGGCCGAGGCGAAGATCGCCCTCGTCACGACGGCCGGCCTGCACCTGCGCGACGACACGCCGTTCTCGGGCGGGGACCAGACGTACCGCGTCATCCCGTCGTCCACGCCCGCCTCGGGGATCATCCAGAGCCATATGAGCATCGGGTTCGACCGCACCGGCATCATGCGGGACGTGAACGTCACGTTCCCCATCGACCGGCTGAGTGAGATGGCGGAGCGCGGGGAGATAGGCTCGGTCACCGGGAACTACTACTCGTTCATGGGGGCGCAGCGCAGCCCGCGACGGATCGAGGAAGAGACGGGGCCGGAGGTCGGCCGGCTGCTGCTGGAGGAGGGCGCCGACGCCGCCTTTCTGACGCCGACCTGACCGAACTGCACGCACACGGTCAGTGTGCTCGCTCGGGCCATCGAAGAGGCGGGGTTGCCCACCGTCACGGTGGCGCTCATCAAGGAGCACGCCCAGCGGGTGAAGCCGCCACGCACGCTGTGGGTGCCGTTCCCGTTCGGGTTCGCGCTCGGCAACCCGGACGACCCGCCGTTCCAGCAGAAGGTGCTCTCCGCTGCGCTGGGCCTGCTGTCGGAGAACGACGTGCCCGTGCTCGCCGAGTTCCCGGAGGACGCCGACGCTCCGCCGGTGCTGCTGCAGGCGAGCGCCGCGCAGGCGGAGGCGGCGAACCGCGACGGCGACCCCGCCGACGAGGTGACGGCGCTGCGCGGCTACTACGAGCGGTGGGTGGACGAACACGAGGGCAGGACGATGGTGGGGCTGAGCGGGGTGCCGCAGAGGCAGTTCCGGGGCCTCGTGCGCTACCTGCAGGCATTCGCCGGTGGAGAGGACGCGGCATACGACCGTGCGCCGGAGGGGGTGGAGCCTGTCCGGTTCCTGCGGCTCGCGACGGACGACCTCAAGGCGTTCTTCATGGAGGCGCGCTTCTCCCAGCGACCGAGGGACCGGGACGAGGAGCTGCAGCGGTGGTTCTGGTCCGAGACGGCGATGGGGAACCTCATCGCGGCTGTGGCGTCGCGCCTCACGGAGCAGGGCGAGGCGCAGACTGCGAACGGCATCGCGCGGTAGGAGTGCTCAGGCCGGACGTGTGCGCTCCTTGACGAGTTCGACGCGAAGCTGGAGGCCGAGAGCCCTGGCGATGTCGTAGACCGTTTCCAGCCGTGGACTGTGCTCGCCGGACTCCAGACGGCTGACCACCGTCTTTGTTACGCCGATGCGCTCGGCCAGCTCCCGCTGGCTGAGGTGGTTCTCCTTCCTGGCTTTCACGATTGCGTCGATTAACTCGAACCGGGGGCCGAGCCGGTCATACTCACGCTGAAGCTCAGGGTCTTCCGAGCGGAGTTGTTCAAACAGTTCTTTCGCGTTACGCATGATGTCTACTCTCTGAGTTGGAGGAGCCTCCTCCTGGCGCGGTCGACGCTTTGCTGCGCCGACCGATAACATTAATGTGGTCAGACTGCAAGTTTCTAGCTTGCCCGCGCGGCGCGGGCGCGGGCGGGGAGCGGAGGACGGCGGGCCAGGAAGAACGTCAGCGAGCCGACTATGGTGACCGTACCGAGCGAGAGGAACGCGAACGTGTAGTCCCCCTGGGCGTTGTACATCCAGCCCGCGTAGATCGGCCCGATGATGCTGCCGGTCGCCGTGATGATGTTCGACCACCCCGCGATCTTGCCGAGCTGCCGCAGGCCGAAGTAGTCCGCGCGCAGCGCCATCATCAGCGGGCCGCGCATACCCCACGCCACGCCATGCAGCGCTATCGCGAGGACCACCGCGGGGACGCTCGTGGACAGCGCGAGGATGCCGATGCCCATGCCGTGGCCGAGCATCGCCGCGCCCGCGAGCATGCTCTTGGAGTACCGGTCGCCCATGAAACCGCCGCTGACCTGCCCGACGATCTGCGCCACCATCAGCCCCGGGAAGACGAACGCGGCGTGCACGAGGTCCCAGTCGTTGTCCTTGAGGTGCCCGGGCAGGTGCAGAGGGACGGTGGCGACCACCAGCAGCGCGAGGCCGTGGCCGCTGGAGACGAGCCAGAAGGAGCGGTCGCGGATCGCCTCACGGACCGTGAAGTCGTAGTCCGTCCCGGCGGCGCGGCGGGCCGCCGCGTGGCGGGCTGCGTCCTCGTCGTTGTCGCCGTCCGGGTTCAGCCCGAGCTCGCGGGGGCTGCGCCGGAAGAGCTGCGCGATAGGGAAGCCGATGCAGAACGAGAGGATGCCGGAGAAGATGGCGGTCTCCCGCCATCCGAAGGTGGTGATGGACCAGGCTATGACCGGGGCGACGACCGCGCCGCTTGCGAAGCCGATGGACGTGACGGACATGGCACGGGCCCGCTTGCGCACGAACCAGTGCGCGATGGCGGTGTTGATGGTGAGGAAGCTGGCGAAGCTCGTGCCGATCGCGATGACGGTCAGCGCGGCGAAGAGGTGCCAGAGCTCCTGGATGAGCCCGAGCAGGATGAAGCCGGAGCCGAACAGGAACGTCCCGAGGTACATGGGCAGCCGCGGGCCGAACCGGTCCAGCATCCAGCCCTGGACGGGCCCGAGGAGGCCGGTCTCGATGCGGAGCAGGCCGAACGCCCCCGACACGGCGCCCCGGCTCCAGCCGAAGGCTGCCTCGAACTGCAGGAGGTAGAAGCCCTGCGAGAGGAAGAGCAGGGACGACTGCATGATCTGGTTGCAGAACGCCGCCGCGACCATGCGCCAGCCGTAGAAGACACGGTGGCGCATAGCGAGGATGCTTCGGACGGATGCGGCCATTCGGACGTGCCGCTCAGTCGTACCACTGGCCGGTGATGGTGCGCACCTCGGGGTAGGAGGGGTCGTCTATCGTGGTCTTGAAGGGCGGGAAGAGGAGGTCTATGAGCAGGCCGGGACCTCCCGCGGGCCCTCTGGCGTTCCGCGCCTGGTGCTGCAGCGCGTCGATCTGCTCCTGGAGCGTCTCGGCGATGCGGAGCAGGGACTCGACCTCAGCCGAGCCGGTCTTCAACTGCGAGCGCAGCAGCGCGACGCCGTCCGCTACCTCCCGGGCCTTGCTCGCCTGCACCTCGGCTGCGCCGCCGTGCCACTCGCCGGGAGGGTGCCACGTGATGAACGGCGTCATGTCGCCGCCCCAGCGGAAGGAGAGCTCGCCCGTCTCGTGGCTGTGCCGCACGCCGGGCTCACCCGGTATCTGGAGGAGCGCGGTGACGAGCACCTGGTCCGTCTCCAGCACGGTGTAGACGCGCCGCCGCGGGCGTCCGTGGACCTCGATGCCGCGCCAGCCCTTCTGGTCGTCGGGCAACTGGAACGGGTTGATCTCGATGGCCATCGCTCTCCTCCGTTCGCCAACCATCGCGGGATGGGGGTTGCCACGTTCACTCGCGGCGCGCTCCACTATACTGCATACGCTCCCGGGCCTGGATGCCGGTCCGGCCTGCCCGCCGAACGCTGACGCGGCGGGGCATCGAGAAGGAGATATACCGTGGCACTGCTCATCCTGTTACTGGCGCTGGTCCTCGCGCTCCTGCAGAGCAACTGCGAGAGAAGCGCCCCGGCGCCGTCCCAGACTCCCACTCCCGTCCCCGTGGCCACGCCCACGCCTGAGCCGCCACCTGCGCCGGACCCCGAGACGCAGGAGGAGATCGTCGCGCGGCTGCGCGGCAACGCCGACAGCTTCGAGTACGCGGTCGGCACGCACGGCGGGACGATTACCTACTCGACCATCAGCGAGCCGCTGACGTTCAACCTGCCGCTCGCGAACGACTCCGGTTCGTCCGGCTACCTGAGCTACGTGTTCGAGGGGCTGACCGAGACCTCGTGGCTGGACGATAGCATCGAGCCGTTGCTCGCGGAGTCGTGGGAGCACTCGGACGATGGGCTGGAGTGGACGTTCCACCTGCGGCGGGACGTCACCTGGCACGACGGCGAGCCGTTCACCGCGCACGACGTGGAGTTCACGTTCAACCGCGTCGTCTACAACGAGGACATCCCCACCAACGACCGCGAGGGGTTCATCTTCGTCTACACCGACGAGGCGACCGGCGAGCAGGTGGACGGCCGGATGACCGTGACCGCGCTGGACGACTACACGGTGCGGTTCGTGCTGCCGGTCTCGTACGCGCCGTTCCTCCGCTCCATGGGCTACCCCATCTACCCGAAGCACATCCTCGATCCCTACGTCGAGGCCGGCACGTTCACGGAGTTGTGGGACGTCGAGACCGACCCTGCGGAGGTCATCGGCACCGGGCCGTTCACCATCACGAGCTACACGCCGGGAGAGCGGCTCACGCTGGGGCGCAACCCGGACTACTGGATGCGGGACAAGGCGGGGCACATCCTCCCGTACATCGACGAGATCGTCTACCTCATCGTCGAAACGCTGGAGGAGGAGTTGACGCTCTTCCAGGCTGGCGAGACGGACGCACACGGCGTGCTCGGCGATGAGCACCCCGTGCTGGAGCCGCTGCAGGGGGAGGGCAACTTCACGATCCACCGGCGCGGTCCCGGCTTCGGAACGACGTTCCTCACGTTCAACGTACACCCGGGCATGAACCCGGACGGGACGCTGTACATGCGACCCGAGGCGCGCGCGTGGTTCGAAACACTGGAGTTCCGGCAGGCGGTGGCGCACAGCGTGGACAAGGACCGCGTCGTCGAGGAGGCGCTCGGCGGACTCGGCTACCCGCAGTGGTCGTCCATCAGCCCCGCCACGGGCGACTTTCACAATCCCGGCGTCCGGCGGTACGAGCACGACGTCGACGCCGCGAACGCGCTGCTCGACGGCCTGGGCTGGACCGACACGGACGGCGACGGCGTCCGGGAGGACGGTGCGGGCAACCCCATCGCGTTCACGCTCGTCACGAACCAGGGCAACTCGGTGCGCGAGGAGGCGACGCGCATCATCGCGGAAGGGATGGAGAGCATCGGCCTCGGCGTGGACCTCCAGGTCATCGACTTCGGGGTCATCGTGGAGCAGCTGACCGCGACCTACGACTGGGAGGCGGTCGTCATCGGCTTCGGCGGGGGGCCGGACCCGTACGGCGCGAGCTCTTTCTGGCGCAGCGACGGGGACTTCCACCTGTGGTACCCGAACCAGCCGGAGCCCGCGACGGCGTGGGAGGCGGAGATTGACGAGTTGTACAACGCTGCTGGCCAGGAGCTGGACCACCAGGAGCGGGTGCGGATGTACCACCGCGTGCAGGAGATAGCGGCGGAGCAGACGCCCGTCGTCTACACGGGGCTGTCGGAGCGGCTGACCGCAGTGCGCAACGTGTTCGGCAACGTCACGCCCACGCTCTACGGCCTGTGGGACGACCGGTACGTGTACCGCACGGACCAGTAGGGGGGCACCCTCACCCGCCGCACAAGCGCGTCGACCTCTCCCGGAGGGCGAGGTGGGATGCGGGGTTCCTGCCTTCGCAGGAACGACGGCCAAACTACGCATCGTCAAAGAAGGCGAGGCGTTCGGAGGGGAGGATGCGGGCCTCTGCAAGCGGCTGGCGCGCTGGACAGCGGCAGGCCCTGTCCCGGACGAAGCGCACTTCGGCAAAGCCGTGGACGATGGCGGTCATGACGCGGGCGGGGTCGGGGACACGGCCAGTCCTGGCGCACTGCCGCAGGTAGGGGTCCACGGAGGCGATGGTGAGGATCGGAACATCCTCCGCCGCAGCTGCCTCGACGAGATCCAGTGTGTCGGGCAAGGGGTTGCCGCTCTCCATGGCGTCGGACCAGCGGTCGATGTAGTCCTCCACGATGGGAAAGAGGGTTACCTGGGCGAGTTGACAGACGAGGTAGCGTTCCAGTGCGTCTATGCCACCGGGCATGGGGTCCTCCTTATTTCACGTTCTTGAGCAGGGTGAGAGCCTTCTGGAGCTGGTTGAGGCGACGGCTGTTCCTTGCGGCCTCCCCAAGCTTGATCTCGGCGTCAATGGCAATGCGTACGGCCTGCGTCCTGACGCGGGGGTTGGGGTCTTCCAGCAGGTTGGCGAGAATGGCCGTGCTCTTGAGGGCAAGGCCGTTGAGTTCGACATGGGCGAGGCTGGCGGCGTCCTCGCGCAGCCTTCGGAGCTCGTCACGGAAGACAGAGTCCTGCCGCCAGCGGGTGAGCGTGGAGATGCTGATCTGCGCCATCCTCGCGCCCTCTTCGTTCGTAGCCGCAGCAGCAAGGTAAGGGAGGGCAGTGACCTGCCTGTCAGAAAGTTCGGGCGGGAAATTCTGCTCTTTTCTGCTCACAGGGCTGTTTTCCACTCGTAAAGCCGGCGTTTCGGGTGGGCAGTCCGGCTGCTCATTTCTGCTCATTCGCTGTTCTTTTCTCATCAGTTTCTGCTTTTTCCCGCTCATCTCTTACCAACTCCTTCCGTCCGTGCGCGGCGGGGTCCTGCAGGCGCGCATACACAGGGTAGGGAGAGCGATATCGTTGGCACAATGGGCAGGTGTCACAAATGTGACAGAGGGAAGGGCAGGGTGGAGCACACACGCCCGCCGCCCTGCTAACCCTCACCCGCCGCACAAGCGCGTCGACCCGTTCGGCAGGCTCAGGGCAGGCTCTCTCCCAGAGGGCGAGGTGGGCCTCCGCCCCCCGCCTCACGTGACCTGCCCGGTTACCCTGGATTCCCGCCGGTGCGGGAATGACGAAGGCCTACTGGGCGTTGTGGCGGAGGTGCTCGACGTAGGCGGCGATGCCGGAGTCGATGTCGTGCTCGGGGGCGTAGCCGACGTCCTCGCCGATGCGCGAAAGGTCCATCACGGGGTTGTGCGCGTTGGACGGGGTGCGTCCGGGCTTGAGCGCGGAGCAGACCGCGTCCGGCAGCGCCTTCTGCACGGCCTCGAAGACGCGCTTCGTCGAGGTCGCCGCGCCGGAGCCGATGTTGTAGGTGTCGTGCGACAGCGATCCGGCGGTGTGCACGAGCTGGATGCCGCGCGCGAGGTCGCCGACGTAGGTCCAGTCGCCCTCGTCGTCCTCGTTGATCCCGCCGCCGGGCCTGTCGGAGAAGTCGGGGTCCTCGCCCTTGAGGGCGGCGTGGCACATGCGGCTCATGGGGTTGAACATGCTGTAGTAGTAGGGGCCGTAGATGCTGCCGATGCGGAGCGAAACGACGTTCACGTTTGCCCTTGCGGCGTAGTGGAAGGCGTGTATCTCCATGCCCTTCTTGAACGCCTCCACCTGGGTGCCGGAGTGGACGGGCAGGGGCATGTCCTCGCGGAACGGCCCCTCCGGGATGCTGCCGTAGACGGACGTGGAGCTGGCGAGCGAGACGCGGCGCATGCCGAGGATGCGCGCCGTCTCCAGGATGTTCTGCAGGCCGGCGGTGTAGATGCGGTAGTCCTCCTGCGGGCTGATGCCTCGCGCTGGCGGGGCGGCGAACGAGATGATGCTGTCGGCCTTGTGGCGGTTCGCGACGTCCAGCACCTCGTACAGCTTGGTGACGTCCATGCGGTCGACGAAGGCGCGCTCGTTCAGGTGCGGGGTCAGCGCGTCGGGCACGCGGTTGGCGCTGTGCTGCGTGATGACGACGCTCTCGCCGGTGTCGAGCAGTCGCAGCGCCGTGTTCAGTCCGATGAAACCCATCCCGCCGATGATCAGGATCATGTGCTCGTTCTCCCGTCAGTGGTTGTGCCGCCTTCGGCGACCTTCTTGTTTTACCACGAGCGAGGGATGCGTGGGTGGGGAGAGGGAGGGATATCACTGCTTCCGGAGTGGTTCAAGATAGGTAAGGATTCCTTTCGGGTTCAGCCCAAGTTGTACTAACGACTTCTCAATTTGGGCCAGGAGGCTGTCGTCGCTCACGCTCGTTGCAGTTACGTCTCGAAACAGCGAACGGGCTCTCTGTATCAGCAGATCCAGATTGTTGAAAGTGAGCGCAAAGGTGTCACCTGGGGTGACATTGTTCGTCACTAGCGGCACCGAGTTAACGATTACACCCTGGGCCGTGTGAGCGGGATAGTGCACGGAGAACCACTTCATTGCCTCAAGCAACTGGCCGTGGTCCGACTTGTTCGCTGGCCTTCTATCCATCTTTCGGCTCTTGGCCTCAATCACTAGGGCTTCGGTCGAACTCAACAGCCACAAGACATCAGGTCCGATGTTGTCCTCGTCATCAGGGCGGCTCGTGCTGTAACCCAGGAGTCTGCCAAGATTCTTGAGGGACTCCTCAAACTGGTTACTCGAAGACTTGGGCGTCAGCCAATCAACCCACTCCTCAAATTCTGCGAGGAGGCCCCGGCGTGGGCTGTAAGCACTTAGCTGATTCAGTATCTGCTGTGACTGGACCGTTGGTGAAGTCATTGGTGTGTGGTGGAAACCGACTCGTGGCCTGAGCAGCATCTTGTTGGAATGATATGCCTGTCGCTGTAGCTCGTCGGACTTCTCGTGGTGGCCCCACAGCCAAGCGGCTCGCGCAGATTGCTGGCAAAGCCATCCCTTTACCTTGCCATCCACGGCCGGAGTATCTTCGATAAAGGCACCGTGAGTGTCAATGGCTTTGTCAAAATAGCCGTCAAGTAGGAGCCGGAAGAATCGCCTCTCCTGTCCTGCAACAAGCAAGTTGGTCTTGTTGATGGAAGGACTTGAAGTTTCTTCTGCCAGAACCTGTGCTTGATACTCCACCCAAGCTTGGTCACGGTTGAAGGATTGGAGTACTGTTTTCCCAAGTTGGTCCAATGAGTAGATTTCTTCGCTGATAGAAATGCCCAATTCTAACTGAACACGAGTCGGTGATGTAAGTAAGGAACGGTTCGCATGATTGCTAATCCACTTGGCTAGCGCGTTATCCGCAAGGACAACCACACAATGGTCGCCAGCACCTCGAGTTCCTCTTCCCATCCCCTGTTCGATTCTCTGTGCAATGGTGGTGTTAATGGTTGCGCTACCTTCAAGCACAGTTGCTCTGTATAAGTCGTACGAATTGCTACCAGCAGGCAGTCCGTTTAGCACCAAGAGTCGGCAACTGTCACCTGGTAGGTCAATTCCGTCGTACCTATTGGCCATGACTATCGGGCCGTTCTTTGACCTGCGGACTAGGTCATCAATTGCATCAGCTACGGAATCACCATCTACAGTCTCGGCGATCTCCTCCCATGCCTGCGCTTGCCTTGTTGAGGGTACAAGTATCACAGTTCCGGCTTTCCCTGCCGCCCATGTGACGAGTCTCCGTAAGGCCGGTTCAACCTCCGCCCGGTCAATGCCCATGAGGTTAGGCACAAGAATCATTCGTTCACCGACACCAGCAAGGGACAAAGGGGCAATGGGTGATGAGACTGAAGAGGGGTCGGCTCCAAAGGTTCGTACGATTGAACTGTCGTCAGCAACCGTAGCGGACATGTATATCCTGCGGGGGCACTCAGCGAAGGACGGAAACATGTCTACGTTAGGGTACAAGAGCGTAATTGCGAAGTCGCGACGGCTCACGAACGCGTGGCACCTGTCAAAATGGTCACGCAGCAGCGGCCACTGCCACGGGAAATGCTTAGCCTGAAGAGAAGCCAGTTGCTGCCGGATTTCCTGATGGCTTGTCGACCAACTCCAGTATGGAACTTCAATTACTCCCTCGTCTCTGGCTTCTGTGATGTCATCGAAGGTACCCTGCTTGCCGATTTCCTCAAATGCGTGGCGAAAGCATTGTGTGAGCTCTCGGTAAGTGTCGGGCAATTGTTCTCGCCCTATGGCTATTGAGAACTGATCCCGAACGACAGAAAATGCAGTATGTGCATCATCTAATATGATTGCAGTTGGATGGACTATGTCTCTCCTGCCACCCGCTACTCCAAACTTGCTTAGGCCATTAAATAAGGCTTGATATGAGGCAACCATGATTGCCTTGCCACTGAGAAAGTCACCATCTAAGTCTTGCCCGGCTATATATGGGACCACGCGGATACCAAATGGTGTCGCATGAGAAACTGTCTGCTGGACCAATTGGTTAGTAGCACATAGGAATAGAACAGGACCACCGTTTTCAGCCAACGTGGATTGCGCCATCAGCAGCCCTACTAAAGTCTTCCCGCCACCCGTATTCAGTTTGAGCACGAGATCTCGCTGGTCTCTCCTACCGAACCATTCGTCAAGCGCCTCGGCCTGGCTCTGCCATAGATCGTCTATTCCTTCCGGCTTCGGTAGACGCAAGAAGATATCCTTTGGGTGAACTACCTTGGCATTCGAGCGGGCTCTTCTAAGTCGATCAAAGTCGACCATCGTGCGTCTCCTTTCAAGTTAGGCTGCCCTCTGACCGTAAGGAGGAGCTTGCCTGTTCCTGTTTGCCAACATGCATGTGTTGGCGTCTGCGCCATGTTCAGGAGTGGTGTCCATTATACGAACCTCCACTCTATCCTATCCTCGTACATGGATATGGCGCCAAGGGATTGCGGAGCTGAGCAGGAGAGGCGGTCGCATGGCCGAAATCACCTACAGACTCATCAGTGCGGGAGAAGCGGAAGATCTGCACCGCCTTGTGATGCGCGCCTTCGACGAGTTCGTCGCTCCGGACCTGCCGGAAGGAGGCAGGGAGCATTTCAACGACTACGCGTCGCGTGCCCGGTTGGGAGCGCCGGAGCGCCGGCACGAGACCGTCGTGGCCGTCAGCGAGGGTCGACCGGTGGGCGTGGGGCGCGTCGGGCGCCGGAACGAAAAGCCGCATATCGACCTGCTGTTCGTGGAGAGGGAGATGCACGGGCAGGGCGTCGGGCGGGAGCTGGTGCGGCGGCTGCTGGCCATTGCGCGCCGGAGCGATCCAACGGCGGAGCGGGTGACGGTCAACGCAACCCGCTACGCGGTGGCGTTCTACGCTCGGCTGGGATTCACGCCACGCGGGGAGGAACAGACGGTGGGCGGCATCATCTCGACGCCGATGGAGATCAGGCTGGCTGAGGAACGGCCCATCGCCTGACGCGGAAGCCCCTGAGTCGCGTGGAGGGGAGCCGCCTGAGCGTCTGGCTATTGGGGTCGACCTCGATGCCCGCGGACTCCAGCGCGGTCACGCCCAGGAGCGGCTCGGCGTTCGCGTCCCCAATGACGATGGTGGCCCCTACGATCTCGCCCATAATTTCGATCTGAGCGACAGTGACCTCCATGCGTACCTGGCTGCCGTCGGCCAGGCTGTAGACACGCTCTCCCTTGGGCATCAGGCCGATGGCCTCCAACTGGGGGCGGGGCGCCAGACAGTCGATAGCCCCGGTGTCGACGAGGAAGAGTCCCTCCCAAGCCTTCTCCGGGTCGGCGGGATTGCGGACGGTGGTGGCTACCTGCGTGATTGCCATACCTGAAATGTAGGGTTCGCCCGTATACGTGTCAATCAGGCCGTGTCAGTCCACCCCCATCCCAGCCTTCCCCCGTCGAGGGGGAAGGGACGAAACCCCGCACGACCCTTCCCGGAGGGCCCTCACCCACGCGCTGAAGCGCGTTGCCCTCTCCCTCAGGAGAGGGCGCGCTAAGGCGCGGGAGAGATTGCTCGACTTCGCTCGAAATGACACGTGCCCCTCCACGCCACTCCCCGCCGTGTGCTCGGCAGGGCACTCTGGATTCCCGCCTTCGCGGGAATGACGGGAGAGGGCCGGAATGACGGGGTCTGCTTACGCTATTCCCTCGCGGGCGTTGGCCTCTTCGACGAGGCGGTGGATGCCCCTGATCTGCGCGCTGAACACGAATGCGAGGACGGTGACGGCGATGACGGCCCCGCCGCCGAGCGCTATCGCGAACGGCGTGCTCGTGTACTGGGCGACGAAACCCGCCTGCAGAGCACCCAGCGGCGCGAGGCTCCACATGACGCCGCGCAGCCCCATGACGCGCCCGCGGAACTCGGTCGGAACGAGCAGGTTGAGCAGGGTGTTCGAGGCCGTCTGGAACACGGCGTAGAGCCCGCCGTTCGATGCGGCCATCGCGAGCGCGAGCCAGTACCACTGCATCTGGCCGTTCGCTCCGAACAGCAGCACGGACAGGCCGAGCAGGCCCGCGCCACCGCCAAGCATCCAGGCCTTGCTCTGCTGCTGGCCGAAGGACGCCGAGAGGAAGATACCGATGAGCCCGCCGATGCCGCTCGCGGTGTGGAGCAGGCCAAGTCCCTCCGGCCCCAGCCCCAGCACGTCTTCCGCGTATGCGGGCAGCAGCCACTGGTACGACAGCCCGAAGTAGCCGATGGAGAAGCTCATCATGAGCAGCAGCAGGAAGATGCGGTGCGCGGCGACGAACCGCAGCCCGTCCGCGATGTCGTGCAGGACGGTGCGCCCCGCCGCACGCGGCAGGTCCGGCAGCCTGATGGTGACGATGGCGATCGCCATCCCGGCGAACCCGGCGGCGATGAGGAAGAGGGCGACCGCAGCGCCGAAGTGGAAGTCGCCCGTGATGCCGCCCGCGATGGCGATAGGCGCTGTTCCGACCATGGGCGCGAACACGCGTGTGCCGTTCCAGACGCTCTGGTTGAGCGCGGTGGCGAACATGAACTGCCGCCGCTCGATGAGCGCGGGCCAGACCACGCGGCGGGCCGGCTGGTCCAGCGAGGTGGAGATGCCGATGAGGAAAGACGAAACGACGACGTGCCAGACCTCGACCTCTCCGATGAGGACGAGCGTTGCCAGTCCGGCGATGATGATGGCGACCGTACCCTCGCCGAGCACGATGAGACGGCGCGGGTCCATCCGGTCGGCGAGCGCGCCGGCCACGAGGTTGAAGAAGATGGCGGGGACCGCCTGCGCCGCTGCAACGAAACCGAGGGCAACCTCTTCGCCGGTGATGTCGTAGACGAGCCATCCCTGGGCGGGGAGGAGGGCCTGGTGGGAGGTGACGCTGGCGACGAGGCCGAACCAGTAGCGGCGATAGTCCCGCCGCCGGAGGACGGAGAGGAACTCGAAACGTCGAGATACGGTGGAGCGCACGAGGACTACGTTACGCCCGTTCTCCGTTGGCGTCGAGGAATCAGAGGGACTCGTACCAGCCGGCGAGCGCTTGTCCGACCTCGACGGGCGAGTCCTCCTGGATGAAGTGCAGCCCGCGCACGGTTACCTCGCGCTGGTTCGGCCACGTCCGGCAGAACTCGCGCTGCGCGCCGGTCAGGGTGATGCCGGGCTCCGCGTTGATGAACAGCTTGGGGACGTCGCTGGCCGAGAGCCAGTCGGCGTAGCGCCGCACCAGCTCGACCACGTCGGCGGGCTCGCCGTCGAGGGGTATCTGCCGGGGCCACGTGAGGGTGGGGCGACGCGACTCGCCCGGCTCCATGAAGGGTCGGCGGTAGACCGCGAACTCATCGTCGGAGAGGGTGCGCATGATGCTGGCGGGGAGGACGCGTTCCACGAACAGGTTCCTCTGCAGGACCATCTCCTCGCCCGCCGGGGAGCGCATCGCCTGGAATATGTTGCGCGCCTGCTCCGGCCACTCGTCCCATGTCATCGGCCGGACGATGCCCTCCATGTAGGCGATGCCCTTCACCCGCTCAGGATGGCGGCGACCCCAGTCGAACCCGAGCGCCGAGCCCCAGTCGTGGCCGACGAGCGTGATGCGCCCTGTCAGGCCGAGGGCGTCGAACCACGCGTCGAGGTAGCGCGCGTGGTCGGCGAAGCGGTACGAGCCGTCGGGCGCCCTGCCGGAGTCGCCCATGCCGATGAGGTCGGGGGCGAGGCATCGCGCCAGTCCGGACAGGTGCGGGATGACGTTGCGCCACAGGTAGGACGAGGTGGGATTGCCGTGCAGGAAGACGACCGGGTCGCCGTCGCCGGTGTCGGCGTAGGTCATCGTGCCGTCGAGGACGGAGGCGGTGTGGCGGGGATGCGGGTCTGCTGCGGTCATGTGAGGGGCCTTTCGCGCGGGACCGGAGCCAGACAGGCGGTGCAGGGCCAGCCTGCTTGCAAGGCGTATCCTATCAACAGGGGCGTGGTTCGACAGGCTCACCATGAGCGGTTGAGTTGACCATGAGCGGGCCTACGCTCGGCCGCTGACATCGTGCCGCGACCGTTGACATCAAGGAGAGTTGACCGTGACTGAGCACCCGACACTGGGCGATTTCATCCTCGGCTTCGAGGGTCTTGGCATCATGCGCTCGTGGACGCTGGACCCGGCGGGTGTGAAGGCGCGGGTGCGGGGCATCGTCGAGATGGCGAGCCGCCTCGAGGAGGAGCCCTGGTCCAGTCCCGTCGTCGTGGGCGAGAAGGCGGTCACGGACGGCTACGCCGAATGGGCGGCCGTCTACGACGCTCCGGGCAACCCCGTGGTGTTGGCCGAGGAGCCGGTGGTGCGGGAGGTCGTCTCACGTTACCCCGTGGGCGACGCACTCGACGCGGCCTGCGGCACGGGCAGGCATGCCGCGCATCTCGCCTCCGCGGGCCACCGGGTCGTCGGCATCGACGCGACGCCCGAGATGCTGGAGCACGCCAGGGCGAAGGTCCCCTCGGCACGCTTCGAGACGGGGGACCTGACCGCGCTCCCGCTGCCCGATGGCGCCGTGGACCTCGCCGTCTGCTCGTTCGCGCTCACCCACTGCGCCGACCTCGGGCCGCCCGTCAGCGAGCTCGCGCGCGTGGTGCGGCCCGGCGGACACGTGGTGGTATCCGACGCTCACCCGTTCTCCGTCTACCTGGGGGCGCAAGCCCGCTATCGCGCCGCCGAGCGGGGTTTCGTCCGCAACCACGTCCACCTGGCGTCCGACTATCTCGCGGCGTTCCAGGCCGCGGGGCTGGAGGTCGTGCGGTGCGTCGAGCCGCTGTGGGGCGACCGCGAGATCGCGACGTTCGAGTTCGCGGCGGACTTTCCCGACATGCTCGACGCCTCGGTGCGGGGCCTGCCCATCGTCATCGTGTGGGAGTTGGAGAAGAGGGGGTAGCGCAGCGCCCCTCAAGAGACCCCTGGGCAAGCCCCGACGCTCCGCCCCTCTCCCTCAGGGCCCTCACCCTAACCCTCTCCCTCAGGAGAGGGGACCAGACCCCCTGAGAGGATGCTGCGCGCTGAAGCGCGGGCCTGCGCCGGAACGACGAGGTTGCCTCACCGAAGGCAGGCAAGGTCTCCTCAAGGGGGGAGAGGGGATCAGCTTGCGGGCGCGGTATCGGGCGCGGGTTGCGGACGGCGGAGGAGCCTGCCCCAGAGCCGGGGGATGCTGTCGTTGAACAGCATGTAGACGATCGGCAGGACGAGCAACGTGAGTCCGGTCGAGCTCATCAGGCCGCCGATGACCACCGTGGCCAGCTCCGCGCTGATGAGCCCGCCGCTGCCCTCGGTGGCCACGGCGAGCGGCAACAGGGCGAAGCTGGTGGTGAGGGCGGTCATCAGGATGGGGCGCAGGCGCACGCGCGCGCCGGAGACGAGGGCGTCGTAGACACCCATCCCCTTTGCCCGCTGCTGCTCCACGAATGCGATGAGGACAATGGCGTTCGTCACGACGATGCCGATGAGGAGCAGCATGCCCATCATGGCGGGCAGCCCGAGCGAGCGCCCGGTTACGGCGAGCGCCGCGAACACGCCGATCAGCGCAAGGGGCAGCGTCGTGATGATGACGAAGGGGTTCCGCAGCGAGCCGAGGCTGGCGACCATGACGAGGTAGACGAGGACGATGCCGACGGCCATGGAGATGAAGACGGCCTGGAAGCCCTCGGCGATGTCGGCGAAGATGCCGCCGCTCTCGACGCTTACGCCCGCCGGGAGTTGCAGGGCGTCGATCTTCTCCTGGACCCGGACCCCGACGGCCTGCGCGTCGTCCCCGACGATGTCGGCAGTGATGCCGGCGGAGCGCACGCCATCCGTGCGGCTGATCTCGACGGGGCCCTCGCGCATGGAGAGCTCGGCGATCTGCGCCAGGGGCGCGGAGCCGACCTGCCCCGCGACGATGAGGGAGCCCACGCCGTCCAGCCCGCCGGCGGCGCGCGCGTCGCCGGAGACCACGACGTCAAGGGTCTGGCCGTCTATCGTCACGGTCGTCACGGTCTGGCCGACGAGGTAGAGGCTGAGCTGCAGGGCGACCTGGCGCGTGGTGAGGCCCAGGAACGCTGCCTTCTCCGGGTCCACCTCTATCGCGACCTCGGGCCGCGCCTGCGTGACGGTGTTCTCCAGGTTGACGATGTCCTCGACGGAACCGAGCGACCCGGCCAGCTCGCGGGAGACGACGGCGATGTCGTCGTAGTCCGGGCCGGTGACGACGATATCGACGCCGCCTGCCGGCGGGCCGTTCGCGATCTCGGTCACGCTGACCTTCCGGCCCGGCCTGTTGAGCTCTTCCCTGAGCACCTCGGCGGTGTTCTCAGGCGCATCGTCCCTGAGTGTGACGAAGAACTCCGCACGCCGGGACTGCCCTCCGCCGGAGAAGAAGCCGAACTCGGAGGCGCCGATGGTCACCGCGTAGAGGTCCGAGACGTCGTTCAGCCGCTCCTCTATCTCGATGACTGTCGCGAGGGTCTGCTCCGGGGCGGAACCAGGCGGCATGACGACCTCAATCTGCAGGCTGTCGGTCTCGCCGCCGAAGAGGTTGACGGGGATGATGGTAGTCAGGCCGAGGCTGGACACGGTGATCGCGAAGGCGGCCAGCAGCGTGACCAGCCTGTGACGCAGCACCCACCGGAGGATAACGGTGTAGACGCGCTGCAGCGCGGTCTCCGGCAGGACCAGTTCGCCCTCGTCGCCAGCTCCCTCCGGCAGGTCGCCGGGGCGCAGCAGGTACGCGCCGAGAACGGGCACCGCCGTCAGTGCGACGAACAGCGAGGCGATGAGCGCGAAGGTGACCGTGAGCGCGAAGGGCGAGAAGAACGCGCCGAAGAGGCCGGGGATGAACGCCAGCGGGAGGAAGACGACCACGGTGGTCATGGTGGAGGCGAAGATGGCGGGGCCGACCTCAGTGGTGGCCTCGAGCGCGGCGCGCCACCGCTCGCGTCCGCCCTGGATGTGGCGGTAGACGTTCTCCAAAACGACGATGGAGTCGTCCACGACGCGTCCGACGGAGATGGCGAGTCCTCCGAAGGTCATGAAGTTGAGCGTCATGTCCTGCGAGAACATCAGGAGGATGCCGGTGAGCACGCTGAGCGGGATGGAGAGCGCGATGACGAAGGTGGGGCGCAGCGTGTTGAAGAAGCCGCGCACGACCGTCGGGCGGATGGTGAACATGAAGGCGAAGACCACGCAGACGGCGAAGAAGAAGCCGAAGATGGCCTCTCTGGCGAGGGTGTCGATCTGCCGCTGGATGTCGGGGCCCTGGTCCGCGACGACGACTATCTCGACATCGGGCGGGAGCCCTTCGATGCCGTCAAGCGCGTCGTTGACCGCCGTCGTCACGTCGACGGTGTTGGCGTCAGGCTCCTTGGTGATGGAGACACCAATGCCGGGCTTGCCGTTCGTGCGGTTGATGCTGTCGGGCGTGCCGTTCCCCAGGGTAACGGTGGCCACGTCCGCAAGGCGCACGGGGCCGGTGGTCGCCGAGCCGCCGACGATGAGGTCCTCGATGTCCTGCAGCGACTCCAGCGTGTAGGTCGTCTTGGCGATGACGGCCTGCGAGCCGTCGAAGAGCAACCCGGCGGGGAGCGTGAGGTTGTTCTCGCGCAACGCACCCGCGACCTGGAACAGGGGGACGCCGTTGGCCGCCATCTTCTCAGCGTCGACGGTGATGCGGACGCTGCGGTCGACGGTACCGGCAAGCGAAACGTCCATGACGCCATCGAGGCCTGAGACCTCCGGCACGATGCGCGACTGCACGATCTCCTGTATCTCGGGCAGGGGCCTGTCCGATATGACGCTCACCTGGATCACCGGGAAGTCGTCCGGATTGAAGCGCCCGACGTCCGGCTCCTGCACACCATCCGGGAACTCGACGCCGCCCACGGCGGCTTCGACAGCAGCCTGCGCTTCCGCCATGTCCGTGCCGTAGCGGAAGTTCGCGAATATCGCTGACCTGCCCTCGGACGAGGTGGACTGTATCGACTCGAGCTCCGGGGTATCGGAGATCGCACGCTCGATAGGGTCGGTGACCGAGCGGACGACGGCCTCAGGGTCGGCGGAGGGGTAGGCCACGAATACAGCCACCAGCGGGAAGTCGATCTGGGGGAAGAGCTCGACCTGGAGCGAGCGGTAAGCGGCCACTCCCGAGCCCAGCACGAGGATTATCGCAAGGACCGCCACGGTGGGGCGCCGCAGGGCCATCGACGTCAGGAAGCTCACTCGCGTATCTCCTTACTCCCGGCTCCGCGCGGGAACAGGAGACAGCCGCGTGGCGTCAACTGCGGGTCCGTACGGGTTTCTGTCGGGGGACACTGGTCTATCAGTAGCAGCTTAAGGATACCTGATTCCGCCTGGGGGTAGCTGGTCAATATCAGATACGGCGCCCGGTGGACCCCGGATCTGTCGCGATGCGCATGTCCTGGCCCGCCCGGAGGGAATCGAACCCACGACACTCGGTTCCGAAGACCGATGCTCTATCCGCTGAGCTACGGGCGGGCGCCTTTTTCGATTGTACTATGCCCCGAGCGTCGCCTGCTCTGGTAGGCTGTCCGCACGATCAGTTGAGGAGCAGGATGTGATGACCAGTCCCGAGGGGCGCACAGATGCACTGCGCAGGGCGACCGACGCCGTAGCGGAGGCTGACCTCGAACGGATGCTCCTTCACCCCGAAGAGATGCCGTCGGAGCTTGCCGGGTTCGTCGTCGCCCGTGAGGGCGAACTGGACAACGGAACGATGGCCGAGCACGGCTTTCCAGGACAGACGGAAGAGTCGATCCGGGAGGCTGGCCGCGTCGGCGGTTATCTGCGGGAGATCAGCCGTGAGTTGGAGGAGGAGCCGGAGGGGGGCCTCATCGTGAGCGCGGGCATGGTGGCGCACCTCTTCAACGACGGGGCATCCGTCGAGCGCTGGATAGACGAGACGTTCCTCACGGAGTTCGTGGGCAACGCGGGCCGGGTGCTGGACAACGGCCACGAACTGCTCCACGCGGAGGAGGTGCCGGTGTCCGGCTTCCACGGGAAGGCGGCAGGCGTCTTCGCCGTGCACGACGTGCCGGTGGGCGTCATCGGCTCCACGATCGTCGACTTTGCGCTCGGCCGGCTGCTGGGCGTTGCGTTCGTCGTGGCGCTGGGCGGCAGGGAGCACCTGTCGACGGCGCGTGAGCTTGGTCTGCGGATGGAGCGCCGCTTCGTGAGCGTCGCGCTGGGCGGGGACTAGGCGGGGTCTGTTCACCCCCATCCCCGTATCGAGTACGGGGCAGGCTCTAACCTTCCCCCGTCAAGGGCTGGCAGGGGTATGTAGAGAGCACCAAGGCTGCGGCAGGCAGGTGGCCCCCTCCTCCCACAACCCCACCGCGTGCGCTGCCCGCGCACTCTGGATTCCCGCTTGTGCGGGAATGACGAACGCGGTCGACACCCGACTCAGACGCTCCTTGCTCACGCCTGTTTCCGCCCGTTACATGCCCCTGTCAGCCCGTCAGGGGGAAGAGATCAGGCGTCGCGCTCCCGGAGCGCGCGGTAGACCTTCTCCGCGGTGACCGGCGCATCAGCGATGCGGACACCGACGGCGTCGGCCACGGCGTTCGCCACGGCGGCGCCGATCCCCTCGATGGCGTACTCGCCGATGCCCTTCGTGCGGTACGGCCCGACGCCCTCCTCGGACTCGACGAGCGCGGTGCGCAACTCGGGAAGGTCGGCGATCGACGGCATCTTGTAGTCGGCAAGACCGGGATTGACGACCCGGCCGCCCTCGAGGAGGAGCTCCTCGGTGAGGGCGTGCCCGATGCCCTGCACTACGCCGCCGTTGATCTGCCCCTGGTGGCCGATGGGATTGATAACCACACCGACGTCGTGGGCGCTGGTTACCTTCAGCAGTTCGATCTCGCCGGTCTCCGGGTCGACGCGCACCTCGGCGACCTGCGCCATCGCCGATGCCACGGGAGAACGCTCCTCCTCGTTGTTCGTTGCGCTCCCCGTGACGGGCGCGCCGGCCTGCGCCACGAGCCCGGCCCAGGGCGTCGATTCGCCCGTGTCGGTGCGCCTCACGGCGTCGCCGGACAGCGCGATGCGCTCAGCGGGCCAGTCGAGCAGGCGCGCCGCGAGCCGGAGCAGCTCGGCCCTGGCGCGCGTGGCGGCCTCGTATGCGGCCGGTCCCGCCACCCGGGTGACCCGGCTGGCGCCGACGCCGGAGTCGAACGGCGCGTCGTCCGAGTCCCACGCCCGTACTTCGATGTTCCCCGGAGCGACGTCGAGCGCTTCACCCACGATCTGAGCGAGCGCGGTATACGAGCCCGTGCCCTGCTCGAACACTGAGGTATGCAGGAGGACGGCGCCGTCGGGCTGGAACGTAACGGCCGCCGAAGAGACGCCCTCTCCCTGGTCCTTGTAGGAGAGCGAGAAGCCGCGTCCGACGTATTGCGGTTTGGGGTCGTGATAACCGGACGCCCGGACGGCGGCGTCGACGGTCTCTTCGGGGCGCATGATGAGTCCGGGCATGCCGTTGGCGAGCCCCTCTCCGCCGCGCACGAGGTTCCTTCGTCGCAGTTCGAGGGGGTCGAGCCCGAGGCGTTGGGCGATGACGTCCATGTGGGACTCGATAGCGAAGTTGGCCTGCACGGCGCCCGGTCCACGGAAGAAGCCGCCGGGGATGGTGTTGGTGTAGGCGTGGACGGCCTCGATGCGCGTGTGGGGGATGCGGTAGGGTCCGGCGGCGTGGCTCGCGCCGGGCAGGTTGACCGCCGGGACGGGCTTGAAGCCGCCGTAGGCGCCGCTGTTGAAGAGGATGCGCGCCTCGTGGGCGGTGAGCGTGCCGTCGCGTTTAACGCCTGTGCGCATCCGTACGACACTGGGGTGGCGGGGGTTGGCCGCGGAGAAGTCCTCGGTGAACGTCATAACGCTCTTGACCGGCCGGCCGGTCATCCGGGCGAGGAAGTAGCAGGCGGGGATGTCCATGGGCGACCCCTTGCCGCCGAAGTCGCCCCCGATCGTCGAGTGCCGGACGACGATCCGCTCAGGGTCGAGGCCCAGCGCGCCGGAGAGGTCCTGCTTGAGGCGGTGGGGCGCCTTGTTCGGCGCCCAGACCTGCAGCCGCGCGTCATCGTCGATCCATACGACGCACGAGTGCGGTTCGAGGTACGCCTGATGCGCGCGCTGAGTGGTGTAGACGCCCTCCACGATGAGGTCTGCCTCGGCGAATCCGCGTTCCGGGTCTCCGCGGCCCCACACGTCGCTGGTCAACGCGTTCGTCGGCCGGGGAGCGGGCGCGGGCAGGCCGTGGTAGGTCTGCATGTCCGGATGCAGGAGCGGAGCGCCGTCGGCGAGAGCGTCCTCGGGCTCCAGCACGGCGGGTAACTCCTCGTACACGACTTCGATCAGGTCGACGGCCCGCTGTGCGGTCTCGGCGTCGTCGGCAGCCACGGCGGCGACGCGCTCGCCTGCGAAGCGGACGCGTTCGTGGGCGAGCACAGGAACGTCGCGCAGGCGCCGGCCGTAAAGGACCCCGGCGACGTCGGCGCCGGTCAGCACGGCGTGAACACCGGGGAGCCGCCGGGCCCTCGAGGTGTCGATGGAGACGATCCGGGCGTGCGGATAGGGGCTGCGGAGAGCCTTCATCCACAGCATGCCCGGCAGGTCGGTGTCGGCGGCGTAGCGGGCTGCGCCCGTGGTCTTGGCGACACCGTCGACGCGCGGGGCCGCTGTTCCGATCACATGGTAGGCCTGCACGCGGCCTCCTCGTTCAGTCCTGCGCCACGGGAGCGGACCGCCCCCGGCGTGAGCGTTGCGCCGGGCCGGGGCTAGTTCTTGCGCGGGCCCACGGAGACGTCGCCGTCCTCCACGCTCACCTCGTAGACGGGCAGGGGGATCTCGGCGGGCGGCGCGGTGACCTCACCGGTAAGGACGTTGTACCGCGTCCCGTGGCAGTCGCACTCGATCTCATCGAACTCGTCCACCGCGCCGTAGAAGAGGTCGCACTCCTCGTGGGTGCACATGTTGTCGAAAGCGATGACCTCGCCCCGCAGTTCAGTGACGATGACCTGGTTCTCCCCAACCTGGACGACCTTCAGTTCGTTCGCACTCACTTCGTCGCGTGACGCGACGCGCTCGTAGCCTTCCGGCATGTCGCACTCTCCTTGTTCAGATTCACCCCATCCTAACCTTCCCTCGTCAAGGGGGAAGGGACAGGGGCGCTAGAGGACAGAGCCGCCTCCATCGTTCCTGAGGGTCTGTCCGTAGAGGTGGCGGGAGTCGTCGCTGGCGAGGAAGAGGGCGACGCTTGCCTGCTCCTCCGGGTAACCCGCGCGACCGCCAACCAGGTTGTTGGTCTGCCGGTCCTCCATCGCGATCATGCCGCCCACCTGGGAGCCGGTGATGCCGGGGGCGATGGCGTTCGTACGGATGCCGTACTGCGCAAGCTGCACCGCCATGTCCATCGTCAGCGTCACGATGGCGCCCTTCGCCATGTCGTAGGCGACGCGCTGCTTGTTGCCGTTGAACGCGGAGCCGGACGAGAAGTTGACGATCGCTCCGCCGCCGCCCTGCTTCACCATCTGCTCAGCCACGTACTTGCAGGTGAAGTAGGTGCCGTTCTGGGTCACCTCGATGATCTTCCGGTACTCCTCGTCGTCCAACTCGAGCATGGGCTTGCGGTCGGAGATGGCAGCGCAGTTCAGGAGGATGTCGATGCGGCCGTAGTGCTCCACGACCCTGGCGATCATGTTCTTGACGTCGTCGACCTTCTGCACTTCGCCTACGACGTACATGCACTCGCCGCCCTGCTCCGCGACCTCTTCGGTCACCGCCGCGGCACGGCTCTCCTCCATGTCGAAGATGGCGATCTTCGCGCCCTCGGAAGCGAAGAGCTTGGAAGAGGCGCGGCCGATGTTCCTGCCGCCTCCGACGATCACTGCGACCTTGTCGTCGAGCCTGCCCATGTATGCACCTTCCCGATTCTTGTTTGAGGACGCGCGCCGCGCCCGGCGGCGATTCTATGCGAACGGGCGTGGACGGGAAAGGGCGCGGGGACGAGCAGGGAGGCTGGGGTGAGCGGAGGGAATCGAACCCTCGATCTCCAGGGCCACAACCTGGCGTCTTAACCCCTCGACCACGCCCACCACGGAAGGCACATTGTAGCAGAGGAGCAGCCGACACTGGACATCGGCGACTGCAGACGAGGTGGTGAACCGTGCCCGGAAGGCAAAGAGGCAGCTTTGCGCATCCTTGTCCGGTTCACCAGCGCCTGGCAGACGTATACGCTGTCTTCCTCCCGTGGCGCACGGCCTGAGGGCCGATTCGGGGAGGGAGGAAGCGTTGTGGTGAAGACGACTGGAATAACCCAGTTGATGACCGTCCTTGCCTTGCTGATAGCCCCCGTGGGCATGTTCCTGACGTACAACGGCATCGACGACCTCCGCGTTGTCACCGTGACCGCGTTCTCCGTAGCGTGGCTGTCGATGTGGATGCTTGCCTACTACCGGAAGTCGACGCTGCAACGGGTCCGTGCGTGGAAGCAGTTTCCAACCGTCCCCATTCACAAGTAGCGGAAGCCTTCCCTCGAACAGCCGTACGTCTCCAGCAATCGCGTTCCTTCACGTCCCGCCGACGCAGAAACGCCGGCGGGCGCCGCATGCCGCCCGGGCCTGAGAAGGGTATAGTCTGGGTGAACACGGCAGAGCGGAAACCAAGAGGAGAGGATGCCATGGCAGAAGAGGTGAGAAGGTTCAGATATCCAGGCCCCTCGGACCCCGGTGGGCGCGACCGCGGCCCCGAGCGGGGCCTTTCGCACGATCTGCTGTACAACCACATGGTCATCAGCACGGTACAGGTGATGGGGAAGGGACAGGGCACCGGGCTCCACCACCACAACGACCAGGACGGCTACTGGATGGTGCTTGCGGGGAAGGCGCGCTTCTGCGGTGAGGGCGACACACACTACGGCGACCTCGGCCCCATGGAGGGCATCTTCATGCCCCGCTACACGCGCTATTCGTTCGAGAGCATCGACGATGAGCCGTTGCAGATCCTGCGCGTGAGCCAGCTGCGACCGGTGGAAGGGAAGTCCCAGGCGAGGGCAATGGACACAGGGAACGAGGTGAAGCGCTTCAGCTACCCGGGCCCCACGGACTCCAGGGCGCGCGACCGCGGTCCGGACAAGGGCCACTCATACGACCTGCTCTACAACGACAGCATGATCAGCACGGTGCAGATCATCCAGAAGGGGCAGGGGAACGCGCTGCACTATCACAACGACGAGGACGGCTACTGGCTGGTGCTTTCCGGCAGGGCGCGTTTCTTCGGCGAGGGCGACATCCACTACGGCGACCTCGGGCCCATGGAAGGCATGTACACGCCCCGCTACATCCGCTACGGCTTCGAGTGCATCAGCGACGAGACGCTGCAGGTCCTCCGCGTCAGCCAGATGCGGGAGATGGAAGGAAAGCCCGGAACACCGGGGATGGTTGTACTCTGAGCCACGCCGCCGTCACGCGACGCTCGCCAGATCCTCAACCAACCTGACCAGTGTGCGTGTGGGGACGCCGGTAGCGCCCTTGACGACGTGGCCGCTGGCGCGCTCGGACATGAACGTGCCCGCGATGTCCAGGTGCGCCCACTCCACGTCTTCCGTGAACTCGCCGATGAAGAGCGCCGCGGTGATGCTGCCCGCAGGGCGGCCGCCCGTGTTCTTGACGTCCGCGTAGTCGGAGCGGTTCTGGCGCTTGTACTCCTCGAAGAGCGGCAGTTGCCACATCTTCTCGCCCGTCGCCTTCGACGCCGCCAGCACCGAGTCCACGAGCTCCTGCGACGTTCCCATGACGCCGCTGGCGACGTGCCCGAGCGCAACGACCACTGCGCCGGTGAGCGTCGCGATGTCAACGACGCGGCGCGCCTTCCTGACCTCCTTGATGTAGCAGATGGCGTCGGCCAGGATGAGCCGCCCTTCCGCGTCCGTGTTGTCGACCTCGATCGTCTTGCCGTTCATGGCGCGGATGATGTCGCCGGGCCGCTGCGCGGTGCCCGACGGCATGTTCTCCACCGCGGGGACGACTCCGAAGACGTTGATCTTCGGTTTCAGGGCGGCGATGCCCTTCATCGCGCCGATGACGGACGCGCCGCCGCTCATGTCTCCCTTCATCTCCCACATGCTGGCCGCGGGCTTGATGGAGATGCCGCCGGAGTCGAACGTGATGCCCTTGCCGACGATGGCGACGTTGTTGTCCGGGTGCTCAGGGTCGCCCGCATACTCCATGACGATGAGGCGGGGTTCGTTGGCGCTGCCCTGCGTCACGGCGAGCATCGCGCCCATCCCGCGCTCCAGCATGTCCTCCCGTCCGAGGACCGTGATGGGGAGCCCCGCGTCGTTCGCCACGTCGGTCGCGACCTCTGCCATTCGGGCGGGGTTGACGACGTTCGCCGGCTCGTTGACGAGGTCGCGCGCAAGGATGGCGCACTCCGCGAGGAGCGTTCCCTTGGCCGCCCCTGCCGCGAGCGGTTGCACGCGTCCCGCGTCCCGCTCCACGATGACGAGCTCGTCGAGCGACTTGCCGTCGTTGCCGTCGCTGCCGTTGGACTTCGTGCGGTAGCGCTTGAACTCGTAGAGGCCCAGCAGCGTGCCCTCCGCCATCGCCTGCGCCGATGCGCCCGCATCCAGACCGCCGATGCCCGCGCCGTGGGCGATGGCCGCGGCGCGCCTGGCGCCCATCTGGCGCAGCCGCCGCGCCACCCCACCGGAGACGGCGCGGACCACGTCCGTGTCGAACCGCTCGCGCTTACCGAGTCCGGCCACGACCACGCGCTTGGCCGGAAGCTTGCCGAACGTATGGATGGTGACGGTCTCTCCCTGTGTGCCGGTGATCTCCTTGTCCGCGATGAGCGCGGAGATGGCGCCGTCCAACGCCTGGTCCACGGCGCCGGTCCCGCCGCCGGGAGAGGTCACTCCCTGGAACAGGTTGACGACGATGGCGTCCGCTTCGTACTGGGTTATGGAGCCTTCCGCAACTCGCACAGTGGTCATATCGCGCTGCCTCACTTGCCGGGGTCGCGTTAGCGTACCACAGGGGAGGGCGGGGGTTAGCGGGCGTCTTCCGCGCTCAGGGACCTTTGCGTAACCCATCCACCCACGGAGGGCCCTCACCCCCGCATCAAGTGCGGGGCAGGCTCTAACCCTCTCCCCCAGGAGAGGGGATCCGACCCACCCCGCCGCTGGATCCCTGCCTCCGCCGGCATGACGGAGGCCTTTTCGCAGGAACGACGGGGCGGAGATGCTCAGTCCACCGGATGGAAGGCGCAGCCGACGAGTCCGGGGCCGGTGTGCGCTCCGATGGCGGGCGTGAACTCCGTGATGAACAGTTCCTCGATGCGCAGATGGGACCGCAGGCGCTCCGCAAGCATCTCGGCCTTTCCCGGCTCGGCGGCGTGCATGACGGCGGCACGCGTGGGGCGGCCCTCCGTGCGCTCTGCGGCGATGGCGGTGAGGCGGGCGAGCGCCTTCGCCTCTGTCCGGGGCCGCTCCACCATGCCGATGCGCCCGGCGGAGAGCTGGAGGATGGGCTTGAGCTTGAGGATGCTCCCCATCCACATGAAGAGCCGCGGCACGCGGCCGCCACGCCAGAGGTAGTAGAGCGTGTCGAGATAGCCGATGAAGTGGGTGTCGCCGATGCGCCGCTGTATGCGGACAAGTACGTCGTCCGTGGACGCTCCGGAAGCTGCGGACCGCGCGGCATCGAGCGCGATGAGCCCCTGCGCCGCACCCGCGCTGCGCGAGTCCACGAGCGAGACGCGCAGGTGCGGCAGCTGCGTCCCTGCAAGCCGGACGGCCTCTTCCGCCGCGCTGTGGGCCGCACTCAGGTCGGCCGAGAGCGTTATGCAGACGATATCGTCCGCAGCCTCGCCGGCGCGGCGGAAGGCGTCCAGGAACGCACCGGGAGACGGCGCCGAGGTCGTGGGGAACTCGTCGCTCGACCTCAGCAGTTCGTAGAAGTCGGCAGGAGCGATGTCCACGCCGTCTGCGTAGACGCGTCCTCCGATGCGGACCTCCAGCGGCGCAAAGAAGAGCGGCAGCCGGTGCGTGACGTCCGCAGGCAGAGAGACGTTGGAATCGGAGACGACGGCTGTGGACATGAGCGTCCGGCATTATAGGGCGCGGGAGGTTCCGTGTACCGCGCCTGGGCGCGCGAGGTTGTTCTTCCCACGCGTCGGTCCGGGGCTGTCAGCCGAGGCTGACGATGGCCCTCTGCAGAATGATGAGCACGATGATGGCGATGAGGGGTGTGAGGTCCAGCATGCCGGCAGCGGGGATGACCCGCCGCAGGGGGCGGTAGATGGGGTCCAGCGCCATGCTGATGGTCTGGTAGAGACGCATGACCGTGTCGTTCCGGACTCCCGCAAGAAGAAGCCACGAGAGGAGCGCGTGGGCAAGTATGGTGAGGAACAGGATATTGATGATGAGCAGGGCGAGGTCCTTCACCGCTTGCCTCCCAGTTCCTGCGAGCGATGGAACGCGGCAGTGACGCCCTCGATGAGGGCACTCTTGAACCCCTTGCGCTCCAACTCCCGGAGCGCGGCTGCAGTGGTGCCTCCCGGGGACGTCACCCGCTCGCGCAGGATGGCGGCCGCTTCGCCGGACTCGGCGGCGAGCCTGGCGGAGCCGAGGGTGGTCTCAACCGCAAGCGTCTGCGCCATGTCTCGCGGCATGCCGACGAACACGCCGGCTTCGGTGAGCGCCTCGATGAAGGCGAACACGTAAGCGGGGCCGCTGCCCGATACCGCGGTCGCCATGTCCAGGTAGTCCTCACTGTCCACGCGCCATTCACGTCCCAGCGTTCCGAGGAGGGATGCGGCAGCCCGCCGCGCGGTGTCCGGCACCTCGGAGGTCGCCGTCCAGACGGAGATGCCGGCCCCGATCTGAGCGGGGGTGTTCGGCATGACGCGGATGATGCGGTCGTGACCCAGCCCGTCGGCGAGCGACCGTATCGTCACGCCAGCCGCGATGGAGAGCACGGTCTGCTCAGCGTCCAGCGCGCCGTGAAGGTCGTGGTAGACATGGCCCGCATGCTGGGGCTTCACGGCGATGACGACCATCTCAGCGCCGTTGACGGCTGTCGTGTTGTCGGGGTGGGCGGCGATGCCGTAGCGCTGGCTGAGTTCGGCGCGGCGGGCGGGTATCGGCTCACCGACGGCAACGTCGTCCGCTGCGCACAGGCCGGAGGCGATCGCTCTGCTGAGCATCGCTTCCGCCATGACGCCCCCGCCCGCAAACCCGACGCGCATACGCTGTGTCCTCCGTATACGAAGCGCCAGCGCGATGTCCGTGCCGGCGCACGCCAGAGTATAGCACCGGGGGGTGGCAGGAGGGGTTCCCGTGACCCGGAGTACCCTCTCTCTGGCCCTCTCCCCTTGTAGGGCGAGGGGATCAGACACCCCAGCCCCACCGGAGGGCCCTCACCCGCCGCGCAAGCGCGTCGACCTCTCCCTCAGGAGAGGTGAGGGGCAAGATTCTCGCGTTCGCGGAAATGACGGGTGGAGGGATGCAAGGTTCCTGCCTCCGCAGGAACGACGGGTGCGTCAGGCGTTGCGGGGGGAGGGAAGACGGCCGGTGCGAGAGACCTCCGCGGCATAGCGGATGGCCTCGATCATGCCTTGCGGATCGGCGACGCCCTTGCCGGCGATGTCGAACGCGGTCCCGTGGTCGACGGAGGTCCGCAGGAAGGGCAGACCGATGTTGAGCGTGATGCTGGCCGCCCAGTCGTGCACCTTGACGGCGATGTGGCCCTGGTCGTGATACATCGCGAGCACGGCGTCGTACCGGCCCTCGATAGCCTGGCCGAAGACGGAGTCGGCAGGCACCGGGCCGGTGGCGTCTATGCCTTCGGCGTTGGCGTCGTCGACGGCCGGGCGTATCTCCTCGATCTCCTCTGTGCCGATGAGCCCGGCCTCGCCGCCGTGGGGGTTGAGGGCTGCGACGCCGATGCGCGGCTCAGGGATGCCGTGCGCGGCGAAGAAATCGTTGGTGAGGCGCAGGGCTTCGAGTACACGGTCGCGCGTGACGTGGAGAGCGGCCTCGCGGAGTGGGTGGTGCGTGGTGAGATGGACCACGTTCAGGCCGTTGGTGAGGAGCATGGTGAGGACACGGGGAACGCCGGCGAGATTCTGGTATATCTCCTGGTGTCCGAAGTCCCGGTGACCCGCAAGTCTCGCCGCTTCCTTGCTGATCGGCGCGGTGGCGATGGCGTCCACTGCGCCCTCCATCGCGAGGCGGGCAGCGGCAGAGGCCCACTCCACCGCCGCGGCTCCGGCGCGTGGGGAGGTCTCGCCGTAGGGCAGGGCAGCGAGGCCGTCGTCATCGTGCGGAGAGATGACGTTCACGAGACCCGGTGCGGGGGCTTCCGTGGTGTCGTCGACGCCTCGAGCGCGCAGGCCGCTTCCCACGAGGTCGAACGCCCTGTCGAGCACGGAGGGCGAGCCGACGACGAACAGCGCTGCATCTTCGTCCATGCCGGGGTGTGAGAGCGCCCTGGCTACCACCTCCGGCCCGATGCCGGTGGGGTCCCCCAGGGTTATGCCTATGCGCGGGCGTGCGTCCATGGTCCGACGTCCTTGTGGGTGCGCAGGCATTATAGCGGGTTAACGAGGGCGGGCCCCGCGGGATAATACCCAACGGGGCCCGATGGCCCGCTCCCGTGGCGCGTCGAGAGGGGCCTGCGGAGGAGGGAGACGTGGAAGAGCGCAGGGGAGCGCGCACTTCCGGTCGCTGCAGCCCGAGGGCCGCAGCACGTAAGCGTCGTTATGTTGTCCAGGCGGGAAGTGGGTCAGCCGCGTGCGGCGCTGCCGTCCAACGGCCTCGTCATGCTGGGCCTGCGGCCCCGGCGTCCGGTGCGCTTGACGGGCACCGCGAACTCGTTGGGGATGAGGGTGAGCTGGCTGACGCCTTCGTCGGAAGATGCCGCGCCGGTGGCCTGGAACTCGCGTATCTCCTCAATGAACCCGTCCAGCGTGTCGTAGTCGCGGTAGACGCTGGCGTAGCGGACATAGGCGACAGGGTCGAGCTGGCGCAGGCGTTCGAGCGTCAGGTCGCCGATGACGGAGGCGGGGACTTCGGCCTTGCCGAGGTCCTGGAGGTCGTTCTCGATCTCACCGACGAGCTTCTCCAGCGTGCCGCTGGGAAGAGGACGCTTGGTGCAGGCAAGGCGGATGCTGCGCAGGAGCTTCTGCTTGTCGAACTCGTCGCGCCGGCCATCGCGTTTGATGACCTGGAGCGTAGCGTGCTGGATGCGCTCGTATGTGGTGAAGCGTACGCCGCACCTGACGCACTCCCTGCGCCGGCGGATGTCCTGACCGGTGTCCCGCGAGTCGGTTACGCGGGTGTTGGGGTCTCCGCAGTTCGGACAATGCATCGCGACCCTCTCGGCTGAGATCGTTCGGTGTCTCCGGAACAGGAGACTCCGTCCGTGCCTTGGACAACAATATAGAGGATTTTAAGGTGCGCGGGCTACCAGATAAAGCCCTTTTGGCTGACGGCGGCTATTCTTCTGCAACCCGCGCGAAAAGTCAATAGGCAATTTCGCCGATTCTACCAGCAGTATGTAGAAACCGGGCAGCCGGTAGCACATATTGCGTTAATACATCCATCACGCCGGACAAGCGAAGGCCCCCGGAAGGGTCCCTTCCGGGGGCTTGATCGCCAAACCTGCGGAGCGGGCCTGGGGAACCTGCCCCGCGCTCCGCCGCCGTGGGGGACAGGCGGCGAAGTTCGGTTGCTCTGGTTGTGCTCTACTCCGCCCGCCGGTTGGTGGGGCGGAGGAACGGCGGCAGGTCGAAGTCGGCTTCGTCGCTGATAGCGCGGCGGAGGAACTCGGCGATGCCGTCGTCGTTGAGGCTCATCTGCTCGATGCTCGGGAGGCCGGTGGCGATGATGGTGACGCACATCTCGTCCTCCATCTTGGGGTCCGTGACCATACCGAAGATGATGTTGGCGTCCGGGTCGACGGAGTTGGCGATGACGTCGGCGGCGCGCTGCACTTCCTTGAGGGTCATGTTGGTGCCGCCGGTGATGTTGAGGAGAACGCCCCGGGCGCCTTCTATGTTGACGTCCAGCATGGGGCTGTGGACGGCGCTCTTGGCAGCCTCTATCGCGCGGTTCTCGCCGTGGGCGGAGCCGATGGACATCCAGGCCGGGCCGGCGCCGGTCATGATGGTCTTGACGTCGGCGAAGTCCAGGTTGATCTCGCCGGGGACCGTCACCAGCTCCGCGATGGACTTGACGCCGAGGCGCAGCACGTCGTCCGCGAGCTTGAAGGCGTCTTCGGCGGACAGGTCGTCGTCGCACATGGCGCCGAGGCGGTCGTTCGGGACGACGATGAGGGTGTCGACAGCCTCGCGCAGGCGGGCCAGTCCGTCGTCGGCGGTCTTGCCGCGCTTTCGTCCCTCGAACCGGAAGGGCTTGGTGACGACGGCGATGGTGAGAGCGCCGGTCTCGCGGGCTACCTCAGCGACGACGGGAGCCGCGCCTGTTCCGGTGCCTCCGCCCATGCCGCTGGCGATGAAGAGCATGTCCGCGCCGCGGACCGACTCGTAGATCTCCTCGCGGGACTCTTCGGCTGCGGTACGACCGATCTCAGGGTCGCCGCCGACACCGAGACCGCGCGTGATCGTGTCGCCGATGCGAATCTTGACCGGCACGTCGAGACGCACGAGGTGCTGGGCGTCCGTGTTCACGGCGAGGTACTCGACGTGCGGGACACGCTCGCGGTACATGCGGTTAACAGCGTTGCAGCCTCCGCCGCCTACGCCGATGACCTTGACGCGCGCGATGCCGTCGATATCCGCCTTGTGCTCGTTACCGAAGAGTTCCATTGTCATAACCGTTACCCCTTTGCCCTGGTCCTGGTATTCGGACTGTTGGTGTGCTGTCTGTCCTGTAACGCCTCATCCGCTCTTTGCCCCGCTATTCCCGCTGCGGGAATGGCTTGTGTGGTCGGCTCATGCGCCCACCCCCGTTGGTTCCCTGGACTTGAACCGTGAGAACCAGCCTCCGGACCGTCCCCGGAGCGCCCCGGCGCCGTTCAGCCCGGTGAGCGCCTCGACGTGCCGTTGACGCATGGCCCAAAGCAGCAGGCCAACGGCCGTGGAGTAGGCGGGGTCCATCAGCTCATCCGGCAGCCCAAGCGTTGGCGAGGGTGTTCCCAGGCGCACGGGCCTCTTGCCGTAGTCGGCCACGATGTCCACAAGCCCGGGCAGCTCGGATGCTCCGCCGGTCAGCACGATGCCGCCCGACGGGATGTGTGTGAGCCCGTTGGAGGCGAGGCGCTGCATGATCATGCGTACGAGCTCCACGGCCCGGTCATGCAGCAACCGGTTCAGCTTCTTCAGGTGGACGGACGTGACACTGCTGCCCAGCCCCGGCTTCACCTCAGCGGTGTCCCGCTCGGCGAGGTGCTCGAACCAGACCGAGCCCTTGGAGATCTTCACGCGCTCGGCGGCGATGGGCAGCAGGCCCAATCCGGTTGCGATGTCGGTGGTGAAGTGCTGGCCCGCGACGGGAATGCTGGTGGTGTACCAGGGGGACCCTTCACGGTAGACGACGACGTCGGTGGAACCGCCGCCGATGTCCACGAGCACCACGCCCAGTACCCGCTCGTCCGAGTTGAGGACCGCCTCTCCACTGGCCAGGTGCTCAACGACGAGCCCGCGGAGGGTGATACCCGCTGCCGAGAGGGTGGCGATGAGCGTGTCCACGGGGACCGAGTCGCCCATGATGACGTGTGACTCTTCGAACGAGCGTGGGACAGTCTGGACCACACGCATCCCGATGGGGTTGTGGGCTATGGACTGCATCAGCCCGTCAACGTTCGACTGGGTGAAGTAGCCCTCGCCATTGACGATGCCGTTCTCCGCGTCATCCTTGCTGACGTTGTGGGACTGGAAGTGGCTGCCGGTAACGCCGGCGATGGCGGGCGGGAGCCTGCGTCCCAGCGCCTTCTCCGCCTCATTCGCCGATAGACGGATGCACTCCTTCATGGCGTCCGGTGTAACGACCAACCCCTTGCGCATACCGGCGGAAGCCGCGTAGCCCCTGGCGAGGACCTCCACCCCGCCGTCCATGCCGGCCCTCGCGACGAGGGTGACGACCTTCGTCGTGCCGACATCGATGGCGGTATAGAGCTGTTCACGCGAGTTTGTCATCTGTCCCCTTCTGAACTCCCTGCGTTTTCGGCAACGCGCATCCGCGCACTGCGGCTGCGCCTGTTGCGTGCGACCTCCTCGGGACCCGGCTTGATCACACGCTTCGTGAGGGGGCGGACCGCGCCGCTGCCCACGAATCGCTTGACCTCGCGGTCCTCGAGCGAGTGGTAGGCGATCGTTACGAGGCGTCCTCCGACATCGAGGACGGAGGCAGCCTGGCTGAGCCCGCGCCGCAGGTTGCCAAGTTCGTCGTTCGTGGCCATGCGGAGCGCTTGGAAGGTGCGGGTGGCCGGATGCGTCCGGCCTCTTCGGTACCCGGACGCGCGCGCGACGACCTCAGCGAGCTCGGCGGTGTCGGTCAGCGGGCGGGCCGCGACGATCGCGCGCGCGATGCGGCGTGAGCGCGGCTCCTCCCCGAGCGTGTAGATGAGGTCCGCGAGCTCCTGCTCAGGCAGGCCGTTGACGAGCTCCGCGGCGGATGGGCCCTCCGGCATGAATCGCATGTCCAGCGGAGCGGAGCGCCGGAAGCTGAACCCTCGCTCCTCGACGTCCAACTGGCGGGAGGAGAGCCCCAGGTCGAACAGTACGCCGTCGGCAGGCACGAACCCGTAGGCGCTCGCCTGCGAAGCGACCGTACCGAAGTTGGCATTGACGACGACGGCGCGATCGCCGAAGCGGCGCAGGCGCTCCGTCGCAGGCGGAAGGGCCTCCGGGTCTGCGTCGAGGCCGAGGACGCGTCCGTCCGGAGCCGAGGCTTCCAGGATGGCGGTGGCGTGCCCGGCGTCGCCGAGCGTACAGTCGACGTAGGCCCCGCCGGGTCGGACAGCGAGCCAGGTGACGACCTCGGCGGCCATGACCGGTTCGTGGTGTATGTCGCTGTGCGCGGGCATAGGGCTGCTCTTGCTCCGGCGTGGTGTGCCTCAGTGGCAACGCGTATGAAAACGTTAGACGTTGTCTAAGACTGAATCAATGCGTTTGCATAGCATTCAATCGGGTTTATGCGGCCTGCGCGGGGCCGTCGATGAGGCAGTTGCCACGTGAACCACCTGATGGCGCTGCAAGGGATTGCAGACCCCGACGCGCGGGGCCACTACATGTTGTAGATAATTCTCAAACTACTCTCAGAGGGTCAGCCAGGTCCTGCTGCGTGAACCGGGCAGTTGCTATAATGCATTGCGCCCGGCGCCCGGGCATCGCCGCTCGCCGGGCATACTCCACACTGTCGAGAATGCCGTATGACGCTAGAGACCGCTGCCTTCACGCCTCCGTACCGGCTGCTCATGGGGGCTGGACCTTCCAACGTGCACCCTCGTGTACTGCAGGCGATGAGCACGTCGCTCCTGGGGCATCTGGACCCGAGCTTCCTGGCCGTCATGGACGACGTCCGCAGGCTGCTGCGGTACGTCTTCCAAACAGAGAACGCGGTGACGATACCCATCTCCGGGACCGGCACGGCCGGCATGGAAGCCGCGATGGTCAACATCATCGAACCCGGCGACACGTTCGTGGTGGGCATCAACGGGTACTTCGGTCAGCGGCTGGGGGAGATCGCGGAGCGGAGCGGGGCGAACGTCGTCAGGGTGGAGCACGAGCTGGGCAAGCCGGTGGACGCCGACCGGTTGCGTGAGGCGATCAGGGCGGCGGGGAAGGTCAAGGCGGTCGGCGTGGTGCACGCTGAAACGTCCACCGGAGCAACCACGTCCATCAGGGAGATAGCGGACGTAGCCCACGAGGCCGGTGCGCTGCTGGTGGTCGATGCGGTGACGTCGCTCGGCGGCGTGGAGTTGCGCGTCGACGAGTGGGGCGTGGACGTGTGCTACAGCTGTACGCAGAAGTGCATCGGCGCGCCTCCGGGGCTGGCTCCGCTGACGCTGAGTCCGCGAGCGGTGGAGACGCTGCAGAACCGCACGGGCAAGGTGCGGAGCTTCTATCTCGACCTGACGGAGTTGAGCAGCTACTGGGACCGCCGCGCCTACCACCACACCGCGCCCATCTCCATGATCTACGCGCTGCGCGAGGCGCTCCGGTTGATCGCGGAAGAGGGGGTGGAGGCTCGTTGGGAGCGTCACACCACGAACGGGACGGCGCTGCGAGCCGGCCTCCAGGCCATGGGACTGAGTGTGGTTGCGGACCCGGGGGTACAGTTGCCGACCCTCACCGCCGTACGGGCGCCTGACGAGATCGATGAGGCACAAGCACGTCGCTATCTGCTCGACCAGCACAACATCGAGTTGAGCGGGGGACTGGGGGCGCTCGCCGGAAAGGCGTGGCGCATCGGGCTGATGGGCCACAACAGCACGGGCCCGAACGTGATGACCGTGCTGGGCGCGCTGGAAGACGCGATGGGCGACCAAGGCTACGAGACGCAGGCGGGCGCCGGCGTCTCCGCAGCCCAGCGGGTGCTGCGCGGGATCGACTAAGTTCCTACGCCTTGACCGCCTTCACGCTCAATACGGGCCAATAGAACTCGATCGTACCGTCCGCACGGGGCGCGATGCCGAAGGCGCCTGTTGCAGCGGGAGGCGCATCCTCGAGCGCCCGGCCCAGCCGGACGGCCTCTTCCTCCGGCATCCCCGCGCGCTCCGTCCAGTCCGGGTATTCGAGGTCAACGCGCGAGCGTGCCGTTTCCACAACGTGCAGGCCCGCTCGCTCGATAGCGTTCACCCATTCGGACTCCGTGAGGTTCCGCACATGGGAGGGGTCGCGCCAGATCTCGATGTCGTGCATCCAGGAGGTGGCCTGGGCGTCGTCGGGAGAGATGGTGTCGATGAGGATGAGCTCGCCGCCGGGCGCCAGCGCCCGATGGACCTCACTCAGCCAGGCGTCCACATTCAGGAAGTGGTGGGCGGCGGTGCGGCAGGTGACGAGGTCCAGGCTGCCGTCCCGGCAGGGCAGGGACTCGGCTGCCGTCAGCATCAGCTCGGTCTGCGGCGCCCCGCGGTCGACGCGCAGCGAGCGCGCCTGCTCCAGCATCTCCGGCGTTACGTCGGTCGCGATGACGCGGTCGCAGCGGTCGGCGACGGCGAACGCAGTGAAGCCGGGCCCGGCGCCGATGTCCATAGCGGTCCCGTAGCGCCGGTCGCTCAGCATGGACTCCGCGGATGCGAGCGCGCCGGGCCGCGCGTGCGTCCTGCTGGCGCCGTAGGCCCCGGCGAGGCGTCCGAACTGGCGCTGCGAGCTTCTGTCCGGTTGTGCGTTGGCCATGGAGCGTTCCCCCTAGAAGGCGAGCCAGGCGAGCGCCGCGGTCACGGCGCCCACGACCAGCCCCGCGACCGTGACCGCCGGCTCCTCGAGCGTTACCGGGCCGAGGTAGAGCAGCGGGAAGCTGACGATCGTTCCGGCGAGGACGACGTGGCGGAGTTTGCGTTTCGTTGCGGCTGAGAGCATGGCCTACCTCGATAGCGCGGGCAGCAGTTCGATGATGATGATGGCCTCGATGCCGGCGAGGACGACAAGCCCGAGGATGTACGGGATGACGATGCGGAAGATGTCCCGCTCCTTCCCCGCGAGCCCGACCACCGCCGCGCCCACGAGCACCTTCGCGGGCGCCATCGGGCTACCGACGGACGCGCCGATGGACTGGATGCTGGAGATGGTGACCGTGCCGATGTCCAGCGCGCGGGCCGTTTCCAACTGGAGCAGGCCGAACATGACGTTCGAGTTCGTGTTGCTGCCGCTCATGAACGAGCCGAGCAGGCCGATGAACGGCGAGACGAACGGGAAGAGCGGGCCGGAAGCGTTGGCGATGCCGCGAGCGAGGAGCACGGTCATGCCGCTGTCCGCCATCACGACGGCCATCATCACCATCGTCGTCACGCCGATGGTGGAGCTGAGGCTCTGCCCGTAGGTGAGCTTCATCGCCTCCCACGCGACGCCCCTCCGCCATCGCTTCGCGAACACGTAGACGATGGCACTGATCACGATGCTGTAGAAGATGAGCGGCGCCGGATGGTTGAGCACCCGTATGGGGGCGTAGTCGCTCGCCGCCGCGACGGCGAAACCCTGGGCGGTCTCGAACGCGGGGTAGTCGAGTGACCACTGTATGCCGCGCACCGCCTCCTTCACCGGACCGATCTGCGATATGACACTGAGCGTGATGAGCAGCAGGTACGGCATGAACGCGAGGATGAATGGCATGGGCCGGGCCTCGGGCTCGTCCGAAGCGCCCGCGGGTGGGGCCTCGGGCATTGCCTGCGTCTGCGGAGGGCCCAGCAGAAGGGGAGTGCGGGAGAGCAGAGCGAGCGCCACCATGCCGAGGATGCCCGGGACGGTGGACGCTATCTGCGGCGCCCCGCCCCAAGCGAGGGCGTACATCGCCGCGGCCATGAGCGCTCCGGTCAACACCACCACGGGCAGGCTCCGCCGCACCGCGCTCAGGCCGCCCTGGATGTGCGCGACGAGCATGCCGCTCGCCACGATGATGGGCGCGAAGAGGAGCGCCATGTGGGGCGCGATGACCTCACCCTCGATGCCGGTTACCAGTTGGATGGTGTAGTAGGACGATCCCATGGAGCCGAACGTGACGGCCCAGCCGTGGCCCACGAGCGCCATCGCGGCGGCGCGGGCAGGCGGGAAACCCAGCATGATGAGCAGTGGAGCGGAGACGGCCACCGGCACGCCGAACCCGGTGATGCCCTGGATGAAACTGGAGAAGCCCCACCCGATGAGCAGCGCCTGCACCAATCGGTCGCTCGCAAGCCTCGCCATCGTTCGCCCGATGGCGTCGATGCCCTTGAGCCGGTCCACCATGTTAAAGAGGTAAACGGACGTCCAGACGATGGTGAGGACGAAGACAGCGAGGCTCAGTCCCTTCGCACTGGCGATGGCGACGTGGTCCCGCGCCGCGCCGTAGACGAGGAGCGCCAGCGCGAGGGCGAGAAGCCAAGCGGCGGCCCCGGCGCGCGGTGCGCTCCAGTTCAGCCAGATGATGGCGACTACGAGGAGGACGACCGGCGAGGCAGCCAGCAGCCAGTTGATGAGCGTGAGGTCTGGGCCTGTCATGAGGACGTGGGCCGCAGGATAGCCGTCCGGGTCGCCCGCACACAATGGACGCAGGGGCGCTGTTACAATCGTCAGAGGTTCCCGCCCATGGTCCTCTCGCTTTCCGAACGCTTATCCCGCGGTCTCCTGCTCTGCGATGGCGCTACCGGCACGCAGTTGTATGCGCACGGTCTGACGGCTGCGCTGCTGGAACCGGCGAACGTTTCCCAGCCGGACGTCGTGAAGGGTGTGCACCTCTCCTATCTCCGAGCGGGCGCGGAGCTGATCGAGACCAACACTTTCGGCGCCAACGCGGCCAAGCTCGGCATGCACGGCATGGCGGACCGCGTCGAGGAGCTGAACCGCGCGGGTGTCGCTCTTGCCAGGGAAGCGGCGCGGCTGCACGGCCAGAACGTCTGGGTGGCCGGTTCGATGGGCCCGCTGCCGCCGGACGCGACGGGCGCAGGCCTGTTCTCACCGGCATCGGCTTGGAACGTCTTCGCTGAACAGGCTGCCGCGCTCTCGGATGGAGGGGCAGACCTCGTCCTCCTGGAAACCTTCACTTCGCTCGCCCAACTGCGGCAGGCCATCGACGCAGTGCAGTCCGTCTCCGACCTGCCGGTCATAGCCGAGATGACGTTCACGGGCGACGGCCTGACGCCGGGCGGCGATTACCCGGAGGACGTCGTCGCCGCGCTGAAAGACGCAGGGCTGCTGGCGCTGGGTGCGAACTGCAGCGTGGGCCCGGACCTGCTGTTGAGCGTCGTGGAGCGCATGGCCGCGACCGCCGACGTGCCGCTCGTCGTTCAACCGAACGCCGGTCTGCCCGCATACGTGAATGGGCGGCTGGAGTATGCGGCGCCTCCGGAGTATTTCGCGGAGACGGCGAGAGAGATCGCGCGCGCGGGCGCAGTGGCGATCGGCGGATGTTGCGGAACGACACCCGCGCACATCGCCGCGGTGCGTGACGCGGTGCGGGGGGTGCTGCAGTCGTCGACGCGTCGGGCCCCTGCTCCGCCCGCCGCGCGACGGCAACTCGTCGAGGCGCCGGCCGCTCCGCCCACCGGGCTCGCGGAGCACATCGCGCGGGGCGAGTTCGTCGTGACGGTGGAGCTCGCGCCGCCGCGGGGGTTCGACATCAGCGGAACGCTGGACAAGCTGCGGGGCATCGCCGGGAGTGTGAGCGCAGTGAACGTCGCGGACAGCCCGCGGGCGCAGGGCAGGATGAGCGCTCTCGCCACGGGAAGCCTGGTGCAGTCGCGGCTGGGAGTCGAGGCGGTCATGCACATGGCAATCCGCCACCGCAACCTGCTGGCGCTGCACTCGGACCTGCTGGGGGCGCATGCGCTCGGACTGCGCAACGTCTTCACGGTGATGGGGGACGTTCCGCTCTCTGGCGACTATCCCCAGGCCACCGCAGTGAGCGACGTGTCGGCGTCCGGCTTGATCCGGCTGATGGCGGGTTTCAACGAGGGCGTGGATGGGAACGGGCGGGAGATCGGGCAGCCGACCTCCTTCTTCATCGGAGCGGCGCTGAACTTCAACGCGCCGGACCTGGACAGGGAGCTTCGCGTACTGGAGCGCAAGGTGAAGGCCGGGGCGCATTTCCTGCTGACGCAGCCGGTGTATGCGGCCGAGCACGTGGAGCGCGTGTGGTCGCTGCTGGGGGGATTCCCGCTTCCGGTCATCATGGGCGTGCTGCCACTGCGCAACGCCCGACACGCACGCTTCCTCCACAACGAGGTGCCCGGCATCGTGGTGCCCGAGGACGTCATGCGGCGCATCGACCTCGCCGAATACCGCGGCGACGCCGGCGGCAAGGAGGGCATCGCGCTGAGCCGCGAACTGCTGACGGCGCTCTCCGGGCGCATCGCCGGGGCGTACTTCATGCCGCCGTTCGAGCGGTTCAGCGTCGTGCCGGAGACGATGGAAGGGCTGTCGCTGCCGGGGTCGGCCCCGGCTTAGGAGTGCGATGGTATCCTGAACCAGCGTCAGGTTACCGGCGCGCGTGGGGCCGTAGCTCAGTTGGGAGAGCACCTGCTTTGCAAGCAGGGGGTCAGGGGTTCGAGTCCCCTCGGCTCCACCAGACTTGACGAAATCAAGAACCTTCACGCTGAGGCTCGTCCTAGACCTGAAGGAGAGTCGGTCTCCGTAGAGTGAACACCACATCTCGCGGCGCGACCTACGGTGTGAGGACAACAGTCATAGCGCGCTTGTCCACGCCGCCGACTTCTTCCGCACCAGAACCAAACTAGGGAACAGCTGTTGCCACGGCGAGGTTCCAACCCTGAGCGCAACCCATGCACCCCGACCGCCGCCGCCGCGAATAACCCGTCGGCCTACCAACCTCCGCTTCGCCTGTCCGGGCGGCGTCGGGCTCGGCGAACCAGTAGCCGAAGCGTGGCGTGGTGAAGATGTAGGAGGGGTTCCTCGCGTCGGCGCCTAGTTCTGACGCAGTTTATTATGAACGAGCGCAGCAAGCGCTCCTTGACCGTGTGCTGCTGCCGCATGATCGTGGCGTGGCGGCTATGGTGGCGCTGTCCGCATGGCTTACAGCACGATGTCGTTGCGCAGCATCAAGGTCTAGGAGTTGTCCAGTTGGGTGAACGGACAAATTGTCAGAGCATCGGAGATTCTAGACGAAGGCTATCAGCAACGAGACTCCGACCAACACTAGGAGGGGGATGTAGAATAGGTACAGCCTTGCCGCCACCCCGATGAGACTGTCCGAGCCCTTGGCGCCTGAGAGCCCTTCCATTTTGAAGTAGCCGTCGCTGCCGTATTCTGGGGGAGGGCCAACTCTCACGGAGTCATACAACCTTCGGAAAGCTCGTTCTTCTGCGAGGAATCGCGCGTCGAGCATCCACAGCGGAAGAATCGCAGTCCCGGCAATAGCGCCGATTGGGGAATTGGTGCTCGCCGTGAGCGCTACCAACGCCGCCGTAGCTGCTGCTGCCGTCGACTTGATGGCGAAGGAGTTTCTCCCGAGCCTGTTTACGACCGCCTGGATGAGCTCCAGATGTTCTATTCTGGCCATTTCTTGGCTCATATCTCGTCCAGTCGTCTGTTGATCTGCTTCCATCTCCAGGGGATGGGATCCTCGACCCCGGCAACTCCAGCGTAGGGTCGCTTCTTCGGTCTAACCTGAAGAGTGGGTTTGCCGAAGCTACGCGCCATGTCCACTTCGGTCCTTACTCCCGGGGCGTTGTGGGTGTCCTCGCCAATCAGGACAATCACTACGTCGCACCCTCGAATCGCCTCTCTCGCCTCTCGTTTCCACTCCTCCGTAGGATAGGCTTCCCTAAGTGAGCAATTCCTGATGCGGTGCTGAGTCTGCAGCTTCGCCTGTTCGTAGAAACTGTCTCTGAGGTCCCTGTCTTTGTCGAACTCGAAACTCACGAAGATGTCCATCGTAGCCATGGGCCTCTTCTCGCCGCATGGAGTCATATGCCTGCCCGGCCCGCCTTTCTTGTACGAGAAGCCGCGCAAGGCATACTAGCGAGCCAACTGATACTGTACTACGAACCCCCTAGCGGGTAGCGTCCCTGCGGGCCGATAGCCGGTGGTCCATGCTCCCCTCACAGGGGAGCGATGCCCTCTGCTAGTGCATACACACCTTGAGCACCAAGGCTAATCTCCCAAGTCCAATCGACTTGCAGCACTTATGTTAGCGCCGGTTTGAAAATGACCCACCCACGATTGACACTTATCCTGTGGTTAGTCCTGCCACTCTCAGAGACTGCACGGCGTTCTTTACGACACGCGCTGCTTCCTCCACATCGCGGTCAGTTGTGAAGCGCCCGAAACTGAATCGGATAGAAGACTCCGCTTGGGCTGATGTCCGTCCTATGGCTCGGAGCACGTGCGAGGGCTCAGGGATACCAGACGTGCAGGCTGCTCCGGTGGACGCCGCAATGCTTGGCTGGAGAGATCCAAGGACATCCTGTGCCGCTGCACCTTCAAAACGCAGGTTCGCATTGCCAGGGTGGCGCCAGCTTCCAATGGGCCCGTTGATGGCCATCGAGGGAACGGTGGCTCGCAAGCCTTCCACGAAAGCGTCACGTTGCCTGGCCACCCTCAGACGTTCAGGGGCGGTATCGGAAGCACAGATCAAGTCCGCCGCTGCTCCCATTCCAACGCATAGCGGCACTGGCATCGTGCCGGACCGCAATCCGGCTTGCTGCCCACCCCCATAGATGATCGGTTCAATCTGTCCTTGTACATCCCGCCGGATGTATAAGGCGCCGATCCCTTGTGGGCCGTACATCTTGTGCGCCGACAAGCTGATTAGGTCAGCATGTTCAGCAAGGTGGCGGAGGTCCATGGCGCAGGGGGCCTGGGCGGCGTCGCAGTGGAAGAGAACACCATGCTCTGCCAACAGAGCGGCGATGCGCGGTAGGTCTTGAATCGTCCCGATCTCGTTGTTGACCGCCATCACTGAGACGACGAGAACTGAATCGTCAAGCATGGCCTCTAGGGTTCCCAAGTCAAGGAAGCCCTCCTCATCGACCGGAATGAACTCAACTACGAGGCCCTCTCGCTCTTCGAGAGACCTAGCTGCCGCCATCACGCACTTGTGTTCGATTGCGCTTACCAAGACCCTAGGACGCTTCGATGATGCCCGGCGGCCCAAGCCCAACAGAGCGAGGTTGTTCGCCTCAGTGGCGCCTGAAGTGAAGACGACCTCATCGGCGTCGGCTCCGATCAGCGCTGCAACGGACGACGTTGCGCGTTGGACAGCTTCCAACGAACGCCAACCGACTACATGATCGTTCGAATGGGGGTTGCCGAACAGCTCACGCCAGTAGGGGGCCATCGCCTCAAGGACACGCTGATCTACGGGCGTCGTCGCCTGATAGTCCGCATAGATTGTTTGCACGCCAGGGGACGGCTGCGTGTCGCTCATCGATTTCACCGAGGGACTTATTCCTCTCTCCGATACTTCCAGCCCATTTGTATCCCGATTGTATAATGCTCTCCTGCTGGTTCGACACATGCGGTGGAAGACATGGCATCGAACGCAGACGCACCAACCTGTCGCGCAAGCGCCGGAGTTCCGGCTGGGATGAGTCGAGGCCCAACTGTCTGAGGGGGAGCACCCGAAGACATGGGTGGCGCTGGCCCTCCCAAAGCCTCGCGCTCAAGGCCACCGGCTTCTATACAGCGTACAAGCACCTGTGCTACCGTCCACCCAACGTTCTTTCTAGGAGGAGGGTGCATGCCCCGAGGCCCCCTCTACGAAGACGGGTACAGCCCACATCTGTCCGGGCACGAGACGTTTCCCCTCAGGTATGGGTGGTTGAAGAAGGCTTTCGATGCTGTCGAAAGCACAGAAGGTCGTAGCGAGAGCAACCGGCACGTCTTCTTGGGTCCTCATGCCATCGCCGAGTTCGGCGTGGGCAGGAACATGGTCGCCTCCATCCGCCACTGGGCGACGGCCGCAGGCGTCATCAAGGAAGGGTCTGAATCCACGCAGATCGAGACTACTCCACTCGGACGGCGTCTGTTCGGTAAGGACGGCCTCGATCCCTACATGGAGGAGCCAACTACATCCTGGCTTGTTCACTGGAATATTGCGGGCAACTCGAAGAAGACCACTTGGTTCTGGGCCTTCAATCACTATCCAGCCATGGTCTTTGAACGCGAAGGACTGGTTCAGGCCATCAACGGACTCGCGAAGGAACGGGAGTGGCCCCGGGCCGCCTATGCCACGATCAAGAACGATGTCGCTTGCTTCCTACGAACGTATGTGGCTCTGCCTCCTTCTGGGAAGTCCAATTTAGAGGAAGGATTGGAATCGCCCCTCACCGAGCTAGGCCTGATCAGACAGACCGGGACACGGGAGCGCTATAGATTCGTCCGAGGGCCGAAGCCATCTCTTGGCGTCGGCGCGTTCGGCTACGCCATGACCCAGTTCTGGAATGAACGCTTCCCGAACACCAGCACCCTATCCTTCGAAGCGTTGGCCCACGAGCCCGGCTCTCCAGGGAGAGTGTTCCTATTGGACGAAAACGAACTGATAGACAGACTATCCAGCATAGAGAGCGCGACCGACGGCGCCTATAGATGGTCTGAGACCGCCGGCCTCAAGCAAGTGATCCGAGACGCCATAGTGGACAAAGAAGCCGCCACCCGGCTCCTTGCAAGAGACTATTCTTCGGCGCACAGGCGGAGAGCGGCGTAATGACATTGGCAGAGCGTGTCACGGTTACAAGCCGGTTCCAACGGGCAATCCGCATCGACCTCGACCTAGGCAGTGCAGATGCCCTGGAGGGATTCATCTGCCCGCAGTCCTCGGCGGAGGTCCTGCAGACCATGGCCCGCCATGTCTCGGAGGACTCTCACGGGGCATTCACTTGGACGGGCCCGTATGGCAGCGGCAAGTCGAGCCTGGCGATCGCCCTCAGCGCACTTCTGAATGGAAGGTCGTCTCTGAGAGAGGCTGCCGCATTTTCCCTCGGTGAGCAAACAGCCTCAGTGGTCTGGGGAGCCCTGCCGCCCCATACAAAGGGTTGGCGTATCCTTCCCGTCGTTGGGCGTCGGGATCGCCCCGCACAGGTAGTGGGTGAAGCCCTTGAAGCGTGCGGGTTCGCTGCTAAGGCAGGACCTGGCAAATGGACGGAGAAGCAGGTCCTCAGCAGCCTGAGGCGGATAGCCCAAGAGCACCCGCGAGCAGGCGGTGGCCTGATGGTACTCATCGACGAGATGGGGAAGTTCCTGGAGTCCGCCGCCCACGAAGGCTCTGACATCTACTTCTTCCAGCAGCTCGCCGAGGTCGCCTCCCGCACCAACAACCGTTTGATCATCGTTTGCATCCTCCATCAGGCCTTCGAGGAATACGCCCAGCGGTTATCGCGGGAAGCCGGGGACGAATGGGCGAAGATCCAAGGCCGTTTCGTAGACCTTGCGGTCAATACCCGCAACGATGAACAGATAGACCTACTTAGCCGCGCCATCGATGACGGTCGTCAGATGAGAGAACCGAGTTGCGCAGCGCTGAAAGTGGCTGAGCTAGCACGTGCCTACACATCACCAGACCTGCCCATGAGGCTTGAGGAGTGTTGGCCGCTGCACCCCGTCGTTACTTGCCTTCTCGGTCCCATCTCCAGGCGACGGTTCGGGCAGAACCAGCGCAGCATCTTTGGATTCCTGAACTCCTCGGAACCGATGGGTTTCCAAGACTTCTTGCGAGCTGCCGACGATGACGACCTCTACACGGTTGACCTCCTGTGGGACTACCTTCGAATCAACCTGGAGCCATCCATAATGGCCTCTCCAGATGGACACCGTTGGGCATCCTCGGTGGACGCGCTAGAGCGGTGCGAAGCCGTCGGCGGCGACGAGCTGTGCCTCAAGGTGCTCAAGACTATCGCTCTCGTGGGGATGTTTCGCGAACGGTCCGGGCTCGTTGCGAGCCCCGAGCTCCTGCAGGTTGCGCTGCCGGCATACAGCGGTGATGAGGTTGCCGCCGCCATTGCTAGGCTAAAGGACTGGTCCCTGATCATCTACCGAAGGTTCGACGACTCCTACAGCGTCTTCGAAGGCAGCGACTTCGACATCGAGCACGCGGTGAGCAGAACCTTGGAGTCGATGGGTGGCTTGGATTTCAACAGGCTTGAGGCCCTTGCCAAGATTCAGCCGATAGTGGCAAAGCGACACTACCATAGGACTGGTGCCCTGCGCTGGTTCGATGTACGAATCCTTCCCCTGTCCGAGGTAGAAGACGCAGTAAGGGCATATGCCCCTCAGAATGGGGCAATCGGAGCCTTCTTCTTGGCGATTCCAACTGCTGGCGAAACCGAAGCGGAATGCGAGAAGACGTGCAGACGTGCGGCCGCAACTCGATTGGAATGGGAGACGGCGGTTGGGTTGCCGCTGGTGCAATGGGATCTCACGCCCCTCGCCCGCGAACTGCTGGCCCTTGAGCATATTCGGAACGACTCCCCTGAACTTCAGGGCGACGGAGTGGCGCGAAAAGAGATCGAAGGCCGCATCTCGCACTTGCAGGGCCATATCGAAGGTACACTCGTCAGAGCATTCGACACTGCCTCCTGGTACAGGGGGCGAAGGCGTGCGAAAGCGCTCTCCGCTAGGGAGTTGAACTTCCTCGCCTCGGGCCTAGCAGATGAACGTTTTCCGCACTCCCCTATCCTGCTAAACGAACTCCTTAACCGCACCAAGCCATCGAGCAACGCGGTTGCTGCACAAAACGCCTTGCTCCGTGCGATGGTCCTCCATGAAGGAGAAGAGCGCCTGGGAATCGAAGGATTCCCTGCCGAAGCCGGGTTGTATGAGTCTCTGCTGGGAGCATCATGGCTGCACCAGGAGACGTCGGACGGCTGGCGATTCGCCATTCCTGAACCATCAGATGACCCCTGCAGGCTTCTCCCTGCTTGGAATGCGGCGAGGGAACTCCTACAGGAGAATAACCGACGGGCCGTCTCAGCCTCAGAGGTCTATTCCCTGTGGCGTGAGGCACCCTTCGGCATCAAGGATGGCTTGCTCCCTGTCCTGCTAGTAGCCTTCGTCCTGTCAATGCAGAGCGAGGTTGTCCTGTATAGGCAAGGCATCTTTCAGAGTCGGATGACTGATCTGGATACGGACTACCTCGCAAGGGACGCCTCCACTATTGAACTTCGATGGTTAAGCCTGTCGGAAGAGTCGCGTGGGCTGCTCTCCACCCTGGCTTCGGTCGTGCGGGAGGCGCATCCGGCGCAGAATCTCGTCGGGCTCGAGCCCATCGACGTGGCCAGAGGGCTTGTCTCGATCTACGACGCCCTGCCCTTGTGGGTCCAACGCACACAGCGACTCTCAGCCAATGCAAAACGGCTGCGCGAGCTGTTCAAGAAGGCGAACGACCCAGCACGATTCATATTTGACGACATCCCGGATGCTCTGGCTGATGGTAGGTATCTCAATGAGAGAGACCGCGTAAAGCGTGCTGTGTCCAACCTAGTGGACGGGCTAGCAGAGCTGCGCGAGGCCTATCCCTCCATGCTGCATCGGCTAAAGGAGGTCTTGCTGGCCGAGTTGCACGTGCCTAACACCTCTGAAGCGATGCTCAGGGAGTTGCGCGACCGGGCCGGCAACGTCCGTGAACTAAGCGGGGACCATCGCTTGGAAGCATTCGTCATACGGCTGGCCGGATTCCAAGGCAGCGATGACGATCTGGAGAGCCTCGCGAGCTTAGCAACCAACAGACCAGTCGCACAGTGGGTCGACCCCGATATCGATAGAGCGGCGGTGGAGGTGGCAGACTTAGCGCAGCGGTTCACCCGTATGGAAGCATATGCCCATGTCAAGGGACGGCCTGACAAGCGCCAAGCCATAGCCTTGGTAGTCGGATTGAATGGAGTATCGGAGCCGCTGCAGGGGTACTTCGACGTGGGGAGCCAAGACAGCCAGGAGGTAGCCGACTTGGTGACCAAGATGAGGGAAGTCCTAGCAGCAAGCGGAGAGGAGCGTCGCAACGTTATACTTGCCGCACTGAGTGAAGTCAGCGCGGGGTACTTGGACTCAGCGCGGGAAGATGCCGAGGCCGGAAGCGAACAGAGGGGGTTAGCGTCTTGAATGACTCAGGGTTACCAAAGCATGTCTTGGGGCTGTCTGGAGGGCGCGACAGTGCTGCCCTCGCAGTCTACATGCGGCAGAACCATCCCGAACTCGAGATTGATTACTTCTTCACTGATACAGGCAAGGAACTGCCAGAGGTCTATGAGTTCCTCGTCAAGCTTGAAGGGTTCCTTGGCAAGCCGATCCTCCGGCTGAATCCTGACCGGGACTTTGATTTCTGGTTGAAGCAGTACAACAACTTCCTGCCTTCGGCCCAAACACGCTGGTGCACCCGACAGCTCAAGCTTCGACCGTTCGAGCAATGGGTCCGGCCTATGCTCGAAAGCGGAACGACCGTCTACAGCTACGTCGCCATCCGTGCCGATGAAGAGTACAGAGAGGGATATGCCTCAAAGCATGACAGCCTCATCGTCCGTCTGCCCCTCAAGGAGGCTGGAATAGACAAGGCTGGCGTCTTGGAACTCCTTGAGGGCACTGGTCTGGGGCTGCCACAGTACTACGAATGGAGGACCCGATCAGGCTGCACCTTCTGCTTCTTTCAGCAAAAAATAGAATGGGTGCGGCTGAAGGAGCGGCACCCACACTACTTTGAGCAGGCCAAACTCTATGAGAAGACGGCGGTTGACCACGGGTCACCGTTCACGTGGAGCCAGGGAGAGTCACTTGAAGAGTTGGCGCAGCCGAGGCGCATAGCGGAAATCAAGGACGAACATCAACGGCGACTGGAGCGGACGCGCGGCAAACTCCAGGCCAACCCTCTGCGTCCTGACCTAGAACCGATTGACATTGACGACCTATACGGCCAGGCAAAGGTGTGCTTGGCGTGCCACAAGTAGTTTAGTGAGTCAAGGCTAGAGTACCAATGAATAGGGGCTGGTCGATAGAACGGATTGACTGGGAAGGGCTAGAGCAGGCGCTCCAAGGCTCTAGGGCATGGAGATCTGTAACTCTCACGACGAACGACCAACTGATGGTACCGGCACGACCTGGCGTGTACGCGATTTGCGCCCCGCCTCCCAACGCAGTTGGACCAGTCCAAACTACGATGTTCCACAGGCTAGCAAGTCCTTTGTATGTTGGCCGATCAGAGTCCAGCATTCAATCAAGATTCCTGGCCCACTGTAGAACCGACGACCCCGAACTCCGACGAGCCAAGCGCTGTTACCAAGCGGTTTCGCTGACGTTTTGGTTTGTGGAGCTACCGGTTAGTGTTATCAGAGATGCCGAAGCTTGGATGATCAGGTGCTTTGGTCCGCCGGTGAACAAGCGCGCCGGTACCATTACCGGAGCCATACGACCGCCAATCGACGCCTAACGGAGGAAAACGACGCAATGCAACTCTACCCAGCTCTGAAGGCATCCATGGGAGACTGGACTTACTACATCGTGAAGATGCGGATGCGGGAAGTGGCCGCGGAGGTAAAGTTTGGCTCTGAGGTCCACAACGACTTCACGCTCGATGAGGCTATCCAGCGCACTATCAAGGAAAGCCGAGTCAAGAAGGAGATTGTCACTTATTTGACGGGTAGAAATGATCGTTTCTTTGCGTCCTTGGTTGTGGCCGCAATTGGAGGGTCTCCCAAGTTCTACCCCGTTAGCGTATCAGATGACCCGCAGTTCGAAATCTTCGCGGATGAAGAGAGTATCGAGCAATCCTTCGGCGTCCTACGCTTTTCGGGCGACCAGAACTACTACGCGTTGGACGGCCAACATAGGCTGAAGGCCATCAAGACTCTGCTACAACCCGAGGACGAGACAGAGAGAATCGAACCTCCACGCGGATTTGCGAACGAAGAGATATCCGTGCTAATGGTGATTCGACCGCCGGAGTCGAGTGAGGACGATTGGCTCGAATCGTATCGTCGTCTGTTCTCTAGCCTCAATCGGTATGCCAAGCCCACCGACAGCGACACCAACATCATCATGGACGAGGATGACGTATTCGCCATCCTGACCCGGCGCCTGATCGCAACGCACAACTTCTTTAGGGCGCCAGGACGTCATATTGAGTCCCTCAGAGTTCAGACTAAGGGACGGCCACTGAAGGAAGGAACCTCCCACTTCACGAGCCTTCAACAGTTGTATGATCTCAACGAGAACCTGCTCACAACGCCCTTCAGAGTGAACACAGGGTGGGGACCCGGTCCAGAAGCTGAGAGGAACCACGACGTGAGACAGTTCAAACGCTTTCGCCCTCCGGATGACTACGCTGATGCGCTGTTCGACGAGTTAGTTCTCTACTGGGATGCCCTAATCGAGGCCATCCCGGATCTGCGCCTGAATCCTAGCGATGTCAGGAATCACCAAGCTGATGGGGCAGGTGGAGAAGCCGCAGACAACGTTCTCTTCTGGCCGATCGGACAAGATGTGATGGTCAGCGTAGCTAGGGCGTTGCTGGATAGGGGACTGGACGATCCTAATGCACCCAGGCTGGACCAAGCTGTCACTGCGCTGAGTCCGTTGGGGAGAGTTGATTGGCGTCTTCATCACCTCCCCTGGCGAGGCCTGTTGCTCGTATCGGCCTTCAACCGCAGGACCAACGGTAGGAAATGGGCCATGCGGAATGAAGGCCGAAGGCAAGCTACCGATACTGCGAAGCGGGTCCTGCGCTGGATCACTGGCTACTATCAGACGAACGAGCGGGAGGAAGAAGAGCTACGGAACGAGTGGACAGAGCAACTCCTCCTTCCTCCTGATGAGAGTTCTGCCGGCCTGTGGAATGAGATCCGCGAAATGCGAGAGCATGCCTCCTCTTAGCCAAAACGCACGTAGCGACTATGGCCAGATGACGCCACACGAGTGGCGGAGATACCCTCTCGCAATCAGAATGGCTGAGGGGGACCTTGGCTCTCGGCTAATCGAGATTGCCCCGTTGGGTAGAGATCAGCCCCATGGATCATCGTCTTCGGGAACTGAGGCAGTGCGTCTGCGCCGGGCGGCCGACATCGCTCTTGACCTTGACACATCCCTATCACGGTTAGTACGGAGTGGACGCACCGCAGAACTCCACGTCAAACCTCCTCGGCTACGAACGGCGCCGAGGCTTCACACGACAGATGAGGCGCTTGCACTACGCCCCTCAGTTGAGGAGCTCATCGCACCCCTTGTTTTCGACTCTGATGGGCGAGCCCAGTTGCGCCCATTTCAGGAAATCGGTGTGCAGTGGCTCATAAGGCATCGCATTGGGATACTCGCGGATGACATGGGCCTCGGAAAGACTGCCCAAGCCCTTCGGGCATTGGAGAGGCTCGTTGAAGAGGCTGTGATTCGGAGTGCACTCGTAGTATGCCCCAAATCTCTGCTGGCTAACTGGGAAGCTGAGTGCGAGCGATGGGTTCCGCGACTGACCGTTGTGCGATCAGTCCCGGCCGGTGAGGAGTCAGATAGGGTCTGGTCCGCAATCCTTGGCAGAGCTCACATCATCGTCACTAGCTATGAGCAGCTTAGGCCGCTACCGTCGCCTCTCATGTCTGAGCACATGGAGCTGGTCATAACTGACGAAGCGCACAGGCTCAGAAGAGTTCAGGCCAAACTCGTTCGCGAGTTCCGACTTATGCGTGCGGAGAGAATGTGGGCATTGACCGGGACACCCATCGAGCGCCACCCCGTGGACCTGGCTACTCTGTTATCGCTACTGGAACCGACCAGATTCTCGGCAAAGACAAGCAAGGTAGACACGGGCCTCAGAGCCTTGGCGGAGCCGTACTTGCTCAGGAGGCTAAAGACCGACGTGCTGCGCGAGCTTCCAGAGGTCATAGACACTACAGAGACGATTGAACTAACACCTCGTCAGCAACAAGCTTATTCTAAGGCTCGTTCGCAGCCCCTTCCAAAGGAAGTCGGGGAGGTGCTTCAGCGACTGACACTCCTAAGGTCCATCTGTGACGCTGAACCAGCAAGCGGTGCTAGTGCCAAGATAGATCGTGTTCTGGAGATTCTCCAAGCCGTTCAGGATGCTGATGAGAAGGCTGTGGTCTTCTCGTACACCTTGCGGCCACTGGAAATACTTCTGAACCGCATGAACCGAGAACAGCCACCTTTAGGTGCGGTAACCCTGACGGGCCAGTTGACAACTGCGGAGCGGGCCCGTGTCGTTCAGAGGTTTAAGTCTGACGATGGCGTCGTCGCCCTCTTGTGTTCAAGCAGGGTTGGAGGAGAGGGGCTGACACTGACGGAAGCGAACCATGTGATATTCATTAACGAATGGTGGAACCCATCAGCAAATGCTCAGGCGAGAGACAGGGTAGTACGTCTGGGCCAAGAGCGAATAGTTCATGTCCACCGATTCAGGTGTAGAGAGACTGTGGAAGAGGCTCTTGATCGGATCTTGGACAAGAAGAGTGAGACTTTTGCCAATATAGTGGACGCCTTGGCGGCTGACGTGAATCTCGCAGATCCTGAATCCAAAGCTCTGCTTGCAAACGCCGTGGAGCAGATTGCTTCGGGCCTTAGTCCAGAGGCCTAGGAGTAGCCCCTCCAATCAGAACGTTGAGGGATAGCATGCAAGAACGAAACCTGAACCAGGCATATAGCTCCACCGCCGACAGCATCCATAATCTCTTTGATCGGACTGACACTACATGAGGGGGTGCGCCCACTGGCAGCTGGGCGAACCCTTGAGGGCGGTGGAGGACTTCGGGCGGGCCATCGCTCTGGACCCGGACGACCAATCGGCCCGGCGGGACAGGCAGGAAGCCATCGAAGAGACTGCAAACGCCGAAGAACGCGAAAGAGGCCGCATACATAGGTGGACGGGGAGGCGTCGCTTCATGTGCGACAGCCTCCCCCCGCATCCCTGCGGCCTAGCGTCCTGCGCTGACCAGCTCCACCTCCCGTTCCCTCTCCATGCCGAGCGCCCACTCGAACATGGAGAGGGAAGCAGGCTGCGGCTTGCGGCTGCGGCCCTTAGGCCTCACCGGCCCGTCGGCCATGAACTCCGCCCAGGAGAACAGCGTCTGCTGCGACTCCGGGGTCGGGCCGTTAGGCTCAGTCACTGAATCTTCGGGTGCTGGCCAGTCGCGGCCCGCATCCAAGACGACAGGCTCGGGTTCCGGGACCTTCCAGCCGTCGTCGACCAGGTACTCCTCGGCAGTGGATTCGGCGTCCCGCGCTGCCGCGAAGACCGCCTCCACCGTCTCCGCCTCGTCCTCGTCGCCGTTCACGATCTTCCGCGCCAGCGCGAGCATGAGGTCGTCTCCGTCGTCGCCGTAGGCGGCGAGGCCGTCCTCCGGCAGTTCGCCCTCCACCGCCAGCGAGGACTGGAGCTTCTTCGCCACCAGCTTCAGGGCGTCGGCCTGCAGGCTGTTCCTGTAGGCCATGAACACGACCCGCACCGGCCGGCTCTGGCCGATGCGCCACGAGCGGCGGGAGGCCTGCCGCATCGTGTAGATGCTGTAATCAACCTCATCCCAAACTATCGTAGGGAACTCGATCAGATCGAGGCCGGTCTGCACCAGCCTCGGGTGGCAGATGAGCACGTCGATGCCCTTCTCCACCTGCTCGGCCACCCACGCCTCGCGCCGCTCAGGCGCGACCGCGTCGGCCTTCATCACCGCCACCCTGAACCCGTGCCGGCTCAGGATGCCGTCCATCCGTTCGGTGATGTCCCGCGTACCGGTGTGCGTCGCGTACACCAGCACCCGACGTCCTTCCAGGCGCTCGGCCGCCACGAGGTCGACCAGCGCCTGCTCCTTCGGATAGGTCCGCTCCTCGGAGAGCGGGGCGACCGCCGCGATGGGGAGGCCCGTCGCGGGGTCGAAGACGGTCTCGCCCCTCGTGCAGCCGTCCGGGTAGGCGAGCAGCGTCTGCAGGTAGGCGGCCAGCAGCCGCTTGGAGCCGGTCGCAAGCGCCTGGCCGAGGGCCTGCTTCAGCGCCCCGTAGAGCATGTCGTAGGCGCCGCGCTGGGAGAACCCCGTGTGGTCCTGCTCCGTGTCCATCCGGGAGAGCAGCACCCGCTCCTCGTACGGCGGCAGCCCGGACGCCACGTCCGAGAGCCTGAGGAAGATGGAGCTGCCGATCAGGTGGAAGAGGGCCGAGGGGGAGAGGCCGGGGCGCTCGCGCACCACCTTGCGGTAGCGCCGCCTCCGGCTGGCCCGCCCGTCCTCGACCGGGGAGTCGTCGTCCTTGTATATCGTCTCCTCGGTGAACCCGTACCGGGAGATCCAGCGCCCCTCCTCCGAGTGCCCGAACTCGGTGCGGATCTCAGGGGAGAACCGGTAGAGGAGGTGGAAGAGGGTGCTGGCGTATCCGCCCATCAGCGTGCCGGAGAGCGTGAGCGAGCGGCCGCACGACTCCGCGAGCACGCCGGCGGCGATGCCCTGCGCGGAGCCGCGCGCCTTGAACTCGTGGACCTCGTCTCCGATGAAGAGGTCGAAGAAGCCCCGCATCCGGTGCTTGACGTAGTCGGCCAGGGGATAGCGGCGGGGGCCGGCGTTGTCGGCCTGCCAGAGTGGGGAGTTGCAGACGTCGCAGACGCGCCGCTTCCGGGAGAGGTCCCCCAGCGAGAGGGGCACGCCCTCCCTGTCGAGCGCCTGCGCCGCGCAGACCGGGCAGCACGGGAAGCGGATGGGGGCGCCCGTCTCCTCGTCGCGAATGAGCCTGCCGTCCGCCACGGCCAGCCGCTCGACGACGGCGGGCTCCCAGCGATAGGAGAGCTTCGCCTTCTCGCGGGACATGACCGCGAAGAGCGGGGCCGTGCGCGGGAGGAGGCGGAGGCGTTCGAGATCGGTGATGGAGCCGACGATGGCGGCGCGAGCGCCCGGAACCGTCTCCTCCACTTCGCGCTTCCACTTCGGCACGAGGTGCGGCGGGCAGAGGACGAGGACGCGCTTGAAGCCCGCCGCGTGGGCGGCACTCGCCGCAATGAACGTTTTTCCTGTGCCCATTTCGCCGACGACGGTCGTGCCCTGGTTGGCCCGCAGCGAGAGGGCCGCGCCGCGTATGGCGTCCGCCTGCGCGCCGAGCGGCCTGCGCAGAAGCGCCGGGAGAACGACGGCGTGCTCGGAGGGGCGGTAGAGGGGCGGGTACGACTCCACCACCCGCTGGGCGATGGAGTCTCTAAAGGTGTTGATGAAGCATGCAAGGTCCATGGGTCTGCTCCTTGTATCTTGAATTTCGTGTGTAACAATCACTTCACTTTGGTGGATCGGGGTGCGGCAGACCGGTTTCTTCTTGGTCACGTAAGGCCGCAGGAAAGCGAGGGTCGCCGCACCCCCCACGCTTTAGAGCCCGAACAGTTGCCTGGGCCAACCGAGCCCGCATCGTGCAAGGACGGGCCATGATTCGTAGGAGGTGCTCATGGAGCAAGAAGCGATCTACGTAGGCATCGATGTAGCCAAGGCCCAAGTGGATGTTGCCGTCCGTCCCACGGACGACAGATGGGAGGTCCCCCACGACCAGAATGGGATCCGCAAGCTGGTCTCCCGGTTGAAGGCCCTTGACCCTGCCATGGTGTTGCTGGAGGCGTCGGGTGGCTTGGAGCTGCCGCTGGTGGCTGCTCTTGCAGCCGAGGCGGTGCCCGTGGTCGTCGTCAACCCCCGCCAGGTGCGGGACTTCGCCAGGGCAACCGGGAAGCTGGCCAAGACCGACTCGCTCGACGCGGCAGCTATTGCTCACTTCGCCGAAGCGGTCCGTCCGACCGTGCGCCCTTTGCGGGACGCCGAGACCCAGGCCCTCAACTCCCTGGCTGCCCGAAGGCATCAGGTGATGACCATGCTGGTCTCGGAGAAGAACCGCCTGAGCGCTGCCACCGCCGCCGTCCGCCCCCGCATCGAGGCTCACATCGCATGGCTTGAGCGGGAGTTGGACGATTTGGACGAGGGTCTGCGGCGGACTCTCCGCGAGAGTCCCGTGTGGCGCGAGAAGGACGACGTCCTGCGCACCGTCCCCGGCGTGGGAGAGCAACTCTCCCTCACCCTTTTGGCATACCTGCCGGAGCTGGGCACGCTGGACCGCCGGCAGATCGCCGCCCTGGTCGGCGTGGCGCCCTTCAACCGGGACAGCGGTACATTGCGAGGCAAACGTACCGTATGGGGCGGCCGCGCCCGGGTCCGCGCTGCCCTCTACATGGGAGCGTTGGTAGCCAGCCGCTTCAATCCCGTGATCCGGGACTTCTACCAGCGGCTGCTGGCCGCTGGTAAGCCGAAGAAGCTGGCCCTCACAGCCTGTATGCGCAAACTGCTGGTTATCCTCAACTCCATGCTCAAGCATGGCTCACCCTGGCGCGACCTGACTCCGTCGATCGCTTCTCATTCCTCTTGACTTTCAAGACAGTTGCTTTCCTTACGTTGCGTGAAGTTGCTGTGGGGACGGTGGACGGGGCCGCCTACTC
>JAPPHT010000030.1 GCA_028874795.1 Chloroflexota bacterium
AGGCCTATTATTATCTTATTAGCTTTCTTGCGGCACCTCCAATACGGGTCAGCCGTTTTTATCACCCCGTTGCCCTGCTTGGAACTATATACGCCGGCGCTTTAACGCGTAAGGGGCGGCGCGCATGCGCCGCCCCTCTCAGCACCCATGTGATCGACACTGCTTAGAAGCCGTACATGTCCACGGTGCGCTCGCCCTGGTGCAGGCGGGAGATGGTGTTCGCCTCCTTCTCCTCGCGCGCCCGCGACTTCTCCAGCACCTCGCCGATGCGCTCCTGCGGCACGACGACGACACCGTCCCGGTCGCCAACGACGAGGTCGCCCGGGTTCACCCATATCTCCCCGATGCGGATGGGGATGTTGATAGCGCCGTAGGCCTCCTTGTTCTTGGCAGTGCCCCGGATGCAGAGCCCCGCAGAGAAGACGGGCATGCCCAGCTCTTCCAGGATGGAGCCGTCCCGCACACAGCCGTCGATGACGAGGCCTGCCATGCCGACCTGCTGGGCGGCGTGGGTCATGATCTCACCCCAGTAGCCGGCCTCGTGGAAGCCGCCGGTGTCCACGACCATCACCTCTCCGGGCTGGGCGTGGTAGATGCCGCGGTGCAGCCAGAGGTTGTCCTTCGGCGGCGAGAGCACGGTCATCGCCGCACCGCATACGTACCAGTCGTTGGACACGGGCTTGATGTAGGACGGCAGCGCGCCGATCTGGCCTCCGGCCTCGTGCAGCGTCGCGGTCCCGATACCCCGGACAGCGTCGACGAGCGCAGCATCCGGGCGATCCGTAATCTCCGTCATTGCTTCTCCTCCTATCGGGCGAGCATCTGCTCGTAGTTGATCCCCATCACTTCCACTACCGACTTGCCGTCCATGACGTCGCGGGCCATCGCCTGCTCGCGGGCGACGATGCTCTCCGCCTCCGGAACGACCTCGGCGACGCGGTCCTGCGGCACGATTACGATGCCGCTGTTGTCGGCGATGACATAGTCGCCGGGCACGAGGCTGACGCCGCCTATCTCGATGGGCTCGTTCGTGGACTCCTCAACGATGCGGCCCCTCGCGGTGAGCGGCACGGCAGCCCGCGCGAACAGGGGCAGGCCCAGACCCTTCGCCTCGTCGACGTCGCGCGACGCTCCATCGACGATGACGCCCGCGACGCCGCGGGTCTTCGCCGCCGTGGACAGGATGCCGCCCCAGCCCGCCACGTCCGTCCTGCCCCGGTGGTCGCAGACGATGATATCGCCCGGGTCGGAGGCCTCGACTGCGGACGTGCCCAAGTGACGCGTCGTGGTCTCGTTGCCCTTCGTCTTCAGCTTGAAGGTGACGGCGCGCCCAGCTATCCGCTCGGTCTCGTACAGCGGCAGGATGCCGATGACGGTGCCCTTGATACCCAGCTTGTCCTGCGCGTCAGAGACGGCGCAGGTGTCGAGTTGGCGCAGCCGCTCTACCCACGTGTCAACTGCCATCTCTTCCTCCCCACCCTGTCGCGGTGTCTATTCGCCGACGTACGCGGTGAACTGGATCTGCAACTGCATGGCGCCAGCCAGTCCATCGTTCTGGATGGTGTGGCGTGTGGGGCGGTTCTCCTCGTCCGGGAACATGGCGACCCACTGCTCGTTGATGAGCGGGCGGATGTCGCGGCTCTTCACGTAGATGTTCATGTGGGCGATGTCGTCGGTCGTGCCGCCGGCCGCGGTGACGATGCGGCGGACGTGCTCGAACGCCCATTTCGCCTGCTCCGTCAGGTCTTCCGGGGTCTCGTTCGTGTCGGGGTTGAGGCCGCTGACGCCGCCGGACGTCACGATGGGCCCGGTCTTCGTAGCCGGGGGAATGGGCTGGCCGGTGTGCCAGTTGCCGGGGATGTGAATCACCTTCCTCGCCATGTTTCACCTCTGATCGAAATGGGATCGCGTTGAACAGGCCGTGTGCTGCCGCACCAGCCGCGCGCCGCACGCGAGTATAGCAGGGAGGCGACCGGGGCGCGCCAGGCGACCGGGACAGCGGGACACGCAGTGAGAGAAGGCATCCTTGTTGGAGATGAGCGGGTTTGACTCCCCCGAAGCCTGAATATAGATTGCCGCCATCGTCCCACAGTTAGGAGCCGGCTCATGGCACCTGATCAGACCGCCCTGGGGACCTTTCGCATCCTCGACCTGACACAGGGTCCGGGCCAGTACGCTACCCGCCTGCTCGCAGACCTCGGCGCGGACGTCGTGCGCATCGAGCCTCCCGACGGCGGCCCGGCGCGGCGTGCATCGCCGTTCGGAGGCGACCGGCCCGGGCCGGACCGCAGTCTCACGTTCCTGCATTTCAACTCCAACAAGCGCAGCGTTGTCCTCGACCTGGAAGAAGAGGGCGACCGCGCGAGCCTGCTCCAACTCGCATCCGGCTCGGACGCGGTGGTGGAAGACTTCCAGCCCGGCTACCTGGAAGAACTGGGCCTCGGCTACACACGGATGCAGCAGGTGAACCCGGCGATCGTCGTTACCTCGGTGACACCGTTCGGACAGGTGGGACCGCATGCGAAGATGCAAGGGAGCGACCTGGTAGCGCAGGCGGCGTCCGACTGGCTGTGGAACGTCGGCGAAGAAGGGGACCATCCCTGCGCCGCACCCGGAGACCCCAGTATGCACATCAGCGGAGTCCACGCGGCACTGGGCACACTCCTGGCCCTCTACACCCGCCGCCGGTCCGGAAGGGGCCAGCACGTTGACGTATCGACCCAAGAGGCTATGGCCGCCTCGGCGTCATCCTTCCCCATCGGACGGTTCTCGGCCGCCAACCAGATCATGCGACGCATGGGTTCCCACACCAATGCTGCAGGCGTCAACTGCTATCCCTGCTCGGACGGCTTCGCCCAGATGAACATCCACTTCGCGCAGCTGTGGGAGAAGCTCGTCGACTGGATCGACCACCCCGTGCTCAAGGACCCTTACTGGCTCAGCACAGAGGCCCGCAGCGAGAGCGCAGAGGTGGCCGAGGAGATCATCAAGGAGTTCACCGCTTCTATGACTACGGAGGGGTTCGTGAGCGGAGGAAGGAGCCGGGGACTGCCGGTCGCTCCGGTGAACACGTTCTCCGACGTGCGGCGCAGCCCGGTCCTCCTGGAACGCAATTGGTTCAGGAACGTCGTCCACCCGGAGCTGGGCGAAGTCAACATGCCCGGGTTCCCCTGGACGATGGGCGCCACGCCGCCGCGGTACCTCCGCTCCGCCCCGCTCACCGGCGAGCACACCGAGGAAGTGCTCCAGACGGCCGGGACCGATGGTCGGCGGGTGGCCGCAGGAGGCGCCCCGCAGCAGGGCCCTCCCCTGCAGGGCGTCCGCGTCATCGACCTCACGCGGGCATGGGCAGGCCCATTCTGCACTCGATTGCTTGCCGATTACGGGGCCGAGGTCATCAAGATAGAGTCCGGCAAGTTCGACACCCAGCGGGAAGGACGCGCCGGGATCTACACGGAACTCAACCGCAACAAGATGAGCATCACCATAGACCTTCACCACCCGGAGGGGCAGGCGCTCGTCCGACGCCTGGCCGAGCAGAGCGACGTGCTCGTGAACAACTACCGCCCGGGAACGCTGGAACGGTTCAACCTGGGCTACGAGGAGCTCCGCAAGGTCAACCCGGACATCATCGTCCTCAGCATGCCGGGCTACGGCAGCAGCGGCCCAGGTCGGCTGTACGCCTCCCACGGAGCGCAGCTGATGGCAGACTCCGGGATGTTCTACATCTGGGGTCAGCCCGACACGCCGGTGGAGCGTCGTGGACGGGCCGCCATCCCCGATTTCCTGGGAGGCGCGCAGGGTACGCTGGCCGTGACGGCCGCGCTCCTCGCCCGGGACGTCATCGGCGGCGGCCAGGAGATGGAGATCGCTCAACTCGAAGCGCTGGTGGCCGCGCTCGGCGTGGGGTTGCTGGACTCATCCGTCAACGGACGCGACTGGGAGCCAGCCGGCAACCGGAAGGCGGACGCGGCACCGTACGACGTGTACGCCTGCCGCGGCCGAGACGCCTACTGCGCCATCACGTGCGTCAACGAAGAGCAGTGGAAGGCGCTGTGCCGCGCCATGGGCCTGGCCCACCTGATGAACGACAGGCGCTTCGCGTCGCTGGCCGACCGCATCGAGAACGCCGCCGCGCTGGACGAGACCATCACGGCGTGGACCAAGGAGCTCACTCCGAAGCAGGTGATGTACCTGCTCCAGAAGGCAGGCGTGCCCGCGGCGGCGGTGCAGACGGGCGAGGACGTCTATTTCGACGTTCACCTTCGCGAACGAGGTTTCGTCGTGCCGGTCGACGACCCCGAATCAGGCCCGATGGACGTGACCGGCCTCTCGATCCACCTGTCGGAGACGCCGGGCCGGCAACAGATGGATGGGCGGCCCGTGTTCGGAGGAGCGAACGACTACGTATTCGGCACACTGCTCGAGCTGTCTCCGGAAGAGCGGCGGCGACTCGAAGCGGCCGAGGCCATCGCCTGAGCCTCCGCGCAGGCCGGGGAGCGCCCGGACGGAGCGGTGAAGCAACAGGTCGGCAAGGCCCCGTTCAATCCGCCTTCTGCGCGCGGCTCGGCCCGACGCGAACGTCCGTCACGTTGGGGTCGCTCGCCGCTACGTGCAGTATCCGCAGCGGCTCCTCACCGGAACTAGCGAACCAGTACTTGAACCCGTGTGGCATGACGACGCCCTCGTCCCTGCCGAGTTCCGCCAGTACGACGTCGCCCTCACCGTAAAAGGTGACTCTGCCTTCCAGCACCAGGAAGAAGCCGTCGCTGGAAGTATGGCTGTGCAGCCTGTTCTCTCCGCCCTCCTTCACCAACTGCATGTCCGCCGCCAGGCGGTCGGTTTTGCAGAGCACGGTGAGGTTCTTCGACCGGTCATTCTGCGGCACCTCGTAGCGGAAGACCTGGGGTTCCACGAAACCACCTCCTCGAACTAGGGTATGTCAACGTCATCCAGGAAGGCGCGCACGGCCTGCTCGAACGCCACCGGGTTGTCGCCGGGAACTCGATGGCCCGCGTTGGGGACTTCCACGAGCCGGCTGTTGCCGTTGCGCTCCAGCATCCGCTCCGCAACCTCGCTGCTCAGCACGTCGCTCTGTTCGCCGCGGACGATGAGCGTGGGGCAGGAGATGCGCTCCCAGAGCTCCCAACGGGACGCGGAGTCTTCCTGCGTGCTCTGCCTCCGGGCACGGCGTGCCGGGTCCCTGAGGACGGGGTCGTACTTCCACGTCCATCTCCCGTCGGGGCGCTGCATGAGGCTGTGCCGCAGGCTGCTCCTTATCTGCCACTCCGGACGGAAGGGGCTGTATCCGATGACGCGCTGCACAAACTCCTCGTAGGTGTCCAGGACGTCTCTCTGCGTGACGAAGTTATCGACCGCTCGCCCACCGCCGCGGGCCGGCTCCGGCCCGACGTCAACCACGACCAGCGCCTTGACCCTGTCAGGGTGCGTAGCCGCGTAGGCCACGGAGTTGCTGCCTCCCATCGACAGGCCGACGAGGACGAGTTTCTCCATGCCCAGGTGGTCCACGAAGTTCCCCACGTCTCTGACGTAGGACGTACGGTCGTACTCCCCGTTCGGCGCCCACGCGCTGTCGCCGTGGCCGCGCTGGTCCAGTGCGATAACGCGATATCGCGTGCACAGCGCCAGGGCGGTGAAGTCCCACATGTGAGCGTTCTGGGCAGCGCCGTGCAGGCACAGCAGCCAGGGCCTGTCTTCACTCCCCCAATCCAGGTAGTGGAGTCGGATGCCGACATCAGCGTAGCGGCTGACAGGCAAGCGGCGGTCTGCGATGGTGACTCCCGTAGTGGCGGCCGCTTCATGCAGCGACAGTTCGTTGCGCGTCGTCAAGATTGCACCCCCGGCTGCTTCCGGCCTCGTGCTGCTCCGGCCTCAGCGTCCCTTGAAATCCGGCTTTCGCTTCTCTGCGAACGCACGCAGGCCTTCCTGCGCGTCTTCCGTCTCGCGGCCGATGTAGCCAAGCAGCTCCGACATGCGGACCGCGTCTCTGAACGCCATCTCGCGCGATCTGTAGACGATCTCCTTGACCGCCTTCACGGCGAGGGGAGGACTGGCCGCGATACGGTTGGCGAGATCGAACGCCGCATCCAGCAATCCGTCCTGCGGCACGACCCGGTTGACGAGACCCCACTGCAGGGCCTGGTCAGCCTTGACGCGGTCGCCCGTGAGGAGCATCTCCAACGCCGCGCCCAGCGGAATGAGGTTGGGGAGGCGCTGGGGAGCGCCCATGCCCGGAGGGAACCCGTACTTGATCTCAGGGATGCCGAACTCCGCGTTGTCGGAAGCGATGCGTATGTCACAGGCGAGCGCCAGCATGCAGCCGGCTCCGATCGCATAGCCGTTGACAGCGGCTATGATGGGCTTTCGGAGCTCCAGGCCATTGATGATGGTAAGAGGGCTCGGGTCCCAGACGGAGGCAGGCCCCCCTACCCGGCCGGACCGGGCGGCGCTCTTGAGGTTGCCCCCCGCGGAGAAGGCCCTCTCCCCGGCGCCCGTGATGATCGCGCAACGGAGCTCGTCGTCTGCCGCGTACTCAGCCAGGCGGTCGTAGAGCAGGTCCGTGGTCATGCCGAGGTTGAGGTCGTCGTCCCCCTCCATGGTGATGAGCACCACGTGCCCATGCTTCTCGTAATGGATCTCTGCCATTCAGGCACCTGCCTTCGTCGTGTTCGCTGTACGCGCCGAGACTACACCACACCACCGGCACGAAGCTCTTCGATCTCGCCGGGTGAGTAGCCAAGGCCGGCCAGGACCTGGTCAGTATGCTCCCCCAACAGGGGCGGCGGCTGATGGTCCACCGGGTCCACACCGGACATGGTGAAGGGAGGGGCGAACGAGAGCACAGGTCCCCTCTCCGGGTGGTTGACCCTGACGAACATGTTGTTCTCCACCATCTGGGGTTCGTAGAAGACCTGATCGCGCTCGAGCACCGGCGCCACGGGGACGTCCGCCTCGTCCAGCAACCGCAGCCATTCTTTGGAGGGCCTGGTCTCGAAGACGGCCTCGATCACGGGGTAGACCTCCTCGCGGAAGTCCCGTGGTCCATTGTTGGGCAACTTCGCGCGGGGGTCTTCAGCGATGTGCGGCACCTCGAGCACCATGCACAGCCGGTGGAACTGGGCCGGCCGGAGCGCCGTCACGTTGAGGTACACGTCGTCAGCACACCGGTAGATCCCGTAGGCAGGCATATCCAAGTCGCGAAGGGGCTCCTCCGAGTTCTCGAACTTGACGAGGTTGGTCATCTGCATGGCGATCGCGGCGTGAAGGAGCGAGGTCTCGACCAGTTGCCCACGGCCGGTCCTCTCGCGTTGGAGGAGCGCCAGCGTTATGCCATAGCTCAGCAGCATCGGTATCGACGGGTCGGAGAGGAAGATGCCGGTACTCACCGGCACGCCGTTCTCCCAGCGCCGGTACTGGGCCCCTGAGAAGCCCTGGGTAAGCCGGTCGTAGCCCGCCTTTCCAGCGTAGGGGCCCTTGCTCCCGTACGCACTGATGGATGCGTAGACCAGGCGGGGGTTGATCTCCTGCAGCGATCCGTAGTCGACGCCGAGCTTCCGCGCAGCGGCGAGACGCATGTTCCCGATCAGGACGTCGGAGGACTCGGCGAGGCGCTTGAAGACCTCCCTGCCCTCCGGCGTGGCCAGGTTCAACGTCATGCTCTGCTTGTTCCGGTTCTGCACAACATAGCCGGAGCCGGCGTCAGCAGCCGGGTCGGCGGAGTTCGCATGAGGGGGAGGTTCCACCCTGATGACCTCGGCGCCCTGGTCGGCCAAGTACACCGCGGTGCCGGGACCGGCTATGCCCGTCGTGAGATCGATGACCCTTATCCCATCGAGTGCGTGAGGCATCGTCCCTCCCTGTCCGCACGGCGCCCGGCGCAGCCTGGTCCTTCCCACCCACCCGCCCGGCACGTCGTTGGGGGCATCCCCACACCCCCGGCAGAGGAGGTCCCTCTCCGCACTCCCGTTCGGATGGATACGCCGGGAACCGTGTACATGGGTTGCCTACTGATCCTTACATCCCGTAGAGCCGCTTCGCATTGTCACAGAGGATCTTGTCGACCGCCTGCTGCGACAGCTCCCCCGCGTCGACCCGCGCCCGGAGCGCCTCCTGGAAGTTCCGCTCCTGGGACTGGTCCGCATGTGTGTAGTCAGAGCCCACCACGATGTTGTCCTCGCCTGCGAACCTGAGGATGTAGGGCAGGTCTTCGTCTACCAGGCAGGTGACGAAGATGTTCAACTCGCGCAGCGTATCGTGCAGCGTGTCGAACCCGTCCGGCAGGTCGGCGTACGTGAGCGTCTTCGACGACGGTCCCAGTGAACCCGGATGGTCCATGCGCCGCCTTATCTGGTAGAGCTCGTGCGGTATCCAGCCCGACGCGGCTTCGATGAACCCCCAGCGGATGTCCGGGTACCGGTGAGGGAGCTTGCTCAACACGAGTGACGAAAACGTCTCGGGCAGGTAGGCGAAGGGCACCCGCGGGCCCCGGAGGTCGCCGTCCGTCCGGTTCTCACGGATGTTGGGGATCCCGCTGCCGATGTGCATACACACCGCCATCTCCAGTTCGTTCGCGACTTCCCACAGCGGATCGAAGTACTCGTCCGTGAAGTTGTGGTCGGCTTCTCTGTTGCCCTTCTTGAAGACGCCCACCGCTCCGTTCTCCCTGGCCCACCGCACCTCCTTGATCGCCTCGTCCATGTCCATGAGCGGAGGCAGGCACAACCACGCCAGCCGACCGTTCGACTCCGCACACCTGTCCCCCAGCCACCGGTTGTAGGCGCGCTTGAGGGCCACGTCGCCCTCAGCCTTTGTGGTGGGCTGAACGAGGAAGAGCGTAGGGTAGATGACCTGGGCGCGGACGTTGAGCTCGTCCATGTCCCGCAGCCGCGCTCCCACGTCGAGCAGCTCACGCGTTTCGACGGTGGTCATCGTCCTGGCGTCTTCCCGGTGCAGCCGCGGCTGGCGGTCGCCGTCGATGACCCAGAACCGCTGGGTGGCCCTATTGGGACTGGGATTACTGGGGTAGCCGACGACGGGCTTGAACCGGGCCTCGCTCGAGGCCATGTATTCCCACGTGTCCTCGGTCTCGTCGATGTGGGTATCAGCATCTATCGTCGTGAGCATCGTTGCCGTAGCCATCGGTCGTCCTCCTCACGCCGCCGTATGCGGTTCCCAGTGGTTCACGCGGACGACGCCATCCGCTTCCAACCTCTCGATCCCGGCATTGTCGTACCCGATACCCCGCAGCACCTCCCCGGTGTGCTCTCCGAGCAGCGGGGCGAAGTGACGGAACTGCACCGGTGTGTCCGAGAAGTGGAACGGGGTGGCCAGTTGCCTCACCTTCCCTTCCAGCGGGTGGTCCAGCTCCCACACCATCCCCCGCTCACCGGCATACCTGCCCTCCAACACCTCGTTCAGCTCGAGGACCGGCACGACAGCGATCTCCTCCGGGATCAGGGCCATCCACTCGTCCCGGGTCCTGGTAAGCATATGCTCCCTGACCTTGCGTATCGAGTCAGCGTCGCGGTCGGGGCGGGTCTCCCGCATCTCCGGAAGACCAACGGCGTCGCAGAAGGGGGCCCAGAAGTGGTTCTGGTAGGCAGCCGCGTTGCTGATGTACTTGCCGTCCTTGCAACGCAGGTTCCCGATGCTGGGCCAGCCGCGGTGGCGGTACGACTGCTCGCGGAAGTAGCCGGGCGCGGCGCCGTTAAGGATCGCGGTCCCGCCCTCCACGAGCGCTATGTCCACCTGTTGGCCCTTGCCCGTCCGTTCACGAGCCATGAGGGCCGCCTGGATCGATATGACGGCAAGGGCGGCCGAGTAGCTGTCCACCGGGGTGAAGAGCATGTCGGCGGGCTCCGCGTCCTGGCCCGTAGTCATGGCGGTGAAGCCGGAGTAACCCTGGGAGTTGCGCTCGTTGCCCGGCCAGTGAGAGTAGCTGTTGCCGAAGCCCCACCCGCTCAGCGTGGCGTAGATCAGCCTGGGGTTGATCGCGCTCAGCGTCTCGTAGTCCGCGCCGAGGCGCTTGTAGACGGGCAGGCGGAAGGAGCCGAAGAACACGTCAGTTTCCTCGATGAGCCTGTGGAGCACCGCCTGCCCTTCCGGTTTCTGGAGATTGATGGCGATGCTCCGCTTGTTGCGATGCATGTGGTCCCAGGCGTTGCTGCGGAACTCCTCCTCGGCAACCTTCGGATCGATGCCGATCCGTTCGCGCGACTCGCGAGCTGCGGCCTGGTTCCTGTAGGCGCTCCGGTCCGCGACATCCTCCACCTTGAGGACGTCCATCCCCATGTCCGCGAGCATCCAGGTGGCCGTCGGCCCGGGGACCAGGCGAGTGACGTCGATCATGCGATACCCTTCGAGAGGCAGTGTCATAGGTCAGTCTCCTTCCGAACGGTGGGCTTCCGCCTGGCGGCTGCCACCGTGGTCCGCCGCTCCGCAGTCCAGCCGGCCCGATCCGAGAGCCGGTGTTACTGTAGGCGACGGCCGCGGCAACAACAACCGCGGTCAACGCCGCCATCACCGCCGCCCAACCATCAGGCGGCCCGCGAAAGGGTACGCGCCCTTTACAAAGGTGGACTCCGTGGCTATCGTCCAGTTGTCTTCGTGTCCGGGATCAGGACTTGCATCAGCCGGTTGTGGAGGTGGTTCATGGAGCCTACGCTGAAAGTTGGACTGGCAGGCCTGGGCAGCGTTTCGCGAACGATCCTGTACAACATCCAGAACATCGAGAACGTGCAGCTTACGGCGGTCGCGGACGTCCGCCAGGAGCCGCTCGAACGCGCCAGAGCGCAGTTCGGAGTCGAGACGTACGAGAGCGTCGAGGCGATGTGCGAAAGCTCGAACGTGGACGCCGTCTGGGTGTGCACGCCGAACCTCTTCCACACTGAGCACACCATCATCGCCGCAGAGCACGGGAAACACGTGATCTGCGAGAAGCCCATGGCCATCACGCTCGAACAGGCGCAGGAGATGGTCGACGTGGTCGACCGCACCGGCATCCGGTACGTTCAGGGCCACTCCAAGATCTTCGACCCCCCCGTTCGCAGGATGCGGGAGATCGTCTCCAGCGGCGAGATCGGCCGCCTGATCCAGCTCAACAACTGGACGTACAAGCCGTGGGTCTCCGGCCAACCCCGCCTCGACACCGAGGTTGACTTCCGTATCGGCGGCGGCGCGCTCTACCGGCAGGGTCCTCACCAAACGGATGTCGTCCGAGGCATCGGCGGCGGCATGGTCAAGAGCGTGCGTGCGACGGTGGGCCGGCACAACCCGGACTTCCCGATGGCGGAAGGCAACTTCAGCGCATTCCTGGAGTTCGAGGACGGCGCTGTCGCCACCATGGCCTTCAACGGCTACGGCTATCTCGACATCACCGAGTTGACATGGGGTATCGGCGAAGGCGGCCAGATGCGCGCAGAGGGCCCCCGGCAGCACTTCACCGGCGCGGTGGAGACCGACGTGAAGTACGACTGGGCCATGCGCGACGACCACCGGGAGCGGACGGAAGAGCGAACGAAACAGCCGTTCTACGGCCTCACCGTAGCGAGCTGCGAGGGAGGCGACATACGGCAGTCCCCGGATGGTCTCTACCTGTACGACCACGACGGCAGGAAGGAGGTACCCCTGCCGCCGAAGGGACACGGCCGCGGAGAGCTCATCGAGATGCGCAACGCCCTCATGGAAGAGCGCGCGACCTTCCCGGACGCACGCTGGGGCATGGCGACGCTCGAAGTGATCCTGGCGATGCGCGAGTCGTCGGACACCGGCCGCGAGGTTACGCTGTCACACCAGGTCCCCTGCCTGTACTGAGTCCCGCTGCGCCCAACGACGGCGAATCGGCGGCTATTCGTCGCCGGAAGCGGCAGACGGCACCCCGCCGGCGGCCTCCAGTTCGCGTATATGCCGGAGCCACTCGCCGCCTTCCGCGACCTCGACGACCCCGGACTCAACCGGAGCGCCCTCGCGCTCAGGGCCGTAGCGCCGGCGGTCGATGTCGGGGATGTCGGGCACGTCGCCGTACTGCCCGGAGAGCACCAACTGCCACGTGATCTCTGCAAGGTGCTCGAACCTGAGAGCGAGCTGGGTGGCGGCGCGGACGCTCCTTCCCGTGGTCACGACCCCGTGGCCCCTGAGCAGGACGAGGTTGCGGTCTCCCATGGCATCCAGCATCTCGAGGGCGAGTTCGCGGTTCGTGATGGTCTGCGTGACGCGGTCGTAGACGGGCACGCCGTCGAGGGCGATGCGAAGCGTGGGCGGCTGGTAGCCGCCGAACACCGGCCTGAACTCCACGCCGACGAGGCCGCACAGCAGGACGCTGTATGGATGGGCATGAACGACGGCCTGCGCGTCGGGGCGCGCCTTGTAGACCTCGCCGTGCAGGGGAAGCTCATGGGGGAGCCGGTACGTGCCGATGAGCGGCCCGTTCCCGTCGAAGTCCATGCGGCGCACGGATGGCGTGTCGGCGTAGGCAAGGCCCGCCTCGTTCTCGCCGCGGCACCGGAGGTACATCTCCCTGTCGTCTATCCGGGCGCTGACGTGCCCGGTCGAGCCAAGCTTCCTGCCGACGATCCGGCAAGCGGTGGCAACTTCCTGCCTCGGGTGTCCGTGATGCTCTGTCATGGCCTCCTCCTGTTCCTGCTCCATGGAACGGTCGCCGGACGGTCGGCGCCGGTTCGTCCCCGCGCCTAGTAGTTGCCGGCCTTGATGTTGCCGATGGCCTCAACCGCCGATTCGTACACGAACTGTCCAACGTTTGCGCGTCCTCTGAGTTCCCGTCCGATGTCCTCGGCCCGCGGAGCGAAGCCCGTGATCCTGCCGTCCGCTTCGGGCGTCGCCTGGCCGCCGATGACGGGGATGCGCAGCGCGCTGCTGACCTCGCCGTAGATCTCGGGAGTGACGTTGGTCATGTCGATCATCGCGGCGCCCGCGTCCTGGATGCGGAGCGCCCACTTGAGGACGTGGTCACGGACCTCGGGCCCCGTCCGTATGCCGCGTTCCGCTCCCTGGGTCGGATAGCCGATCTGCGGGAAGACGGAGAGGCCGACGTTCACCACCGCTTCGACCTCGTCGAAGAGCTCCTCTTCCTTGGTGCGGATGTCGATCTTGGTCATGTCGGCGCCCACGTCCTTGAAGCGCCGGGCCGCCTCCGCCACCGCCTTCGCGCCAGCCCTGCTGGGGGTCATCGGCATGTCTATGCTGACGAGCGCCCGCTCGCTGGCCTTCACCACGGCCTGGGCAAAGGGCATCATGTCGTCGACGGTGCAGTCTTCCACGTCCGGCTGACCCAGGATGTTCCTGCCCAGGCTGTCGCCCACGGTCAGCACGTCGGCGCCCGCCAGATCGGCGATGCGGGCCATCTGGTAGTGGTACACGATGATGGCGACGACTTTCTCACCACGCCCCTTTATCTCCTGGAGGTCACTCACCGTAAGCTTCGCCATGGTCCCCTCCTTCAATCATGTTGGTTGTGTGTTATCACAGAACAGCGAACGTGAACACTCAAGCCGGTGATACATTGGGCCGGACCGAAATCGCGTCTGACGAGACAGAACGTGCCCACGACGGTCAGGAGCTGGGAGACGCAACGATGGCTGGGGAGTCATGAAGAGGATGGCAACAACCTGGTGGGGGCTCGTTCCGCTCCTGCTGGGCTGGGGGCTCGCATGGGCATTCCTCTGGAACGCCATCCTTCTCGACGCCCTCTATGTCGGGTCGAACGACGCGGTCACCTCCTTCATCGAACCTCCGAGCGACGCCTGGGGAGCCTGGATAGCGGCAGGCGCCGGGGTCGCCATCGGGATCGTCGGCGTGTTCTGCCTGTCCATGGCGAACCGCTTCACGTACGAGTCTCCCGCGTGCGTTCGTGTGTGGCAGATCATGGGGATACTCATCATGGCCACCGGGCTGCTGGTCCCCATCCTGTTTCCATCGGCAACCAGCATCGTTGTCGACCGGGACCGGGGACTCGTTGAGGTCCAACAGAGATGGCTCTACGCCTCTGAGGCGGAGTCGATCGCGTTCGAGGAGGTCGAGAGGCTGGAGCTGAGCTTGATCAGGAGAGAGGTTGGAGACGTAACGCAGCCCGGCTGCCTCATCAACACGACGCTGAGCCTCGTCCGACCCAACCGCACGTATCTGGAACTGCCGGACGGCTTTCCTCACGAAGAGATGGCGGGGAGCATGTCTGACGCGATCGGCGCTCCGATGGAGTCCTACGTCGTGAACGAGTGCTGACCGGACAGGCCTGCACCCGCCTATGCCCAGTAGGCAAGCCCTACGGCGACCCCGGTACCCGCTTCGGAGCGGTAGCACGGGATGTAGTCGATCAGGGTCATGGGCCGCGGCCCCATGGCGGCAGAGAGGGCGACCCAGTTCAGTATCTCGGCCGTGCCGTTCGCCCGGTTGAGGCGATCCCTGGGGAGCGCGCATAAGGTGGCGGTGTCCCGCTTCTCGAGGGCAGTCACGACCTGGCGGTCGAGCTCCTCGTCGATGATCTGGTGGCTGAGTCCGCCGGAGGCCACGATGGCGACGCGCACGTCCGAGTCCCACTCCTCGATGGCCCGCCGCACCGCCTCCCCCAGCGCGTAGCACCTCGCGGGCGTGGCCTGGTTGGGAAGATACCGGCTGATCACGAAGGGCACGATGGGCGTGCTGCGGTCCAGCTCATAGTCCTTGTAGAGGTCGGTGTAAGGATGTGCGCCGACAGCTTCGCCGGGCTCCGTTTCGTACAGACACGCCACGTCGATGTCCTGGGCGATGAGGCCGGTCATGAGCTGGTCGGCCAGCTCCGGCATCGGCGTGTACCGGGCAGCCTCATCGATGGCTCCGGGCTGTTCCACCGATTCGGCCTGCCGGCGTCCGCCCGTTTCGTGGCCTGAACGCCTGATCTGTGACGAGCCATGGGCGAGGAATATCCCGAACACCGGGTTGAAGCGGCTGCCCGACGGCACTCCGTGCGGGTTGCTGAGGAGGAGATAGACGTCCGGCGACGCCTGCCTCATCACTTCCTTCACGGCTTCCTTCCCGCGGATAACGGCTTCGCCCCGGTCGTGGATCTTCTCCGGGGTCAACTCCTTCTCGATCCCCGGTTTTACTTCTTTCAGCAGCTCGTCGTAGTTCATGCGCGGATTGGTCCTGTCCCCGCGCCCCCGCTCGAGCCACTCGTTCGACGGCCAGTCCAGCATCCCATGGGACGTGCCGATCCCCAGCACGATCTCAGCCATCGCCGTTTCTCCCTTCCAACGCCGCCCAACTAGTCTCCGTCGTCGTCGTCACCTTCCCATCTGTAGTCCGCATCGAGGTAGGCCTCGTCGGGCATGAGGCTCTTGAGTCCTCGCTTCCCGAGCTCCTCCTCGAACGTCTGCCGGATCCACGGGTCCTCGTCCGGGTACTCGATCTGGTTCGCGGGATCGGGCCGGTCGCGACTCGGCCGCGTGTGGCGCGGAGCGTGGAAGGCCAGGTACCGCACCGGGCCCTCACTCGGGTTGAAGTGCTGGTGGAACCAGAGGTTGGGAGGCACGAAGACGCTGGCCTCGTTCCACTCTAGGTAGACCTTCTCCCTGCCCTCCGGCCACATGATGGAGTAGCCCTCGCCGACCGGAATGATGATGAACACGCCCGGCCCGTGCCGGTGGGCCTTCTTGTACGTCCCAGGCGGGAAGGTCGCCATGTGGCACCAGATGGGCGAGTCCGGGAACTGCATCGACACCGACTTGGCGCTGGCGCCGCGCGTCTTCTGCGCCGCGAGCTTGTCCCACACCCGCATGTCAGGGAAGAAGTTCCCATACCACACGTTCCGCATGCCGCTGGCGCCCGGAACGGCGCTCGTGCGGGCCTCCGCGTAGAAGTCATCCGGCAGCGGGCGCCGCGACGTGTACGGGTTGTCGAAGAAGAACTCGGGGTCAGGGTTCAGGTCCATGGCTGCGGGAAGGTAGTTGTAGTGGAGAAGGAGGGCGCGGTCCGTGCCGGTCGTATTCGCCAGCTGGTATGAGCACCCCCGGGGCAGCATGAAGAGGCTGTACTTGTTCCATTCAAAGGTGTGCGGCTGAGCGTTCTCTCCCAGCCAGACGTTCGCCAGCCCCCTGCCCTCGATGACATAGACGGCTTCGTCGAGCGCGAACTTCATCGGGGGAAGCGTCTGACCGGGTGCGATCTCCGTGATGCGCGCCTCCGAGACGCCCTCCTGACCGGCGAGCTCCAGGAACGCTGCTCGACACTCACGCTCGGCCCACGTTCCGAGCTCTATATCGCGAAGGTCGCCGATGTAGTAGCCCTTGTGGACAGGCACCCCCGTGCCGCTCAACCACTGACTGTATGCGGTCGGCGGCCGGCCGCTTCGCACCTGTTCCTCGCCCTCAGCTCTCTCTCTACTCACTTGCTGCATGGTTCCCTCCCTTGCGGCCCTCTCGCCGCCGCGGCTCACGCCCTGTCACGGTGGCTTACGCCAAGCTTCAGTCCGAACGCACGGGCGACCAGCGCAACGCCCACCGTAAGCGCCATGATGATGAGGCTCACGATGGCGGCCGCCTCTCTGCGGCTTCCCTGGTCTCCCGACCCCCACTCAAGTCCAAGGATGGACAGCGTTATCGTGTCCCTGGAAGCGAGCAGGATGATGCTCGCGGTCGTCGACGCCGCGGTTACGAAGTTCAACGTCCCGATGAGCAGCATCGTCGGCATGATCACCGGCAACACGATCCGGAAGTACGTTCGCGTCCAACCGGCCCCGCCGACGCGGGCTGCCTCTTCCATATCCTTCCCCAATTGCACGAGCACACCCTTGAACACATTGGTCCCGGTGGTGTTGCCCTGTATCAGCACGACGATAATCAGGGCCCAGATCGTTCCGTAGAGGAACGACAAGCCCGGCGTATCGAGGAACATGATGAGCAGGCCAAGCCCCGAGATGATGCCGGGGATCCCCGCCGAACCCCAGATGATGACGTCCAGTATCCACCTGCCCGCCAACCGCGTTCGGACGATCATATAGGCGATGAGCGAAAAGATCAGAGGACTGCCGACGCCCGACACGACGGCCAGTACCAGCGTCGTTTGCGTTGCGGTCAGAAAGCGCGTGTCAGTGAAGACGAATTCCCAATGGGCAGTCGTCCAGAGCGGTTTCGCAGCAAAGATGCCTGACAGCGTCATGAAACTGCCCACCACCAGGATGATGGCCGGGACTATGGTCATGAACGCCAGCAGGACGATGAGCCCGGTGACGATGGGGACCTTCCACGGCCCGAGGTCGATCAGCCCCGGCCGGAAACTCCCGACGACGGTGGTGTAGTGACGCCGCGATATGATCCACCGCTGGAACGGGATGATGAACGCGATGATGGCAAGGGTCACGCTCGCCAGCACGATGGCATCGCCGTAGTTGGGGAAGCCCGTGGGCGTCGAGATGAGGTTGTAGATGAGCGTGGAGTAGACGAAGAACTGGAACGGCCTTCCCAGCAGGTACTCGGTCTCGAACCCGCTGAAGATGCGGACGAGCTGCAGGGCGAGTATCAGCACGATGGGCGACACCATCACCGGCACGGTAACCCTCAGCATGGTGCCGACCTTGCTGGCGCCGGAGACCCGCGCCGCCTCTTCCAGCGCCGCGTCCATGTTCCTGAACGCGGGCGTCAGCAGCATCACCTTGAAGGCGATGCCATCGCCCATGAGCTTGACCCAGATGATGCCCGGTATGCTGAAGACGTTGAACGGCCCCTCGTCGATGAACGGCAAGGCTTTCAACGCAGTGTTGAGCATCCCGACGTCGGGGTCGGCGAGGAGTATCCACCCGATGGTGGTGGAGAGTTGCGGGAACATGTAGGCGATCCAGAACCCGAACTCGAGGCTGTTGCTGAACGGGATGCGGGTCCTGGCCAGCACCAGGGAGATGGAGATCGCGATCGGAAAGCTGATCCCGGCGACGAGGAACCAGATGAGGAACGAGTTGAAGAGGGCTTCGAATACGAGGGGGTTGTCCCACGCCGTCGTCCAGTTCTCCAACCCCCACACGGGCGCGCCGATCAACACGTCTTCAACCGTGTTGAAGCTCATGATGAGGATGATGACGACCGGGTAGATCAGGTAGAAGCCCAGGATCAGGATCGTCATGGCCATGATGAACGATCCCGTCCCGGACCCCCGGAATACGGCCGGGAGTCTTGCTCTGACCTGGGTGAGTTGAGCCATGCTCCCTTCTCTGCCGGGGCTGTCGCCCTACCCTCGCTGAGCGGCGGGTCGCCTTGAAACCACGCTCGGGTCTATCCGTCTCACGTAAGACGCGAACCGCGCCGGCCGAATGGCCCGTGCATCTCCGCCGACGAGTAGTTCGGGCGGGCGAAGCCGCATGGCTCCGCCCGCCCTTAGCTGCTGAGAGTCGACTAGAAGGTTATCCCCAGCCTCTCCATCAACTGCTGTCCGAACTGCAGGGAGTCGTCAAGGTCCTGCTGGTATTCCACCCCCGGAGCCAGCGGCTGACCGATCTCCTCGATCCCGCCACTCATCCCGATGTTGTCCCAGACCCTGTCACGGATCTGGCCCTGCGGGATGTCGTTCCGCAGGGACGGGTTGCTGTAGTCGCCGTCGTACATGGTCTGTATGGCGGTCTGCCCTTCCCGCGTGAGCAGCCAGTTGTGGAACAGCTTCGCTGCATTCGGGTTCGCGGGGCTGGTTGGTACTCCGACCATGCGGGCTCCGCCTCCCGCGATGTCAGGCAGCAGTCCACCCTCCAACAACCGTTCGTCCGGGACGAGATACGCCCACGGCAGGCCTGCGTCGATGACGTCGTCCGTGCTCCCGGATGCTGCGATCGACATGTCCCACTTGCCCTGCGCCATGCCGTCGACCAGCCGGCGGTCGCCCTCCTGCAGCAGGTTCCCCGCCGCAGAGTAGGTTGTGAGCAACTCCTCCAGGAACTCGGGCCCCATGATCCGCCACAGCCGCACTCTTCGACCGGTCGAGGCGGCGATGAAGAAGTTGTCCATCACGGTGCGCTCGACGATCTCCGGGCGCAGCAGGTCGCGGTAGGACTGGATGCTGTCCAGCGTCTCCTGGCTCACGGTCGTGGTGTTGTAGGCGATGGGGGAGACCTCAGTGACCTGGAACTGCCAACGAAGGCCGGTCATGCCGGAATTGCCGTCGGCGTCCGTGTAGTCCTCGGGGAGCGCCCAGAAGAACTGGCCGAACCGCTGCTTGCTGACATCCAACGCGTCCGGGTGGATCAGCAGCTCTTCGATATGGGCATAGGCTTCCCAGGTGCCCGCATCCCCGAGCCTCCTGAACGTGCCTCCTCCGCGGTTGTAGGCGTCTGCCGCAAAGACGCCGCGTTGACGCTCTGCAAGCAGCCGCTCGGCCGACTGTCTGCCGCTGGCCGGGCCCTCAATGATGTTGATCCCGAACTGCTCACCGAAGTGGAGTACGCCCGGCCGGTAGTCCTGCCAGGCGCCGATGAAGACGAGTTCGCCTTCCTCCTGCGCCGCGGCGATCAGGGCGTCCCACTCTTCCTGGAAGGCAGCCATGGCGTCCGGAGTAGGCGTCGCCGTTGGCTCCGGCGCCGGCATCGCGGTTGCGCCGGGTGCAGGCGTCGCAGTCGGCTCAGGCACCGGCGTCGGGGTCGGCGTGGGCACCGGGGTCGGCGTCGGGTCCGCCCCGCATGCGACCGCGAAGGCCGTCAGCCCTGCGAGTAAGGCGGTGATGAGTGACCATCTGGCTATCTTCATGAGTGCACCTCCCTGCACGATGGCTGCGCGGCGGGTATATCAGACCCCGGCGTACTCCCGGGCTGAATCGCGGCCGGCGAGTCCTCTCCTTCTCATTGAATCGACCTGCTCCTGGAACCCGGTGTCGATCGGTCCATGGTCCGGGTCCCGGATGACCGCGAACGGGTCATGACCCTCGCGCACGCGCTCCGCATTGTCCTTGAACATCTCACGCATCCAGACGATCCACCGGTCCGACCCACCCAGATGCTCCTTCGTCCGGTCCGCGATGAGCCCTTGCGTCTCCCACGCCATCGCGTCCTGGTGATCGTTGCTCTCCCAGTTGAACGTCGTGAACGGGTGGACGCCATCCGGAGGGTCCTTCCGGGGGCGCTCATAGATCACGGGGATGGGGCCCTCGTCTTCGACGATGGCGCCGTCGGGCGTCGGGTCGAAGTAGACCCGTATGCGGTTGGTGTGTTCGTCGTCGACGGGAACGTTGATCTGGTGGCAGTTTCCGACCTCCAGGATGTTGGGGAAGAGCATGGGGTGTTCCCGCGTCCAACCGGCCTTGTAGTAGTGGCGCTTCATGATGCCGTAGGACGTGGCCCAGCACTCGATGTGGTCGATCTCGTCGACCGAGCCACGGGTGGAGTTGGGCTCACTGCGGCCCTGGCTGTCCTGGTGCAGAATCGCGCTGTGCCAGACGTCCGTCATGTTTTCGACAACCTGGAACCAGTTGCAGTCCAGTCGCTGGGTCACGACGATCCGCCTCACGCCGTCCTTCCGCACCCAGAGATCGAAGCGCGGCAGGGCCGGGGCGGGCAGCGGACCCATGTATGCCCAGTACAGTCCCGCAGACTGCTGGACGGGATACGCCGTGTGCTTGACCGACGTCATGATGGCGTCGTTGCTCTCAACGGGCGTCTCGATGACGTTGCCCTCACAGTCGTACAGCCAACCGTGGTAGGCGCAGGCGATGCCACGCTCCTCCACGCGTCCGTACCGCAGGGAAGCGCCGCGGTGCGAGCAGTGATCAGCCAGCAGGCCGACGCGGCCGCTCTTGTCCTTGAACAGGACCAGGTCCTCTCCCAGGACGCGTGTGGGATAGGTGGTCCGCTCCTCCAGGACGTTCCACGGCGCAACCGCATGCCAGTAGCGCCGGAGCAAGTCACCCATGGGAGACCCGGCCCCCACACGCGTGAAGAACTCGTTCTGTTCTGCTGTCAACATCCGTTCATCTCCCGATTCTGACGATATTCGTCACTATCGATACGCGGCTGATGCGTGGATTGACAATAGTGGTGGGCATCATAGTAAGAGTGCTTAAGCCAGTCAATGCCTAGTCATCGATTTCCGCCTGCGGAAGCGTGGCAGGGTTGGCTGTCCCAACCAGCGGGCATAGACTGCGGCTACCTGCCAACCCGTCCGCCTCGATGAGCGCACGGGACAGAGCAAGAAACCTGAACCAGGAGGAGGCCCATGACACAGGCAGCGTCCGGCCAGCCAGGAATCGACGAGCTACGAGAGAAGATCGCGCTTTCCTGCCAGATCCTCGCGCAGCACGGTCTCGTCAAAGGCTCGACAGGCCACGTCAGCACACGGGAGCCCGGCACCGACAACATCCTCATCCGGGGCCGTCCCCGGGGCGACCGGGGCCTGCGCTTCGCTGAGCCGTCGTGCGTCATGCGGGTCGACCTCGAGGGCACGCCTGTTGGGGACAACGGCGACGTCAACCGCGTCAGCGAGATCTACCTCCACACGGACCTCTACAAGTACCGCCCGGACGTCAACGCGGTGATCCACGCGCACCCACCCGGGGTCCTGCTCTGCACGATGAACAGGGTGGAGTTGCGGCCCATCTTCAGCGGCTACGAGCCGGGAGCGATGCGCATAGCGCTGTACAACCAGGCCCCCGTCTACGACCGCTCCATCACACTGCACACGCGCGAAGAGACCTCGCCTTTCCTCGACCTCATGGCACAGCACAACATGGTGATGATGCGGGGCCACGGCATCGTGGTTGCGGGCAGAACGGTCGAAGAAGCGACCTCGCGCGCCCTGACGCTCGAGAGCCTCGCGCGCCTGAACTGGCTGGCGCACCTGGGCGGCGGCGCACCCGACATCTCCGACGAGGACAAGGCCGAATGGCTGCGGCGAGACCGGGCATCCTCGAGGGGCGACCGCGAAGGCGGCGGTTGGAACGGGCTTGTCGCCATGCTCGAGCACGGCGCACTGCGGGCCGATTCCATCGGCCTCGGCGCTCAATTCGGATAGCGCGCCTGAGCCCGCCGCCTGTTGCAGGCGGCGGGCTCGCAACAGCGGTCAGCGTCGCCTCCCTACTCCAGATCGAGGGTATTCGGCGCGAAGAGGCTGTCGACCTCCATCGGTTCGGGAATGATGTGCTGGCCGACGTCTATCTGGATCATCGCCTCCATCGCCTGCCGGTTCTTCGCCAGGCCCATCGGGAACGGGTCTCCGCCGACCAGTTCCCTGTTGCGCAGCGCCTGGCGGTCACGCCTCGCCGGTTCGGCGATGCTCGACAGCCCGTCCACGTAGAAGTCCTTCGACGCGGCGAAGGCCCTGAACATCGCCGGTCCCACCCACGGGTGCTCCTGCAGCACCGAGTCCTTGATCGTCATCACGTGTCCGATGGGATAGACGCCCGTCCTCCTGAAGAACCCCAGCCCCACCTCGTCCGCTTCTTCCTCGGTCAACAGCAGGCCGATGTCCCCTCCGGGCTCGTTCGAAAGCTGCAGCCCGGCGTCGAGCTCACCGTCCACGAGCATCTGCTCGAGTGTCTTGCCGTCCGGTATCTGCTTGACGTTCGGCGGGTTCTCGTACTGCGCCACGTGCGCGTCTTCGCTCACCGAGTACTGGATCGAGTCCGTGTCCACGCCGAACTCCGACTTGAGCAGCGCGCGGCACTGCGTGGTGTTCGTCACCGTGAAGGAGCGCAGCCCCACCCGCTTGCCTTCCAGGTCCTTCGGGGTCTTGATGCCGGAGTGGACGTTGTAGGTGATGGGGCTCATCGTCACGTCCCGGTTCGAGAAGATGGGGATGCCCGTTATCGGGATCTTGAACCACTTGGCCGCTATGAAGGTGGTGAGCGCCACTTCGGCTATGTCGAATTCGAGGTTCCGTACCATCAACCGGTAGGTATTCGGGCTGGCCTGAATATGCTCCAGTTCGATGCCTTCCGGCTTGACCCGCCCATCCTTCAACCCATCCCACTGGCCATGAGGGAAAGTGGCGATCGTCAATCGCAGGTCTGCCATGGGTCTACCTCCTCCTGTAGTCTGCCTCGAACGGTTACCCCTCCGCGGAGGAGGGCCGTCCGGCTATACCTACCCTTCGAGTCCCCGCGTACTCGGTTCGAATGCCTCCTCGGGGCGGAGCGCCTCCGGGATGATCCGCTGGTCGACGTTGAAGCCGATGAAGGTTTCCAGGGAGGCCCTGTTGGACTCCACGCCGTACGGAAGGGGGTCCCCCTGCAGGACCTGCCGGATATCCCGCGCGCGCCCGTCCTCGCCCGCCAGGCCTGTCGCCGTATCGAGCGTCGGCAGGAAATGCTCCTTCGCCTGCTTGAAGAGCCCGAACAGCTCTTCAGCAAGCCAGGGGTTCGCCGCCAGGTGTTCGTTGCGCACGACCAGGGTGTGATTGATCGGATGAACATGGGCCGACCGCAGCCATGCAACGGCTGCCTCCCGGGCGTTGGGGACCAGCGGCGCAAAGCCGGCCTCTTCCGAGGGCGCAACGCCGATGGCGGCGTCGATCTCCCCGTCGCTCAGTAGGTCGGCGAGGCTGCGGTCGAACGACACGGACTCCACGTTCGGTGGCGCCTCGTACGAGGCAACATGCTCGTCGCTGTTGATGACCCAGGTGACTTCGTCGAGGTCCACGCCGTACTGGGACTGCAGGATGCCGCGCGTCCAGACGCCGGTCGTGACCGTGTAAGCCCGGACCCCTACCCTCCGGCCCTGGATGTCCGCTGGCGCGCGGATGCCGGACTTGACGTTGTAGACGATCGAGCCGTGGTGAAGGGCGCGCACGAGGAACACGGGCAGCGCCGTGATGGGTATGCCGTGCGCCCGGGCGCAGAGATAAGTGGAGAGCGCCATCTCCGAGACGTCGAACTCGAGGTCGCGGATCATGCGGCGGAACGCGTTGATGATGTTCGGCACCTCGACGTGCTCGAACTCGACACGCTCAGAAGTGACCGTCCCATCCTTGAGCGGGCGCGTGTGTCCGTAGTCGCCCGTCGCCATCTTCAGCACCAGGGGCGCCATGGCCAGCCTCACCTCCTGCGGACCGCAGCACTATTCTCGGCGGGCCGGTATGACAGTCAGGAGCGCTCCTGGTCCCACTGGAAGGGCCCGGCGACTCCGGCGGGCACTGCCACGGGCTCCGTATCCGGGCGGGCCTGCCGGCCTTCCAGCCTCAGCGACTCATCCAGATTGGTGTCGATGATCGGGTGGTCCGGGTCTCGCACCACCCCCTTGGGGTCTTCGCCCGCCTGCACCTTCTTGATGTTCTCCCGCAGTACCCTGCGGAGGAGAGAGATGCCCTTGTCCGAGTAGCTCAGGTGCTCCCTCGTCCGATCGGCAATCGGGCCCTGCGTCTCCCAGGCCATGTGGTCCTCGGGCTGTGCGACATGGCCCTTCAGCCAGGGCGGCCTCAGCTCGAAGCGCGTGAACGGGTGCAGGGCGCTCGCCGGTGACTTGAACGGGTGAACGTACTCCACTTCAGGTTCGTCGTCGGGCTCGCTCCCATCGGGCGTCGGGTAGAAGTCGATGATGAATATCTGCGTATGCGTGTCGTCGATGGGCACCCGTATCTGCGTCTCCCGGAAATGCCTGAGGATGTTGGGGAAGATGAGCGGGTGCTCGTCGACGACCCCGTTCTTGAGAACGCGCTTCTTCATGAGCCCGTACCAGAGCTCGTAGAAGTCGAACTGCGCGACATCGTCGATCGTGCCGCGCGTCGTGCTGACGACCTTTCGGAACCCCTGGTGGAGGATGTGCGTGTGCGCGGGGTCCATGGAGTTCTCCGTGGGTTGCAGCCAGTTGCAGTCCAGCAGGGGCTGCACCCATATCTTCCTCGTGCCGTCCCGCCTGGCCCAGACGTCGTACTTCGGGATGACCGGCGCAGGCAGGGGTCCCAGGTACGCCCAGTAGAGGCCCACCATCTCCTGGACCGGATACGCCTTCTGCTTGACCGAGTGGATGATGGCCTCGTTCTTCTCCGGCGGGGTCTCGAGGATGTTGCCGTCGCAGTCGTAGAGCCAGCCGTGATAGGCGCAGGAGATGCCGCGCTCCTCAACCCTGCCGTAGACGAGCGACGCGCTCCGGTGAGCGCAGTGGTCGGCGAGAAGGCCCACGCGGCCCGACTTGTCCCGGAACAGGACGAGGTCTTCTCCCAGCAACCGCACGAACCGGGTCGGTTGCTCGTCGGTGAGTTCCCGCGCGACCGCGATGGGGTACCAGTAGCGCCGCAGCAACTCTCCAGCGGGCTGGCCCGGTCCGACCAGCGTCATCAGGTCGTTCATCTCCTGCGTTTCCATGGCGTCCTCCCGCAACGGTCCGCTTCAACGATGACCCAGGCAATCTACCACTCGTGCTCATGAAGCGGCAATCTGGTTGGCCCAGGGATACTGTGTGTCCGGGTATTCGCACTCGACGTGCGGGGAGTCGGTACGCGAGCAGGAGGTGGTCGAGACCGATGGCGGCGCACAATTGCAGGCCCCTTGGTACGGGCATATAGTCCGCAACAGTACGTTCAAGGAGGCTTCGCATGCACCGAGTAACGATAATGAAGTTGACCGTGGCCGATGAGAACGTTGAGAGGTTCGAGGAGGCCTGCCGCGAGCAGACCGGGAAAGTGAAGGAGAACGAGCCGGGGACGGTCCTGTGTACCTTCATCCGGAGGAACAAGACGGCCTCGACGATCCTGCCGATGCCGCCCAACGGGCACACCGACTACATCCACCTGCAGGCGTACACAAGCCAGGAGGCCGACGACCACCACCGTGAGCTCGAGCGGGAGTGGTGGGGACCGACGTTCCGCAGCCTGCTGAGCGCACCGTTCACGAGCGAGCGCTACATGACGCCGGACATCACCACCGGTATCACCCGCGACTTCGACTGGGGGCCTCATCAACGGAGCTTCGTCTTCCATCGCTTCCAGATAAAGGAAGGCCAGGACGAGGAGTTCGAGGAGCAGGCGTCGCATCAGCTTGGCGTCGTGACCAAGGGCGAACCCGGCACCAAGCTCTACACGTTCTGCAAGCGGCCGGCGGAGGGCTCCGCCTTCCTGCCGAGCTCGAACCCGGAGCGAACCGAATACCTGCACATGAGCATCTACGAGGACGAAGAGGCCTGGCAGCAGCACCGGAGGCTCGAACACCGGGACGACGGCAAGTGGTGCTGGGGCCCCACCTACCGCCAGTACATCGCCGTGCCGTTGGTGAACGAGCAGTTCAGGAGCGAGCAGATCGTCTGCGGGCTCAGCCGGGACGCCCAGTGGGGGACAGAGTACGGGGACGTGGACATCGCCCCGTTCGGTTAGGCCGACCCCGCTCATAGCGCGCCGGTCCGCATGGCCGTGTTGAGTGCGGGCGTCGCAGATCCGGGGCTTCCCGTTTGTAGCAAGTCGGGAACGAGCGAAACTCATTCAGGACAAGGAGTAGCCTATGCCAGCAATACGGGTGCTCATCCAGGCCAACCATCCAGACCCTGACGCCGCGATCCCGGCGTTGAACGAGCACGCGAAGCGAGCACGCGAGGAGCCGGGCTGTCTGCAAGTCGAATTCTTCCGGAGTTGCGACATCGAAGAGAACATGCTGCACCTGGAGCTGTGGGAGAGCATCGCCGCGTTCGACGCCTACCGGCAGAAGCACCCGGAGTCCGCATTCGTGCTCGCCCCGCCCAACCACTTGCAGTCGCCCTACCACTACGGGTCACCGGAACGCCCGCGACGGCACGGGGACAGCGGTGTCGAGTTCTACCGCTACGTCATCTCGCGCGTCGTCGACGGCGTATGGCTGCCTACGGACGAGAGCCAACTCCCCCAGACGATCCGCTGGCCGTCCTACGCCGGTGTGCGCATCATCAATCAGAGTACCGAGGACCCGGCGACGGCGGGCGACCGCACACGCTATACCAACGACACGCGCGCCGAGCCGGGGTGCATCCAGTTCGAGCAGTTCAGGAGCGTGGAGTTCCCCATCCACGTGGCCAACCTCGAGCTCTGGACCACGCCGCGCATCTACGACTATCACTACCTCAACCGCATCATCCAGCAACAGACGGGCACGATAACCCGGCCGCCGCAGATCGGCCCGCGGCCGGAGCGCGTCTACGGGACGAACGGTTTCGAGTTCTACCAACACTGCTACTACGGCCTGGTCGACGGCGTGTGGCAGCCTGAGAACGAGCCGGAGCGCATGGTGACCGTCCGCTGGTCGTAGACACTCCCGCCGCCGGTGAGGCCCCGGCGTCTGTCGGGGACGATCAAACGTCCGTCAGAGACGATCAAAACAGGAGGACCTGATGTACAACGAAACGAAAGTGCTGGACGTCCACAGCCACGTGCGGCCCCACCGCGCGGCATACCTGTTCTTCAACGACCTCGTCCACTCGCGACTGGCGCTGGAGAGCCCCATCGGCCCGGGCAGGCATTCCGGCATCCCCGGTATGCGGGACGAGGACTTCCAGTCCATGGCCTCGAGCCATGCCGCGTACCTGGACGAGCGGATGATCGACACGCAGATCCTCACTCCTCACCCACTTCGCGTGTTCGGCTGGCTGGAGCCCTATCTCTTCAGAAGCTGGGTGAGCTACATCAACGACATGATCTTCAAGATCGCCCAGGCCGAGCCTTCCCGGTTCGTGGGCGCCTGCTACGTGCCCCAGGACCCCTCAGCCACCGACACTGCGGGTTGCGTAGAAGAGCTGGAACGTTGTGTGAAGGAGTACGGCTTCGTCGCCGTCTCCGTCTCCCCCGACATCTCCGGGAAGCACGACTCGCCGGCGATGAGCGACCCGTACTGGTACCCGCTGTACGAGAAGTGCCAGGATCTGGACACGCCCATCATCGTGCACGGCACAGACGGGCTCGACCCCCGCTACCGCGCGCTGCCCCGGCAGTACTACCAGATGACGTTCGTCACCGAGCAGTACCTCGCCCTGTGCGCCCTGCGGCAGAACGACCAGTTCGAGCGCTTCCCCGGCCTGAAGGTCATCGTCTGCCACTGCGGCGGCGCGCTCGACCGCCACATCGGCGACTACCCATGGCTATGCCGGGACCGAGACCTGTCCGCCAACCTGTTCTACGACACCTGCTCCTACGACCTGGACTTCCTCGCCACCGCCATCAAGCAGCGCGGTATCTCCCAGTTCTGCTTCGGCGTGGAGGCGCCCGGCGGCGGAGTGAACAACAGGCCGGGCACCGACAGGACCGCCGACGACATGGTGCCGATGATCACGGAGGACCCCATCCTCGGTTTCCTCACCGAGCAGGACAAGATAGACATCCTGCACAACAACCCGGCCAGGGTCTGTCCAGGGCTGGCCGACCCGGTCGCTACCAATGCCAGGGCCACGGTGCAGGCATTCGGGTCCGAGGGGGCCGTCACAGCGCCGACCCGCAGCCCAGGCCAGTCGATCAACCCGAACCCCTGGGGCTTCGGAGAGCGGTAAGCCGGCGCCGCCCCGGCTCGCAGGTCCGTTAGTCCTATCCCCGGTTCTGAGACCCGGGCACCGACGCAGTCGGGTAGACGTCCGACACCAGCCCGGGAACGCGGACCACGGGTTGGACCTGGTGCTGCTCCTCGGGAACGGGTATGGGGCGCTCGCCTTCGACGTCCAGCGCCCGGTCGACGGTGTCGAGCAACTGCTGCTTGTTGTACGTGAGGTAGCTGGTGGCCGACAGGCGGATGGGATCGCCCGCGTGGAACGTGACGTACTGCAGCAACCGCTGCGCGAAGCCCTCTCCGGTTGCGTCCCAGGCAAGCTTGACGAGGCGGATGCGCTCTTCCGCGGAGATACCCCCGCGCGCCTGCAGGTACCGGTCGAGGTAGGGGCGTACCTCTTCGCTGTTGAGGTCGGCCTCTGAAGGCACGGAGAAGAACCCACCGGCAACGAGGACCTGGATGATCTCGATCATGCGTCGGAACTGCTGAGCGGCCTGGATGGTGGCGCCGCGGCCCCCGCTGTTGCCGGGGACCCACACCCCATCCGGCCTCGGGCTCGCCATCGCGACGGACCCGTACGCGAGCGCCCTCGCCGTCTCCAGGTAGCCGATCATCTCCCCCAGCTTCTCCTGCACGTGGAGGAATGCGTCGATGCCCGAGGTCTCGGCGAGTTTCATCGCGAGCCCCACGTAGAACTCGAACAGGGCCACGGTGCGCATCCAACCCTGCACGCCCGTGAATGGGCCTCCGCCGCGCCCCATGCTGTTCACGATGTCTCCCGCGCCGGGCCGCCCGTCTATCAGGACGCGGTCCCACGGGATGAGCACGTCGTCGAACACCGCCAGGCAGTCCATCTCCTCGAAGCGACTGCTCAGCGGGTGATCGACGCTCGATCGGGAGGGCCGCGACAAGGGCTCGCGGCAGAAGTACTTGAGGCCCGGTGCATCGTTGTCGACGATAAAGAGCAGAGCGTACATGTCGTCGCCCGGCGCGATGCCGCCGAAGGGATTGACCAGGTTCGCCTCGGTAAGGGGGGCCATGGTGCCGACCATCTTTGCGCCACGCACGATGATGCCTTCATCGGTCTCCGCAACCTTGCCGAGGTGGAGGAACGGGTCAGCCTGCTGGCCGGACGAGCGCGACCGGTCTATCTGGGGGCTGACCAGCACGTGCGTGAGGAACAGGTCCGACTCGCGCATGTGCTCGTAGAAGTCCTGCATGTTCTGCTCGTAGCGGGCCTCGACCCGTCCATAGACCTGCTTGTTCAACGCCATACCGGTGATGTACGCGGCCAGGAAGTCCGGGCCGCGCCCGAACGTGCCGAAACTGGCGTCTGCGCGCAGCTTGAATGCACGCTGCATCTTCGCGAGGTCCTCCTGCGAGCGGGGAATCATGAATGCCGTTGAGACGGGGTCGCCGGTCAGGGGAGAGGGGTAGGTGAGGATGTCCCGGTACGCCGGGTCGTGCTGCATGTCGTACAACCGGGCGACCGACTGGATCGGCCCCTGGAACAGCGGTTCCTGGGTCACGTCCTCGATGCGGCGGCCGTCCAGGTAGACGGACATGTTCCGGCTCTTCGATCGGAGAGCCTGGATGTACTCCCTGCCCGTTCTTACCGCCATAGTTGCGCCTCCTGCACGAGGAAGTAGGCTACCAGAATCCAGCAATGCCGTTCCCGTCGACGCCGGATTTCGTCGCGCATAGTACGACGGCGTTGCGGGATACCGGGCGCGTAGCCTATCATCCGCCCTTGTTCCCGTGCCAACGCAAACAGAAGGAGTATGGGCATGACCACTACCAAGTCTGCGATAACGCTGAACCGCCACCCGGCAAAGCCCTGGGAGAAGACGTGGGACTCCATCTACACGGAACTGCTCGGCACCCAGATCCGGCTGGTGCGCGGCAAGAAGTACGTGACGCGTACGATAGAGATGGGCACCGGTGAGCCGCTCATCCTGATCCACGGCACCGGCGGCAGCGCGGAGTCCTGGTTCCGCAACATACGGAACCTGGCGGACAACCACGGTTTCCACGTCTACGCAATCGACGCGATGTACCACGGCTTCTCCAGCAAGGAGCCCGTGACAGACGACCGCATCGGTACGCAGGTCGAGCACCTCCTGGACTTCATGGACGCCGAGGGAATCGAGAGAGCGCACATCGAGGGCGAGTCCATGGGCGCCTTCATCACATTCCGCATGGCGATGGACCATCCCGAGCGGTGCCTGCGAGTCGTCCTTAACACCGGCGCGCGCGTGAATTTCAAGCGCACCTTCGGCCCCGGCGGCCAGCCGCTGGAGGCGCTCCCGGTGTTGACCCAGGAGCTGCTCGCCAATCCCACGGAGGAGACCGTCCGTCACCGGATGCAGTGGCTGATGGCGGCCCCTGAGCGTGTCGACGAGGAGTTGGTGGCGCTGCGGCTGCGATTCTTCAGCATGCCCGAGCTCCAGGAGGCGCAACGCCAGACGGGGCCCGGCTCAGCGAGCGCCGCCCGCACCGCTCCGCTCTACGAGGAAGAAGACTGCGCACGGCTCACTGTGCCCAGCCTCGTCTTCTGGACCGAGTACAACCCCAATACCGGGCCGGACGTCGGCGAGTACTTCGCCAGCCTCATCCCGGGGGCCAAGTACTACTGCATGATGGACGCGGCACACTGGCCGCAGTACGAGCACCCCGAAGAGCACGACCAGGTCATCGCCGACTTCCTTAAGGGGAAGCTCTGAGATCAGGACGGCGTTCGGCCGTCGTTCACTGTCGGAGGCTGGGAGGGCCGTCATGACGATCTGGACCGACCTCATGGGCGCGCAGGTCCGGTACGTCGGAAGGCGCTACCGGACCAGGGTCATCGAGGCAGGCAGCGGGCCGCCGCTGGTGCTGGCGCACGGCGGCGGCGGGCATGCCGAACACTACAGCCGCAACGTGCTCCGGCTCGCGAAGCAGTTTCACGTCTACGCCTACGACATGCTGTGGCATGGGTACTCCCCCGCCCCGGAGGTGGACGAGGACGCCATGCTTCGTTTCGATGAACAACTCATGGACCTCATGGACACTGAGGGCATAGAACGAGCTATCGTCGGGGGAGCGTCGTCCGGCGCCTTCGCGCCGCTGCGCATGGCGATCAACAACCCGGAACGCGTGCGAGGTCTGGTGCTCGTCGTTCCCGGCCACATTCGCTATCCGGCGAGGGAGGTAACTGAGCGAGCGCAATACGCGACGCTGCATACACAGACCCACGACGCGCTCGCTAACGTAACCGAGGCCAAGATAAGGGCGCGCCTCGAGTGGCTGATGGCTGACCCCGGCTCAGTCACCGACGAGCTGGTCGCCGTGCGCACCGCGATCTACAGCAGCGAGGATGGCAACGCGGCAACGCGGGCCTACTACGCGCTCACCGAGAGCGAGGCCGGCCACAGGTTCGACGTTACCGAGGACGAGCTTCGAGGCCTGACCGTGCCGACACTTCTCATCTGGTCTCGCGGCGGCAACGGCGTTTCGCCGCAGCGGGCGGAGTGGCTCTCCCAGGTCATTCCAAACATGACGTACTGCCTCATCGAGCCTGCCGGCCACTGGCCTCAGTGGGAGAGGCCGGAACAGCACGACGAAGCGATCATGGAGTTCGCACGGTCGATCCCCTGATACGGTCAGCATGGCAACCGAAGCATCCGTGCCCGAACGACACAGGGTGCTGTCGCTTGACAGAACATTAAGCCTCCGCTAAACATGCCTCGTGAGGTGCATAGCGTTGAGATGCACCGACGCACCGGTCGATAGTCCCTTGGCAGTCTCGCGGTGGTGTGGGAGAAGCAGTTCAGACCCGGTCTGGCTGTCTGCACGAAAGGGGGACCTGTGGCACTGGAGGCGTTCCGCTTCCCACACTTGATGGCGGGTGGCGCTCTGAGTCATTGCTTCAAGGCCGCTGGCGACGGCCCGGCGATGGTGCGTCTGCCCGACCGCGGTAGTCACTCACAGGCAGGCATCGCCCGTAGTTTCCTCCGTGCTCCAGTGGGGAGTTGATGGCGACCGGCAGCGCATCCAACGGTGCGGCAGCACGTGGAGATGTTGCTGACCGCGCTCCCGCAGTACGTCTCGAGCACCTGATCAAGACGTATCCGGGGAACCCGGTCCCTGCCGTCAAAGACGTCAGCCTGGACATCCAGGAAGGGCAGGTATTCACACTGCTCGGCCCCAGCGGATGCGGGAAGACCACAACTCTCCGCATGATCGCGGGCCTGGAATCGGTCGACGAGGGCAAGCTGCTCTTCAGGGACCGGGTCATCGTCGACACCGCGAGAGGCTACTCCATGCCGCCGCACAGCCGGGATGTGGGGATGGTGTTCCAGTCCTACGCCATCTGGCCCCACATGACCGTCGAGGATAACGTCGGGTTCCCGCTGAAGGTCAGGCGGGCGAAACGCGCGGAGATACAGGAACGTGTGGCCAGGGCGCTGGACCTGGTGGGACTCAGCGGCCTGGAGAAGCGGCCCGCGCCGATGCTCAGCGGTGGACAGCAGCAGCGCGTCGCTCTCGCCCGGGCGCTCATCTACGAGCCTGACGTGCTCCTTCTGGACGAGCCTTTCAGCAATCTGGACGCCAAGCTCCGGGAACAGATGCGGCTGGAGGTCAAGCTGCTGCAGCGCAAGACCGGGGTGACGATCGTCTTCGTCACACACGACCAGGTCGAAGCGCTCAGCCTCTCCAACCGTATAGCGGTGATGGACCTGGGCGTCGTGCAGCAGATCGGGAGCCCGCACGAGCTGTACCAGAACCCTGCAAACGCGTTCGTCCGCGACTTCCTGGGCAAGACTGTCCTCCTCACGGGCGCTGTGAAGGTCTCCAACCCTTCGGGACAGGTTGCGGTGGAGATAGACGGCGCGCCGGGGTCTGCGGTGTTTGGACGAAGCGCCACAGCCGAGGGACTGGAGATGGGACAGGCGGTCAACGTGGCGATGCGACCGGAAGACGTGAAGCTGGCCGCGAACGATGGGAAGCAGGACCCGTCCACAGGTCTGCCTGGAGTGATCGAGACCCAGCAGTTCGTGGGCGAGAGGACTGAGTACCGGGTCAGGCTGGAGGGTCAGCCTCCGCTGCTCGCCTACAGCGATTGGAGGCAGTCATTCGGTGAAGGTGATAGCGTATGGGTCGGGATCGAGCCCGACGCCGTGGCGGTATGGCCGGGCTGGGCCACGGCGACCCGGACGGAGGACAACGCGGATTGACCCTTGCCGGCAACTGTCGGGGGCAACGTCAACCGTGGAGCCTCAAAGACACCTGCCGTACAGGGCCGCTGGATTCGAGGGTTAGCGAACACAGAAGCCAGGGAGGGCTACCATGAAACGACTGGTCTCGGTTCTATTGGCAGGGGTGATCAGCATCCTGGCGCTTGGCGCATGCGGGGCAGACCCCACGCCGACGCCGGTGCCCACGGCAACACCGATCCCGATGGAGCCGTGGGAGGTAGAGTGGAATGACGTGCTTGCGGCTGCCCAGGCCGAGGGGACCGTGAGCGTGTGGGTAGGCGGCGGCGGACAGGCAGCCGTCGACCACCTGAAGGGCGCCTTCGAGGCGGCGTACCCGGGCATCACGGTGGACCTCTTCCAGGCCGCGCGGAGTTCGGAGCGTGACTCGCGATATCTCGAGGAGTGGCGGGCCGGCATCAGGAACGTCGACCTCTTCAACGGCGGTTCATCCGGCGGCGATGGTCGACTCAAGCCTGCCGGAGCGCTGCAGCCGGTGAGGCCGTTCTGGATACTCCCCGACTCGTTCGATGAGGCGAAGTGGGCGAACGGCCTGCAGTTCGTGGACATCGAAACGCAGTACATGCTGATGGGTGGAGCAGGCGCTACGCCGGCCCTCGCCATTGCCGACAGTGTCGACCCGGCAAGCCTGACGTCCTGGGAAGACCTGCTCAAGCCGGAGTTCAATGGGCAGATCGTCATGAACGACCCGCGGACGTCCGGTAACGGCGCGGCGCGAGCAGGATTCTGGTTCTGCGCTCCCGACCCGCGCTGCTTCCAACCCGCGATGCGCGACTTCATGGAGCGCTTGTTCAGCGAGACCGGAATCGTGCTGTCCGACGACGACCGGGCCAACCTCGACTCGATCATCAACGGTGAGAAGCTGATCCTCATCAGCCCTGCGAATGACGAGTTGCAGCTGACCGACGAGATCGGAGCCACTCCGACGCTGGTCCGCAGCCTGACACTGCCTGACGGCAGCCAACTGGACCAGATCTCCGACAGCGCGGGCATCCTCTTCGTACCGAACCACGACCTGCCGCACCCGAACGCCGCGACGGTGTACATCAACTGGTTCTACTCGCAAGCGGGCCAGCAGGCCATGATCGACGTACGGAACCAGCCGTCGATGCGCGCGGACGTCGACAACTCGGCGCTGCCCGAGTACATCATCCCGTTCGCACCGGCGTATCCGGTGAACCAGACCATCCGGATGTTGAACGTGGAGGACGGCGTCCGGGCGTCGGTAGACGCGTGGCTCCCGTAAGGAAGTAACTTCGCTGCCCGGCTGGCCGTCGGAACGTCCGACGGCCAGCCGGGCCCAGACCCGTGACCCAGACGCTGCATAGTTACGCCCCATCGCCAGGGGTTGTCTGCGTTGGGAGGGGGCAATGGCCATAAACGCTGGTGCGCTTCGAGCGCGACTGAATTGGGCGGATGCACGTAATCGCCCCAGTCCGCTGTGGCTGTTGCTCATTGCGTCAGCCATGCTGGTGCTCGGGCCGATGGCCCTTCTCGTGTACATCAGTTTCGATGTGTCGGGTCCCCAGGAAGCGTACCGGTTCGGCCTCACCCACTACCGCTCGGCGCTGAGCGACCCCGATGTCGGGCCTGCGCTGTGGAACACTTTCAGGGTCGTCGGGACGCGCATGTCCATCGGCTTCGTCGCCGGCGTGCTGCTCGCATGGCTGGTAACCCGTACGAACATCCCGCACGCCAACTGGCTGGACTTCGGCATGTGGATATCGTTCTTCATGCCCAGCCTGGCCGTCATCCAGGGCTGGACGTTCTTGTTCGGCGGCAACGCCGGCCTGGCTAACCAGTGGCTCACCGGGCTGCCTTTCATCGAGGAGAGCCCCTTCGACGTCTACTCGTTCTGGGGCGTGATCTGGGTCCACCTGATGGCGCAGGTGCTTTCGACGCACTTCGTGCTGTTCAGTCTCGCGTTCCGGAACATGGACGGTCAGCTGGAAGAAGCGGCCCGCGTGGCCGGGGCGACCGTGCCGGAGATGGCCCGTCGCGTCACCCTTCCCCTCTTCCGGCCGATACTGGCCATGGTTGCAGTGCTCGCGATCATCCGCGGCATGCAATCGTTCGAGATCGAGCGGATCCTCGGCGTACCCGCGGGGATCGACGTGTACGCGACTCTGCTGGTCACCATGATCAGCGACGAAGTGCCGCGGATCGAGGAGGGCGTCGTCCTCTCGGTCGTCATCCTGCTGATCCTGGTCCCGCTGATATTCGTGCAGCGGTTCTACGTCGGCAAGCGCCAGTACACGACGGTCTCGAGCAGGATGAAGCCGACCACCACGAACCTGGGGCCATGGCGCTGGCCAGCCTTCACCTTCGTGTTCGTGACCATCATCCTGCTGACGGTGGTCCCCTTCCTCTCCTTGCTCGCTGGAAGCCTGATGACCAGGTGGGGTTTCTTCCACATAGAGCAGGTCTGGACGCTGAAGCACTGGGCCGCGGTCTTCTCCAACGAGCAGTTCCTGAGCGCATTCGTCACCACCATACGGCTGGGTGTGATTGCGGGATTCGTGAGCATGGTGGTGCTCTTCATCATCGCCTACGTGTTGGTACGGACGAAGTTCCGGGGCAATCCCACGCTTGACTTCATAGCATGGCTCCCCTGGGCACTGCCCGGTGTGCTGCTCAGCCTGGGGATACTGATGATCGTGCTGAGGATTCCGCTGCTGCACTTCATGCACGGAACATCGTTCGTCCTGATCCTGGCGCTGCTCCTCTTCCGCTTCCCCATCGGCGTGCACCTGCTGCGGACCGGCATGATGCAGGTGAGCAAGGAGCTGGAGGAAGCCGGACAGATAGTCGGCGCCCGTTGGTGGTACATCCAGATGAAGATCGTGAGGCCGATCCTGATGCCGATGCTGCTGGGCGTAGGGTTGATCTCGTTCATCGCTACGCTCAACGAGGTCAGCGGCGTGATCCTGCTCGCATCGACACAGACGAAGACCCTGTCGCTGCTCACGTTGGACTACCTCATCGGGGCCGGCGGGTCCAAGGAGGCAGCGTCCGTCATCACTGTAGTCATCGTGTTCCTTGCGTTCCTGGCCGTGCTGGTGGGGCGTCTATTCGGACTCAAGCTGAACGCTTGACGGCGCTCGACACACCGCCGCGGCCACCGCTTGAACAGAGTAGATAACCTTGGGGAAGCGCGAGGCCGGCCCAGCTGGCGCGGCGCCGCGCTCTCAGCAGTCAGCGTTTCAGGAGGTGGGTTATGCCGATCGGACTGGGGTTGGCTGCCAGCCATAACGGTTTCGTGATCACGAAGACGGCCGAGGGCTGGCAGAAATACTACGAGGTGCTCATCCGTGATACCCCGCAACCGGCGTCGGCGGCGCTGGAGACGGAGACTGTGCTCGAAGACTACATCCGCAGGGTCGATGCCGCGTTCGCACAGCTCCGGGAGCAGATCCGCCAGTACGACCCTGAACTGCTCATCATCATCGGGGGCGACCAAAGCGAGACGTTCGATCGGGCCAACGTACCCAACCTGATGATGTTCCTCGGCGAAGAGATGTGGGGACACAGCACGCGTATGGGCCAGGAGCCGAGCGAGGAGACGGAGGTCCACCTCAAGGTGGACGTAGAGACATCCGAGAGGTTGCTCGACCAGCTCGTGACGCGGGAGGGGTTCGACATCGCATTCAGCGCCCTGCAGCGTCCCCTGGGGAGCGCTGCCCGCACGGGACGCAACATGTCGCACGCATTCTCCCGGCCGGTCCCCTTCCTGATCCAGCGGGCAGACCTGCCCATGGTCCTCATCTACGAGAACACCTACGACCCGCCATCGCTCTCTGCGACACGCTGTTACGAGCTCGGTCAGGCGCTGGCCCGGCTGCTGAAGGACGATCCGCGCCGCATCGCCATCTTTGGCTCCGGCGGCCTCTCCCATGATCCCGGCGGGCCACGCTCCGGGTGGGTCGATGAACCGTTGGACCGGTGGGTACTGGACCAGTTCGCAAGGGGAAACGGCGCGGCAACCCGGGACTTGTACCGGTTCGACTCGCTCACCATGCGCAGTGGCACGGGCGAGATCCGTGCGTGGATAACGGTGGCAGGCGCTATGGAGGACGCCAGGGCGCGAGCCGAGGTGGTTGAGTACATCCCGGCGAACCACGCCGTGACCGGTCTCGGGTTCGCGTACTGGAAGGCCGAGCCCGCTCTAGCCGGCGTTGGGAGTTGAGGCCGTGAGCGACGGCAGGACCGTTATCGTCACGGGCGGCGGTTATGGCATCGGCCGGGCGACCGTGCTGGCGCTGGCGAGATCCGGATGGACTCCCGTCATCTACGAATTGTACGAGGAGCGGGCGCAGCAGACCCGGGAACTGGTGGCGCAGGCAGACGGCCGCTGCGACGTGTTTCAGGGCGACGTCACTGACTGGAAACGGGTCCAGGAGTGTGTCGCCTACGTGATGGATGAGTTCGGCCGGATCGACGGTCTCGTCAACAATGCAGGCGGCCGGTACGCGGGCACAGTGCTGGACCTCACCGAGGAACAGTGGGACTTCACCGTGGACCTCGTGCTGAAGGGGGCGTTCCTGATGTGCAAGGCGGTGGTCCCCCACATGATCAGCGCCGGGGGAGGATCGATCGTCAACATATCGTCCGGCGATTCCTACGGGAGGAAGGGGATGGTTGCCTACGCCGCGGCGAAGGGCGGGATCAACACCCTCACCCTGTGCCTTGCGGCGGACCACCTGGAGCACCACATCAGGGTCAACGCGGTACTGCCGGGATTCACCGTCACGGGGATGACCGAGCACTACCCGCCCGAACGTCTGGCCGCGACGGGAGCGCGCCTGGTGGCGGCCCGCCCCGGGCAGCCCGAGGACGTGGCGAACATGGTGGAGTTCCTCATGTCTGACAAAGCCGAGACCATCACGGGAGCGATCCTCGGAAACCTCCCGCTCGCGACCCACTAGGCTGTGTTCCCGCATAGACGGTCTCGACGCCTGCAAGAATGGATGAAGCCCCCTGGCAACGAGCGCCTCCGTTTCGTTGCCGTATAAGCCATGCGCGCGAGGATCGAGTTCACCCAACGCAGCAAAGCGCTTGTTCTGCTGATGTTGTTTCAGTCCGCGATGCACATCGGCACGACGGTCGGGTTGAACGTGGCGTTGCCCCAGATGGTCGAGGACTTCAACGCGGACGTTGGCGTCGTGGTCTGGGTTCAAGTGGCGTACGGAGTGGGCCTGATCGGGACGGCGTTGCCCCTGGGCCTCTTGATCTCCCACTTCGAGCCTCGACGCGTCATCGTCTTCAGCCAGGCGTTCGAACTGGTGGTCTGCCTGGCGATAGCCTTGATGCCGAACGTGTACGGTGTGATCGTGCTGCGCGTGCTCCAGGCCTCGGTCCGCTCCTTGCCGTGGTTGAGCCTCCAGATGCTCAGCATCGGCGAGTTCCCACCGGAACAACGGGGCCGCGTCCTCGCCATAACCACCTTCGCAGTTGGCGCGGCGATGCTGGCGTCTCCGCCTCTCGTTGGCCTCGTCACCGACCGCTGGGACTGGCGGTGGATCTTCGTGGGGACTGGCCTCGTCATGGGACTGATCGGTATGCTCGCCATCCTCTGGCTCCGGCCTACCGGAGTGCAACGTCCCCCGGTGCGGGAGCGCCTGGCGGGCTTCGACCTGTTCGGCAGCCTGCTGCTGATGGCCGGAGCGCTCGGCCTGATCGTCGCCCTCCAGTTGACCATCCGCGCGTCGCTGGCACTCGGCCTGGGCATCGCGGCGGTTTCGCTATTGGCGCTGGCGGCCTCCGTGCGAGTGGAGATGCGGCATCCGGACCCGGTGGTCCCCTTCCGGCTCTTCCGCATCCCGGGCGTCTTTCTGGGAGCAAGCCAGGCTGTGATGATGGGATGGGTCACCGGCGCCTTCCTGCTGATACTCCCCTTCCTCTTCATAAACGGGTACGGCTGGTCGGCTGCGTACGCCGGCAGCATCCTCTTCTTCGTGAACGCAGCCCGGCCGCCGGGGAACCTCGTGTCCGGATGGCTCTCCGACCGGATGGGGAGTACGGCAATCGTCATACCCGCCGCAGCATGCATCGTGGCGTCCCAATTCTTCGTCGCGGCGCTGGGAGTCTCCCCCTGGCTCGTGCTGATCATCGCGGGCATCCTGGTCGTCGGTTTCGCACAGGGTGTAGGTCAGACGGCCAACCTGCGGCAGATGTACGCGTCCGTGCCGCAGGAGAAGCTCCGTCTCGCTCCGGGGCTGAACCTGGTGCTGATGTCCCTGGGCAGCACGACCGCGCAGGCGGTGGTCGCTTCCATCATCGCCGCGGCGACAGTCAACATCGGGGGCGGGGGCAGCCCGGACCTCGTGAGCGCGGCGTCCGGGGCCATCGTCATGACGACGGTTGTATTCGGAGTCGGGATCGCGGTCAGTCAGTTCTGGCCAAGGCTCGCCATGAGGCGAGACACGGCTGATGAAGACACGGAAGGAAAGCCGGGCAGCTCCATTTGAGTGCCCTTGAACTCAGCGGTATGATGCGATGAGCAAAAGGTAGGTTGGGAGGGCATCATGGCACATCTTGTAGCAGGAATGGCATCTTCCCACGCTTTCGCGCTGCGAAACCCGCACGACTGGGATGAAGGTCGGACGATGAACAGGAAGGGTTACGAGCGCAAATACGGCACGCTTCCTCCCGAGCATCCGAAGACCGCTGAGGAAACGGACGCCGACGTGGCGGAGCGCTACGCCGATATCTCCGGCGCCCTGGACCACCTGGGGACCGAGATCGCCCGCCAGTCCCCCGACGTTCTGATCATAGTAGGTGACGACCAGAACGAACTCTTCTTCGATCAGTCCCCTCAACTGGCGATCTACAAGGGAGGCCCCTTCCTCGTGCCGCCCCGTGACGACCAGACCGAGGAGATTACCTACCAGGGAGCGCCCGAGCTGGCCAGCGCCATCTTGAATGAAGCGGTTGAGTCCGGCATCGACCTTGCGTTCGTCAACAAGTTCCCGCGCGACCTCCTCGTCTCGCATGCGTTCGGCCCGGTTCTGTTCAGGATCGCTTCGCCTGCGGTGCCGGTGATCCCGGTCTTTGTGAACGCCGTGAACCATCCAGGGCCTTCGCCGAGCCGGTGCATCAAGCTGGGCGAGGCGATCCGTCGCGCCGTTGACAGCTTCCCCGGCGACTTGCGCGTCGTGATCTGCGGCAGTGGCGGCCTCTCACACTTCACCGCTGGATACCCCTACAGCGCCGGCAACTTCCAGTACAACGCGATCGACACAGACTTCGACCTCAGGAATGTCGAACTCATGCGCGAGGGTCGCACCGGTGAGTTCGAGCAGTTGACGATCAGGGATCTCGTCGATACCGGGAACATAGAGTTCCGCTCCTGGCTCGTCATGCTCGGCGCCATCGGACAGGTCAAACCCGAGTTCATCGTGTACCAGCCCTTCCACCGCGGCCTCATGGGCATGGGCGTGGGCTTGTGGCGCCTCGAACAGCGAGAGGCGGCGCTGGCGTAAGTGTTCAAAGGGAGGGTCCTCTCTCAACAACGGAGAAGGCAGCGATGACAACGACCAATCTGGATTTGGCCCGTGAGTGCGCTGAGCTGGTGAACGTCGAGCAGGGGCTCGTCAGCAGGAAGATCTTCTCCGACCCGGACATCTACCAGTTGGAACTGGAGCAGATCTTCGCCCGGTGCTGGCTCTATCTCGGCCACGAGTCCCAGCTTCCCAACCCCGGCGACTACATCAACGTCTTCATGGGCGAGGAGCCTGTGCTCGTCGTCCGCAACCGCCAGGGGAAGATCAACGCCTTCATCAACAGCTGCCGCCACCGCGGCAACCGCGTCTGCCGAGCGGACGCCGGCAACACAGCCTCCTTCCTGTGCACGTACCACGGATGGACATACGACCTGGACGGCAAACTCATCGGCGTGCCGGGGCATCAGGAGCTGTACCACGGCGAACTGAATCGAGGCCAGTGGGGCCTGCCCCCTGTTGCCCAGGTTGCCAGCTACGGAGGGCTGATCTTCGGCACGTTCGACCCGGACGCGCCGTCGCTGGACGAGTACCTCGGCGACATGCGCTGGGGCCTCGACCTGCTGGTGGGCCAGGGTGACATGGTGGCCGTGCCCGGCGTCATACGCTGGCAGATGAACGTCAACTGGAAGTTCGCGGCCGACAACGCGATCGGCGACAACTATCACGGCATCACCCACATGTCCTCGCAGATCGCGGGACACTCCAGTGCGGAGGGGACCCGCAAAGGAGCTGGCCTGCACAAGGCGGGCGAACGGACCGGCTTCTCCGTAGTCACGGAGTACGGCCACGGCTTCAATGCCGACTACATCAACGAGAACACCTTCAATTGGAACTCCCCGGGCGCCTACTGGCGAAAGGACCCGGAGGTCCAGAGATTCATGGGGCCCCTCAGGAACCGGGTCAACAGGACGAACCAGAACGTGTTCCCGAACCTGTTCGTCAACTCAGGCTCACGGGAGTTGATGCTCCGCAATCCGCTGGGACCTACGCAGATGGAGATATGGAAGACCATGTTGATCGACCGCAACGGGCCCGTGGACTCACGCCGCCTGATGATGCGGGGAGCAAATCGGCACTTCGGTCCTGCCGGCATGTTCGAGCAGGACGATGGCGAGAACTGGGACCAGAGCACCTACGGCACGCGCGGTGCCGTCTCCCGGCAGTACGACCTCAACTACAGCATGGCCATCGGTCACGGCGAGCTGATCGTCGATGAGCTGGGTCCGCCACGCATTGAGTCCCTCTCGAATGAACACTGCCAACTGTGGCATTACCGGTGCTGGGCCGAGTACATGGCTGCGCCCAGTTGGAAGTATCTGGTGGTCAATCACTCCAAGCCCGTTGGCGTACTCTAGGCGGAGAGGGGGTAGGGAAACCTCGCATGACTACGATAGAGGAAGGCCGGGCGATAGCGAGACTGGTCGACTATGAGCAGGGACTAGTCAGCCGGAGGATCTTCTCCGACCCGGACATCTACCAACTGGAGCTCGAGCAGATATTCGCCCGCTGCTGGCTCTATCTCGGCCACGAGTCCCAGCTCCCCAACCGCGGCGACTACATCAACGTCTTCATGGGCGAGGAGCCCGTCCTCGTCGTCCGCAACCGACAGGGCAAGATCAACGCCTTCATCAACAGTTGCCGCCACCGCGGCAACCGCGTCTGCAGGGCGGACGCCGGCAACACAGCCTCCTTCCTGTGCACGTACCACGGATGGACATACGACCTGGACGGGAAGCTGATCGGCGTACCGGGGCACCAGGAGCTCTACCACGGGGAACTGAACCGTGAACAGTGGGGTCTGCCCCAGGTTGCCCAGGTTGCCAGCTACAAGGGGCTGATCTTCGGGACGTTCGACCCGGACGCACCTTCGCTGGACGAGTACCTGGGCAATGCGCGCTGGGCCCTGGACCTGCTGTTGGAGCAGGGCGACATGGTGGCAGTGCCGGGCGTCGCCCGGTGGCGGATGAATGCCAACTGGAAGTTCGCGACGGACAACGCAGGCGACATGTACCACGGCAACATCACGCACCGCTCCGCCAGGATAGCGGGTCACCGGGCAGCGGACGGCGAACGAACGCCGGAACTGTTCGAGAACCGCAGGCGGTCGATCATCTCCGGCAAGGTTGGCCGCCCCGGGATCGTCATGCTCGCGGAGTACGGACATCACGCCCTCGGCGTGTACGACGACGACGATCCGAACGGGCCGACCAACTACTGGAAACGTGACCCTGAGACTGCCAAGCGGTTGGGCCCGCTGCGTGTACGCCTGTCACGGAGCAACCAGAACATCTTCCCCAACCTCTGGGTAAACACCGGGGCCCGGGAGTTGACCCTGCGCCAGCCCCTCAGCCCCACGCAGTTGGAGATATGGAAGACGACACTGGTGGACCGTAACGCTCCGCCCGAAGCCCGGCGCGAGTTCAGGTTCTTCTCGAACCGGCATTTCGGGCCCGCCGGCATGTTCGAGATGGACGACGGCGAGAACTGGGACCAGAGCACCTACGGCACCCGTGGCGACGTCGTGCGGCAGTACGACCTGAACTATACGATGGGCGCAGGCCATGGCGAGGTCATCGAAGACGAGTTGGGGCCGCCCCGTATCGAGCAGCTGTTCCACGAGTACGCACAGCGCTGGCTCTATGGGAACTGGGCGGACTACATCGCCGCGCCCGATTGGCGCCATATCCGCGAGCACCACAAACGTCCAAAGGCAGGAATGGTCCTCTGACGCAACCCAAGGGAGGGAGCGATGACAACGACCGACCTCGAACTGGCGCAGGAGTCCGCTCAGCTGGTGAACGTTGAGCAGGGGCTTGTCAGCAGACGCATCTTCTCTGACCCGGACATCTACGAGCTGGAACTGGAGCAGATCTTCGCCAGATGCTGGCTCTACCTCGGGCACGAGTCCCAACTGCCCAACCCCGGCGACTACATCAACGTCTTCATGGGCGAGGAGCCCGTCCTCGTCGTCCGCAACCGCCAGGGGAAGCTCAACGCCTTCATCAACAGCTGCCGCCACCGCGGCAACCGCGTCTGCCGGGCCGACGCCGGCAACACGGCCTCGTTCCTGTGCACCTACCACGGATGGACGTACGACCTGGACGGAAAGCTTATCGGTGTACCGGGGCACAAGGAGCTATACCACGGCGAGTTGAACCGCGGGCAGTGGGGCCTGCCCCAGGTTGCCCAGGTGGCCAGCTACAAGGGACTGATCTTCGGGACGTTCGACCCGGACGCGCCGTCGTTGGATGAGTACCTCGGCGGGATGCGGTGGTGGCTGGACGTTCTCCTGGAGCAGGGCGACATGGTCGCGGTGCCCGGCGTCGTTCGCTGGCAGATGAACGTCAACTGGAAGTTCGCAGCGGACAACGCCTACGACAACTATCACGGCATGACCCATATCTCTTCGATCATCGCCGGGCACAAAGGCGCCGCCGGAACGACGGGGCGTGAACGTCTGGCCGTCTCCGGCGACCAGACCAGGGGTATCAGCGTCGTAACCGAATACGGCCACGGCTTCAACGCGCCCTACATCGTCGACGAGACCTTCGACTGGGACGTCCCGACGAACTACTGGCGCAAGGACCCGGAGATACAGAAGCGCCTCGGGCCCGAGCGCGTCCGGCTCGCCCGCGGCAACGGGAGCGTCTTCCCGAACCTGTTTGTCAACCCCGGCTCTCGTGAACTGATGATCAGGCAACCACTCGGCCCGGGCAGGATGGAGATCTGGAAGACCACCCTGGTTGACAGGAACGCTCCTCCGGAGGCGAGAAAGATGTTCCGCTATGGATCCAACCGCCACTTCGGGCCGGCGGGCATGTTCGAGCAAGACGACGGCGAGAACTGGGACCAGAGCACGTACGGAGCGCGCTCGCCCGTAGCACGCAGGAATGAACTCAACTACACCATGGGCCTTGGGCACGGCCATATCGTGGAGGACGAGTCGGGTCCTCCGCGGGTTGAGAATGTCCGGAACGAGCATGGCCAACTCTGGCATTACCGTTGCTGGGCGGAGTACATGGCCGCGCCGGACTGGAGACACCTCCGAGAGCACCATTCGAAACCCGAAGGCACACTCTAGGCTGCAAGAGAGCACTCAGGCGCACAGGTTCGCCTGGGTGCTCTCCCGTCTCGGGTCCGGCCACGTTGTAGTCGCAGGACTTCCCCCTCGACCCGCAGGACCGGCAGTCAAGGTCGCAGGTGGCCTACGAATGAAGCGAAGCGAAGACCGCATACTGACCACCCACGCCGGAAGCCTGGTCCGCACGCCCGGGATAATCCGCGCGATGAAGGCGCTGGACGAGGGCAAGCCCTACGACGAGCAAACGTATCGAGAGGACCTGCGCAACGGCGTGGCCGACGTGGTGCAGAGGCAGGCGGAGGCGGGCATCGACGTCGTAAGCGACGGCGAGTACGGCAAGCGCGGCTGGAGCCAGTACGTCATCGAGCGCTTCACGGGGCTGGAGCCGGAGCGACGCGAGGAGTTGCGCACGTTCATGGACCGCGGACCGCGGGACAGCGGGTTCGTGGACTTCTGGAGCCGGTACCGGAAGCTCGAAACGGTGATATGGCTGCCGGAACCCGCCTTCGGCGATGCGGTTAAGGCCGGCAAACTCGGGCCTGGCCTCCCACAGACGGCCTGGGTCTGCACGGGCCCGGTGACCTATCGTGGACACGATGCCGTCGCGAGGGACATAGAGAACTTCAAGGCGGCGTTGGGCGCTGCGGACGTGGTCGAAGCGTTCATGCCCGTCGTGGCTCCGTGCAGCGCGGAGGTCACGCGGGAGAACCGCTACTACGATTCCGAAGAAGACTATCTCTCCGCCGTCGCCACGGCACTCAGCGAGGAGTACCGCGCCATCGTCAATGCCGGCCTGCTGCTGCAGGTTGACGATGCCCACCTGCCCATGCGGTTCAGCGCCATGGCCGCGCAAGGACGCGCCGACGAATGGGAGCGCTGGGCTGCGATGCGGGTAGACGCGCTCAATGCCGCGCTGGAGGGGATACCCTCAGACCGGGTGCGTTACCACATCTGTTGGGGAAGCCAGAACGCTCCGCACCTGGACGATGCTCCCCTCCGGGTAGTCATCAACCAGGTGATGAGAGTCAACGCGGATGCCTACGTCATCGAATCTGCGAACCCGCGCCACGAGCACGAGTGGACCGTCTGGGAAGACGTGAAGCTGCCGCCCGGCAAGACGCTTATCGCAGGGGTGGTGAGCCACGCGACCAACATAGTGGAGCACCCGGATCTCATCGCCACGAGACTGGAGCGATTCGCGCGCGCGTTGGGACGGGAGAACGTCATGGCGGGTACGGATTGCGGCTTCTCCCAGAACTGGAACCTTATACGGGTGCACCCTTCTGTGCAGTGGGCCAAGCTCGAGGCACTGGCCCAGGGTGCGGAGATTGCGTCCAGGCGACTGTGGGGAGGATAGGCATGGAACGCGGCTCTCGCGATGCCTTTGCGCTATCATAGGCGCGGGTTCGTCGAGGCACGATCAGCAGTCACTACCGGGGAACGGAGGGAACAATGACGATAGCCAACCTGGAATCTGCGCAGGAGTCCGCTCAGTTGGTGAACGTAGAGCAGGGGCTCGTCAGCCGGCGCATCTTCTCCGACCCGGAGATCTACCAGTTGGAGCTGGAGCAGGTCTTCGCCCGCTGCTGGCTCTACCTCGGCCACGAGTCCCAGCTCCCCAACCGCGGCGATTACATCAACGTCTTCATGGGCGAGGAGCCGGTCCTCGTCGTCCGCAACCGACAGGGCAAGATCAACGCCTTCATCAACAGTTGCCGCCACCGCGGCAACCGGGTGTGCAGGGCGGACGCCGGCAACACAGCCTCCTTCCTGTGTACGTATCACGGCTGGACGTACGACCTGGACGGGAAGCTGATAGGCGTGCCGGGGCACCAGGAGCTGTACCACGGCGAGTTGAACCGCGGACAGTGGGGCCTGCCCCAGGTTGCCCAGGTTGCCAGCTACGGAGGGCTGATCTTCGGGACGTTCGACCCGGACGCGCCGTCGCTGGACGAGTACCTCGGCGACATGCGTTGGGGCCTCGACATGCTCCTCGGGCAGGGCGACATGGTGGCGGTGCCGGGCATCGTCCGCTGGCAGATGTACGTCAACTGGAAGTTCCCCTCCGATAACGCCATCGGCGACACGTACCACGGGCGCATCTCGCACCTCTCAGCCATCGTGGCCGGCCACACCGGCGCCAATGCGACCGACATGGCCCGGGTACGCCCGCCGGCGATCGGCAAGCGCCGGGGTTTCTCCATGGTCATGGAGTACGGCCATGGCCTCAATGCCGACTACATAGACGACTCGCGGTTCAACTGGGACTCGCCGAGCGCCTATTGGCTGAAGGACGCTGAGACGATCAAGCGCCTCGGCCCGATGCGCAGCCGCATCCCGCGGAGCAACCAGAACGTCTTCCCGAACCTGTTCGTCAACTCGGGCTCACGCGAACTGATGTTGCGGAACCCACTCGGTCCACGGAAGCTCGAGATCTGGAAGACCATGCTGATCGACCGCAACGCGCCCCCGGAGGCCGCTCGCGCCCAGCTGTTCGGGTCGAACAGGCACTTCGGCCCGGGCGGCGTCTTCGAGCAGGACGACGGCGAGAACTGGGACCAGAGCACGAACAACTCAGCCTCCCCGGTGGCCCGCCGCTACGACTTGAACTACTCGATGTCGCTCGGGTACGGCGAGGTCGTCGAGGACGAGCTCAGCCCTCCGCGGATCGAGACGGTCACCAGCGAACACTGCCAGCTGTGGATGTACCGCTGCTGGGCCGAGTTCATGGCCGCGCCCAGTTGGAAGCACCTGCGCGAGCACCATTCACGGCCGCACGGCCAGCGCCTGTAGCAGGTTGAGATACCCAGGGAGTTGTCGCGCCCCGCGTTTGCGGCGCCATCCGACCCACAAGGAGGAAACTGCGATGACGATGAACTATGTGGACCCCAGTGAACTCAGGCTCAGCGGCGAGAACCCCTACATGATGCTCTACAACGAGGAGGGCGGGCCGGTGACGACCTTCGTCAGCCTCTGGCGCATCTACCTCTCCCCTTATGGAGAGGGCCACTCGCTCTTCCTGCGCAGCGAGCTGACCGGCGATCAACCGATGGTCTGGACCGACAACATCATGTTGACCCGCTGGATACAGGAGGAGATAGCGGCGAAGAACAATCCCTTCAGCGACTCAACCCTCAAGGCGATCGACGCCACGTTCAGCCGGAGCGGCAACTGCCTCACGGAGGTGACCCACACCGTCATCTCACGTGACGACGAGATAACGCTTACCTGGTACGACTTCCTCCCCGCGTTCGCCGGCATCAGGGGCCACGACCTTTCGGCTGGGATAACGCACGGCCACTACGCAACCTACGTGCCTGCGCAGCGGGTCAAGGTGACTCGCAACGGCGAAGACTGCGTCGGGCAGCCCATCGAGCGGGACCGCGAGGGATGGAAGTCTTCCAGCGCATTCCTCGCGCTGGCGGAAACCTGGGTGCGGGCGCGTCCCGAGTAACCGACGACTCAGGAGATAACGAGAGGCCGCCTCGACGAGACGGCCTCTCTACTTGTCGGACCTGCGTCGGCCTGCTCAGGCCAGCGGCGCGATGTCAACGTCGCCCCAGACTGCTCCCCACTGGGAGTCCCTGCTGAGCCCGCATAAGACCTGCGCTCCCATGAAGGACTCGTTCACCAGGGGCGCCTCCAGGTAAGTGCGGAAGACGGGGCCCCAGCACCACTTGCCGTCGTCCCGGTGCTCCAGAACACGGTGGTGCGCCTGGGACTCTTCATCCTTGTACGCCATCATGTGCAGGTACTCGGCGTGGCCCCGGGTCGGCTGCGGCAGGAACGTCGAGCCATCCGCCGGTCGCTTGCACATGGTGTAGAGCACCGTCCCCGGCTCGCCCTTGGTCACCACGCCGATCTGGTGGGAAGCGTGACCCTCGAACTCCTCGTCCATCCCTTCCTTGATGTAGAAGCGGTGGAAGGCGAAGCGGTACTGGTTGGCGTCCCAGGTCCAGTCGCGCGTGATCCCTGTCGTGATGTCCGGGGTGTAGTAGCGCTCGGATTCCCAGAGACCGTCCAGGAGCCTCCGGAAGGTCGGTCCCCACCACTCCTGCTCGAGGTCGGTGTGGTGCTTGTCGGCTTCCTCGCTCACGTACGCCTGGATGTGGATGTACTCAGAGCGGCCATTCTTCGGCTTCCCCAGGATCGTCGAGCCGTCCGGGCCGCGCTTGCAGAAGGCGTACAAGGCTGTGCCGGGCTCGTTCTCCCGCACGCGTGAGACCTGCTCGGCGCAGGCCTTCTCGAACTCCTCGGCGTTCTCGTCCAGCACGGTCATCCGCATGATGCTGACTCGGTACATGCCTTCCTCCCACGGAGAGTGATCAGACCGAACTATCCCCAAGCCCAGGGCCCGCAAGCGCCCCTAGAAGAAGACGCTCAGGTTCTTCGACCGCAGGCTGACCTGGTCAAGGAAGATGTGCCGGCGGGCGACCTTCCACTGCCCGTCCTCCTTGCGAAGCGTGTCCTCGCGGCGTCCAACCCACATATCCTCATCCGAAGCGAGCCGTGAGCGGTACACGAGTATGCTGGAACTGACGTCTACTTCCTCCGGGTCCTCACGGCGAGCCAGGATACGGACGCCATGCACGAAGTGCCGGCTGCGCGAAGGCGGGTCCTCCGACCACGAGTAGCCGGTGTCGAGCTTCCGCACGCGCTCCTCCATGAACTCCTTGTTGTCGTCGAACAGCGCCGATTCGCCGAGCTTGGTGAACTCGAACTCCTCGTCGCCCACCTGGCGCGTGCTCCTGACGGGCATCCAGTACTCCAGGTCATCCGCCAGCAGCGTCAGCCATTCGTGAAACTTGCGCCCGTCCAGGAGCGCGGACTCTTCCGCGAAGAACTGCTCGACTTCGTACTGCAGCAGCATGTCCTCGACGGTGGCGCGTTGCGTGCCAACCTTGCTTGGGATCGTCTCTTCGATTGCCATCTACAACCTCTGGTTGTGGGGCTTCATGTGATGATCGCGCAGATGTCTCCAACTGGGAGCGTCCATGTACTCCGCCCAGCACCGGTACATCCACAGCTGCGCGTGTTCGTTGGTGAGGCTGTCGATCCGCGGTGGGCCAAGTTCGTCGACGATGACCTCCCCATGGCCAACGGCCATGGAGTAGTTCAGGTCGTACAACCGGGACGTCTGCCCCCTTGCCCCGTAGGTGCTCTGGTCCCAGTTGTCGCCGTCGTCCTCCTCGAACATGCCAGCGGGTCCGAAGTGGCGGTTCGCGCCGTACGTCATACTCCGCAGGGCCTCGATAGGCGCGTTGCGGTCGATCAGGGTCGTCTTCCAGATCTCCATCTTCATCGGGCCCAGCGGGTTGCGCAGCATCAGCTCGCGAGAGCCCGAGTTCACGAACAGGTTCGGAAACACGTTCTGGTTGCTCCGCGCCACCTTGCTCCGTAGCGGGCCGAGCCGGTTCTGGATCTCGGGGTCCTTCCGCCAGTATGCGCCGGGGGCGTCCCAGTTGAACTCCTTGTCCTGGACGAAGTTGGCGTTGAACCCATGGCCGTACTCGGTAATCACGGTGAACCCGGGGGCCTTCCAACGGTTCCGCGCAGTGGCTGAAGCACCGGGGCCCACCTTCCGGCTGCCCTCCGCTCCCCGGTGTCCGGCCAGGAAGGCCGAGCGGTGAGCGACGTTGCCGTGATACATGTCTCCGATCGCGTTGTCGGCCGCGAACTTCCAGTTGACGTCCATCTGCCAACGGATCACTCCCGGCATCGCCACCATGTCGCCCTGGTCAAGCAGGAGATCGAGGCCCCACCGCATGTCGCCGAGGTACTCGTCCAGCGACGGCGCGTCCGGGTCGAACGTCCCGAAGATCAGTCCCTTGTAGCTGGCCACCTGGGCAACCTGGGGCAGGCCCCACTGCCCGCGGTTCAACTCGCCGTGGTATAGCTCCTTGTGCCCCGGTACACCGATAAGCTTTCCGTCCAGGTCGTACGTCCATCCGTGGTAGGTGCACAGGAACGAGGCCGTGTTGCCGGCGTCGGCCCGGCAGACGCGGTTGCCGCGGTGGCGGCAGCTGTTGATGAAGGCGTTGAGCTTCCCCTGGCGGTTGCGGACGACGAGGACGGGCTCCTCGCCCATGAAGACGTTGATGTAGTCGCCGGGGTTGGGCAGTTGGGACTCGTGCCCGAGGTAGAGCCAGCACCGGGCGAAGACTTGTTCCAGTTCGAGTTGGTAGATGTCCGGGTCAGCGAATATCTTGCGGCTGACCAGGCCGGTTTCCGGGTCCACGAGCTTTGAAAATGCACCGCGGTCAACGTCTGTTGCCATCGCCTGACTCCTTTGGATTCGGACTAGAGCACCATCCCGGGCTGTGGCTTCGAATGATGTTCCCGGAGGTGCCGCCACGAAGGCGCCGCCATGAACTCGGCCCAGCAACGGTACATCCACAACTGGGCATGCTCGTTGTAGGCAACCTCTACGCGCGGTGGGCCGAGCTCATCATCGACGATGAGTCCATACCCGATCCCCATCGTGTAGTTGAGGTCATTTCGCCGCGCAACGATGCCCCGCGTGCCGTCCGTGCTCTGGTCCCAGTTCTCACCATCGTCCATCTCGAACATACCGGCGGGCCCGAAGTGGCGGTTGGAGTTGTTGAGCTGAGCACGCACCGCCTCCGGCGAAGCGTTCCTGTCCACCAGCGTCGTCTTCCATATCTCCATCTTCGCCGGGCCAAGCGGGTTCCGTAGCATCAGCTCGCGTGAGCCCGAATTCACGAACAGGTTGGGAAACACGTTCTCATTGGCGCGGGCAACCCTGTTGCGCAGCGGCCCCATTCGCTTCTGGACCTCCGGGTCCTTTCGCCAGTAGGCTGCGGGAGCGTCCGGGTCGAAGTCGTCGCGGAGGTAGTCCGCGTTGAACCCGTGGCCGTACTCGGTCACCACCGTGAATCCGGGCCTGCCCAGTCCCTGCAAGGCCGCGCGGCGTCCCTCCGGTGTGTTGATGTCGATGCCCCGCCCCGCGCCATGGCCCGCAAGCTTCGCTGACCGGTGCGTGATGTTGCCGTGGTACATATCGCCGATGGCATTGTCCGCGGCGAACTTCCAGTTCGCGTCCATCTGCCAGCGGACCACGCCCGGCACCGCGATCATGTCGCCCTGCTCCAACAGCAGGTCCAGGCCCCAGCGCATGTCGCCGAGATACTCGTCGAGCGACGGCGCATCCGGGTCGAACACCCCGAAGATCAGCCCCTTGTAGCTATCGACCTGGGCGACCGGAGGCAGGCCCGCCTGGCTGTCGTCGGGCGCACCCATCTGTTTCCCGTCCAGATCGTACGTCCGGGCATGGTTCGTGCAAAGGAAGGAAGTCGTGTTGCCGGCATCTGCCCGGCAGACGAGGCTGCCGCAGTGCGGGCAACTGTTGACGAAAGCGTTGACCTTGCCCTGGCGGTTGCGAACGACGAATACGGGCTCTTCGCCCATGAATGCGCTGACGTAGTCACCCGGGTTGGGGAGTTGGGACTCGTGGGCCAGGTAGAGCCAGCAGCGCGCGAAGACCTGCTCCAGTTCCAACCGGTAGATCTCCGGGTCGGCGTAGATGCGGCGGCTGACCAGTCCCCTCTCGTGGTCGACGAGGGCGCTCAGTTCCTCCGGCGAGATGCTAGTCATGCAGCCTCCACCGAGACTCACCTTCCCAGGCCCGCTGAACGGAAGCGAACACATACCCGATTATAGGGCAAACGGCAGAGTGGGTTATCGGCGGTACTTACCATAGGCGTATTCCTGTGTCAAACGAAGTCGTGGCTCATCTCTGCTGAGGCTCGTCAGTCCGCGGGCGCAGGCACGGGAGGCCGGGGTTTGGGTGTAAGCAGCATGAGGACCGACCCCAGGACAAGCAGCGCGATCGACGCCCACCACACCGGGAGATAGGAGCCTGTTGCATCTCGGACCATACCCGCAAGTGGAGCGCCAGTGGCAGCGAATGGCAGGGTCACCGCCAGCGATGCACCCCGTATCGCCCCGATGTGTCGCGGACCGAAGTACGAGGTCCAGATGAAGTCCTGGACCACGACGAAGCTGGCCGCCGCCAGACCGTTCAGGACCGTCGCCGCGGCGGCGTGCAGCGCGGTCGTCGCATAGATCGTCGCCAGCACGGAGAGGACCCTCGGGACTATCGTGGCGCTAGCCAGATAGCGGGCCTGGAACCGGTCGAGGGCGAAGCCGACGGGCAAGCCGGCGATCACACTCGCGATGGCTTCGCCCTGGTATGCGAACCCGATCAGGGTCGGGTCTATGTCGCGCTCGAGGAAGTGGGGGATGCGGAACAGGCCTACGCTGCTGGTGCTGAACTGGAGCAGGCCAAGGACCAGCGCAAGCCGCCAGAATGTCGGCGACCTGAGCGCCTGGGCACGCGTCCAGGAGTACTCCGCAGCGGGGCGGGGCGGTTGCGCGTCATCAGCCTGTTCCTCGGGTCCAACTGACGTATCGCCGTCGGGAAGCAGCCCGTAGTCGGATGGCTGTCGGCGCATGATGAACAGGCCGACGAAGACCAGCAAAGGGCCGGCGAACGCCGCTAGGACCAGCCAGGCGGCCTGCCATCCGAACCGCGCGATGAGGAACTGGGTCAGTATCGGAAAGATGAAGATACCTGCGGGGACGCCCAGAAAAGCTATGGCCATAGCGCGTCCCCGCAGGCGGCGGAACCAGTTCGATATGGGAACGCTGATGTAGAGGCTGGCGCCGGCGCCCTGTATCCCGATGCCGCCGATGAGCGCGAACAACAGGATGAGCTGCCAACCGTTCGTGATGCGGGAGAATGCGATAAGTATGAGGCTGGCAATCACGCCGGTCACGACCAGGGGCACGCGCGCCCCGAACCGGTCGAGGATTCTCCCCAGGACAAAGCCGGATGCCGCGAAGGCCAGCATGCGGGCCGTGAACGCCCAGCCGAAGAACGACTGATCGATTCCCAGCTCTTCACTCATGGGGATGATGAAGAAGCCGAAATTGAGACCGGCCATACCCGCCGCGGCCAGACCGATCAACGCCGCGCCGAGAACGATCACCCAACCATAGAAAATACGGGGTTTGCGTGACTCGTTTAGCATTGGGTAACGCCACGATACCACAGGCGTGATGGGCCGCTGGAGGATGGCGGATGAAGCAGAGCACCAACCGCATCTTGAGCACGCACGTTGGGAGCCTGGTCCGCACGCCCGAAATCATCGCCGATATGCTGGCTGCGGAGCGCGGCGAAACCCCGGACGACAAAACGATCGACCAGCACCTGCGCGACGGAGTCGCCGAAGTGGTCCGCCGCCAGGCTGAGGTCGGCATCGACGTCATAAGCGATGGCGAATACGGCAAGCGCGGCTGGACCCAGTACGTCGCCGACCGCCTCGAAGGACTCGAGTTCCAGGAGCTTCGGCCCGATGAAGGGCCGCAGGCACAGGGGAGCGACCGCCAGCGCTTCGCCGACTTCTACGCTACGTACAACCGCCTCGAGCAGACGATCTGGATGCCGCCGGAGGGCCAGACGCCTGCGCGCCAGGGACGCTTCGGTTGGGCATGCACGGGCCCCGTACGCTACAAGGGACAGTACGCCGTCCAACGCGACATCAAAAACTTCAAGGCGGCCCTGGTTGGCGTGGACGTCGAGGAGGCGTTCATGCCCGTCGTCGCTCCGTGCAGCGTTGAGACGAGCCGCCCCAACCGCTACTACCCCACCGGCGAAGAGTTCCTGTTCGCTGTCGCGGACGCGCTCAGGGAGGAGTACCGGGCCATCGTGGACGCCGGATTTCTCCTCCAGGTGGACGACGCATGGCTGCCCATGCAGTACAGCATGATGGCGCCAGGCAGCACGCTGGAAGACTACCGGCGCTGGGCGCAGGTCAGAGTCGACGCCCTCAACGCTGCGCTGGAAGGCATCCCGGAGGACAGAGTGCGCTACCACATCTGCTGGGGCAGCCAGAATGTGCCGCACACCCAGGACGTTCCGCTGCGCGACATCGTTGAACTGGTGTTGTCCGTGCGGGCCAGGGCCTACTGCATCGAGGCCGCCAACCCCCGCCACGAGCACGAGTGGCAGGTCTGGGAAGACGTCAGGCTACCGCATGGCAAGGTCCTGGTCCCCGGCGTCGTGACGCACTCAACGAACATCGTCGAGCACCCAGAACTGGTCGCGTGGCGGCTGGAGAACTTCGCGAGATTGGTCGGACGCGAGAACGTCATGGCCGGCACCGACTGCGGTTTCTCGCAGAACTGGAACCTGATCCGCGTCCACTCGTCGGTGCAATGGGCCAAGCTCGAAGCGCTCGCGCAGGGCTCCCGGATAGCCAGCGAGCGACTATGGAAGCGGTAGGCCCACCTGGCCCTTGAGGTCGGCGTAAGTGCGCGGCCCCTCCGTGTTCAGGTGGAAGCGCTCGATGGCGTTGCCCCTGACCATCAGGAACCGCTCCCGGTCGTCGACGCCCTCGAACTGCTCATCCGCCTTGGTCATGGAGTTGGGATAGTCGGAGTGGAAGTGGGGCATATCCGTCGACCACAGGCACTTGTCGACTCCGACCACGTGGCGCAACTTCACCCCGCTCGGGTTGAAGATGAAACCCCACCACGTGTGGTCCAGGATGTACTCGCTTGGTTTTCGCGCCAGCGGCTTCATGTCCAGGAACCGCTCCATCCACGCCATGTGGCGGTCGTACTCGTCGTCGACGGTGTCCAGCCAATGCGGGATCCAACCGATCTGGTTCTCCAGGTGCCCGATCGTCAACTCCGGCAGGCGATCGAATATGCCGGAAAAGATGAGGGGAAGCGTCCCCCAGCCGCTCCGTTGAGCGAACTTGTTGATCCTGCGGACGGGGTCGTCTCCGAATGAACTCTCGACCTGGCGCGGATACCTGAACGTGGGACCGGACCCCGGAACACCCCAGGACAGGTGTGTTGTGACGACTATGCCCATCTCCACGGCCGCTTCCCAGAAACGGTCATCCTCCGGTACCGGGTAACGAGCCCCGCTCGGGAACCCCTGCAGCCAGACCCCTTTGAAGCCCGCCCGCGCGCAGTACTCCAACTCGCGAAGTGCAGCGTCCAGCGTTGAGTCCGGGATGACGCCCATGGGGACGAGCCTCTCGGGAGCCACCGAGGCGTAGTCCTCGATGCAGAACTCATTCCAAGCGTGGACGATAGACTCGTAGGCCTCGTTGTTGGCTACGCCCCGCCAAAAGCCTGGCCCGCCGGTCCCCGCGAACAGCACCTCTGCCTCCAGGTTGTCGCGGTCCTGTTCGAGCAACCGCTGTTCGGGCGAGCCCGTTCCCGGCGCATCGTCGTACGACATCCGGTGGGCGCTGATCTGGTGGTGGTCCCCGCCGCCGTGACTTATGTCCAGCCCGCTGATCACCAGCGGCCGGTTCTCTATGAGCGTAGCCGTGCCGCCGTCGCTCATGCTCACCCTGCGCGGAGCGCGGTCGCGCCACTTCAGCGGCACCCGATCTGTCCACCGTTCCGGCGAGACTTCCATGTGGGAGTCTGCAGAGATGTAGCGGTAGTCGCGAAGCGAAGCGTTCACGGGCATTCTCCCCACAGGTCCACTCGCGGATCATCCGTCGGCAGCGCGGTTACTGGCGGTCTGCTGGCAATATACGCCATCCAGGGGCGAAGCGTGGAGTGCATCACGGCCGGGGCATTGCAGGGTCGGCACGCCCGCCCAGACTCCACGACGCACCGCAATGGGGCGGCTTGAACAAGCGTGGGTTCGATTCCACGGCGCCCAAGCCGGTGCGCACACCAACACCCCACGCGGAGTCGGCTCTCACGAAACGACCAGATGCCGTCATCCCTTGTCGCAAGAGTGCGGCGCGCAGCTCCTAGTCGAACTGTTGCTGAGACTCTGAGTGAACGCCATGCCGTGGGGGCGCATGCATTCGCTGACCGTGCACATAACCCCTAGTGGACTGTGCACAACGCCCTGGGTGCGGGTATGGGTTCGCGAACATCGCAGGAGTCGAAGAGTCCAAAACTGCGCATGCACAGACTCTCGGGGCTATGTCTGTCAGCCTGTGGCCGTGAATGAACGAGAAGCATCGGAGCGGACTAACTCGATTGTCCGTCCGCTCACTCATCCGGCCATGCCGCCATTCGTCTTCCTGTCGGTACTGATCGCTCTGCTGGCCGGCGCCTCAACCGTACTTGCCCAAGGCGCAACTCCAGACACTCCGGACAGACCTACTGGAACTGCGGTCTTCATAGGGGGCGTCGATCTGGAGTGGAACGATGTGACGGGCGCCGATTCCTACGACGTTCAGTTGTACCGAAATGGCCAATGGATTGACTTGCCGGGGGACGGAGTCGAGATCGCCTTCTACGGAGCAGGCGCCATCGTCAGTGGCCTGGACCCAGGCGACACGCTCTGGTTCCAGGTTCGAGCAAGGAATGCTCACGGACCCTCGGACTGGTCCGACTATTTTCAAATGGCCTCCACGAGTCAGTACGAGCAAGGCCGGCAGCCCAGACCTGACAACGTGCCAGCCAGTGGCGCGCCCGTCATAAGTGGCGAAGAGGAAGTGGGAGAAACCCTGACGGCGGATACGGGGGCCATTGAGGACACTAACGGGCTGGAGCGGGTAGAGTTCCGCTTTCAGTGGGTCTCCAACAACGGAGGAGCAGACACCGTTATCGCGAACGCCACGGACTCCAGCTATACCTTGGTGGCAGCCGATGAGGGCAACACCATCAAGGTACGGGTGGACTTTACCGACAGGGGCGGGTATTCGGAGTCGCTGACCAGCGCAGCGACTGGGTCAGTGAATCCCGCCGGAGAGGGGGATGGCGACGGAAGGTCTTCCCGGAACAGTCCCGCCACGGGAGCCCCAACGATCAGCGGCACAGCCCTGGTGGGGGAGACCCTTGCAGCCGACACCTCGGGGATAGCGGACAGCGACGGGATGACAAACGTGCAGTTCAGCTACCAGTGGATCCGTAATGACGGCTCGACCGACACCGAGATAACGGGAGCTGCGGGGTCTGAGTACACATTGGCGGCGGCAGACAAAGGCAACACCATCAAGGTGGAGGTGTCGTTCACCGACGACGCGGGCAACGACGAGACCCTCACCAGCGCTGCGACTGCTGAGGTGGCCTCGAAGCCCGCGGCGCCGTCGCGTCCCACCGTTGAATCCGTCGCACACAACTCAGTCACAATTGCGTGGGATGACCCCGGGGACACCAGCATCACCGGCTACCAGGTGCTCAGGCGGAACCCTGCGATCCACGACTCTGGCGTATTCGATGTCATCGAGGACGACACGGGCAGTTCGGACACGGCTTATACGGACGCGACCGTGGCGCCGGAGACCACGTACCGGTACCGGGTTAAGGCCCGTAACGCCCACGGGCTGAGCGAGTGGTCCGAACCGGCAGCGAGGTTCACCACGCCGGCGGACCCCACGCCGCCCAACACCGCGCCCACTGGGCTTCCAACGATTATGGGCACGGCGCAGGTTGGGGAGACTCTCAGCGCAGACACTTCGGGGATCGTGGATGGCGACGGACTGACCAACGTTTCCTACAGCTACCAGTGGATCTCCAACGACGGGAATTCGGACTCGGACATCGCTGACGCCACCGGGTCCAGCTACATCCTTGTGGCCGCCGACGAGGGCAAGACCATCAAGGTGAAAGTCAGCTTCACTGATGACAACGGGAATTCGGAGACTTTGACCAGCGCTCTCACGGGCACAGTGGCAACGCCAACTGAACCAGAGCGCACTTTCGTGGAGTTGAGCGGCGGCTCCTTCCACATGTGCGGTATAGCCACCGACGGATCGCTCCATTGTTGGGGAGAAAACCATCGAGGTCAGATCGACCCGCCTGAAGGCGAATACAAGACGTTGGCTTCAGGAAGCGTTCACACGTGCGCCATCGCCACCGACGGCTCAATCGATTGTTGGGGCTGGGACACATTCAATCAGGCTACCCCTCCGACAGGTACCTTCAAGTCCATCGCATCGCACTCGAGGCACTCGTGCGCCATCGCCACGGACCACACGATTGCCTGCTGGGGATACCACAGCTTTGCCCAGAACGCCTCGCCCCCCGGCACCTACAAATCGATGGCTATCGGTTGGGAACACACCTGCACCATAATGACCGACGACACCATCTCCTGCTGGGGACTGAATGATCACGGAGAGGGCAACTTCCCGTCCGGAACGTACAAAGCGATCACGGCCGGCTTCGTTCACACCTGCGCCATAAGGAGTGATGATTCGGTAATCTGCCGCGGAATGAACAACAGGGGGCAAACCCGAGCGCCTGCGGGCTCCTACGTGAGCATAAGCGCGGGCGAATACCACACCTGCGCCATCGCCACCGACGACACCATTACCTGCTGGGGTGATAGCCGCAGTGGCAAGACCGATGCGCCCGGGGGAACCTACCAAAGTATCCTCGCGAGACGCAATCACACCTGCGCCATCGCCACCGACGATTCAGTTTCCTGCTGGGGGGAAAACAGCTCCGGTCAAACCGATACACCTGCGAGCGCCTTCAAGGACGTGGCCCTTTCTAACGAGCACACGTGCGGCATTGCGACGGACGGCACGGTCAAGTGTTGGGGATGGAATATTGATGCCCGTGCCGACACGCCTGCAGGAACCTACCAGTCCGCTGCAATGGGACGTGAGCATGCGTGCGCCATCGCCACCGACAACACAATTTCCTGCTGGGGGTCTAACGAATTCGGCCAAGCAGACGCTCCGGCGGGTACCTATCAGCACTTTGCGACCGGCTATTACCACACCTGCGCCATCGGAACCGGCGACACCATTGCCTGCTGGGGATATAGTGGACACGGTCAAACCAACGCTCCCTCTGGCACGTACCAGAGCATTGCGGCCGGCTTTGACCACACCTGCGCCATAGCAACCGACGACACCGTCTCCTGTTGGGGACTCAGCGCAAACGGCCGCACCATTGCGCCCACGGGCACATACAAGGCGCTATCCGCTGGCTCGGCGCACACCTGCGCCCTTGCCACTGACGACACCATCACCTGCTGGGGAGACAACCGGGAGGGCCAGGCTGATGCACCTACAGGGACGTACCAGAGTATCAGCGCTGGCGACGACCACTCCTGTGCCGTGGCAACGGATAGCAGTGTCGCATGCTGGGGCAGCAATGCGTCCGGCAAGTCGAGGGTGCCCGATGGGACCTACCAGAGTGTAAGCGCCGGCGATTATCACACCTGCGCCATTGCAACTGACGACACCATTGCGTGCTGGGGATACAACAAGTACGGCCAGGTCGACGGACCTGCCGGAACTTATCTGAGCGTGAGCATTGGAGAGTTTCACACCTGCGCCGTAACAACCGACAACAACGTTGTCTGCTGGGGCAACGAGCGGGGCGGCAGGTGCGATGCTCCCACTGGGACGTACCAGAGCATTGCAGTCTATTCCGATCACACAGTGGCCATTGCCACGGACGGCACTCTTGTCGCATGGCCTGGTCTGCCCGAAGGCGTGACCTGGGGAGGCGGGGACCAATAGGCACTGGTACCCCTGACTGGACGAAATCGAGAACGGAAGTTCCCTCACTCCTCGCCCCGTCCGTCGGCATTGGTATCGTATAGGTCAGTTCGGTCTCGTTCCCCGCTATCTCGATGCCCTTCACGAAGTTCCGGATCAGCGCCTTCCGCTCGGGGAACGTACCGTCTTCAAGCAGGCTGCGAAAGTCTGCTACGTACTCCTTGATCTCCTCGCTGGTCGGTAGATCCACCTTCCGCTGTTCCAACCGCCACGCTGCCTCTTCACGCGCCGCCAGCAACTGCTCCTCACGATGACGAAGCTGCAATATCCGGGGCGACAGGGCTTCAAGCGTTAGCGCACTCTTCTCCAGCGCTTCGTACAGCCGCTCCAGCCTACTCGCCACGTCCTGTAACTCCGCATCTATCGACTGCAGCTGGCCCGCGTACTCCCCGGCCAAGCCATCCACCTCCTCCGCCACGAGTGCCACCAACTCGGTAATCGTCTCATCCGTCAGTATCCGCTCGCGGATGCGCGCCACTATGAAGTCCTCCATCTTGGTCGCGTTCAGGTACTGCGCCTCGCACGAACCAGCCCCGTCCCGGTGCAGCCTCCCGCACACGTAGTACGCGTACTTGCCGCTCTTCGCGCCCTGCGCGGTGTACAGACTCCCACATACTCCACACCGCAGCAGGCCGCTCAGCAGGAACTTGCTCCCCACCCGGGCAGGTCGCTGCACCTTCGGTGCTCGCTCGTGCAGGCCCTGCTGCACCCGGTCGAACACCTCGCGCGGGACCAGCGCCTCCCATGCCCCCTCGACGCGCACCGGCTGAGGCGGCGTATCTCCCTTGCTTGTCAGGCCCCATACCGCCGTTCCCGTGTACGCCTCGTTCGTCAGCACGTAGTGCAACCCGCCCTTGTGCCAGCGCCTTCCCTTGTTCGTGATCCCGCGACCGTTCAACTCGTGGCAGATCTCCTTCAGTCCATGACCGCGCTGAGAGAGCTCAAACACCTCCCGCACCACCGGAGCGCTGGCAGGGTCCGGCACCAGCGTTGGACGCTCCTTCGCGCCGTCGCTCACCTTCACCTTCCGGTAGCCGAACGGCGCCTTCGACCCCAGGAAGAATCCTCGCGAGGCAGCCTCACGCATCCCCCGCAAAACGTCCTGGGCAAGATTCTCGCTGTAGAACTCATCCACGGACTCGATGATCGCCTCCATCAGCTTGCCTGTCGGCGTGTCGTCCGCATGCTCGGTGATGGAGACGACGCGGATGCCTTTCCTCCTCAGCATCGACTTGAACGCCACCGCGTGCTCGCGCTTGCGCGTGAACCTCGAGAATTTCCACACGAGGATCACGTTGAACGGAGCTTGGACGCCACTCCCCTCCTCGATCATCTCCCTGAACTGCGGCCGGTCGGCTATACGCCCGCTCTCCGCCTCGTCGACGTATTCGCGCACCACGCGGTAGCCGTTCGCCCTCGCATAATCGCGCAGCGCCCGCAACTGGGCAGACACCGAGAGGTCGATGTCCTGCCGGTCGCTGGAGACCCGCGCATACAAGGCAGCCGGGGTAAGTGGTTGGTGTTGATCCTTCATGCCGTTTCGCTTTTCCATTACACGTGGACCTGCCCACGAGTGGTCTCTGTTCCGTTCACGAGGCCTATCCCCGCACTCCTACTCGTTCACCAGAACGTCGATCGTGGTGCCCAGCGCGCTCGCTATGCGCGAGAGCGCTGAGGCCGACCCCGCCTTGCGCCCCCGCTCGATATCCGAGAGATACCCGATCGCAAGCCCCGCCTTCGCCGACAGTGCGGTCAACGTAAGGCCTTGGTGCTTCCGAAAGGCAATGATCGGTCGCTCACCATTGAGCATGGCAAGGGCCACCTCGTGGGGAATGCGGACGCCGTCATCCGCTTCGAGCGCCGTCAACCGGTCCTCAAGTTCGCCGTTGCGCTGAACGAGCGCGTCGTATTCCTGCCTCGACAGGGTCACCGTCTCCCCGCTAGTCATAAGCAACGCTCCTGTGCCTGATTCTCAGGACGACCATCAATGGGTTCTCGCCACCCTCGACGGCGAAGAGCACTCGATGGTCACCTACGCGCAGGCGCCTGTATCTCTCGCCGGTGAGCGCAATCACCTGATTCGCAAGCGACGCCGGGTCACCTGCGTATTGCTCTATCTTGGCAATGATGCGCTCCCTGTCCCTCGATGCCAAGCGGTGCATGTCCCTGACTGCCCTGGCAGACCACTCGATTGTCAATCCACGCTCCACGCAACTATTTTCCCAAATAGCGAAAGGTTGTCAAGGGTGAGGTGGCGAAGTCACATCCCGCAGGGCATCAGCGACGGCACGGGCGGAGGTTCACCCGCGATAGACTCTCTTCTGCTGTGCCGCCTCCGCGCGGCTATCCCTATCTCACCCCAGAGGAATTAGTTCCATGCCCACGTTCAGCACGCTCCCCATGGCAGAGGCCGCGCAAAGAGCGCGACCGGCAAACACGCCGCCCTGCTACAGGAGTACGTCGGCTACATCGAGCGTGCCGGGCCCGGCGAGGCGGCAGGCTTCAAGTGGCGGAGCGTGAGACGACCCAGGCGATCCGGCGAAGGCTCAGTCCTGCGGCCGATGCGTTGGGAAGGCGATTGGAGTTCCGCCGGGCCCCTGACGCCGTCTACTTCTGGACGGGGGAGGGGCGGCGGCGCGGAAGGCCTCGCAAGAACCCCGTCGAATAGGGAGAGTGCTGGTCATTGAGAGGTGGCGATGCACTAGGGGCAGAGGAACTGCCACACCGCTTCACGCTCCAGCCCGTCCTTGGGGGTACAGTTGACCCGCTCGCCTTGCTGATGGAGAGGATGAACAGCAGCAAAAGGGGACGACCCACAGGTTCGAATCGGGCGGCCTGCCCCGCGGCCACTTAACGTTACCCTTGACGGGTCTCAGCGTGAAGTTGGCGCGGCGGCGCTCGTTCAGGTACAGGCCATCGAACGGCGGCGTGTTGCGGTGCGACCCTCTGCGCAGCGTCGGCCTCGGCCCGCTGCTGCGCTCGTCCACCCAGAACCCGAGGTCGAGCACCACTTGGCGCATCTTCCGGTAGTTCATCCTTGTCGGCTGATTACTCACCATCGCACAATCTCCTGCCATGGAGGCAGCAGGATAGTAGGGGCGGCTCGCAACGTTGTACATGGGTTGACCTCGGTGGTTCGGGCTGCTATGGACTAGCCGTTGCGCCCGGCAGTGGACGCGCAATGCCGAGGGGACACGGCGGGCACAGCGGTTTCTCACACCCTTGTGCCCTCTCCACTGCCACCCCATCTCCGTCCAGCGGGAGGGACTCGTGGAATCTGGACTCGTGCCCTCAGCGGTACTGGCCTTCATCAGCGTCGGGCTGCTGGTGGCAGCGTACCGCATCCTGAAACGCAACCGCAGGTAGGAAGGAGTTGCAATGACGCGGGAGATTCTGCTGACCGTGGACGGGCAACCACCGCTCAGCGACACCAGCCTCCAGTTCTACAACCCGCACCATCCCCAGTACTCCCAGGTCATCCGGCTGCGCGAGGCCGCAGCACTGGCGGTGGCCGCAGCGCCAGACTGGGACCCGCACGAGAAAGGGTGGATTGCCCTCGCGTTGACGGTCGTGCAGCCCGCTCGCGAATTCACCATGGCGGAGGTAGCAAGGGCACTGGGAGTGGTAGCGGACGCGCTCCAAGCCACTCCCGATGACGCCGACGTTCCCGGCTGTTCGCTGTACCGCAACCCACAGCAGATTCGGGTGGTAAGGTACGCCGTGAAAGAGGGAGATGCCCCAACCTACAGCGTTACCGTGAGGGTCATGGGAGAGCGGACCTCAGCCGATGGATGACCCCTCTGGACGGGGCCGAGCAGGAATGGAATTCGCTTGAGGCGGAGGGGCAGGCAAATGGTAGAGCCCACCATCCGGCTGGAGGAGTCGACTGCGCCTGGCAGAGCGCACGACCTCGACGTCTATGCCAATGACGTGCGTCTCGGCTCCATCCGACCTGTCGGCGATAGAGGGTTCATCGCCTGGAGATGGCACTTCGGTGCGGCACTCGCCGACCCGGCACTTGAACTCGGGAGGGTCTGCGAGCGCGAGGATGGTCACAGCCGCAACCAGTGGGAGGCGGCACTGACGGCCTGGGCCGCCTTCCTGACCAAGGCCGAGTGGGAGGAGACGCTGACGGTCGTCTACACCGAGGAGATAGTCAACACCTTGCACATCCACGCGCTCTACGTCGGCAGAATCCTCGAAAGGATGCAGAAGATGAAACCGCGGTCCGGTGCGGCAGCCAAAGCAATCGCTGTCCTGCAACGGCATCGCCACGAAATGGACGACGCGGTATCGGCCATCGGCATGCCTCCTCCGGGAGAAGAGTGGCACCCGATGCCCGAGGCATAGCAGCGCAACGCTAGTCCATCGAAGGCGGCCTACAGCACCTGGTGCGCGTAGGACGTACGCTCGAACGTAGCGTTGGCGAACTGGGGCAGCAGGACGGAGCGGTCACGATACGGCACCGCGATCACGGACACCTTCGCCACCTGCCCGCCCCAGATGACCGGGCGGGCAAGCACGGCCAGGTCGTCGGCCTGCCACAGGTCGTAGCCGCCCACCCGGTCGACCGCTGCGGGCCTGCCGGTCAGCGCCACCCGCTCCGCCACGGACCCCGGCGCCGGGGCCGCTCCCCGCCGCGGCAGCAGCCCGCGCAGCACCGACAGCGGGCGCCGCTGCATCCGCAGCCGGAACCCGGGCGTCCTCGCCACCACCGTAGCGCGCAGGCCCTCCGAAGCCTGCCCGGGCATCCCCAGGGGACGCTCGGCCTGCTGTCCACGCTCGTAGAGTACGGCCAGCAGCGGCTGATGGCGCATCACCTCTGCGAGCCGGATCGTCAGCGACGCGTACGAACGCCCGTAGCTCGCCTGCAGTGCGACCACGTCGAGGCCCGACGCCTCCGCGAAGATGGCGAACCAGTCCGGCTGCATCAGCGTCGCGGCGGCGAACCGGTCGGCCTGCCGGCACAGGGATATGCCCGCGGCAAGCCCGATGCGGGGATGCAGGTCGTGCAGCCGCTCGCGGACGACCTCGTACGCCTCGTGCAGGGCCGTGTGCTCCTGTCCCACCCTGCCCTCGGATGCGTCGACGTGGATCAGGTAGCCGCCGTCCCTGGTTCCCACGTGGTAGCCGCGGAGGCCGCCGGTCTCGTGCGAGAGGACGACCGTCCCGATGCCGGAACGGTCCAGGAGCTCCGCGATCCCCTCCATGCGGGGGAACGGCGGAACGCCGAAGTGGTCCACGAACTCCCCGGCCAGGGCCACTGGGTGGAGCTTGCGGTACCGCAGCGGATCGGCGGCGAGACGGTGGCAGAAGCCGTCGAGCGTGAGCGTCCCGTTCATGGCAGCAACCTCTTCCCGCTGTAGCGCTCGTACAGCTCGACGATGAAGCGCTTCGACTCCGTCGACAGGGGGCCGCGCGGCCTCGTGCCCACACGGAAGACAGGGTCCGCGAGCACGAACTGGTACGCGCGCTCGACCTCCGCCTCCTCGTCCACATGCTGCTCCTCGTCCTCCCGATCGAGGTAGCCCGCCTTGCGCAGCAGGTCATGCACGCTCACGCCGTAGAGCGCGGCCAGCCGGCGCAGGAGCCTCGGGCCGGGATGGCGCGTCCCCTTCTCGATCTGGGAGAGATACGCGTTGGAGACGCCGGTGAGGCGCTGCACGGCGCGGATGCTCGTATCGCCGCGCAGCCGCTTCAGCGTCTGCCCGATGTGCTCGTCTCCCCGGTCGCTCTGCTCGTTCATGTCAGTCTCCCTGTACAACGAAGTATGTTGCACTATTGCACCCACTCTGCACTGGTCAATCCTAGAGCAACGATTGTCGTATCAGAGGCAACACTTGTCAAGAAGATGGCCGCTACCGCCACATATGCCTTGTCTATAGGTATGCACTATCATTAGACTACTGCAACACTCACGGCCGGCTCACGTGATGCATCCTAGTACCTGGCGCATCACCGCGATACCGGCGCCTGTCACCAAGGGCTTCCATGAAGACGAGAGACGTGCGAAGAGGCAGGAGACTCACGAAGGAGCAGGAGGAGCTGCGGCAGCACGGCCTCCGCCTGCTCGCCCGCATCATCGCACGCCGTCACCTCGCATCTCTCGCGCACGAGGGAGGCTGCGCAACCCCCGTCGCCGACGGCAGCAGCGTCTCGCCCCGGGCTTCAGGCGAAGAATCTCCCATCAAGGCGGAGGACGAACATGCCCGGTAGGCGCGCGAGGAGGGTGCTCCTCAAGCGGGAGGCGCTGTGGGACCGGCTTGACCGGCTCAACATCTCCCAGAACGAGCTCGCCCGCAGGCTCGGCATCTCCACCAGCCACCTCTCACGCCTGATCAACGGGCAACGCTGCCCGTCGCCGGCGGGTGCGGCGGCTGCTCATGGAGGTCCTCGACTGCACGGAGTTCGACGACCTCTTCTACGTGGTGAACGGCGATGCCTAGCGGGCTGCAGACCACACAGGGGCTCTTTACCCCCGGAATCGCCCTGCTGCCGGACGACTTCCCCGACCGGCTCGCCGCGCTCAAGGAGATCACCGGCCTCACGTGGGAGGGCATGGCGTGCTGCATCGGCGTGGACCCGAGGCAGCTGCAGCAGTGGCGGAACGGCGGTTGGCCCAACGGCGGGGCGATGCTCGCCCTCGTCGGCCTCGCCGCCCGCGTGCCCGGCGGTCTGGGCAAGCTCATCGGGCGCGAACTGCTCGTGATCCCGCAGGGTGGCCCGGCGGGAGGGAGCAGGGGAGCAGCGGCGTGAGCGCCCGGCAGCGGTGGGTCTACCACGTGGAGCCCTCCCGGTTCCCGGAGGACTTTCCGCAGCGATTGGAGCGCTTCAGGAAGGCAGCGGGGCTCACGTCTCGAGGGCTGGCGCGAAGGTTGCGGGTGAGCGTGCGGTGCGTGTGGCGGTGGAATGCAGGGAGCAGGCCCGACGCTGGGCATCTGGTTGCCTTGTTCAATCTCGCCGCCGAGATGGGCCTGCTGCACATCCTGCTCCCTGCCGCCGGAGAGCAGGTCAAGAGCGGATCCTCTTGTACATCCTGCGCGCCGCCGTCCGCTTGACAGTTGCGTGCCGAACGAGCCTTCGCCCTCTGGGCGTTGCGTAGTGGACACGACGCGGGCGACGGTAGAATCGTCGTGAGGATCGGGGTTTGTTCACCTGCTCCTCCTCCGATCGCAGACGCCCCACCGTCGGCGCGGTGGGCGTTCTGTTTCCGTAAGTCTTCGAGGCCCTTGGTGGCTTGCAGGGACAGCTCTCCCGAACAGGGGTGCCACCGGGTTCCCTCCGGTGTGAATCGTCGCAGGTTGCGGCGGTCCCGTTGCATTGCACGACGCCAGGTCGCCGGAAATCCCACATCCCACCGGAAGTCCGCAGTGGGCAATCTCTACCGTAGCAACTGCTGAAGCGCCTCACCTTCCTTGCCGGACTTGGGGGCTGCGTTGCGCCGTCCTCCGTGAGGATGCACCGCGGGGTGGAGGCACCAGAGATCGGGGTCGAAGTCGAGCGGACATTTGGGCAGCGCTGTGAAGTACGCCCTCCCGTCGTGCTCATTCATGTAGAGGCCGGGGTAGGGTGGACTGTCCTTGGAAGGGCCACGCCGCAGCGTGGGACGCCATCCCTTGCTCCGCGGGTGCGCCCAGCGCCCCAGACCAAGTAACAGCTCGCGCATGTCCTGGTAGTTCATCGATGTCGGCGTACAATTCAACTGCATGGGATACCTCTTGGACTATCCTCTCAGTAATGTCAACGTCCCCCTGACGCTCGCCACATTCGGCGCAGCCGCGCCTAACTTCGCGTGTGGTGTGCCCACATCACTGCAACGCGGCAAGCACCTGATCTGCGATCTCCTCAGACACCCACGCCTTCCATTCGTCAGAGGTGCGAAGCCAGTGGACAGTGACTTCACGGTACTCAGATTCATCCGGGTAGGGACTGATGCTCTGCTGCAACTCGTAGAGGATCGCGTACATCTCTTCCACGGCGCTGTTGCTCAATGTCCATTTCCTGAACAGGTCGATTGCGCTGGACGCCGAGTCGAGTAGTTCCGAGCGCACCACGATGTGCGCTGTTCCATCATCGTAACCACACGCGTGAGTCACGTCTTCAGCGGGCGTCTCACCCATGTGGTTCCAACACTCATCCGAATAAGGCGGCTCCTCCAGACGATAGAACCCACCGTACTCTGTATCGAGCACCACCGAGAATAACGAGGGTCCCCAATAGAAGAAGAGGATGTCTCGTCCCTCTCTGAAAGCCTGGATTATCGTTCCATGCCTCACGTCCCAGTTGAGACTGGGCACAGCCGTCAAGACATCATCGAGTCCATAACCGTGGATCTGGCTCTCGTTGATCTTCTCACACGTGAACCCCGCTCCGGTTCCGCACGTGATCAGTCCCGCCTTCCCATTGACGCCGGCGCCGGTGAACAGCTGCCAGTGCTCGCGGAGGTCTTCAACCGAGCGCAGGCCTGGGTTCGCCTCCGCCGTGTACTGCGGGATGAGGAATGCGCTCTGCCACCACACCGGGCCTCTGCTTTCGCGGATAACGGTGACGGCCCCGCTGTCCAGCACCGCTCGCGTCGCCTCTGCCCTGCCGTGGTCCCACCATGTCCCCCACCGTTCGGTAGCGCGCGGCAATCCCATCTGCATATGCACGTTCACGATGCCTCTCTGCAGTAAATCGCTATCCGTACTGTAGACCTCCTTGGTTTCGTATCCGTAACCGTATTCCAGTATCGTGCGGGCCACCGCGTTCTGAAGTCCCGTTGACCCCGTCTGTTCTTGTCTGAAGGTCAGCACCGGCTTGAAGCGAGCGAAGTAGGAAGCCTCGGGCAGGAGAGTTTGCGCCGCGCCTGGTTCCGACCAGTCGCTCACTGCATCGCCGCTGACAGTACGCGCCTGGACTTCGTACGTCGTACCGGGTAGTAGACCACCGACCTCTACCCATGCCCTCTGCTGCGTCAGAGTCTCAGCCTCTTCCCAGGGAATCTCACCGAGTTTCATACGGTAGCGGTAGTCGTAGCCGGTGACGGCTGCCTCACCGGATGCCACTCCCGACAGGACAATCATGCTGTCCGGAACAAGGGACACCACACGTGGTCTGCCCGGAACAGCCGACAGACCCGAAGTCGGCGCCGTAGCGACTGGACGGGTGGGTGTGGAGGTTGGCTCGATTGCGGGTGTGGGCGTCGCAGTGGCTGTCGGGGTTGCCGTAGCGGTAGGGGTAGGTGTAGACGTGGGCGCAGGTTCAGGGGTCGGGGTGGAAGTGGGAGTCGGCGTAGGCTCCGCGCATGCGGTCAAGAGAACGAGTGCCAAGAGGGGGATGGTGCTGATGAGGGGACGAACCATACGGCACGCTACCTTGGTGGGACTGTCCCTTCAGTATAACGGACGCCCAAGCGTTCCCATCTACCGGAATCGGGGGAGCCACGTTCACCCGCTCACGCTTGCCGCGCCTGGTGGAAACGCACTGCCGGTCGACCTGTCCCGGAAGGGCGTCATCTCGGGAGTGGCGCGACTCCTCTATCCATCCCCATCCATTCCCCCGAACCGCACCGCCGCGGAGGTCATCATCCCCACCACCCGTATGCAGTGGGTTGTTGAGACACGTCGCTTCAACCCGGTTCAACCGGGCATCGCCCGCCTGGGAGTTCTCCTGAAGGATGAGAGGATGCTCGCGGGTGTTCGGATCGTTACTGAGGAGGAGTTCTCGCTCGCCGCTCGCTACCGGAAGGCGTAGGAAGGTTCTCCGCCTCCCGGGATGCGCCACGCCGGTCCGATCGGCCCCACCTGCTCCAACAGCTCCCGGTGGGAGACGAACAGCGGAACCGTGACCCCCGACCTGCCCATCTGATGGCCCGCCACTCTGAGGAAGTGGACGGCGTTGAGGTCGTCCTCGAAGACGACGAGGACTATCGGCAGTGCGCCGTGGTCGTCGACGGGCCTGCCCGATGAGAAGTAACGCAGGTAGGGCGCGATGCGCTCGGCCATCGTCACCGGCCTGACTGCCCTGCGCTCCCATTCGAGGAAGAAGGGCGTTGCGGAGCCGCCGTGGCGCAGGATGCCGAATGCGTCGGGATGGACGGAGCGCAGGCCACTGCCGTGGCGGAAGTGGCGGGAGGCGCGGTGCGGCGGGTCGAGTTGAACGAGCTCGCGCCCGCGCGAGTGGGCCTGGCGCTCCAGCACCGCCGCAAACCAATGGACCGACTCGGTGTGTTGGGCGTTCCTGAGCAGCTGGCGGCTTCTGCTGCCGGAGACGTTGCGCCAGGAAAGCGGGGCAGTGAGGTCCAGCGGAGAGGCGCTCCACCGCTTCCTCGCCGCGCCGATCGAGGCGCGGTCCCGCCGGGCGAGCACGGCCAGCCCCCGGTCGGTGGGGACGAGACGGCGTCCTCCCTCGGTCTCAGCACTCGCGGCGAGGCCGAGGGCCGTGAGCCGCGCGATGATTCCCGATAGCCTTGAGCGCTTCACGCCGAGGAGCTCGCCCAGGTGGGCGAGGGCGAGCCAGGGCCAGTCGGAGACGAGGTCGAGCGCGCGCTTCTCCGTCGGCTTGAGCAGGGCGGGGAGCATCCAGTCCCCATCGTTCCCATCGGAGATGTCATCGGGGAGCGAACCCCGTACGGGGGGCTCCTCGCCGGGCCACGCCCCCCAGGACTTGGTCCGGGCCAATGCGTCGGCAAGGCCGATGGGCGCCGTTCCGGCCACCGTGCTCCAGACGGGTGCGCCGGTCCCGGCGGAGACCACGTCGCGCTCCGGCGCCAAGTATGCCGTGAACGGCGCGCCGGCCAGCAGCCTGCGGGCGTGCCTGAGCCGGACCTCGTCGGGCACGAGCAACAGAACGGCGCTGGGCCGGGGGCCTTCTCGGAGCCTCCAGAGGCGCTTGGCGAAGGCCGTGCGGTCTGCGGTGCGCCCCTGCCGGACGATGGCGAGCACCCGCCCCCCGGGCAGGCCGATCGCGGCATCCACCGGCGCGGCCCGGTACCAGCGGAAGCGGACGGGGAAGGCCGCGCCCGATACGGTCGATGCCAGCCGGTAGATGATGCCCACGGCGTCGAGCCGTTCGAGCAGGATGCGCTGCCACTGAGCCGAGACGGGGTACAGGCGGAGCAGCTCGTCGACGGTCATCCCCTCGGCGCGGGCGAGCCGGTGCAGCCCTGCAGCCGTGAGGCTGTAGCGGCGCGTCGGGGGGACCAGCTCGGAGGCGTGCGATACCGAGACCGCCAGCCCCTCGCGTTCGAGGGTCTCGACGGCGTTGTAGGCCGCCCCTCTCGACCAGCCGGAGACGGTCGCCGCCTCCAGCCGGTCGAGGAAGGGCATGGCCGCCAGGCGGCGCAACAGGTCTGCTTCGACGGTCCTCATCCTTCGCCCTCCGGCTGTTCTTCCGCCGCGTCCCGGTCACCGTCCCCGGTCGGGGGCTGGAAGTGCTTGCTGCGCGGTTGCCGGGGATTCGCGTTGTCTGGGGGCGCGTCCTTCTCGTCGCCTTTGCCTGCCTGGGGAGCGCCTCTGCTCGCGGCGGCCGCTCCCCTCCTGCGGTACTCGTCGTCGCGCGACTCGGCTTCGGCCATCAGCGCCTCCAGCTGCTCCGCGCTCGTGAGGTAGGCGGACGCCTCGGCCCGGATGCGCTCGGCGATGGCGGGGTCTCCGGGCGCGGCCCTGTTGACCCTCATGGAGAAGGTGGACGTGCGCTCGTCGTCCGTGGTGGCGCGGACGTAGCACTCGTGCGCCGGGAGCGAGACGATGTCCTCCTCGGAGACCCGGTCCCTGCCGAGCTCGTAGACGAGCTGGCGTGCGTCCGCCCCCGCGACCTGGAAGACGGCGAGGCATCCCACGTTGGCCAGCACGGTGTCGCGCATGGTGCGGGAGAGGTCGTCGAGCTTGGCGAGGCTCTGGGTAGCGAGGATGAAGGAGGCGCCGAACTTGCCGAGCTCGGAGAGCATCGACTCGTAGTCGACGCCCAGCATCGCCTGCATCTCGTCGACGACGACGAGGGCGCCGCGACGGCGGTCGCGCGGCAGGCTGCCTTGCTCGCGGATGACGGCGTCCACGAGGTTGAGGATCGATGCGCCGATCAGCGCGCCCACGTCGCGCCCGACCGCTCCATGCGCGGTGGAGACCAGCAGGATGCCGCCGTCGAGGATGGTGCGCCGGACGTCGACGGTGGAGCGGGGCTGTCCGAGGATGGCGCGTGCGCGCTCGGAGGATGCGTAGTAGCCGAGGCGGGTCTGGACGGGGGCGAGCGCGTCCGCCCGGTACTCGGTGCGCCACTCCTTGAAGTCGCGCTGCCACCACGTCCTCAGATAGGAGGAGGACACCCGCTTCAGCACTCCCTCGCGGAGCTGCTCGTCGGCGATGAGGGTGAGCCCGTCGATGATGGTGAACTGCTCCTCGGGGGCGGTCTCCGGGTGGGCGTTCGCCTCGTGCAGGCTCTTGACGACGTGTTCGAGGATCGACTGCATCCGCGGCCCCCACTGCTCCCACAGCCCCCTGGCGATCCGCACCACGGCATCGGCGGTGCGGTCGCGGTTGGTGAAGATGCGGGTGTCCAGCAGGTTGATGCCGACCGCGCCGGTCTCGTCGGCGAGGTCGATAAGACGCACCTGTGGTATGAGGGACTCCGGCACGTGCCGCAGCAGGGATTCCACGAGGTCGGCGTGCGGGTCGACGACGATGATGGCGTCGTCGTTGCGCCCCGCAGCCTTCTCCTTGAGCTTGTGGGTGATGACGTGGTGCATGAGAGTGGATTTACCCATCTGGGTGCGGGCTGCGTAGAACTGGTGGCGGTGGGTCGTGTCGTCCGAGAAGTGGACGACCTCCTCCCTGCCCCCCGTGGTCTTCCCCACGGGCGCGCCGGAGCGGATGCTCTTCGCCGTGGGCGTCAGGACCCGTGCGCCGGAGCGCTCCACCGCAGGGGTATCGTCGGCGGGGGAAGGCGGGTGCCAGAGGCAGGCGGCCTCGCGGACGCCGATGACGCTGCGCGTGCCGAAGAAACCGGGAGGCTCGGGGGCGAGCCTGGTGTCCAGGACGTCCACCGGTTCGACGTCACCGACGACGAAGCTCGCGCCGGAGGGGTTGTCGTAGTGGCGGTAGGCCGCCGCGATGCGCTTCATGATCGTCCCGGCGCGCTGCTCACCCGCGTCTCGCGGCAGGATGACCGTGACCTGGACATCGGCGTCGAATGCGATGCGCGACACCTTCTCGGCGACGAGGGCGGGCGGGTAGGAGCGTCGGGGCTTGAAGAACCGGGCCTTCACGTAGCCGACGGCGATGAGCCCCGCCACGACGGCGATGCCCATCAGCACGGCCTTCCACGTCTCGCCGGCCTGCACCCAGGTGTACGCCCTGAGGCCGACGAGCGCGAGGAGGCCGAGCACGGCCATGCGGATCGGTTCGCCGGACGAAGGCGTGCCTGCTTGGACGGACTGCTGCGTCGACGGGGGAGGCGCCGGGCGTTCGTGGGCGAGCCGCTGGTGGTGGACCGCCCAGTCGGGGCCGAGGGAGCGCATCCGCAGGCGGGAGATGACGCGCTCGCCCGGGTTCAGGCCGGAGAGCGCGCCCAGCGGCGCGAGCAGGGGGTCGGAGCCGGGGTCGGTGAGATCCCGGTCGTTGAAGGTGCGCAGCGGCACGTATTCTGGACCGCCCGAGCGCAGGGCCATCGTCCATGCCTGCTCGCCCTCGTCGAGGCGCAGGGGGTCGTCCTCCGGCGCCACCTGCCGGGTGCGCGCCTGGGGGTAGTGAACGGCGATCTGGCCGCGCAGCACGTCCTCGTCGTGGCAGCGCGCCATGACGGCGACGCCGCCGGCGTCTCCCGCGAGTTCCAGGGAGAACGGCTCGGGCACCGTGACGGAGCCGAGGAGGTTCTCGACGGCGAGGAGGTTGCGCTCCCCGGCTCGGGGCGGCGTGATCGCCAGCAACACCGGGGTCTTCTCCGCGTATCCGTCAGCTTCGTTGTTCTTCGAGAAGGGCAGTTTCATGCGGTTCCTTCCTTTCCAGGCCGAATCCACGTGTTCGACCTCTGTTCTTCGTGCGGACCTGCGACTGTTCGTCGGCCTGCGTCATCGCTGCTCCGCCTGGTGCCTGCCGGGCCGCCACTCGATGACCTCGGCCTCCTCGGGAGTCGCCTCGATGCGGACGGGGAATCTTCCTCCGCGCGCGAGCAGGAGGCCGTCGCCCCGCGGGCACGAGAGCAGCCAGCGCTGCAGATCGACGGGCAGGTCGAACGCGTCGCCGACGGTCGAGATGGCGGCGGCGTCCTGCTGGAGGAGGAGCTTGAAGGCGGCGTTCTGGAGGAGCGCTCTGCCGGAGTGGCCGGTGATGGCTCGGGATGTGTCCTCGGAGAGGAGGTCCTGCACGTCCTGGGTGATGAACTGGAGGCCGAGCCGGTGCTTGCGGGCGCGCTTCGCCATCGAGATCATGAAGGCCGCGCCTTCGGGGTGCTGCATGATCGACCAGACCTCGTCCACGACGAGCAGGCGTGGCCTGGGGTTCTGCGCGGCGGCTGCCCAGACGGTCTCGGTGCAGACCATCGCGGCTGCGGGGCGCAGCTCGGGTTCGAGGAGGCGGAGGTCGAAGACGGTGACGAGCGCCTCGTTGGTGAGCAGGTCGTCGCCCTCGTCGGAGAGGATGTGGCGGAGGCTGCCGGTCGCGAAGGGGCGCAACAACTTGGCCAAGTCCTCCGATTCCCCGTCCTGCAGGTAGGCGTAGAAGTCCTTGAAGCCGGTGCGTTCGCGTGGCTCGGAGTAGTAGCCCGCGAGGGCGTGGTCGAGGGCGGCCCGGCGCTCGGCGCTGAGCCGCTCGCCGACCATCACCTCGATGAGCCGCCGCAGGCTGCCGATGCGCAGCAGGAGCTCCTCGGCGTCACCCTGGTTGATGACGAAGGGGTTCATGCCCTGTCCGGGGACGCCGGGGGAGAGGACGCGGCCGCCGGCTGCGCGGGCCATGTCCGCGTACTCGCCCTCGGGGTCGATGACGTAGGCGGTGATTCCCCTGGTCAGCCCCCTGAGCACGCCGAGCTTGGTGGAGAACGATTTCCCCGAGCCCGAGCGCGCAAGCACGGCGGTGTTGGCGTTGAGGTGGGTGCCGTCCCACGGGTCGTAGACGACCGGGGAGCAGGCGCGCAGGTCGATGCCGTAGAGGGTGCCGCTGCGGGTGTCGAGGTCGGGGGGAGAGAAGGGGAAGAGGCGGGCGATCGACGACGTGTCCAGCGAGCGCCACTCGGCGACCGCGTTCATGGAGATGGGGAGCGTGGAGATGAGGCCGACGCGCTGGCGGAACGGGAGCGTGTCGAGCTTGCCGAGCGTCGCCGCGAAGTGGGCCCTTGCGCGCTGGGTCATCTCCTTGAGCGCGTCGTCGTCGTTCGCGTGGAGGGTGATGGAGAGGGAGGAGTGGAAGAGGCGCTCGCGCCCCCGCTGCACCTCGTCGCGCAGGCGGGTGATGTCCTCCAGGGCGATCTCGGCCTCGGGGGACATGGTGCGCCCCCGGCGCAGAGAGAGGGACTGGGCGGACTCGAAGCGCACCTTCTGCCACTCCAGGGTGCGGGCGGCCTGCTCTGCGGGGATGGGGCCGAGGTGGATGGCGAGGTCCATGGGCGCTCCGGCGGCCATCAGCCCCTGCAGGAAGCCGGGGGCGAGGGCGCGCGGCCAGCGCCCCAAGTGGACCGAGCGGACGAGGTGGCCGCCGACGCGGACCTCGCGACGGTTGACCGTCACCTCCATGCACTCCTCCTCGTCGCGGTCCGCCGGAGAGCCCCCGAGGGCGGATGCCAGCAGGAGGAGGCGGAGCGCGCGGCCGGTGAGCGGGTGGGCGGAGAGGCCCGCCTTGCCCAGGAGGACGCGCAGGTCGCCCGCGCGGTCGAACGGGCAGACGGCGTAGAAGCGGCGGTCGAGGATGCCGTCGCGTCGCTCCAAGGTGGTGAGCAGGCCGCGGAGCGACTCCGCCGCTGCGGCGGTCTGCGGGGGCAGGTCGACGGGCTCGGCCTCACGCAGGCGCTCGCGCATCCGGCTCAGGTCCGGCGGGTGCTGGCGGATGAGGAGTTGGAGCGGGAAATCGAGGGCGTTGAGCGCTCCTGCGAAGGCGCCAAGCTTCGGCTCGTCGAGCTCGAGGCCCATGACCTCGAAGATGCCGAGCTTGAGTCCGTCGATGCGGACGGGGCCGTCGTCCTCCAGGTGGGAGAGCATGAAGCAGAGGGGCAGCGGCAACGGGGGTTTCTCCGCGCGCTCCTTCTGGGGTTTGTCCGCTTCACCACCTCGTTGCGGTTTCGATTCTGGACAGGGCGGCTCATGCGCCTGCTCTTCGGCTCTCTCTCCAAGGTGTGACGGTCGGCGCAGGACGCGGCGCGCCATGTTCCTGGTGCGTTCGGGTAGCTGTCGCAAGGTGGTGCTCCTTTCTGTGGATGCGGTTACGGGATCGGGACGATGCCGCTGTGCAGGACGACTGCGATGGCCTTGGCGGAGAGGACGACGGCGAGACCGACGAGCGCGCCGGCGACAGCATTGCGCGCCCTGCCCGCGTTGCGCGGATCGCCGCCCTCCGCCATCAGGACGAAGCCAGCCCAGACGACGGCGAAGACAGCGAGGCCGGTCGCCGCGTACGCCATAGCGGTGAGCACGCCATTGAAGGCTTCGAGCATCGCCCGCTCCTCGGAGGACGCGGCGGCGGAGACCGCCGCCGCGCAGGGGACCGTCAGTGCTGTCGCGATGCGCCTCACCACGGCCACTCCCATCCGAAGATTCCGAACAGACCCTTCCCCTCACCCGGAGTGAGCGGGGTCTGCGCGGGAGTCGGCGTCGGCTGCGGCATCTGAGGTGGGGTGAAGGGCGCGTACGGGGCGTCGGCACCGATGGTGAGCGCCAGATCCAGACTCTCCTCCTTGGTGCCGTAGACGCTCCCGCGGGGAGTGACGGTGGCGAGGATGTGCTCCGGGAATGTGAGCGTGACGACCGGCACGACGGTGATGACCTCGGGCGGGATGGTGAGGCGCGCCGATACGTCGTGGTAGGTGATGTCGCCGTTGTCGTGGTAGATGGCGACGGAGTCGCTGACGACCTCGCTGGTACCGGGCCGCAGCACCTCGACGGGCACGCGGTACTCTTCCTCCTTCTCCGGGACGAATTGCAGTGTCACCAGCGGCGGAGCGCTGCCCCGAAGGCTCCCTTCGAGGGCGGCCTCGACGGTCAACTCGTGTAGCGCCTCGCCCGTGGGGACGGTCAGCCGGAACGTTGCGCTGTCCGGCGGATCGAGCTCGACGGTCGTGCTCGACTCGCCGGAGGAGAGCGTGACGGAGCCGTAGACGTTCGCCACGCGAGTCTTCAACAGCATGGCGCCGGCGATGTTGACGTACCCGTTCACGATATCCAGATCGATGGGATGCTCGACCCTCTCGACGCACTCGTCGGCCGCCAAGCGTCCGCTGATCGCGCCGGGGTTCAGGTGGATCTCCGTCACACGGACGTCGCACAGCTCACCCTCCACGACCGGCAGGGGGTGCGGGATCTGGTCGCCCTTCAGGCTGACTCCCCCGGCTTGGCCGAGCGTGTCGACCCAGGCAAAGGTGAAGGAGGGGGCGTCGCCGGAGAGCGGGAGCGTGTAGAAGATGGTCTCCCCGGCCTTCACCCGCGCGCTGCCGTAGAAGCGCAGCTCCCGCCCACCTGGGCCGCCGAACGCCTGGACGTTCAGGTCGACCTCGGTGGCAGCGCGGAGGGTGACGGTGGCCTTCTCTTCGAAGACCGCGAGCTTCTCGACGAAGAGCCTGCGTCCGGGCACGGGTGCGAGCGGGTCGAAGTCGATCTCGTTGCGCCAGCGCTCGGGGCTCGTCTGCGGGTAGGGGGTGCCCAGCCCGGGCGTCGGGACCGGGGTCGGCGTCGGGTCCCCCGATGCGGCAACAGCGGTCGCCATCAGCAGCGTGGCGGCAGCCAGCAGGGCGATACGCCGCATCGCCGTATGACCGGCGTTGCCGCTGCCCCGGTCCCTCGGCTTCCAACGGTTGCGGAGCCAGCGTCCGGGGCGCGGCGTCCTGCGCCCGTTGCGGCGCTCACGCTTCTTCCGGCTCCCGTGCAACCTGCGCAGCGCGCGCATCCTGCGGATGCGCCTGCGCGTCCTGTCCCGCACCTGGTGGGCCAGGCCGGGGTTGTCGTTCTCAGGGGTGGGCGGCTGGCTGCGCACCAGCTCAGCCGGCGTCCCCGCATAACACCGTCCGCCGATGCGGTATTGGAGCAGGTCGGCGGCCACCAAGGGCAGCCGCCGACCGCCGATACGCCCCACCACGGCGGCGATGCCTGCCACTGCGAAGAGCACCGCGAGCCCGATGCGCAGCTCGGGCCACGGGATGGGCGCGTACCGGTAGAGGCCGTAGGCCAGTGCGCCGATCGCGATCAGCCCGACGACCTGTTGAAAGGTGAACCAGCCCAGGACCTTGTCCTCGGCCTGGACGTGTGTGGGAACTTCGTGTGCTTGCATCTCGGTCTTCTCCTTGTACTGGTCCGGCCTATCCGCCGCTGGGCGTGGGCGTCGCCGGGTCGGGGACGTTGGGGGTGACGGCGGGGTTGACCACCGCGCTCATCACGAGGTCGACGATGCCGTAGGCGACCAGGATCAGGACGATGCCCACGACGGCGGTCACCATCGCGGACTTGCCCCGCTCCATCTGGTGCGGCGCTCCGCTCGCCGTCAGGTACAGGTACGCGCCGAAGACGAAATAGCCCGCTCCGATCGCGCCCGCGAACCCGATCAGGATCCCGACGAGGTTCGATATCGTCTGCGTGAGGTTTTCCATGGTTCGTTCTCCTTGCTGTCGTATCGCTGTTCTGTTTCCTGTTCCGTCCATCCGTTCGTTACGGCTCACTTGCACATCGCTGCTCCTCCGTTCTCCATGCACGTGGGATGGCGCGGGCCGCCAAAGGCCCGTCTTGGTTCGATGGATTCACTCGCTGCTGCTCCTTGGGCTCGCGGTGCCGCCCGCGTTCGGAGGCGTGCCCGCGTCCGCTGCGGACCGTGCGGCCCCCATGCCGGAGGCGGCGCCCGCTGACGTCGCACCCGCTGCGGATGCGGCGGAGCCCGCGCTCCCGGCGGCAGCGGAGGCCCCGGCAGCGGAGCCTCCCGGCATCGCGCCCGCTGATACACCGCCGATACCGCCCACGACGCTCGCCGCACCGCTCGCGACCGCCGCTCCCGCGGCTATGCCGCCCGGGCCTGCGAGCATCGGACCGATCGACCGCGTCGCACGCATGGCGGTGCCGGGCAGCGAGAGGCCGAAGTAGAGGGTGTGGAGCCAGGCGTCGAACGTGCCGGCGTTGCCCAGCATCGAGGGCACCCGCGTGGCGAGGTAGACGAAGGCAGCGGAGAGGATCAGCTTCCAGACGAGGTCCTGCGTGGGCTCGAACGAGCCGATGGCCGCGAACTCGTTGAGCATCGTGAAACCCATCGACAGCGCGACGATCTGGACCGCCTGCTGGAAGACGGCCGTCATGAACAGCCGCAGCCAGTGCCGCCCCCACCCCGCCGTGTGCGGCAGGATCCACAGCCCGAGGGCGATGGGAGCGAGCGCGAGCAGCAGGTCGATGAGCGCGATCCGCAGCAGCATCTGCACCAGCACGTAGAGGACGAAGAAGCCGTAGACGAGGTAGAGCAGGCCGATCAACAGGGCCATGCCCACGCTGCCGGCGCTCACCGCCGTCAGCAGCGTCTCCTTCGATGCCCTGAGCAGGTCGCCTGCCGTGAAGCCGAGCTCGGCGGCGATGAAGCCGGTGACCGCGTCGGCGGTGTCGATGACGAGGGCGCACCACCAGAGCGAGGACGCGGCCGCGACCAGCCCCAAGACGAGCCGGGGCACGAGCTCCCGCCAGCCGGCCTGGGGTCTGCCGAGGTGTTCGGAGACGATTAGACTGAGGCCGATCCAGCCGATGATGACGACGAGGGCGCCGGAGGCGACGGCCCAGACCGCCGTCCAGGCCTGGACGACGATGGGGTGCATGTACGTGAGCTCCGCGGGGGTGCCGGTGAGGACGTCGTTCATGGGGGCTATCCCTCGCCGCAGGCGTCGGCGCCCGTCATCCGCTCGACGAAGCCGCAGAGCGTGCCGTGGACGGCCTCGACCATCCAGACGGCGAACGCCCGTGCCCACCGGCCCGGGTCGAGGGCGGCGAGGACGCGGTCCCAGAGGCTGGTGGGCTGGTAGATGGGGATAACGACGTTGAAGGTGTGGGCGTCGCCGCCATGGACGGCGACGATGACGAGGAGGAACGCCTCCTCGCGGGAGAGTTCGGGCTGCTGGGACACGGCGGGGTAGTTCCAGGAGTACTCCTGGCCCTCCCCGATCCCCTTGCCCGAAGAGTGGACGCGGTACATGGGGGCGATCCAGTCGCCGGTCTCGGGGTGGCGGATGCCGTAGTGGATGGCGTCCACCTGCCGGTCGAAGACGGGGCGGGCGACGAAGCCGCCGTCCTTCTTGCGTTCGACGAAGTCCCTGTCGTGGTTGACGAGATCGAGTCCCCCACTGTCCTGTGCGTGGACGGTGAGCGATGCGGTCGCTGCGGCCAGGACTGCCAGCAGCAGCGCTGCGATCAGCGTGATGAGTCCTCGTGTCCTATCGGTCGCGGCCCTGGTGGCCGGGTGCGGCTTCACTGTCCAGTCCTCCTCGTCGCCGGTGGGCTTGGTCTGCGGCATCCAGTCTGAGGAGGACGGCATGCGCTTCGGAACGTCATATAACGGGTGTCATGCGTGACACCCGTTATGGCGCGTGGCGATCCGCCGTCTTTCCGTGGTGTCATGGACGTGTACAGAGGAATCAGCTCTGTCGAAGAGGGAAGACGGAGTCGTGGGCAAGGCCGTTGTCGCAAGGAACGCCCCTACAGGACGATGGCGGGCAACACTTCGCGTCCACAGCAGCTTCCACGCTCACTGGACAGCGCCTCTCGTGGAAAGTTGTCAGTGACAATCGGAGGATGCGGAGGGCGGGTTGTCGCGCCACTCGTGAGATGTTGTCGATGACAATCGGAGGACGGCTGACGATGGAAGACCGGGAGACGTATCCGGGATCGAGCCGGAGCCTGGAGAGCCTGCGGGAGATGCGGCTGCTTGCGCTGCTGCGCGACATGATCGATGCGGATGGGCAGGCAAGGACAGCGCAGGAACTGGGGGTCGGCTACCGCACGCTCAAGAGGACCGTCGAGTCGGGTCGGCTGACGGAGCGCATGGCCGCTGCCCTGGAGCGGCTGCTGCTGCTGGGGGGCGGGTCTGCCGCTGCAAGGGAGCGGGAGCGGGTGGATGCGCTGGAGCGGCGGGTCGAGGGACTGGCCGAGGAGATGAACGCCAGCTTCGACGAGACACACGCAGCCGTCGACGCGGGGCTCAAGGCGTTCAGGGAGGAGCAGGCGGTGGCTGTGTGCGGGTGCTCGGGCGCAGGCTGGACGGGCTGGAGGCGCGGATGAGGAGCGGTGCGGCGGGGACGTCGGAACCCGCTGCCGATGAGCCGGAGAGGCCCAGGTACGTGCCGCCGAGGATGTTCCCGCAGCTGGTGACGCGGGAGGCGGAGGAGGGCGAGGAGCACGTGTACGGGGACGCGACGCCCCTGATCGTCGAGTGGCGGGAGGCGATGGCCGCGCTCCTCAGGGCGGACAGGAACGGACCGGCCCTGCGCCGCCTCGCGGCCCGGGAGCGCCTGTGGGAGCTGGAGGTCGTCCTCGTCGGTGAGCACGGGCTGACGCTGCCCCCGATGACGTACCCGTGGACCGACCGGCAGCGGGAGGTTCGGGTGTGGGAGCTCAGGGAGGACCTCCGGCGCCTCCACGGGGAGCGGAGACGGGTGCTGCGCCGTCGGTGGCTGCGCCGTTTGCTCACTCTCGGGTTCTCGTGGGAGTAGGCGATGGGAGCGGGTCAAGGTCAACCTCAGGCCCATCCGGGGAAGCGATTTCCTCGCCGGGGGCCTGGGACCGTTGCCAACGGCCAGCCGGCAACGGCACACTAGACGGGTTGTTCGGATTGCCAGCGTTCGCACCTGAGAATGCTGGGGGCCTGTTCCCTGACCCGGGACCGCCAGGAGGATCGAGCGCTGCTCTCCCGATGGTGTACCCAAGAGGGAGGAACCGCGACCCCGTTGCGGGATACGACCGGAGGGATCGAGCGCTGCTCTCCCCGGGCCGCATCGAAGACGGGGACACCGGGCGGGCACGCTGACAAGCCTCGCCTCACCCCAAATCGCCCGAGTGCGATTAACAGCTCCGGCGACTGCCTTGCGTGCTCGGCGTGGACCGCTGCTGACGCCGAGGCTTCTTTCCCACGTGCCGGTTCTCAGCAGGGGACGCAGCTTGGCTTCGTCGTCGGGTGGGTCCGTGGTTCCCGAGCGCTCAGACGCCCGGTCTCCCCGCCTGGGGATGGTGCTGGGATGCCGGCCCCATGGCTGCTGAGAACCGACACCCCAACACCGCTCGCAGAATACCGACACCGTCTCCGCCGCGCATCTCGCGGTGAGCCAGGAGACGTGGTAGGTTGTGCGGCGCGACGGGAGCCTCAGCCTCCCTCAGGTGACCCCGGCGCATCTGACGACGGCGTTGACGCGGCACTCAACGCCGTCGTCGCTTGTCCGGCGCGGTGTGTGCCTCGCCACCCTCGCCCCGCCCTGCCATCCCCACCGCTGACCACCAACCGGTTCTCCACCGAAGGGTTCCGGCTGGTTCCGCACGTCTCTAGCCACGGTCGCTGCGCGTTCGACTCGTGCAGGCCGCGTGCCCATCCCCAACGCATCGTCTCCCGAATCGGCATTCACCCGGGGGCGACGTGCGTCCGCCTGCCAACCCGTCACCCAGCGCGCCCATAGCCCACGGATGCCGGGCGTCGGACCACAACGCAACGTAAGGAGGTGCAGATGCACTGATCGGAGCACCGCGATGCCGCGCGCGTGAGCGTCGGCGGCCATCACGCGAAGGTTCCCGCCGAGCTCATCGCCGGGACCAGGGAACAAGGAAACGAGAGGGATGACGAGAGGCCGGGAAGATGCAACCTCCCCGGCCTCTCTCCTCACTGCGCGGCAGAGGCGGCAAACGGCCCGGCGCAACAGGAGGTACGACCCATGCTAGCACGACACGACGACCGGCACATCGTCCCCGTCTGGGGACGGCTGCGCGTGCTGAACGAGGACGCCCACCGGCGCTACCTCGCTCGCAAGTTCGCGCCCGGCAACCCCGGCGGCCCCGGGGTCGATCCCGCCCGCTGGCGGCTGAACGCCGCCGCCTTCTTCAAACTCTGCGGCGCCCACAGCCTCAGCCAGGTCGACGTCGCGGACGCCACCGCGAGCAGCCGCAGCATGCTCTCCAAGCTCATCTGCGGGCACCGCAGGGCGGGCGACCGCTTCGCCCGTAAGCTCTGCGACTTCTTCGGAGCGTCACTGCTCGACCTGTTCGAGGAGGTGGCGGCATGAGACAGGGGCCATACGTTCCATTCACACCGGAGGACAACCAACAGCTGCGCCATCCGACGCGTCTGGTGGTCGAGCTGGGCTGGCACCCGACGCGGCGCGCCTGGGTCTGGAACTACGCCAGCCGCGCGTCGACGGACGAGCGATTCGCGCTCAGCGACAACCGTGTCGTCTACGGAGGCGGCCCCAGCGACCGCACGCTGCGCAGGCGCCGTGCCCGCGCGGGGGCGCTCCTGCGGAGGCTCGGCGACCTGCAGAACGATCCCGCCTTCGAGGGGCTTGAAGTGGGCTCGCGGGCGTGGGTGAGCAGGGCGGAGCGGCTGCTCAGGGAGCACGGGTCGTGATCGTCTACGCATCGCTGCGCCTCGTCGTCCGTCACGACGATGAGGCCGACGAGGAGCGCTGCCTCTGCGGCGCGCCCCACGGTCATCCGACCATCCGGTGGGCCTGCACCGCGAGATCGAGCGTGACGGCGCGCATCCTCGCGCAGAGGAGCGCGTCACGTGAAGAAATCTCCACGTCGCCCTGGCGCGCGTGGCGGCATCGTCAGGACGACGCTGACCGCGGCGAATCCCCAAGGGGAGATGCCGCACCTGCGAGCGTCCAGTTGCGCCTGGCGCTCGGCGCCTCGTGACCCAACACAGCCACTCAGGCCATTCCAACGCGCGGGAGGGTTCCGTCCACGGAGCCCTCCCGCTTCACCCCAGAGGAGACACCCATGATTGAACAGAGCATGACCGAGCAGGTGGTCGCGGCGGCCTACCCAGCTGACGACGCCCTCGACGACGAGACGGACTAAGCGTCCGCAGTCCCCACACCCACGGGGCCGCCTACGGTGCGAGTAGGCGGCCCCGTCCACCGTCCCCACAGCAACTTCACGCAACGTAAGGAAAGGAGCAGACCCATGGACCTTGCAGGATTCATCGACACGTTCAAGGACTCGATCGCCCAGCGGGTGGTGGAGTCGTACCCGCCCCTCTACCGGCCCTCCGAGCAGGCCGTCCTCCTCCCCGCGCTCCTGCGCAGGCCGCTCGGCGCGCAGGCGGACGCCATACGCGGCGCGGCCCTCTCGCTCCGGGCCAACCAGGGCACGACCGTCGTCGGCGAGATGGGTACCGGGAAGACCTTTATTGCGGCGAGCGCCGCCCACGCAGCCGGCTTCAGGCGAGTCCTGGTGCTCTGCCCGCCGCACCTCGTGCGCAAGTGGAAGCGCGAGGTGGAAGAGACGGTGCCCGGCGCACGGGCCGCCATCGTCGGCTCCATCACCGACCTCGAACGCCTCCGCCTCCTCCCGCGCTCGGCCCCGCTGTTCGCCGTCATGTCCCGCGAGAAGGCGAAGCTCTCCTACCGCTGGGAGCCTGCCGTCGTCGAGCGGTTGGCCGTTGCAGACGGCAGGTTGGTGCGCGACGAGGACACGGGCGCTCCCGTCCGCGTCCCATGCTGTCCTGTCTGCGCGGCGCAGGCGCTCGACAGGGAGGGCGTGCCCCTCTCGCTGAAGGACCTCTCCCGGAAGCGGCGCGTCTGCGACGTCTGCGGCTCGCCGCTCTGGCAGGCCGACAACTCCGGCCCGCGCCGCTACCCCCTGGCCGACTACGTCAAACACCGGATGCGGGGCTTCTTCGACCTCTTCGTCGGCGACGAGGTCCACGAGTTCAAGGCGCGCGGCTCCGCGCAGGGCATCGCCGCCGGCGTGCTCGCGGAGTCGTGCGGCCGCTCGCTCACGCTCTCCGGCACGCTGATGGGCGGATACGCCAGCACCCTCTTCCACCTCCTCTACCGGTTCTCCCCTGAGATCCGCACCGAGTTCGGGCACTCGGAGGAGGGGCGCTGGATCTCCCGGTACGGGTTCACCGAGGAGACGATATACAAGGACGACGACTCCCCGGTCGAGGACGGGCGGGCCAGCCGGAGGCGGCGCTACCGCAAGGTGGTGCGCGAGCGCCCCGGCCTCTCCCCCTCGGCCCTCTTCCACCTGATCGGCAGCTCCATCTTCCTCAGGCTCTCGGACGTGGCGTCCGGGCTGCCGCCGTACGAGGAGCGGGTGCTGCTCTCCCGGATGGACACGGAGCAGGACCACACGGGGTTCTCCCAGCGCGGCGCCTACGACATGCTCTACGGGGCGCTGAAGCAGGCCCTCGGCCAGGCGCTTGCGACCGGCTCCAAGCGGCTGCTGGCCGCCTACCTGCAGACGCTGCTCGCCTACCCGGACGGCTGCACGAGGGGCGAGACCGTCTTCGACCCCGCGACGGGCCTCCCCATCGCGGCGGTCGCCCCGCTCTCCGAGGAGCGGACCTATCCGAAGGAGCAGGCGCTGGTCGACCTCGTGGCGGCCGAGCGCCTGGAAGGACGTCGGGTGCTGGTGTACGCGACGCACACCGGTACGCGGGACATCACCGAACGGATGGACGGCATCCTGAGCCGGCACGGGTTCAGGGTGGCGGTGATGAAGGCCGACGCGGTCGCGCCTGAGCGGCGCGAGGCGTGGGTGGCCGAGCAGGTGGAGAAGGGCATCGACGTGCTCATCTGCCACCCGAGGCTGGTGCAGACCGGCCTCGACCTGATCGAGTTCCCCACCATCTGCTGGTACGAGACCGACTACTCGGTCTACACGATGCGGCAGGCTTCCCGCCGCTCGTGGCGCATCGGCCAGGGCCGGCCGGTCCGGGTCGTGTTCATGGCCTACAGGAACACCCTGCAGGCCGACGCCCTGAAGCTGGTCGCGCAGAAGCTCCAGTCTTCGCTGGCCGTGGAGGGCGAACTGCCGGAGGACGGCCTTGCCGCTTACGGCGACGACGGAGACGACCCCATGCTCGCGCTGGCACGGAAGATCGTGAACGGTGACGAAGACGAGGCGGAGACGGTGGAGGCGGTCTTCGCGGCTGCGCGGGACGCCGAGTCCGCCGCAGAGGAGTACCTGGTCGACGACGGCTGGCAGGCCGTGGACGTCGAACCGGAGACCGCGACGGTCGACGGCGATGCCATCGGCATAGGGCCGACGGTGGAGCCGGTACAGGACAACGGCCACCACAACGAGGAGCCGGAGCCGCAGCAGACGCTGTTCTCCTGGGCCGAGTTCATGGCCGACGGGCCGGTAAGGCCGAACCGCCGCAGATGCAAGCCCCAACCCGCGTCCCTCTCCATGTTCGAGTGGGCGCTCGGCATGGAGCAAGAACGGGAGGCCGAACTCGTCACAGCGCCACGGTGACGGCGTTGGCTGAGGGGATGCTGCCGGTGACCACCGGCGGCATCCCCCTGTATGTGGGAGTTTCTGCGTTTAAGGCCATCGGGATACGGCACCAAGGGCCATTGCCAAGCGAGCCATCCAAGGCCACTTATACGGGTAGGCGGCGGCGCACCCGTCTTGGCGCCGAGGGTGCTGCCTGTGCGGTGCGTCCTGTGGGCATCCGACCTGCGGGACTATCTCATGGCTGGGGGGTGCTACGCCGTGAGCGCGTTCGACACCGCTGCCGGACCGTTCATCCAGAGCGTGGGCTGGCTATGGTGTCGGCCTCCGCTATCGGGTTTGTGGGGTGCGGCGCTGCCGGAACATCCCCACTATGCGGCCAGCGACGCTAACCCACCTGCCATACCTTGCAGGAACCCAGCCCCGCCGTGCTACCCCTCGGGTCGGCGAGTTCCTCCACCAGCGACGACCAAACCGTGATATGGAGTTGCTCGTATGCCAGGAGTGAGGGTGGCAACGTCACAACCACCTCGAAACTCTCGCGCGTTACGTTGTACACGTCGGCAAACGCATTCGGCGATCCTCTACCCGATACACGGCTGGCCATTTCCTGCGGCCATACCCGGCCGACAGAGGAGTAGTTTCCCCTCTCGTTCGTGCCCATTTCCCTCGCGTATAGCGTGAACGCAGGGTGAATGATCCCGCTGTACGACTTGCGGGCGTCCTTGATGCTCGGCGCACCCTCCTCGATGCTGCCGCTCAGCCTCAGCACGCCATTGGCGTCCAGCCTCGGGTAGACCTCCCACACCACCGCACGGAGGGAGGCCAAACCCGAGCATCGGGTGCCCGCGGCGATGGCCATCTCCTCGTCCGTCTGCCTTTCCGGTGTAGGCAGCGGGGTTGGAGGCGGCTCTACCGCAACGGCCATGCCGAACAGGGAAGCAACCTCCGCCAGCGTCATCCCGTTCTCCAGCGCAGGAAGGCCGAACAACGTGAACAGCTCGGCATCCAACGGCCGCATCTTCAGGTCCCAGCTATGGCCTCCGACGCTCACGCTGCTGACGACAGGGCAGTCAGGCCACTCGCACGTGACCC
>JAPPHT010000075.1 GCA_028874795.1 Chloroflexota bacterium
AAGCGACGCACGCCATTGAGGCGGCGCACCGGGCCGGCATCCGCGTGGTGATGATTACGGGCGACAACAGCCTGACTGCCGCGGCGATAGGCCGCGAGGTGGGGCTGGACGGAGAGGCCATCGAGGCGAAGGAGCTCGACGGGTTGGACGAGGCGGAGCTCAAGCGCATCATCAACGAGACGAGCATCTTCGCGCGGGCCGAACCGCGCCACAAAGTGCTGATCCTGCGCACGCTCAAGGAGCACCACGACGTGGTGCTGATGACGGGCGATGGCGTGAACGACGCCCCTGCCCTGCACAACGCGGACGTGGGCGTCGCGATGGGCATCAAGGGCACGGACGTCGCCCGCGACACGTCGGACATGGTCCTGCTCGACGACAACCTCGCGACCATCGTCGCCGCCGTCGAGGAGGGCCGGCGGATATTCCGGAACATCAAGAAGTTCGTGAACTACATGCTCACCGGCAACCTCGCCGAGGTGCTCGTGATCCTGGTGGCGACCGTGTTCGGCTACCTGCCCGTGACTGCCGTGCAGATCCTGTGGATCAACCTCGTGACGGACTCCGGGCCTGCGGTCGCGCTGGCGTCCGACCCGGCGCCGCAGGGAGCGATGCGCGAGCCTCCGCGTCATGGCGCGGTGCTGGGGCGCTCGATGGCCGCGCTCGTGGGCAGTGTCGGTGTGGTTATGACGATCATCCTCATTGCCACGTTCTTCGTTGGGCTGCGGCTGTGGGACCTGGAGACCGCCCGGACGATGACCTTCACCGGCTTCGTCGTGCAGGAGTACCTGCGGCTGCTGGTCATCCGCGTCCAGGAGGGGATGCCCATCTGCACGAACAAGTGGCTGTGGGCGGCGGTGAGCGTGAGCCTGCTCATGCAGGCAGTCATCCTCTACACGCCCATCGGCAGCGCGGCGTTCGACACGGTGCCACTGGGGCTGGAGCAGTGGGGTATCCTGCTGGCAGGACTGCTGGTGGGCTTCGCCGTGACGACCGTCACCGGGAAGCTGGTCGTGCGGCGGTTCGGCCCGCTGTAGCGAGCCCCGGCTGCGAAGCCGGGAACGCCCGCAGCGGTCCGCAAGAGCACCCTCGATGCGCATCCGAGAGAGCGTAGCGCACCTGTTCGAGACACAGTTGGCCAGGAGCCTGTTCGCTCTGGCCGTCCTCGTGGGAGTGGCCATCGCGGGATACATGCTCATCGAGGGCTGGTCGCTCCTCGACGCCGCCTACATGACCGTCGTCACCTTCACAACCGTCGGCTATGAATGCGTTACCATAGCCACTGTTGGCTCAACCCCCATGGGCGGAGGTCTCGCAGGAGGTATTCTCCGCTGGGAGAATGCGCGATGGACGACGCCGGTGTTGCTGCGGCGACGAGGACAAGCGCGGGTACTTCGAGAAGCGGACGTACGGCTACTTCACTCACTTGGAGAAGATTCTCAATGCGTGCGGCGCCACCTACGGCGGGCTCTGCGCCCAAGGCCAGCCCAACCTGGATTTGGCGGCGTCGCTGGACGTTGTCCAGTGGACCACCGACCCGCTGTGGAGCAAGCTACCGCGCAGGTGCTCGCCCGATGCGCAGAAGATACTACTGGATGATGGCGTACCGTTCTTTCGAGAGACGCTCCGCAGAACGTACGAATCCGGTTGAATGCTTGGCAACGGCAGAACGACCGTTGAGCAGTTGGAACGCGCGTTCTGTGAGATTCCGCAGGTGACGCGAGGCGGAGTTAGGCGACACATACCTGTACTGCGGGGAGTTGCTGGGCAGGCAGTTCATCGGCTGGAGCACCTTCCTGTCCAACTCGCCGCTGAACAAGGCGCAGCGAGCCCAGGCGATTATTGTCTGATCGCACCTACGGCGTGGTCTACAAGACGACGCACGCACCGAGCAGCCCGCTGTTGCTGACGCTGGCCCCATCAACGGCATCGACCTTCAGAAAGTCCGCGCTAGCTCAATCCTCCTCCCACAGCCCCGGCGTGCCGAGCCCGACTAAGGCCATAACGATGGACGAGGCGCTCCGCTTGCTCGCGAACGACGGCCGTTCGCATGGCGCTTCCACATGTCACGCCCATCGCGTGGGGTGACTCGCAATCGGCGCGTCGCACGCGAAGGGGTATCCTGTCTGGACTATACGTACGGAGCAAACAAGGTGAACCCGACGAGGCGGACCGGTAAGAGGCGGCGTCCGCGCCGCCACGGGAGAGGGATGGGGGAGGTCAGCCTCGATGACGTGCGGGGCTACATGGGCGTGGGCGAGGAGACTGCGGCCCGCATCCGCGAGCGGAGCCGCTCTTGGTGCAACTGCGCCCGCGTGTCCGGCCACGGCTTCCACACCGCGATCGAATGCATGCCTGAACTCCACGCGCTGGACATAGCGGTGCGCGCCGTTCACGCGGAGCACCGCATGCGCGGCCGCCTCCCCGCGCCGGAGCGCATCTGCGAGCTGTGGGCTGAGGCGGAGCGGAGGGCGTACGCGTGGGGAGGCCCTCTCGCCGAGGCGGAGGCGCTGAGTCGTGCCTGACGGGTCGGTCCTGGCGATCGCGGTGATAGTCGGCCTGAAGTACCTGCTGCCGCTGGCCATCATCCCGTTCCCGTTCCTTGCCGGGTGGGCGAACTTCGTGCTCGATACCGTCGACGGGGACCTGCTGGTCCCGCTGGGGCTGCTAGACGGGGTCTACCAGCGCATCGACAAGTCGGCGGACTACGTGACGTACGTGTGCATGGTGGCTGCGGCGTGGCGTTGGCCGTTGCGTCGTGCCGTGATCGGCCTGTTCGCCTTGCGGACGGTGGGGCAGGTGCTGTTCTTCATTACGGGGAACGAGGTGGTGTTCTTCCTGTTCCCGAATTTCCTCGAACCGCTGTTTTTGGTGTACGCGACGGTCCTCGTGTGGAAGCGGTCGGATGCGCCGGCGTTCTACGCGCGTCATGCGGTGGTGATATGGGCGCTGGTGATCGTCTACAAGCTGCAGGACGAATACGTCACGCACGTGGCGAACGTGGACCGCTCTGAGCTGCTGGGGCGCCTGTTCGGCGGCTGAGTGCTGCACCCTGTGGTCCACCAGTTATTCTCACCACAGTCCGAGGGCGAGGAATGGCTGGACTGGACACCGCTGGCCGTTCCGCTGCGACAGTCATCCGCGCGGCCGCTAGCGACATGCTCCCAGGGAACGGAGGTCGGTCCTGATTAGGCACGGGATGCGGCGGTGCGCTCCACGGAGCCGTGCCAGTCCCGCGGACAGCAGGGCCACCCCCACAACGAAAAGGACGATGGCCCATATGAGAACCTGCTGCATGTCGGGCATGGCGGCAACCTCGATACGTTGTAACCCGCCCGCCGCCATTGTTCCCTAGCGGCGAACGGGAACCCCGGAGGGGGCGTGAGAAAACCCCTCCGTGTGCCCATGCTGTCATACCGGACAGGCAAGAGACCATTCGATAGGGCCGCAGGGTTGGAGCAGTTCCGAACTTCATCCCGCCTTTCCCGTTCACGCTGTTCGTCGTCGGCGAGGAGGATGTCGCGAAGACCCGCACGCAGACGATGGCGGCAATGAAGGCTGATGACGGTTCCGTCCCACGGTTATCGTCGACGCCAGTGCGCCCGTCCTCATCGAGGATGTTCCGGCCAACGCACGGTCCCGCCACGCTCCCGAGGCCGGCACTCGGAACGCGCTGGAGGAGGCGCTTCCTCACGCCTACAGCCATGCCCAGTGCTTCGCCAATCCCCCTATGACGACATGACATGTCACCACCCACGTCTCACCCTCAGCATGGTCTCCGCGAAGTTTGACGGAGCGGAGCCTGACGGAATAATCATCGACACCGGCGAGGGCGGGAATGAGTCCGGTGGAGACGGAGATGCGCGCCCTGGAGTTGACGTCGTGTCGAGCACCCTTGGGGAGACAATGTTGCGAACGTTTGAGTGGGAGGTTGGCTTATAGGATCGGCCTCCAAGGTATCAGATGCTACCATACGTGAAGGAGGTGACCCCATACCTTCACGAGACAAGTGGGGTCCTGAGGGGCCGCCGGAGGAAGCCTACAGCCGGGTAACCAACCCGGAACGTTTCCTGCCGCTGCACGACGCCGCACTTATGATGCTTGCGGCGTTGGAGCAGCGGTTCGACGTCACGCGGATCGAAGACGACGGCTTGGACGACGAGTTGGCGATCCGGGAACTGGTCCGGCCCACCATCGCGCTCAGGCCCGCTGACCCGGAGGCTGCTCCCCTCACGGTGGCCTTCACGGACTTCCCTGGGCTGAGCATCCGCTTCGGACGGTGGTCCACCAAGTGGTTCCCCACCTGCGGCTGCGACGCCTGCGCCGAGAACACAGAAGATGAGATTGATCGGCTGACCAAGATGGTTGACATCCTCACGGCGGGCGGATTCAGAGAGGCGATCGTCTATTCCCCAGCGTGGTGGAAGCCACGCTGGGGGCTCGTGGCGAAGCCGGGGACATCCGCACCTCAGGCAGGGTACGCCTCACACGACGGAACTCCGGAGGAGATAAGAAGCCTGGAGAAGCGGCTCGGCATGGGACCTGAGGGAAGCCGATTGGAGACGGTGTTCAAGGGGCCTACAGGCTGGTCAAGCTCCGGCAGTCTCCTCAGCGACAGCCGGGCTCTCCAGATGTCCGGTGGGCGGCATCGGTTGGACCTCGACTGGAAACCATGGCCGCAACAGGGCTGAACGTCCTACTCACGCGTACTGAAAGCGTAGAGTTGGAATCGACTGAATGATTCGCTATGTCCCAACAAGTGACCCTACAGTCACGGGCCAAATACCTGCGGCACGGATCTTGCGAGACAACAAATTAGGACAACACATGAATTAGGTCGATTGGTATTTCTACATTACTATGGGGGTGGCCACACGTGAGGACGCGGGTAGGAGTCGTCTCCGAGCCTGAGTGATTTGTGAAAATGATGCCTCGCAAATGCAAGCCCTCTATGGTCCATGCATCATACCGAACGAAGATAGCGTAGTCCAAACTAAGGTCTATGCTCTCTGGAGCATATCGTATCGTGAATGGTGTTGGAGAACGTCGGGAACTGCTGCTATCCACTGTACCTTCAGCAATTATGTGTGGCTCAAACTCATACAGCGAAAAAATGTTAGATACGGATAAGTCCATTCCAGTGACATCAAGGAGTGCGATGTAGTCTTCCTCTGGCAAACTGCTGGTCTCCAAGCAATTCAATCCTTCAACCGTAGAGTGAACAAATACAATCTCACCGGTGAGCGTACCAGAGAGAGTTGGAGTGGACTCCTCGCACGATGGTGTGAAGAACACAAGAGACACCAATGCGGGCACAATGTACGCCGTGTGCCTGTGAAGAAGTGTTCTGAGGCATGGAGCTAGCGAGGTGCTAACTGGATAATTGTTCATTCTTTCATTATCTCTCGGAAGTGAGAACGTAGCTCTCTCAGGTTCGACGGGAGTCGCTTAGAATTGACTCCAAATCCCATTATAGTAGAATTCCCTGACGAGTCATGTACAAGCCGATACGATCAATCTGATATTCGTTCGTGTAGTCAAGCAATACATAGCCGATGAGTTGGTAGATGTAATCCTTGGCGACTGATGCCTTAATCGTAGTCTTGATATCAACCGATGTACTATCAACGATTAAGTCTGCGTCCGCTCCATCTACGTCATCAGACCCCACGAATATAGGATTCAGATTACAAGGAAGTGACAATAGATTACTGTGCGAGTCATAGAATAGCCACGACAAAGCCGCCAAGTCTTGGATTTCCTCTTCACTCTGGATGTTTAGCCACTCATTGACTGTGTCGCACGCAAGCAAGGGAGAGGAGCCCCAAGAGCGTAAGGATCTGGAGAGCTGCTCCAGGAGTGCCAGGACGTAGCAGTGTCGATTAAGTTGGTACTCTTCAGACTCAACCAATCGCCTTTGGGCCGGAGGGTCTGACTCAAACTGAGCAAGATCATCAAATAGTGCCTGGGTTGGGTCGCTGTATTGTGGGTACATTTCCGCAAGAAGTTCTGCTCCATCGTAGGCAACCAAATCCCGGTGAGGCGTCGAAGCGAAATAGTACCTCAGCCTGTAGTCTATAGCGGTTCCAATAGTGGTATAGGGATAGCCAGTTGAAACCTGAGGGCGCGTCGTCGTAGCCGCTTTCATTAGGGAATTATGATGAACGGTTGACATTCTCTCTCCCGCGCGCACGGTTCGGCAATTCATGGGGATGCTGGAGAAGGAGTGAGCCCGGGCCAGTGTTTTCCCTACCTGAAGCATTCTCGCGCTGACTCGGAGTAGAACCCCGGAGCGTCGGGGGCGTCGACGTCGATGATGAACATCGATGTGGCCAATACTCCTTCCACGAACCCCATGGCTTCCTCGATGCAGAGCTGCCAGGATGGCAGCAGTGCGACAGGGCTATCCAAGGCTTGCGCGAATGCCTCGTACTGATCGTCGGACGCGTGCAACGCCCAGCACGAAAGAGCCTGCGCATACCACACTCGCTGCCACGATGCGGGAGGCTCTTCACCCTGCGCCTCCAACAACGCTGCCCGCGTCGCTTGTTCGGCCTGCTCTTCCGGCGACAGCCTCTCCCAGCGCTCAGTCTCCCGGTCCTTGCTGCAGTTGTAGACGTCCTGGGGGAAGAGGTCTGCTACAGCGGAAGGGTAGACGTCATGGACGGACACTGTAGGGGTAGCCGCCGGCGTCGGGGTCGGCGAAGCGCACCCCATAACCACAAGCATGAGCAGTCCCAGAGTAATGAGTAACGAACGACGCATCCGGCACCTCCCTGTTTCCACAAGAGTAGCAAAAGGGGGCGCGGATTCCGCGCCCCCTTCTCCCTTTCTATGCCTTTCTCCTACCGCTTGGCGGCGCGGTATCCAGCGCGACAACCCCGCTGGTAGGCCGGTGACCTCTTGGTGGCCCGCTTGCGCTTGGGAGCGGCGCAGGCCTTCCGCTTGGAGTGCCCTAGGGTCACGCCTGGCTTTCGGCACGTCATCTCCTTTCAGGGGGCTACCTGCCCCAGTAGTCGTCGTCCCAGTAGTCGTCTTCATGGCAGGCGCAAGGGCAGGGGTCGTCCTTGCAGCCCTCATCGGTGCGTTCGTAGTCGTGCTCCATCATTGGGGCATCCCCATCTGCCCATTGCGGGCGACGCTGGGGGCTGCTACCCAGTCCACGTAGCGCAGCCGCTTGCCGACGCCCCCGCGCATCAGCTCCGCCATCTGCGCCATCGTGTCCAGCGGGCGGGCGTTGGGCCTGCCCTCGAACTCCGTCACGTACCGGTCAAGGTGCTGTCACGCTCATCCGGTGGTCAAGATGACAATGCAGAGTAGTGGCTTCATTCATCTAGCCTACAATCTTCAGGGGGGATGGGTTGAGCGTGCAAGGGGGCATGTGACGCCTGCTCGCTATCCGCCACGAGGCAAAGGCCAGAGGCAATCATGCGATATAGCGGGCGTCATCCAAGCCTCTCTACCTCCCCGATGGCGTTCAGGCATCCTCGGCGAGAAGGTCGTCCAAGATGGCGAGAGGCAGTTCGCGAACGCGACGGAAGTCCCCGTCGTTGGTGATGAACAGTGAGCAACCTTGGCGGAGCGCCGTAGCAGCGTGCAGAGCGTCGGACGCCTCCAACCCCGTCGTCGCGCGGATGCGCGCTGCGTCTTCCCAGACTGGCAGCGTGGCCGGAATGAGACGCAGTTCCTCGGAATCCAGGATCGACCGGAACAGCATCTCCAGACGAACGTTGCCGTCCCGCAAAGGCTTGATGAGGGTCTCCAACACCACAAGTTCACTGCTCGTGATCGTGAACCGCCCCGCCCTGGCCTCCTCCCACATAGGGGCCAACAGCCGATGGTATGGATCGATGCGCTCCACGCTGTAGATGACCGCGTTGGCGTCTATGTAGACAGACCCGCTCGCGGGCAGCATCAGCGTCCCCATGACTCCTTCTCTTCCTTCAAGTAGGCGGCCACCTCCTCGGCGGTTTTGAAGACCAGGTGTCCCGGGGCCTCCTTCAGGATATCAACGGCGGACCGCCGCTTCCCCGTTGCCGCGGGACTCACCACCACGTCCACCTCCTCTCCCACCTGCAGGTGCCGGTCCACGATCTCGATCCTGCTCCCAGGCTGTACGGTCGCGCGTATGCGAAGCGACTCCTGCATCTCTTCTCCTCCTGTAATCACTGCAGTTCAGTCCCGCGTGTCCCTTTCACCCCTCAGATTCGTCCGCCTCAGACGGCCAGACGGCCCCACGCTTCGTCGTTCCAGTCCTGCCCGCAGAGGAGCGCCCTCGCTTCGCAGTTGTGCTCGCGAAGGTACTCCTCGGCGACCGACAACATCCCGCCGGTCCCGCACGCAGGGTCGTAGACGGTCTTCACCACATGGCTCCTGCCGAGGTCGGACTCCGGCGAGAGCAGGAGACTGACCATCAGCCGGATCACCTCGCGCGGCGTGAAGTGCTCTCCCGCCTCCTCATTCGCCTGCTCGGCGCCGATGCGGATCAGCTCCTCGAACACGTACCCCATCTGCACGTTGTCGACGCGCTCCGGCGAGAGGTCGATGCGGGCGAACCGCCGGATGACCTCGTAGAGCAGGTTCCGCTCGTTCATGCGCACGATCTGCTCGTCGAAGCCGAACCGCTGCATGATCTCGAAAACGTTATCCGAGTAATCGCGGATATACCGGCTGAGGTTCTGCGCCATCCGGTCCGGGTCGTCGAGCAGCCGCGCAAAGTCCAGCCTGGACGTGTTGTAGAACGGCCTGCCAGATGCGGCTTCGAGCCGCCTCTGGCGCACGTTCGCGCTGTCCCCGCCGTATGCAGCGTCAGCCGCCAGCACCGCATCCTTCGTCTCGGCAAGCACGCAGTCGAAACGGCGCAGCACGGTGAGCGGGAGGACGACCTTGCGGTATTCGTTCCGCTTGTAGGGGCCGCGCAACAGGTTGCAGATGCCCCAGATGAGGTTCACGAGTTCCGTGTGGGTCTGGACGTTCATGCGTTCCCTCACTCCCGATTGTAGATTCAGCGGGTTAAACACGAAAGCGACCCCACATCCCATCAGGCCAGGCGTCCCGAGCATGCCCGAGCATGTACTCCTTGCCCCCGATGACCCTGAACCCCACTACGACAAGGGGCTGACCTACGCCGAGATGGGCGAGTTTCTCCAGGCGATCGACGACCTCAGCAAAGGCCTTGGAACTTGATCCCGACTTCGCCGAGGCCCACTACAGCCGTGGGCTGGCGTACCGCGATCTGGGCGAACTGGACAAGGCTCTTGGCGACTTCGACGCCGCCATACGGATGGAGCAGGACTACGGCCTCGCCCACTATGCGAGGGGGATAACCAACCTCAATCTCGAATCGTACGAGATCGCGCTCGGCGACTTCGACGCCGTTATCGCGCTCGATTCCGACAACGCCCCTGCGCTGCGTGGAAGGAGCGTCGCCCTGGGCGGCATGGGCCGCGACGAAGAGGCGATCAAGGATCTGGACAGATCCCTGGACATCGAACCCGACAACAGCGAAACCCTGATGGCCAGGGGTATCGCCCACGCGAGCCTGGAGCAGTACGACTTGGCCATAGCCGACTACACCAGGGTTCTCGACCTTGAGCCCGCCGACACGCGCATCCTCTTTAGCAGAGGAACGGCCCGGATGCGCATGACTCGCTACGAGGGCGCCGTCGACGACTTCAGCACCATCATTGAAGTCGACCCGGACAACGCCGGGGCGCACATGGCGAGGGGGTGCGCCCACGCCGAGTTGGGCAACCCCCGCTTGGCGATCGAGGACTTCGGGCGCGCCATCGCCCTCGACCCGGACAACGTCGAGTCGTTGCGGAACAGGGCCATCCTGTACCAGGACCTGGGCGAGCCGGAGCAGGCGGTGCGCGACTACGACGAGGTCATCCGGCTGGATCCCGACGACCTCTCCCGCTCGCCGGGACAGACAGACTGCAGTTGAAGAGGCGGAAGCGGGCAGTCGCTGAACCGGCAGGCGACATCTGAGCGTTACCGGTGGCGTCAGGGTCAGCTAAACGTGGAAGACTCCACACATTCAGTCAAGCGAGGGAGAGGCCCTGCGGCCTGCGACGTAACACGCCCGACGAGGGTCCCTGTCGTGTTCGGGTATCCTGTTTGGCATTACCGTTTGTGGCGAGCAGTGTCAGCAGCGTAGGTGAGTAGGGGGTAACACTCACACCATCTCGCCTACCGCAAGGGGGTTCCTATTCTTCGGCTCACGCCCGTTCTGATCGCGCTGCTGCTCGTTGCCTGCTCTGCGCCCGCGCCAACGGCCTCTTCGTTGGCAACGTCTACGCCTACGCTGCTTCCCACGGCAACTGCGACGCCGACACCGGAGCCTACAGCGACCGCGACGCCCGAACCTGTCCCTACGCCAACAGCCACGCCGACGGCCTCTCCGTCGCCAACGTCGACACCCACGCCACTCCCCAGAGCAACTGCGACGCCGAACGCTGGAGCCTGCAGCGGCCGCGACGCCACAACCTGCCCCTACGCCAACAGTCACGCCGACCGCAACTCCCACTCCGAGGCCGCCCCCTACGCCGACCGCCACGCCTGCTCCTATGCCTTGCACGCCCCGTGATCCCCCCTATCGTGGCACAGTATTTGTTGATCCTGGGATCGTGACCGGTGAGGACCCTACGTCATTCCAGGGAGTGACATATACAGGGCGCGGCGAGCGCAGATTCTTTGATCGTCGTGTGGACGCTTGGATCACCGTCAATGCCCATCTATTCGCCGTTCGCTACGAAGGCAGAGAGATAATCGAATTCCAGGTCAACCCGGAATTCGGAAGCAAGGAGGCAGCGCGAGCGGAAGTTGATACTTACGCATCAGCCCTAGGCCGGCTCCCTCTGTTCCTTCTATCGAGAGTGGATAAGGTGACAATCAATGACGGGTATGAGTTGTGGGGAGGCAACGGGCAGGATAGGAGCATCCTCATCCACACAGACAAGGGCAGGGAGTACATACAAGAGGGCTTCTTGGAAGAGGTCATGATTCACGAGGCCGCTCACGTCTCACTGGACGGAGTTCATGAGTACTCTCAAGGGTGGCGCGAAGCTCAAGTGAAGGACTGCGGCTTCATATCGGAATATGCCAGGGAGCACCCTTATCGGGAAGACGTCGCAGAGAGCTTCCTCCCGTACTACGCCCTGCGGTACTACCCTGAGCGCCTGGCCGATTCTGACCGGGCTGCAATTCTCAATGCGATACCGCACCGGATAGCCTTCTTTGATGAGTGCGTTACAAGCGATACGAGCGTTGCGGCCTCCTGCCACGTGCAAACCGCCAGGATTCACAAACTTCAGGGGGTAGTAGTTGGGCCGGATGATAATCCGTTGGAGGGAATAGGGATTTGGGCCTGGCAAGGAGAGAGAGCCAACAGCGGGTTTGGACGTACAGATTCGCGCGGCGCTTTTGCAATCGACACGCCCGAGGGGGCTTTCACTTTGGACATCTACGCAGGCCCCGGCTGCAGTTTTGTCGGCTGGTACGACGGGGACGGCATAACTGATATACGTGACTCAGCAGTGCGTGTATTGGAGGGCACTCAAGGCTTGAAGGTCAGACTTCCCGATCTCCCCAAGAATCTGCCTCGGATTGAGTGGTGCGCCTCATGACGGGATGCAATCGTACCCCTTCCGTAGGACCGTGTGCCCAGGGCGCAGGCATGGCGACACGCCTATCTCGCACGCGGGAAGACGCTGAGCGCATCATCCGCATCGCCGCCGAACACAAGGCGGACGTGTGGGATACCTACGAGGCGGTATCTCCGCGGTGCGGGCACCTGGCCTTGAACGCCGTCCTGTCAACGGGCAGCACGATAATCGCGTGCTACACCTGCCCAATGGTAGGCATCCGCACGGCGGGAGTCACAGTGGGAATAGCGCGTGACGGCCAGCAATCGATATAGCTGCCATGGGGAAGAAGCTCCTGGGAGGCGTAGTTCCGTGCCGCAAGGGGGTTCTATTCTTCGGCTCACGTCCGTTCTGATCGTGCTGCTGCTCGCTGCCTGCTCTGCGCCTGCGCCGACGGCCTCTTCGTCGCCAACGCCCACACCTACGCCACTTCCTATAGCAACTGCGACGCCGACGCTGGAGCCCGCAGCGACCGCTACGCCCGAACCTATCCCTACGCCGACGGCCACATTGACCGCTACGCCTACTCCCAGGCCGACCGCGACACCGGAACCTACCCCTACGCCGACTGCCACGCCGACAGCAACGCCCACCCCGAAGCCGACGGCAACCCCGACGCCCAGACCGACCCCCACGCCAACGGCAACCCCTACCGCGACGCCCATACCAGCGGACCCCGATGTGCTGGCTTGTCTGCTGGACCACGAATGCAGCGGGCTTTTCCGGTGGGAGCAGGTGAACAAGTCCGCCGCCGCCAGGTCGCGGGTGTACTGGGTGGACGACGCGCTGCCCGCGCTGACGCAGTCCGTCATCCGGACGCAGGTCATGCCGGCGCTCGCCGAGTGGACGCACGGCGAATGGGTGGAATCCGAGGATGCGCCGGAGGGGGTGTCGGGGGTGAAGCCGCCCATGCCACAGCTCTCGTGGATCGATGGGTCGCGAGGGGACCGGCTGTGTGGGGGCGCGGCCCCTGCGCGGGGCTGCGCGGAAGACGACCGTGTGTGGCTGTGGGAGTCCAGCGCGACGACGGGGCGGGCATATCCGCTCGAGGTGCTGTTCGAGGTGGCGGTGCATGAGGCGCTTCATGCGCTATGGGAGGCGCGGCACGTGTCTGCCGGGGTCACGTGCGAGTGGCCTGACTGCCCTGTCGTCAGCAGCGTGAGCGTCGGAGG
>JAPPHT010000057.1 GCA_028874795.1 Chloroflexota bacterium
GGCACGTTGGACATCGTCGGGAGCTGAGGAGCATGGACGAGCGTTCCCGTTCGAACGTCGATCGCGCCCGCGGACGACCGTGGACGCCGACACCGGGAGGTCGTCTGGGTCCCGGAACGTCTTTGCCCAATCGATGAACGACTTGCTCCCATGGCCCTACCTAACTTCAGCCAAGCCCCCGCTCATTCATTTCCCCACTGCTAGATGACTGGACGACAGGCGGCTACACCGGGACCAGCATCCCTTCCCGCACGTCCAGACCAAGGCCCGGCGCGCCGGCGTCAGCCAGCGTCAGCACGCCGCCGTCGCCGAACATCAGGCTCTCCGCCGTCAGGTCCTCGCGCAGCAGGTGCGTCCCGAACGCGCCCTCCGAGGCCGCCAGCACCGGGCGCGCCGCCTGCATCACCGTCAGCCCCGCCCGCGTCAGGATGCTCGTCTCGCCCACCTGCGCCCCCACGATAACCCCCACCCCCAGGCTTGCGGCGCGCTCGACCACCTCCAGCGACCTGCCGATGCCACCCATCTTGGAGACGCGCACGTTCACGATCCACCGCTCGGGGCTGCTCAGTTCGTCCAGCTGCGAGGCTCGCAGCTGGCTCTCGTCCAGGATGATGCGCACGCCGCATTCCTCGCTCACACGCTCGAAGCCGGCGAGATCGCCCGCCGTGAGCGGCTCCTCGACCGTCGACACGCCGCCACCGAGCGCGTTCAGGTGCGCGATGCACTCGTCTGCGTCGTCCCAGAGGTTGTTGGTGTCGAGCCGCACGCCCGGTTGCTTCTTCTCGAACACGCGCAGCTTCCGCCGGTCGCGCCCGAGGTCGCCGGAGACTTTCACCTTGAAGTCGGTGAAACCCTTCCTGCGGTAGCGGAAGTGCTGTGGGCGGTAGACGAGGTACGGCGAGTCGCCGAGCACGGCGGAGTACGTGAAGCTCCCGTCGAGGCGCGGCACGCCGAGCACGTCCTCGACCGGCGCACCCTGCGCCTTGCCGAGCAGGTCCAGCACCGCGAGTTCGATGGCGCAGAACGCCGCCGGGTGCTCGTCTACCTCGCTCCGGTGCGCGTCGGCCCAAGCCCGCAGGCTGGCCCCGTCGGTCACCGCGTCTGCTATCGCCTGCGCGTGACGGCGGATGAACGCAGCCCCGTCCTCCACCGTCTCGCCGGTCACGTAGTCGCGTGGGCAACCCTCCCCGTATCCGGTGAGGCCCTCGTCCGAGCGCGCCGCGACAATGATGTTCTCGGCGCGGGAGCGGCTCGCCGACGCGTGGCGGAAGACGGCCTTGAACGGCACGGGGAAGCTGTAGACGTCCAATCGCCGGATGCGCAACGGCTCACTCCGCCACGGCGATGGCGTCGAAGTCGAACGCGCAGTCCCGCGCGTACTGCAGGTGCAGATACTTGAACTGCGCGTCCCGCTGGCCCGACGCGACGCAGCTCTCCCGGTAGCGCCCACCGGCGCCGTCCGGCAGCAGGCGCACGCGCAGCGGCGCGAGCCGCCCGCTCTTCCGCTTGCTCTCGTACTCGATGTTCGACACGCTCAACAGCCGGTCGATCTCGTCCGCTGCGCCGCCTCCGGCGAACGCCGACGCGCCGGTCTCCACGTAGAGCGTGTACCCGGATGCGGCCTCGTCCGCCAGCATGATGAAGAACTCCGGCGGGGCGCCGGTTGGAGCGAAGGCCGACGTCACCGCATCCAGCACCTGCGCCTCCGTCACCTTCTCGCCCGTGATGTTCGTGACGCCCTTCCCCTTCTGCACGAACGCAAACGTCGGCGTATTCGCCACCCAGCCGTCCACGCGCACGATGTCGTTGATGTCGTAGCGGTAGAGGCCATCGCCTGTCGTGACGAACACGTAGTACTCCCGTCCGTCCTCCAGCTCGTCGAGGGACTCCACCCCGACGTAGGAGTCTTCGAGGCGCAGCCGCTCGCACAGCCGCGCCGTCAGCCGCTGCTCCCGTGGGCTCGGCACAAGGACGAGCACGGTGCCGGGGCGGTGGGAGATGTCGTACTGCGCTATCGCACGCAGGCGGTCATACAGCGAGCGTCTGCGGAGCCCCAATCCCTGGCGCACCACGCCGAAGGTCCTCCCGTTGTGCAGGGTGATCGTGGCGTCGAACCGCCCGCGCCTGTGGAACTCCACGCGGGAGCGGCGCGAACCATGCCCCGGGGAGAGCGCCATCGCCAGCCGATAGACCGACGCGACCGCGTCCATGCGGCGCAGCAGCAGCGTCAGCCACTGCTGTGAGACCGGGTAAGCGCGCACGAACTCGGACGGCGTCGCGAAGCCCAGCCGATCAGCGGCCTCGCCGATGCCCTCGGCTGTCAGGAACCATCTCGCGCTGGTCGGCAGGTGGACGGTCCCGTGGTTGACCCGCCCGGCGATGCCGTCGGCGAGCAGGCCGCTCAGGGCGCGGTGCATGGTTGCGTACGCCTCGCCGAGGATGACCGCAAGCTCCAGCGTGTCGACGAACGGCATCCGGGCGAGCGCATCGATCAGTTATCGTTCGGTGAGCTTCATGGAACGAGCGTAGCAACGGAGGAGCCGACCGCGCACCGGCCGGATGTCACCGTTTCATGCACGCAGTCCCCAGAGAGAAGGATGCACTTGTATATAGTTCTCTGGTAGAGTGGGTTCGCCATGACGACGCAGCCGAGCGCAGCGATAGAGGAGCGGGTCAGCCGTTTGGAGGGTGCCTACGAGCACCTGGCTACCAAGGCGGACATAGAACGGCTCGAGGGGTTGATGAACACGCGCATCGCCCAGCTTGAGGTGCGGCTGCTGCGCTGGATGGTGCCGACCATCATCGGCAGCATCGGGGCGACCGCGGCGATAGTGCGGCTGGTGGGGTGAGGGTAAACCGCGTGATGTTGCGTACGCTGATCAGTTGGTCGATAGGTTGCGTGTTCTTGGCGCAGTTCGTGCTGTCTTGGATGCGGCCGCCGTACGAGCAACCCTATGATCTGTTAGCATGGGGTCTGGTCGCTTTACTATTGACTCGGTTGGCATCAGCGGGCTTTGCCTGGGTGCTGTGTCAGGCAGTGGTGCTGTACTTCCGACTAGCCCAAGCACCACGCCGATAGCAGGCTGCAGAAGAAGGCTCACTGGGTCTACTCACTGAACAAGAGGGCTGAGTTGGGCCGCGCTGCTGGAGACGCCGACCGAGCCTATGAAGCAGGAAGCGCTCGCAGCCGGCTTCTATGTGCCAGAGCACTTCCCGGATCGGGAGTTCCCGTTTGTGCAGATCCCAACCATCGAGGAGTTGCTGGACGGCGATGGCCCTACGCTGCCGCGAGGCCTGGGCAAGACGGAAGCCCCGACGTTCCGCCGCGCCACGCGCCACCGCCGCTCGGCGGGACGGTCGCAGCGAATGTCGTGAGGTTCGGATAGGCATTGTCAGGCAGACGCTCCGGCGGCACCGATGCTCTCCCCATCTGCGCCTACCATCCGGTCGAATCCGGTGACAAACGCTCCAAGGCCGCCATCGGCCAGCGTCTTGATCGTCTGAATAGGGGTGGTCGTGGGGGGGCACACTCCTCCAAGTCCACGAACGCCAGTATCGTTGCCTGCGGATTCCGCCTCCCAGCATTCGGCGTTGCCTCCGTGCTAAGCTCGCAGCCTACGATACCGCGAGCAATATGGATGCTCTGAACAACCCGTCAACGTTGAGTTGAGCGGATAGACGGGCTGAGGTGGTGTCATCAGCGACGACGACTGAGTCGGAATCAGGGGCCGGATGGCTCATGATTCTGCTCTCTGGGAGGTGCGATTGCCCTTCCCAGCATCTCGTGGGCGCACTGCTCCCATCATGGACGCTGCCAGGAGACGCTCAGTCTTCATCAGGTTGGCCATCCCGAACAGCACGGCCAACCGCTGCGTACCTGAACGTGTCGAGGATGGAGGAGTTCATCGTCGAGCGCATAAAGGATCGGATACTCACGGAGGAGACGATTATCGAACTGGTGAGCCTCGTTGCAGAGGAGATCGACGCTGTGGCAGGTGAGGCGAACGGGAAGCTGCAGGCGATCACACGGAGCTCGGGGACGTGGGGATGCGGTTGGAGAACTTGTACCAAGGCACCGGAGACGAAGCAGTCGCCGATGGAGGTGCTGTCGCCGCGGATACCGGCGCTGAGGGGTCGCCAGGACCAGTTGGCGGCTGCGCGCGAGGAGGCTGAGGGTCAGTTGGAGCAGCGCCGGGTGGAGCTGCCGACGAGCGAGGAGATACAGAGGTACGTGGCGGACTTCCGGGAGTTTCCTGCAGGAGGGGACGTTCCCTGAGCGGAAGACGCTGCTGCGGAACTTCGTGGAGGGTATCGAGATCGTGGGGAGGAAGCGACGCTGACGTACACTATCCCCATGCCACAAACGGGGTGGCCCGAGAGTCGGCATCGGTTCTCGATTTTGTCCAGAGTGGCCCCCGAGGCGGATTGAACCTCGTCAGTGGGCAGATAATTGCAGCAGCCTGCTCGGCAATCCTAGGTCTACCACCCACGAGTAACGAATCTTTCCGCTGTTATTGCCTCTCGCCCATATGCGTAGGCAGGAACCCCGCAGCCTGCCCCCCCCCCCGCCCTTGCTCCCGTCATTCTCGCGAAGGCGGGAATCCAGAGGCGTGGTGGTGGGAGGGTTGTCATGCCGAGCGGAGCGCAGCGGAGTCGAGGTATCTCTCGGGTTGGCCCCCGACTGCCCGCCCCCTCGCCCTCTGGGAGAGTGCCCCGCCTGCGGGGTGGGTGAGGGCCCTCGGTGGGGCGTGGACGTGGCGCCCGGCGTGAGGGCGACGCGCGACGCGCAACCGAATGACCATCGAGACGCCCACTGATGAGCGGCGCACGCCCCCTTCCGCTCGCGAATACGCCGGAATGACCACCCCACGCCACTCCTGCGGACGGGGCGCGCAGGCGTGACCCCCGTAGGACCACCGAAAAAACTGACCCATTTCTGCTCATTCAGACTCATTCCACTCCTGACGACCTGCGCCGCGCCCTTCCCTGTCATGTTGAGCGGAGCCCAAGGCGGAGTCCCGCGCTTTATCGCGCAATATCCTCTCGGAGGCCTTCCCTTCCCCGCTCATGGTGAGCCTGTCGAACCACCAGCGTATACGGCCATGGGGCGATTCCGAAAGGGGCGCGTGTCGCGGGAATCAAAGCAACTCGCTTCCCGATGGGAATCCTTCCTCAATGAGACGACTGAGGGTCTCAATGATTCTCGCGCTTTGCCTCTCGGTGGGAATGCGAGAGGGAGAGACAGCGACATCGAGGATTTCCATCTCGCTGGGCGAGAGCAGTCCTCTCGACACTCCCCACTCCTTGAGATTGCCCCAGAATTCAGGACCTGCTTCTACGACCGTTGTCTGAACGTCTATGCCATTCAGCATTCGCTGGTCCTTTACTGCGTCACGCCTGGCATCGCTCCGGTCTCCTGTGCTGAGCAACTCCTCCGACAAGGAGGTAGGCCATGCCACATCCAGATGTTCAACACGATTCCAGCACGCCTGCTGCTTCGCCCACTCAGTTACATTCCGCATGCGCTCTGGGGGATTAACTATGACTTCATGCACCGCCTCGGCTCCCGCCGTCAGTGCATCCCGAAGTCCGGGAGATATCTCCTGGGCGCGCCAGATTCTCTCGAAATTGATGGACTCTCCCCATTGGGCGACATCGCGGGCGAGCTTCGCGATGGTGTAGGCAACGACGTTCGCCCGATAGCCGCCCTCGTACCAGGGCTGCTCCCCCACCAGTTGCTCGACCGCTCTGAACATTATTGCCTTTGCCACGGCTTCTCGGAAGAACATCTCGTTAAATTCGTTGGGTCGTCGCCGCCACTCCTCACCTATGAACTGTGCGAAGTCGGCAAAGTTCTTCTGTGCGCCCTTACTGACCGTATCAGGCTTCCCCCGCCATACGTTGAGGAACTTGGCGAGGTCTGTCTTGGTAAAGACCTGCCTCTTGGGGTACTCAAGGTCGAACCTTGCCCTCTCGGCAGGGGTGCGATGCCCTCGGGCGTCTTGGTACTGCCCCCGTGCGCGCTCATAGAACCACTTGGACTGGCGGAAGCTCCCATCCCTCGATGGTGCGAAGAGCCTGCGCGAGAAATCCTCCATCCGGACATGAAAGGGATGGTTGGAGAAGAAATCGGCCGCGCTCACGCGATTCTGGCTGTTCGCGTATTCGGATATCTTCGGGACAACCTCTAATGCTCGCTCGGGTTCGACAACGGAGAGCTTCATCTGAACGAATACGCGGCCAAGGTCCGCTTCTTTGTTCCCCAAGGCTTCGTGTATGGACGCCGTGGTCTGCCCGCCGTTCACAATCTGGAAGTTACGCATGCCGGTGAGGAGAAGGCCGAATGGGGACTCCTCAGTCTCGATGCTTTCTGCGGTCGCAGTGATGCCGTTGTTGTAGGCGAAGAACATGTCAGGGTCGTTGGCGATGGTGTTCCGGATGCCTCGATTGACTTTGCCCCGGGCCTGTAGGAAGACGCGGACATTCTGCTCAAGGAGCCGCGCTCCCCATCGGTCGTATATCTTGGCAAGCTCAATCCCGGGGACGACCGCCAGGTACGACTCGTGATCTGTCGTTCCCGCGTGCGCGGGTAACACCACCAGTGGCCCTCCAAACTCGTCCATAGACACCGCGACATCCTCTCGCTCGTGTCCCGACATGGTGTATCGATGCACGCGTCCCAAGTCCCAAACACTGTAGGTAACCGGTACGCCTTGAAACTCGCCGGCCTCACGCCCGTCCACTCGAGAACTGAGAACCCTGTTGCTCATGAGGAACAGTCGTACTTTCGAGATGCGGGACCAACGATTGGCAATAAGGTCCGCCAGTCCAAACGCAGGAGCCGACTCCTCCAAGCTGTTCCTGAATTCGGCGTTCAATGACCGTTCCAGAAAGTTGTGGAGGCGTCGAAAGGTCGCGTTCATGTCAGTTGCAGTCAACGTGGCGACCTCGTGGCTTTGATTGAAGTCAGCGATGATCAGGCTGAGGGTGCCGTCTGCATCAAGGGGGTCTCCTCCATACCCATCCACGCGGATTCCCCGTGGGGACACATAGTGGACACGGTCCGCCGTCTCGATGTCTCCAGCGTCGATCAGGGTTTCAGAAAGAACATCGAAGAATGCATCCTCGACGAACCACCCGTCGGCGTCCGCCCGGGTGTGCACCTCCTGAAGCAGCTCCTCGCAATACTCGTCGATTTCAATCGGCACTGTGTCCTCCTAAGTGTGCCAGCATCTCTATCAGGTCACTCTCAGTGGCGATGAAGGGCTCACAGTCGGGCAACGAAACTGAGTAACGAACATGAGAGACCCCCGATCTCAACTCGGTCCTCGCAATGCGAGGGAAGCCCTCCGTCACCCGATATAAATGGCTGGGTCCCTCCAGCCAGCGATAAGGCGAATAGTCGTCCTCTGCCCTGAGTCCTGCTGCCGAGAACAGAGATTCCAGGTTCCCTGCCGCACCGGGGTCTAAGGCAAAGACGTGTTCGTACACACGGTCTGCGACTTCACTCACAGTCAACCCATCACTTGCATCCTCCGGTACTTCATTCAGGTCGACCACGTAGAGGAAGAGTGCATCGACACCCGTTTCGTCCAGTTGGTCCTCCGACGTGATTGCGACGAAAGGAGTGGCCCCTCCACGATGTGCCTTTGCCTCGATGGCCACACGACCTACCTCGAAGTCCTTGGGTGCATCCAGCGGTCCACGCCAAGCGTTTACTGCAGCTGCGGCTCCCACTTGGGGCAGCAGAAGGCGTTCCAAAACGAACAGCTCCCCGACCAGCCCCTTTTGCTCCTCTGGAGAGAGGAGGGTATTACCACCTCCTCTAAGCAGATGGCGCCATCGCCACGTCCTCATCAGAACCCGTGACACTGCCTCAGCCTCGGATTTGCTTTGGATCGAGCCCTCAATGATATCCAGACAAAGGGTGAGGAAGATGTCCTGCTGTGCCGGGTCGAGCAGTTTGAGAGCGAGTATTCGTGTACCTGATTCGCCGATCGGGGAGAGTGTGACCTCAATGTCACGCAGGTTGGGCAGAGGCGTGACAGGCGCCGATTCGGCATCGTGGCTAAGGGTGAGAAGAACGCTGCGGTCCGCTCCCCGCGCCCAGAAGAAGTCCCAAGGCAGACTGGCATTGACCCGGCGGGCGTTGACCGCACTCGCAACGCTGGGAGGCTCAATGTCTCTCCAAGGGTTCTCAGACATCATCGCCCTGCATCTCATCCTCGTCCAAGTCTTCTCTGTAGTTTTCACGGAGCCACGTCGTGTTGACCACGTATTCCACTTTCCTCTCCTCCCGTTGGGTGGCTGGAAAGCTGATGCCCCATGCCACCACAGGATGGTCCGGAGAGTCGCTTTGGCTATGAGGCACAATGTCTATCAAGTGCACCATAAGAAGAGGTCGAGGCCTCACCTTTCTGTATATGTAGTCTGGGTACTCGATTCGGCCCTCGGTACGTCGGCCATCCTTCTCAAGGTTGTCGCGGTGTTCCCTCTCTGCGATTTCCTTTTGCTCAAGGGTCAGCCCTGTTTGCTCGATTCCCCTGCTTGACACTCTCTGCCGATTCCCGATAAGCAGCGTTCGACTGTCACTCTTGTCACCGGCGGTTCTCTGCTGGCAGTAAATCGTCCTTCCAAGTAGGTCGTCCGCAACTCTGCCTGCCTTCTCATTCACACCCGCGAAGAGAATGTCCCAGTTCGCGAGCTCGTCGGCCCGTCGTTCTTCAATGTACTGCCGCACCGGATCTCCGTCTGTCAGTAGCGCGCTCTGATGGTTTTGAAACTCCGCCAAGAAGCCTAGGACAGCATCCACGGGAGCTCCTTGCAGCAATAACCCGAAGCCCGCGTCCTCAGCGCTTTCGATGGGGAACTCGGCCTCACCGAGTCGTTGGGATAGCCTCTGCGCAGCTTGGCGATTTGCCTCAAGGCTCACGCGGTCCCTCAGCAGCGCATGCGTTTCGATCAGCCTACCTGCCAAGCCGACCCTTACTACCACTGTGGCCCCAGTTCCCATCTTGTTGCACGCGGTGACAATCAGAGAGTCGGGATGACTCCTGACCTTGAGTCCGAATTCCTCGGGCGTCGCCTTGGATGCTTCCATGCTCCTGAACTCACCGCGCAGTTCCTCAATCGACTCCGCGATGTGCTCATACCAACCCTGCGCTGACTCCGGCATCCAGATTCGGCAGAGGTCTTCGTAGTGGAACCTGTAGCCGAACCAACGTCCCATCTGCATCAGGGTGTCGTACATCATGGAGTTGCGCAGGAAGTAGCTGACCATCAATCCTTCGAGCGTCAACCCACGGGATAGGGAGAACCCACCGACCGCGATGACGTTGAGTCCATCATGTCGATGGGCGCTATAGTCCAGCGTGCCTGGGGACTGACTGTTGACTTCGACCACCCTGATCGGAGCGGCAGCGGCGTGGAGTCGTTCTTGCACGTCGGACCAATCGAACTCGGTATCGCGGAATTCATGCTGCCAGACCCTGTGGAGGGCGCTGATTTCTACGTCTGAGAGTGCAGCATCCGGTGGCAGCGCACCATTCACTCTGATGGAGCGCTGGATGCTGTCCAGCAGAGCATGGATTTCGTTTCGGAACTGGCGTTGGACGTTCATGAAGCGCGACGCGTTCACCAGCATCGAGCAATGTTCTCCTTCATGTCCCCTCGCCAGACGGATGGCCCGGCCGAGGACGAAGGCCCTCACGGCATCGCCCAGGGAAGGGGGGAGAGAGGTGACGACGATTTCCTTGGAGTGTTTGATGGGAAGGACATCCTCGTTGTCCTCGATATGGCGGATGTACCGGTCGGGGTCATCGAGAAAGACAGTCGTGGCTCCAAAGTAGTTCGAGGGGGGGTCCAAGCTCACTATGAAGCTCCGGGGGAACAGGTCCTCGCCGCGCATCTGGTCGTCCGTGTCCGGGTCGATGAAGATGTTGGCGAAAGGAGTGGCTGTGTACCCCACATAGCAGCTCCGATCAAAGATGTGAAGCAACTCCCGGATCTGACCGTTGATTCTTGAGACCTCTCCGGCCCCATGCGCGATATTGATGGAGGCGTTGTCCGCTTCGTCGTCGATCAGCAGCATTGGCTCACTGATGTTCTGCGAGCCTCCCCGGGCGCTGTGTTCTCTGAGCCATTCGATCAGATTCTTCAGCGTGCTGCTGTTCTTCTTGATCACGAACACAGCAGGCTCGGTGAGATTTTGCAGAGGGACTCCGACGCCTGTTGCTGTCATCTTATTGAAGTCTCTGTTGGTGTTGGTGAATGTGACAGGACGTCTCGTCTGGTCGAATCGGCCAACCCCCACGAACATGTCATCCTGTTTGCTCAACAACCGTGCGCTGTCCCGACCCACGAAGCCTTCGTCGACTCTTTGCTGCGTCTGACCCCGTAGGTTGTTGTGGATGCCTGCGATGATCACGATCAGCTTGTATCCGGCGTCCGCTGCCTTGCACATGAGTCCGATGTAGTTGGCTGTCTTGCCGGATTGCACGTGTCCGACGACCATCCCCCGCCGATCCCATGGTCCATCCCTCAGGGGATCCTGCATCAACCCCAGAACACGGTCGGTGACCTCATCCAACGTGATAACCCCGGCGTTGGGAAAGCCCTCCTGGATCAGGTGCCGCCTGTAGCGATCCCAGTAGTAGGGCTCCATCCGTGCTCGGGCGGCGTCCAGCCAGGGTTGATGGTCACGCTCGGTCAGAACGGCACCTAAGTGCTGGGTGACGCTCACCTTCTCCTCGAATCGCTTCGCGAGCAGCTCGGCGTCTTCCTCGGCGACACTCTCGAACATGGGCAGGTGGCGGAAGCCGTTGATCAGTTCACGGATCCCCTCCCCAGTCGGCTCCTGTTGATTGGCGAGAGCGGCAGCCACCACGTTCTCAAGATTTGAGAGGGGGTCAGTCATCCTCTTGTTCCTCGCTATTCGCTGCATCGAGCATCTGCACTGTGCGCTGCCAGTTCGACCGGAACGGCTCTGCGACCTGCATGATGGTGAGCGCGTCGTCTCTTGATTTTGCAGTCTTCATGAGGTGATCGAACGTTGCGAGGGCTGCGTAACGCAAGGCCTCTTCGGAGGTGGCGCTGCTGACAACCGAGTCCGTCCCACCACCGAGGTCGGCAAAGAGCGCGTCTAAGGGCAGGGATGTTCCCGCAACCTCGATGATCCGTAGGAGGTCGCCACACGCCTCCACGGGCAGTCGTGAGAGAAGGCCGACAATCATCGGGTGCTCATCGTTGATTCTGTAGAGAATCTGGTTCTTGTTCTGAACCCTGGTCCAGACAGGAATCCGATTCTCCTCGATGAGCCTCCGTCCGCGGGTTGTATATGTACGCTTGGAGGCGGCACCCAGCGGCTCAATGATGCGCCGGAGGCGATCTCGAACTGCTGGGGGCAGCTGCGCCGACGCCTTCTTGATATCGATCTTCCAAGCGGCGTCGAGCGAGTTGGGCATGTCGATGCGAACGCGCGCGAGCTTGGTGAGTTCGGTCTGTCGTGCCAACCCGAACCAAGTCCCGTGAATGATTAGCCGTTTCTCACGATACACGTAGAAGCCTTGGTTCTTGACGTACCCCTCGGGTCCTGCGTGGTGTTCCCACTCCTTGGGGGTGACCTTGCCGTGGTGTGGAAGGGTGAATGGCTGCACGAACACATGCTCATGCTCTACTCTTATCCGCTCCGCAGGTCCGGCGATTGTTGCGGGATGATTGGAGTGGAACGGATCGAACGGCTCCAATGGCCGGTTGTTCAGGGAGATGCGAGTCCTCGGGTGCCCCGGCCCGCCTTCGAGGAAGCGGTGAAAGACCAGCTCGAGGTGGGACCGAGCCTCGTCCAGCTGACGGACGAAGTCAGCGACATCTCTATCGGATGCCCCGTTGCCTGAATCCGCGTGGAGCTTCTCCCAGACGACGAGTGTGCCCGTGTCCCCCAGCCGTTCTGTCCACGGAACGGATTCCAAGTCATCCGGAACTTCTACGAGCCACCCATCGGAAACCGCTACACGATCCCGGTCCCAGCGGGCGCAGGCAGTCACGCCGCCCGCTCGGGTCACGACGGTCAGTGCGCGACACTGGGAGAAGGAAGCCGTCTTCAGACCCAAACCAAAGCGACCGAGGTCGGAACGTGCCCGCTCCTCAAGTGGACTGCGACTCCCCAGTCGCATCGCCTCGAGGAGTTCCGCCTCGCCCATCCCTGCTCCGTCATCCAACACCCCGACTCTCAAGGGGGACTCTCCGACGGTGGCGAAGATATGGATGGCCGTTGCGCCCGCAGTGATGCTGTTATCAACGAGATCAGCGAGGGCCATGCTCAGTGAATATCCGATGTCGCTCATGCTCTCTATGAGCGAAGAGGGGCGTGGGGGTAGCTCAAGGGTACGCATCTATCTCCATCACTAGCCGTGCCCTGTCCGGGCGCTGGCCAAAGGGGGTAACATCAGCGAAACTCCCCCGGTGGACAAGCCATACTTGTCCACGAGGTACTTGCACGGCGCAATTATAGTAGAGGTTGTTACATTGGCAACTGGACGACTCCTACCCACCCAGGGTGCAATAGGGATGCTCTGAACAAGTCCCCACAGGGGCTTGCGGAAGCATAGCATGGGGG
>JAPPHT010000070.1:0-70383 GCA_028874795.1 Chloroflexota bacterium
CCATGGCAACACCTTAGTCTGGTGTTGCACTTCGTTTGTGAACTTAGGGAATCCAAGGTGGCCGTCAGGCCACGCGGCGGTGGGGTGTCGGGGTTGGGGGCTTGTCATTTCGAGCGGAGCCGAGAAATCTCTCGGTGCTCCCCGTGTCGTTCCTGCGAAGGCGCGCGCTTTAGCGCGCAACCTCGTGCTTGTGGAGCCTGCCGGACAGAGCCCCCGAGCACGAATGGTAGACTGGTTGTGTGGGATGAAGTCCGCTCAGAGGTGGTCCAGGAGGACGTGACAGGATGCAGACGACGATAGAGTTCGACCCCAGTTTCACGATGCTCACGGCTGAGCTGTCGGCCGGAGAGTCGATCAAGGCGGAGCCCGGAGCGATGGCGGCCCAGCAGGGGCTGGAGATGCGGACGGGCATGGGCGGAGGAGGCGGGCTGTTCGGCGGCTTCAAGCGGATGCTGGGCGGCGAATCGTTCTTCCTCAACACGTTCACCGCTGGACCGGGCGGGGGCTGGATCAGCCTCGCACCGCCGACGCCGGGCGACATCATCTCCCACGAGCTGCAGCCGGGGCAGGACCTGTTCATCCAGGGCAGCTCGTTCCTGGCGTGTACGGACAACGTGTCCACGGACGCGAAGTTCCAGGGCATGAAGGGTATGTTCAGCGGGGAGAAGATCTTCTTCCTGCGCGCGTACGCCGAGGGCGGTCAGGGCACCGTGCACGTCAACTCGTACGGGGCCATCAAGAAGCTCTCCATCCAGCCGGGCAGCGAGCTCGTCGTGGACACGGGGCACGTCGTCGCCTTCACGGACCACGTGCAGTACTCGGTGGGCAAGATCGGCGGACTAGGCTCGCTCATCGCCGGCGGCGAGGGGCTCGTGCTCAAGTTCACCGGCAGCGGCGACGTGTGGATACAGACCCGCACGCTCTCCTCGCTGATGGACAAGCTCGCGCCATTCCTGCCGTCGACCAAGAGCTGAGGCATGGCGGTCCGCGTCCGGTACGCACCGAGCCCGACAGGCGACCCGCACGTCGGCAACATCCGGTCCGCGCTGTTCAACTGGTTGTACGCCCGCCACACTGGCGGCACGTTCATCGTGCGCATCGAGGACACGGACCAGGCGCGCCTCGTCCCGGGCTCCCTCGACGCGATCCTCGACGCGCTCCGGTGGCTCGGCCTCGACTGGGACGAGGGGCCGGGAGCGGACGGGCCGCACGGTCCGTACGTGCAGTCGGAGCGGCTCGACATCTACAAGGAGCATGCAGCGCGGTTGGTCGCGGAGGGGAAGGCGTACGAGTGTTACTGCACCCCCGCGCGGCTGGACGCGGTGCGGAAGGCGCGCCAGCAGGCCCACCAGCCGACCGGCTACGACCGTCGCTGCCGCGAGCCGGAAGGCGCCGAGCAGGCCCGTAAGGAGAACCCCGACTCCAACCCCGTCGTGCGCTTCAAGATGCCGACCGAAGGAGTCATCACCGTCGACGACTTTGTCCGCGGCGAGGTGACGTTCGACGTCTCGCTGCTGGACGACTTCGTGCTTCTGAAGTCGGACGGCTACCCGACCTACCACCTCGCGAATGTCATCGACGATCACCTGATGGAGATATCGGACGTGATGCGGGCGGAGGAGTGGCTGCCGAGCGCGCCGCGCCACAAGTTGCTGTACGAGGCGTTCGGCTACGAGATGCCGCGCCTCATCCACCTGCCGCTCATCCTGGGGCCGGACCGCTCCAAGCTGAGCAAGCGCCACGGCGCGGCGTCGGTGCTCGAGTTCCGCGACATGGGCTACTTGCCGGACGCGCTGGTCAACTTCCTCGCGCTGCTCGGCTGGTCGCTCGACGAGACGAGCGAGCTGTTCTCAAAGGACGACCTCGTCGAGCACTTCACGCCGGAGCGCATCCTCGCCAACCCGGCGGTGTTCAACATCGAGAAGCTGGACTGGTTCAACGGGCTGTACATCCGGGGCATGGACGACGCCGCTCTGGCGGACGCCCTAGCGCCGTGGCTGGATGATCCCGAGCATGGGCTGCCCGCGAGCGCACGCCCCGTGGACCACGACTATCTCTCCACCATCGTGCCCCTGGAGCGCGAGCGGCTCAAGCGGCTGGCGGAGGCCCCGGAGATGCTGTCGTTCTTCTTCGAGGAGCGTCTCGACTACGATCCCTCGCTGCTCGTGCCGAAGGGACTGGACACCGAAGCCACACGCGCCATGCTCGAAGCGGCGCTCGCAACCGCTGATGGCGCCGACGACTGGAGCGTCGCTGCGTTGGAGACGGCGTACCGCGCACTCGCGGAGCAGCTGGGCGCCAGAACGGGGCAACTCTTCGGAGCGATACGCGTCGCGGTGACAGGTCGAACCGCCGCGCCGCCGCTGTTCGACACGCTGTCGGTGCTGGGGAAGGAGCGCTGCGTCTCGCGGCTGCGGGCCGCGCTGGCCGCGCTCTGAGGCGTCGGCAGCGCCGGGTCTGCTATCATGGGAGTCTCCCGCTGGGGATTCGGCTAGTGGTAGGCCGCCTGACTCTGGATCAGGTAACGATGGTTCGAATCCATCATCCCCAGCCAACCGCTCAATCCTGAGAACCTCCCATCATTCGCCGGCTACACCGACGCTCCGGGCGCATGCCTGAGGCGCTTGCGCTACACTTGCCGCGCATCACGCGAGGAGGGAGCGCCGATGACGAACAACGCTGGCGAACACTTGCGGATGGGTGCCGGGCTCGGCAGGCTCAGTGGCAAGGTCGCCGTGGTGACCGGCGCCGAAAGCGGCATCGGCAGGGCGACGGCCCGGCTGTTCGCCCGGGAGGGCGCAAGGGTCGTCTGCGTCGACATGGCGGAGCGCGGCGACCCCCGAACCGACCGGCTCATCGAGGCCGACGGCGGCGAGGCCCACTTCCTCCTCGGCGACGTGTCGCAGAAGGCGGTGTGCGAAGAGATGGTGAGCACCGCCATCGACCGGTTCGGCGGGCTGGACGTGCTCTACTTGAATGCGGGCACCGGCGTGCGGCAGAAGATCCACGAGATGTCCGACGAGGCGTGGGACCACGTCATCAACCTGAACCTGTACGGCGTCTACCACGGGGTGAGGGCAGCGCTGCCCCACTTCATGGCGCAGGGGCACGGCAACATCGTCATCACCGCGTCGAGCTTCGGGCTGCGGGCGAGCCCGCGCTACCCGTCGTACAGCGCGACAAAGGCGGCGCTGGTGAACCTCACGCGAGTGCTGGCGGTCGACTACGGGCCGGAGATACGGGTGAACTGCGTCTGCCCGGGCCCCATCGACACGAACCGCATCCGCGAGTTCCCGCCGCGCCCGCGCCCCATCGACGCGGACCAGCGGGAAGCGTCCGCGCAGCGCGTGGCGGCGCTCCACCGGATGGGGCAGCCGGAGGAGGTTGCGTACTGCGTGCTCTTCCTCGCATCGGAGGAGTCGTCGTTCGTGACCGGCCACGCGCTCGTGGTCGACGGCGGGCAGACGATAACGGTGCAATGAGCGACCTCACTCCCGAACAGATGACCGAGTTCCTGCAGCGGCCCCTGGTTGCGGTCTTCGTGACCCTGAGGGCAGACGGTTCGCCGCACGCCATCCCGATCTGGTACGAGTACAGGGACGGCGACTTCCTCGTCTTCACGAGCAGCAGGTCCCAGCGGGCGAGGAACCTCGAACGCAACAGTCGTGCGGCGATCACCATCTCGACCCACGACGAGCCGTACGTGTACGTCTCCGCGGAGGGGCCGGTCGCCATCACAAGCGAGGGGGTGGAGGAGACGGGGCTGTCGATCGCGCAGCGCTACATGGGCAACAGAGGCCGGCAGTTCCTGGACGACGTCTACGATGAGCACTCGGTGATCCTGCGGCTAACGCCCGAGCGCATCCTCACGTGGGCCGAGGACTAGCGAAGTTGATTCCCTCTCCTGGGGGAGAGGGTTAGGGTGAGGGCCCTGCGCGTGGTTGGGAGGAAAGCCAGGATGGGGGTGAGTCGGGCCGTCCCTCACTCGCGGTAGTTGACGTACTGCAGGGGCTGCTCGATGCCCATCTCCTTGATGAAGGCGATGACCTCCTGCAGGTCGTCGCGCTTCTTGCCGGACACCCGGAGTTCGTCGCCCTGTATCGCCAGTTGGACCCGGATCTTCGTCCCCTTCACGGCCTTGACAATCTTCCGCGCTAGGTCGCCGTCGATGCCCTGCCGGATGATGACCTGCTGACGGAGGCTGTCGCCGGTGGCCTTCTGCGGCGTCTCGAACGAGAGCGACCGGCTGTCCACGTCGCGGCGGGCGAAGTACGTGTGGAGCAGGTCGTGCACCTGGCGGAGCTGGAGGTCGTTGTCGGCGGTGACGGTGAGCGCGCTGCCGGAGCGTTCGACGCCCGCACGGGTGCCTTTGAGGTCGAAGCGCTGCTGCGTCTCGCGTTTCACGCCGTTGACGGCGTTGTCCACCTCCGTGAGATCGACCTTTGATACAACATCGAACGACGGCATCTGCAAACCTCCGGTTCAGGCGTTCTTCGCTCTGCGGGCCTGCCGCTCATAGTAGCGCACGTAGGAGACGACGACGGGCATGTAGGAGCGGTCGGCCTTCGCGGGGTCGGCGAAGAGGTGGGTGCGGACCTCAACCTCCATCTCGGCCTCGCTCTTGCCCGCGGCCATGCCGTCCTTGATGAGCTCGCCGAGCTCGATGGTGATGCGCTCGACGGCGTCGATAGCGAAGGCGGGGTTGGAGGCGAGGAAGCCGGAGTGGACGGGCAGGAGGTACTTCGGGGCGAGCTCACGCGCCTTGCGGATGGAGGCGATGCTGGCGTCGACGTCGAAGTAGGGAAGCGTCATCGGCGGGTCCGGGAGAAAGCGGGGCGGCTTGTAGTTGCCGAGGCCGTGCCCGCAGTAGAGCGCCTCGTTCGCCTCGTCGTAGACGCCGATGTGGTCCAGCGAGTGACCAGGCATGAAGACGATGCGGTATGGCGCGCCGCTGCCGAAATCGAGCGTGTCACCGTCCTCGACGGTCGCCATGCGCTCGTCCGGTACGGGGAGGATGTCGCCGAAGACAGCCTCCCACGTTTCGCCGAAGACGTCCGCGGTGCCCGCGATGAGCCGGGCGGGGTCGCGCATGAAGGGCGCGCCGCGCGTGTGGAAGACGGCTTTCGCGCGGGGAAGCTCCCGCACGAGCCAGCCGCTGCCCCCTGCGTGGTCTATGTGGATGTGCGACGGCACGATCCACTCTATGGCGTCCGTGTCGTGGCCCAGCTTGCGGATGGCGTCGAGCAGCTCCTCGGCGATGGACGTGGGGCCGGGGTCGAGGATCGCGGGGTGGTCGCCCGCGACGAACCACGCCGCGTGGGGCATCGCTCCGTCGGTGAAGAGCTCGGCTGTATCGCGTCCGTACTCGGTGCGGAACTCCCACACGCCGGGGAATATGCGCTCGGTCTCCAAGGGGCGGGCCTCCTTCGGTGGAAGGATAGCCCGTAACGGAAGCGTTGTGTAAACGGAGCGCGACTCCGTCGTCCCTGCGAAGGCGGGGACCTCGCAGCCCACCTCTCCCTCTGGGAGAGAGTCTGCCCTGAGCTTGTCGAAAGGGTCGCCACCGCAGGGCGGCGGGTGAGGGTGAACCGGTGAAGGCCGCCCCTACCTACTCGCCTCCAACGCCTGTTTGCGCTATGCTTGGCACGTTAACGCCGACATCATCTCGAGAGGAGGCGCCTCATGCTGACCGCAGAGCAGAACGAACGACTTACGCGCGTTGGCCCGGGCACGCCGATGGGCGAGCTCATGCGCCGATACTGGCACCCCATCGCCGCGAGCGTCGAGCTCGATGCCGATAACCCCACAAAGGAGGTGCGCCTCCTCGGCGAGGACCTCGTCCTCTACCGCGACGCCAGCGGCACCATCGGCCTCCTCGAACCCTCCTGCGCGCACCGCAAGGCCAACCTCTCCTACGGCATACCGGAAGAGAACGGCATCCGGTGCGCCTACCACGGCTGGATATTCAATGAGACCGGACAGTGCGTGGACCAGCCGTCCGAGCCCGAAGGCTCCAAGTTCAAGGAGAAGGTCCGCATCAAGGCGTACAACGTGCAGGAGCTCGGCGGCGTCGTCTTCGCCTACATGGGCCCCCAGCCTGCGCCGCTCCTGCCCCGTGTCGACGTCCTCATGTGGCCCGGCGTCCGCCGCACGCAGTCCATCATGTTGCCGTGCAACTGGCTGCAGTGCCACGAGAATTCGCTGGACCCGCTCCACTTCCAGTGGTTGCACCGCTACTGGGGCGGCTGGGTGATGAACCGCAACAAGCCCCCCGAAGTGCGCGACGCCTGGAACGCGCGCATAGGCTCCCGCGGCGCCGACCACCGCAGGATCGGTTTCGAGGTCACGGACTACGGCGTCATCAAGCGGAGGCTCGTCGGGGACGAGACCGAGGAGGACGACCACTGGCAGATGGGGCACCCCATCCTCTTCCCCCACGTCCTGCACATCACCTCCAACCTCCAGTACCGGGTGCCCGTGGACGACACCCACACCCTCCACTTCGTCGTCGACCTGCAGCCGCTCGAGCCCGGACAGGAGCAGCCGGACGTGGTCACCCATGAACGCGTCCCCGTCTACAACGAGGACGGGCGCATCAAGGCCGACTGGGTGCTCGGACAGGACCAGGCCGCCTGGATCATGCAGGGCCCCATCACCGACCGCACGACCGAACGGCTTGGCGTCTCAGACGTCGGCATCATCATGTTCCGGCGCATGCTGGAGGAGCAGATGCAGATCGTCGAGAGTGGCGGCGACCCGATGAACGTGCACCGCAACCCGGACGAGAACGAGATCCTCGTCTACCCGGTGGAGCACTTTGAATACCCCGGCTACGAGGGAGGATTCCGCGGGCCGTTCAAGGACATCGTCGTCAACAACACGGTCGAGGCCGAGCTCTCCGGCGCGGGCGCGAAGCTTGCGGAGTGGGACGGCATCGAGATAGACGACCCGGCGAAGCTGGGCTCGAAGGGGCGGCGCGGCCGCCTCGTCGGCGACGTCATCTAGCGCGCCGCACACACTATGCTGAACAGGGGGCTCGCCGCACGGCGAGCCCCTTCCGTCATCCAGCGAAGGCTGGGACCTCGCTCCCTCTCCCCTGGTCCCCTCCACTTGAACCGCCCTTCGCCGAACGGTACGCTGCCCGCGTTGTCGCGGTTGCCATGGAAGGAGGGCCGTATGAAGGCAGAGACCATGCGTTCGTGGAACTTCAGCGTCGCCGACCTCGAGGACTCGGTGCGGTTCTACCAGGGGCTGTTCGGGGCCGAGATCACGACGAGGCACCAGGTGCGGGGAGTCGACGTCGTCAGGCTCCGCGTCGGCGACTTCGCCATCGGCCTGTTCGACGGCTCGGCCGGCGAGAATGAAGGCGTCCCGCACCACACCTTCGCGATCGACGGCCCGGACGACCCTGCCGAGCTGCAGCGCGAGCTCGAAGGACGCGGCTTCGTCGTCGACCACATCCGTGAGCACCGCGGCGGAGCGGGCTATTCGCTCTATGTCGACGACCCCAACGGCAATCACCTGGAGCTGTCCGTCGGGCAAGGCTGATCCGTCGCCATGCCCCATCACCCGTCATTCCAGAGTGACCGTCAGGTCACGCGGTGGGGTGCGGGGGCGGTGTCTGTCGAAGGGGCGTCCCTGTGAACCAACCCCGTACTCCCATCATCGTGGTGCTCGGCAGCATCAACATGGACCTCATCGGGGCCGCTCCCCGGCTGCCGTCGCCCGGCGAGACCGTTCTGGGCGGCGACTTCTACACGGCGCCGGGCGGCAAGGGCGCCAACCAGGCGGTCGCAGCGGCCCTGCAGGGCGCATCGGTGAGCATGATCGGCCGCGTGGGCAGCGACGCATTCGGCCCTCAGCTCCTGGACAACCTGCGCGCCTGCGGCGTCGACGTGAGCGGCGTCATGCAGGACGCCGATGCCCCGTCCGGCGTTGCGATGATCCTCCTCGACGAGTCCCGCCAGAACCGTATCCTGGTTGCCAGCGGAGCGAACATGCGCTGCGACGATGCCCAGGTCGACGCCGCGGCGTCGGCGCTCCACGAGGCGGACGCCCTGATGCTCCAGTGCGAGATACCGGCTGCCGTGTCGCTGAGCGCCGCCCGCATCGCGAGGGAGAGGGGCGTGCGCGTCGTCTGGGACCCCGCGCCCGCCGACGCATTCCCGCCGGAGGCGTACGCCCTCGTCGACGTACTGACCCCGAACCAGGCCGAGGCAGCCGCGCTGACCGGCATCGACGTCACGGACGCGGCGTCTGCGGAAGCCGCGGCTCGCGCACTGCTCGACCGCGGCGTGCGCGCGGCCGTCGTGAAGATGGGCGAGGCCGGCGCGTTCTACCTGTCGGACGAGGGGAGCGGGTACGTGCCTCCCTTCGAGGTTCAGGCGGTCGACACCGTCGCGGCGGGCGACGCCTTCGGCGCTGCGATGACGTACGCCTTGGCCGAGGGCAGACCGCTGAGCGAAGCGGTCCGCCATGGCGCCGCCGCGGGAGCGCTGGCCGTCACCCGCCCCGGCGCCCAGGACGCCATGCCCACCCGCACGGAAGTGGAAACGCTCCTCGCCTGATCTCCGTCATTCCAGCACCGACTGGAATCTAGGGTGCGCGGGCAGCGCACGACGCGCCGCGAAGCGGACGCGCAACCTCCGTCGTTCCTGCGGAGGCAGGAACCTTGCAGCCCACCTCGCCCTCTGGGAGAGAGCCTGCCCTGAGCTTGCCGAACGGGTCGCCGCGCGACAGCGGCGAGTGAGGGTGAACCGGTGAGGTGTAGTGGGTGCGCGCTTGCGCGGCGGATGAGGGTTGGCGTGACGTGCTAATCTTCCCGCGCGGAGAAGGGGGTGTCGCCATGCAACGATCGAATGGCTCGCTGACCATCCACGCGGGAAGAGTGCTAGACGGCACGGGCGCGGCAGCCGCAACCAACGTCGTCGTGCGGATAGAGGGATCGCGCATCGCGTCGGTAGGCCCGGCTTCCGACGCCGAGCCCCCCGGCGGGCAGGTGCTCGACTTCCCAAACGCAACGCTCCTGCCCGGCCTGATCGACTGCCACACGCACACGAACATGCCGGGCGACGGCAGGCGCGGCGAGGACGTGCACCTCGTCGACGACGACGCCATCCGCCTGCTGCGCTCGGCGCACAACGTCGGGCGAGCCCTCGAGACCGGCGTCACAACCGTCTGCGACTGCGGAGGCTGGAACCAGACCACCTTCCGCCTCAAGGAAGGCCTGCAGCAGGGCGTGGTGCACGGCTCCCGGGTCCTCGCCTCCGGCCGCCCGATAACGGTCAGCGGCGGACACTGCTGGTTCATGGGCTCCGAGGCCGACGGCGTGGACGGCGTCCGGCACGCCGCGCGTCTGCTCATCAAGGAGGGCGCCGACTTCCTCAAGGTGATGGCGACCGGCGGCAGCACGCTCGGCAGCGACCCCTTCCGTCCCCAGTTCTCCCCAGAGGAGCTGACGACGATCTCGCTGGAAGGACACCGTCGCGACCGAAAGGTCGTCGCGCACTGCCGCTCGAACGAGGCCATGCGGATGGTCGTCGACGCCGAATACGACGCGATCATGCACGGCTGGTTCACCGATGAACACGGCGCGCGGGTCTTCGACGAGCACCTGGCTGCCGACATCGCGTCTCGAGGCATCTGCGTGAACCCCACGCTGCAGATCACGCGCAGCCGCATTCCCATCCTCCAGGACCGCGTCGACCGCGGGGTTGCCACCGATGAGGAGACGGCGATGCTGGACCGGATGCGCCGCGGCCACGCCACGACCCTCGAGCAGGTGGGCAAGTTGATCGAGCACGGCGTGCAGCTGATGGCCGGGTCCGACTGCGGATGGGGCGTTTACCCGTTCGGGCGCTTCGACCTGGAGCTCGCCGCGATGGTGGACGCGGGACTGACGCCCGCCGGAGCGGTCGCCTCAGCGACCGGAGGCAACGCCAGGGCGCTCGGCATCGACGATACGGTCGGCACCGTTGCGCCGGGCAAGGAGGCAGACCTGCTCATCGTCGACGGCAACCCGGACGAACAGATCTCAGACGTCGCTCGCGTCCTCGCCGTCGTCAAGGCCGGACGGGTCGTCGTCAACAACGCCACCTGATCCCTTCCCCTTGACGGGGGAAGGCGAGGATGGAGGTGAACCGGCGGGGCTGCGGGAAGCAGGCCCGTTCAGACCAGCCCTAGGGCCGGAACAGCACCATGCACTTGTTGGAGTTGAAGACGTACGTCTCGACGTAGTCGAGGACCTCCGGCTTCCGGTCCAGTTCGGCCATGGCGCCCAGGAGGCAGGCCCAGTTCAGCAGCTCCTGCTGACCTGCCGCCTCAATCTCCGGCGTGGAGACGCGGCTCCAGGCGTCGTAGTCGCCGGCCTGGAGCGACTCGAACATCATGCGGTCGGATTCCAGGTCCGGCCAAAGGAAGTAGTTCTTGTCCGTCAGGAAGGCGTGCGACCAGCTTGACGACGCCACCAGGGCCACGCGCCACGGGCTCTCCTGGATCGCCCGGGCGAGCGCCGCACCCACCTGCATGCAGCGCCTGGGTGACGGCCCCGGAGGGTCGGGCTCCAGGAAGACGCCGTCCCGTTTCTGGGGTAGTGCTCCGCCCCGGTTGCTGATGACCTTGCTCCCGTAGCAGTTGACCATGAGCGGCACCACCGGTACGTCGAACCCCTCCCGGTCGTAGTCCAGGTACAGCAGCGTGTTCAGGATCGAGTGGGGCAACCCGGGGGTGTGCAGCGGCTTGTAGGCGTAGGCCATGTCCACGCCCTGATCGATCATCTGGGCGGTGAGCCACCGGGCCGCCTGGGCGTGGCCCCGGTAGCTGAAGACCTTCTCCACCGGCTCGTTCCAGGCGTTGCGGCTGCCGGCTGCATAACCCCTCATGAAGGGAGTCGACTCAGAGTCTTCATACGCCAGGATGCAGAACGGCGGGATGATGTCGTCCCTGAAGTTCTCGTACTGGTCGTCCCCGACTACCAGGATGAAGTCAGGGTCGAAGGCTTCGATCTCCCTCTTGACCGCCCGGAAACTGCTCACCAGCCGCTCCCGGTGGGCGGTCGCCGAGGCGACGCCTTCGTCTTCCCCGTACTCCACGCGCATCGGTTCCGGCCAGTTGATCGGGCTCTTCATGTGCTCCGGAACGCGCTCGTCGTACTTGAGCGTGGTGTGGATGACGAACTTCTTCTCCTCATCGGCCACCAGCATCGGTGGGTAATGGGTCACTCCAGCGCCGAATATCTCAGCCATCTCTGACCTCCGCTTTCTGCGTCCTCATGGCTCGGAGCCGTCTCAATAGACACCGGGGAAGATACGATACTTCACCCGCGCCTTGTACTCTGCCCACTTCTCTTCGCCGTACTTCTCGGCGCAGTGCTTGTCGTCGTCGCGTTGGCGCGAGGTGAAGAGCGACACGATGAAGACGAAGTAGACCCACGCCCACGGATTGCCGAAGTGGCCGAACACCAGCGCGATCGAGAGCGACGCGAACCCCTCGCCCATGTAGTTGAAGTGCCGGGCAACGCCCCAGTAACCGCTGTACAGGATCTTGCGCTCACCGACCTCGATGTACTTCGGCTCGATGATGCCGAGGAACTTGCGGTCAGGGAACCGCTTGAACATGTACTTCTGCATGTTCGCGCCGCGCGAAATGCTCCACCCGAACAGGAACAGCAGCGGCGTGCCGATGAGCCAGACGTACGTCCACGGCGCTGAGAACCCGGGGTCCGGGTGGGCGGCCATGCCCCACAGCGGAAGGATGAACAGCCATCCGTAGATGACGAGCCCGCCCCAGAACAGCATGAAGCCGAGCCGCTCGTGGATGAGGTCGTAGGTGTACAGCTGGACGCGCTCGAAGACGAAGTAGTCCGTGATGTAGAACGTGAAGAACGCCGCGTACAGGAACACGCCGGGGTTGGCGTCGGCGCCGAAGCGGTCGTAGTGGTACGCGGCCCCGGACAGCGCGTTGAGCGAGAGCATCGCCCCGCCGACGACGTAGAACCACATCTTGATGTCGAATCGGTCCTTGAACAGGGAGATCTCCCGCACCCGCCCGGTCCACAGCTCCGCCAGGGGGCCTTTCGTACTGTCGCCCTTCGGCTGGCTGAACACCGCCGCGATCGCGAAGATGAGCGTGAAGACCGTTCCGCCCGCCACAGAGTAGACCGACGCCCGGTAGAACCACTCGCGCGGCATCCCGGTGATCTCGGTAGCCCACACGACCAGCACGATAACGAACACCAGGAGGCCGTTCAGCCGGTAGTTGCGGGGTTGGCCGGTCGCCTCGTCGATGACGTAGCCGGGCACCCGCCGTGCGGGCAGGATGATCTGCAACACGGCGAACACGGCGAAGATGATGAGCGGCGTGAAGAAACCCCAGACCGCTTCCGTCCCGGAAAGCTCGAAGAGGTGTTCGATGCCGAGCCACTCAATCATGGCGGGATACCTCCTCTCTCTCGACGCGGCCATTATGAGCGTGGGCACCGAGGCGGTCAACGACAGACGGAGCATCGTCATGCTGAGCGAAGCCGGAGGCGAAGTCCTGCGCCTCAGCACGCAACATCCTCTCGGGTGCGTCCGTCGTTCTCGCGAGGCCCACGCGCAGCGGCGGGGCTGAGGGCCTGCCCCATCCCCCCTCGGTATCTTTGGTATGCTCGCTCCCGATGCCCATCTCCCATGACGGAGGTCCGCCATGACCACGCGCCAACTGCCGACCGAAGAGGAAGTGCTCGGCTACTTCGAATCGCTCAGCAACTGGGGACGCTGGGGCGACGACGACCAACTCGGCACGCTCAACCTCGTCACGCCCGAGAAGCGCAGGCAGGCCGCGGCGCTCGTGAAGGAAGGCATCAGCATCGGCTGCGCGCGCCCGCTCAGCACCCAGTACGCGCTCGACCAGCCCGTAACGCCCGTCCACTTCATGGTGGACAGCGGCGAGGTCTACTGCCTCGACGACGACAGGGAGTGGACGACCCAGAGCTCGGGCGACTACTTCGGCATGGCGATCCACGGTCCCGGCCAGACCCACCTGGACGCGCTCTGCCACCAGTTCTGGCAGGGCAGGATGTACAACGGACGCCCCTCCAGCCTCATATCGTCCGGCGGCAAGGCGGCGTTCGGAGCGGTGGACGGCATGAAGGACGGGCTCGTCACGAAGGGCGTGCTCCTCGACCTCGCGAAGATGCGCGACGTGCTCTGGTATGAGCCTGGCGAGGCCGCGTACGTTGACGACCTCGAGGCGGCGGTGAAGGCCCAGGGTGTTCGCGTCGAGGAGGGTGACGCGCTCCTGCTGCGGTTCGGCTGGTCGAAGCGGCGCTACATGCTCGGCCCCGTGCCCCGCGACGGCGGACGCGCCGGGCTTCACGCATCCTGCCTGCCGTGGCTGCACGAACGCGGCATCTCCGTGTTGGCGTGCGACAGCGCGCAGGAGGTGCGCCCGACCGGCTACGACCGGTTCTTCGGCCCCATCCATTCCGTCGGGCAGGTCGCGATGGGACTCTGGCTCGTGGACAACGCCGATTTCGAGGCGCTCGCGGAGGCGTGTGCACAGACGGGGCGCTACGAGTTCATGTTCACCGTGGCGCCGATGAACTTCCCGCTGGCGACCGGCTCGCCCCTGAACCCCATTGCCGTCCTCTAGCGTGAACCCTTCGGTGGGCCGCCGGGACGCACGAGAAGGGCGGTAGCCGGTGGAATCCATCACGACCGCGCTCGGCTACCTGATCGACCCCGTCTACTGGGCCGTGCTCCTCAGCGTGGTCCTGCTTGCCGCCTTGGCGAGCGCGATCCCCGGCATGAACGCCTTCCTGGTGATGGCGCTCGCCTTCCCGTTCATCCTCTTTGAGGTCGAGGAGCCGGCCATAGGACTCGTCGCCCTCGCCACCATCAGCGGCGTCAGCAATACCCTCGATTCGGTGCCCGCCATCCTCATCGGTCAACCGAGCGCCGCGACACAGGTGACGTTCCTGGAGGGGCACCAGCTCGCCCGGCGGGGGCGCGCCGCCCACACCCTGGGCGCGGTCTACGCCGTGTCCGCGCTGGGAGGCATCGTGGGGGCGGTGCTGCTCACCATCGCCATACCCGTCGCGCGTCCGTTCGTGCTGCGGTTCGGCTTCCCGGAGATAGCGGCGACCGGCATGGTCGGTATCGCGATGGTCATCGTGCTGAGCCGGGGCGCGATGGTGCGGGGCCTCATCTCGGCGCTCGTGGGGATGCTGCTCGGCATCATCGGCACGATGGGCAGGCTCACCGTGGACCCGTTCGTGAGCATGCCGCTCGTGCCCTTCATCATCGGCCTGTTCGCGCTGCCTGAGCTGATCGACCTGATGATGAGCCGACGGCCCGTGGCGGCGGAGGGCGCCAGCTTCGGCAGGAGCGAGGTGCTGCGCGGCGTGGGCTACGGCATCTCCCGCTGGAAGATAACAGTGCGCCAGTCCGCCTTCGGCGTCTTCCTCGGAGCCATCCCCGGAGTAGGCTCCGCAGTGGTCGACTGGCTGAGCTACGCGTTCGGCATCATCCTCACGAAGGACCGCTCGGAGTTTGGCAAGGGGTCGCTGGACGGCGTGCTCTTCGCCGAGTCCGCGCAGAACGCGAAGGAGGCGGGCGCGGCGCTCCCCACGCTGGCACTCGGCGTTCCGGGCGCGCCGACGTGGGCCCTCGTCGTGGTAGCGATGATCCCGTATGGCATCGCGCCGGGCCCCGAGATGCTGGGCTCCCAGGCCCACATCACCATCCTCCTCGTGATAACCCTGGCCCTGGCGAACCTCATCATCTCCGGCATCGGCGTGGGCGTCACCGGCTTCCTCGCCCGCCTGACCGCGGTTCCGTACCCCATCATCGGCGCCATCGTCATCCCTGTCGCGCTCCTCTCCACGTTCGTGGACACGACAAGCTGGCGAGGCATCCAGATCGCGCTCGGCGTCGGGGCGATGGGGCTCGTGATGAAGCGCTATAACTGGCCAAGACCGCCCATGATCCTCGGTTTCATCCTCGTGGACGTCATCGAGCGGAACCACTTCAACGGAGTGAGCATCCACGGCTACGCCGGCGCGCTCACTCGTCCGATCACCATCACCATCCTGATCATCGCAATCACCGTTGCGGCGGTGCTGCTCCGCTCGGTGGCGCGCATGGAGCGTGAGACGGAGATCGCTGTGGAAGAGGCGGACTCCGAAGGAGCGGCGCGCCGGGGATGGAAGGAGCGCCTCCTCCATCCGGATGTCCTCATCCCGATCGTGGTCATTGCCGGTGTGGGTCTGCTGCTGTCGGACCACCTGCAGAACCCCGTGCAGGACCGTTGGCGTTTCACCACCTATCCGTTCTGGCTGTCCAGCATCGCACTGGTGCTGCTCGTCATCGAACTCGGACGGGGCGTCCTCGGCCGCCCGCGCGTCTCCTCCATCATGGACCTCGGGCTTGTCAGCAGCGGCATGGAAGGCGCACGAGGAGCGGCGCTGCGGATGCTGGGACTCTTCTTGCTGTTCCTCCTGGTCGGCACGACGGTGGGCCTCAAGTGGGGGGCGCTGGCGTTCGCGCTCGCCGGCCCGGTTGTGCTGCTGCGCGGGCACGGCCGGTGGCTCATGGCCCTCATCGCTGCGGCGGCGGTCTGGCTCTTCATCGCCATATTCCTGGACCGGGTCCTCTACATCATCTACCCGGAGCCGTTCCTTCGCGAATGGTTCATGGGTTCCGGCTAGTGTGTGCTATCATGTATCAGCAGCCACTTAGCCGCTGTAGAGAATGGCCATGACTACCGAACCGCAGCAGCCCCGCCAACCGCAAGCTCCCGGTCAGGAAGCGATTCCGCAGTACTTCCTGGAGTTCGTGCAGGAGAACGCGCGTCAGCACACCGTCCTGGCCGATAGCATCTCCACTGTGCGCGAGTGCGTTGCCGAGGTGAAGGGCGCGGTGGGGGCCATCAGGAACTTCACGATCGCCACATTCGGCGCGATGTTCACACTCATGCTCATCGTCCTGACCGCAGCCCTTCGCGGAGACCTGCCGTAAGCGGCCTGGGCTAGGCGCGGCGCAGTTCCGACAGCGCGTCGGATAGATCGTCCGCAAGCGGCGACTCGAATATCTTACGCTCTGTTTCGCCGGGAGGAAGCGCCACGTCCAGCCGCGCGGCGTGGAGGAAGTGCCGGGGCACCAGGGGCGAGCGTCTGCCGTAGACCGGGTCTCCCACGAGGGGGTGGCCGATGGAAGCGAGATGCACGCGTATCTGGTGCGTGCGCCCCGTGACCGGATGCGCCTCTACGAGCGTGAAGCTGCCGTGGGGCCCGCCGAAACGCTCCATCACCCGGTAGTGCGTGAGGGCAGAACGCCCTCCTTCCACGACCGCCATCTTCTTGCGCTCTTTCGGGTGCCTCCCTATCGGTGCGTCGATCTCGCCCTCTGCGTCGCGCATCGCCCCGGTCGTTAACGCGACGTAAGACTTGTGGACGCTGCGTTCCTTCATCTGGCGCGAGAGGCTGCGGTGCGCCGCGTCGGTCTTGGCCACGACGATCAGGCCGGAGGTGTCCTTGTCCAGCCGGTGCACGATGCCGGGGCGCTCCACACCGCCGATGCCCGGCAGGTCCGGAACGAGCGCGAGCAGGGCGTTCACGAGCGTACCGTCCGGGTGCCCCGGCGCGGGGTGCACGGTGAGCCCGGCCGGTTTGTCCACCACGATGAGCTGGTCGTCTTCGTAGACGACGCCGACCGGGATGTCCTGCGGAGCGAGATCGAGTGGCGAAGGCGGAGGCACTACGACCACGACGACGTCGCCCCCTCGCACGACAGTCGACGGTTTGACGGGGCGCCCGTTCACCGTGACGCGTCCCTCCCGCGCAAGTGCGGCGGCCCGAGACCGGCTGAACGACGCATCCCGCGCCTGCACGAACGTGTCCACGCGGAAGCCGGCGTCGGCCTCGCTTGCGGTGAAGCGGACTTCGCCTTCCGGCCCCTTCCCCCCCGATGGGGGAAGGTCAGGATGGGGGTGAACCGGCAGGATGGACGCGGTGTTACGCAAGGTCATCCCTGGCGATACAGTCTGCGGATCTGGGACAGAAACTCCGGCTTTCCTCCGTGGCTGGGGTGCCTCACCTTGTGCAGTTCCACGCCGATGTCCATCTTCTTCATCACGTCATGCGCAACATTGCCGACTCCAATGAGGCGCTGTGGCTTGAGCTCAACGATCAATTCTCCCAGCAGTCCCTTTCCTCTGTCGCGCTCCGCGCTGCGGACGTAGGAGCGGTTGCTCAATGGATCGCCTGGTTCGTGGGGATGCATGGGGAAGACATTCCAGAAGAAGACTTTCCCCTCGATGCCGTCCAGCGCCTCCCATACTGCAGAAGCGCTATCTTCGCTGATCAACTTGCCATGAGTGGGTCGCTCAACCCGTACTCCCCATCGGTTGCCGTGGCGCTCGAGGGTGAAGTCGTCGGTGAATGCCAAGCCCGTTCGCCTGGCTCCCTTATGTCCGGGTGCCAAGCCAACCCACATGTCATCCACCCTCTGGGCTGAGGCGCTTTCGATTACGGCGAGCAGGTTTTCGCGCCTCTTTCCAGGAGCGCCATCAACGTCATGCGTCGGGTCTGTGTCAGTGTAGGGGTTGAATGCGTCTTCGAACGCCAGCCCCCTCAGCCTGTCCACGAAGTCTTCGGCGAGTCCCATTGCTCGTTCACCGGGTCAGGGACGGGACGCTTCCTGCTGGTCCGCGTACTCCTCGTCGCCGGGGATGCTCGTCGTGACGAGGGCGGGGCGAGGCGTCGGGCGGGTCAGCAGGAGGACCGCCCCGAAGATGATGATGCCGGTGACGATGGAGGCATCCGCCAGGTTGAAGATGTACCACGGGCCGACGTCGATGAAGTCGGTGACATGTCCCTGGGTGACGCGGTCGGCCAGGTTCCCGAACGCGCCCGCGAACATCAGGCCCAGGCTCGTCTGCACCCAGATGCCCGGCGTGCCCTGCGAACGATAGAAGAGGATGAGCACGACGATGCCGACGGCGGAGGCGATGGTCAGCGGCAGGTTCTGCCCACCGAACAGCCCGAATGCGCTGCCCGTATTCCAGACGTGCGTGAGGCGGAAGAAACCCTCCTCCGGCCAGGACGAATTCCTCGGCAGGAAGAGCACGATGCCGAGCTTGGAGAGTTGGTCCGCCGTGAACGCCAGGAGCGCCACGAAGATGACCAGCCCGTGCCTGTTCAGGAAGTTGACCATCGCTCCCCAGTTTACCAGCAGGCGCTGGTAGAATCGCCGCATCCCCGAGGTGAAGGACGAACGACGATGGCGAACAACGGCACCGCGCCCCGCGTGATAGACCTGCGCAGCGACACGCTGACGAAACCCACTGACGCGATGCGCCGGGCGATGGCGGAGGCCGAGGTCGGTGACGATGTGTACGGGGAGGACCCGAGCGTCAACCGGCTTGAGCAGACCGCTGCGAGCCTCATGGGCAAGGAGGCCGGGCTGTATGTGACGAGCGGGACGATGGGCAACCTCGTCTCGGCGCTGTCGTGGTGCAACCGCGGCGACGAACTGGTCTGCGGCGTTGACGCGCACCTGCTCGTCAACGAGATGGGCGCCATCGCCACGTTCGGCGGCGTGCAGATGCGCTCGCTCCCGAACGACAAGCGCGGCCTGATGGACCCGGACGACGTCGAGCTGATCGCCCCGCCGGGCGGCTTCTTCCCGCGCATGGCGCTGCTCACGCTCGAGAACACGCACAACCGGGGGAACGGGGCCGCCTACACGGTCGACCAGATGCAGCCGCTGATCGACGTGGCCCGCGCGAACGGCATGGCCGTGCACATGGACGGCGCGCGGATATTCAACGCCTCTGTCGCCCTCGGCGTCCCGCCGTCGGAGTTGGCGTCGGTCGCGGACTCGGTCACATTCTGCTTGTCGAAGGGGCTCTCCGCCCCGGTCGGCTCCGTCGTCACCGGCAGCCGGGAGTTCATCGCCCGGGCGCGGCGCATCCGCAAGATGGCGGGCGGCGGGATGCGGCAGGCGGGCGTGCTCGCCGCCGCGGGACTGGTCGCGCTCGACACCATGGTCGACCGGCTCGCGGAGGACCATGCGAACGCGAAGCGCCTCGCCGAGGGGCTGGCGAGCATCCCCGGCTTCCAGGTGGACCCCGCGACCATCGAGACGAACATCGTCTACGCCGAGCTCGACGACGGGGACGGTCCCGGCACGTCGGCGCGGCTGAAGGAGCGCGGCGTCCTCGGCAACGGGCGCTTCAACTGGGTGCGCTTCGTTCCGCATTACGGCATCACCGCCGAGGACATCGACGAGGCACTGGACGCCATCGAGAGCACAGTGAAGGCAGGGGTGTAGGCGGCGCTGTCGTTCCTGTGGAGGCAGGAACCCCGTCTCCGAGCCATGCCCCCCTCCCCAGGGCTGCGAGATTCCCGCCTTCGCGCGAATGACGGGTGGTCCGACAGGCTCACCATGAGCGGGAGACACCAGAGAGGATGTTGCGCGCTAAAGCGCGGGACTCCGCCTGTGGCTACGCTCAACATGACAGGGCAAGGTCCTCCGGCTTCGCTCAGCATGACGATCACCACCACACCCCCACGCGGTTGACGGGGCCCTTCGGCGGAGTGTCGTCTTCGTCACCGGGCGGGGGAAGGCGGTAGCCGAGGCTGATCCTGTTCGGCGATGCGCGGTCGTCGTCGAGGAAGGGCTCCGTGCCTGTCCAGATGCCGAACGACGGCGGGACGAGGAACGCGAGTGCGAGAGCATCCGCCTTGTCCGGCGAAGGCAGGCCGCGCTTGCGCATCTCCTTCTTGCCCTGCAGCCGGACCTGCCCTGAACTCGATACGTCGTAGCGCAGCGACAGCAGTTGGCCCGCGAGCTCCTCGTCACGCGGCAGCGCGAGCAGGCCGTCGTTCAGGAGCATCCGGATCTCCCAGAAGAACTCGGAGCGCATGTTGAAGAAGCGCGTGCGGTGCGGCGCGCGCCCGCCGAAGTGCACGCCGTAGACCGGCGCGCCAAGCTCCCGCAGCCGGTCCACGACGCCCCCGCCGACGCCGCCCTCGTCCACAAAGACCGCCTCCGCGCCCGTCCACTCCACCGTCCGCAGCACCTCGTGGACGAGCCGCATCGTGTCCATCTTCGTGAACGAGCGCAGGTCCAGCACGCGCTCGCCCTGCCGGACGCAGATAGCCGACTTATCGAAACCGAAGCGCCCCACGTCGACGCCCACGTAGACGGGTAAGCGGGGGTCGAGCAAACCCTCACCCGCCGCGCTGCTGCGCGCCGACCTCTCCCCCGGGAAGAGGTGTGTCTGGCTCCCCTCGCCCTCTGGGAGAGGGGCCAGGGGTGAGGGTTGCTCCCCGCGCTCCATGGCGGCCTCGACCGCTTCGCGTCCGACGAGCGAGTCGTCCTGCGCATCCGGGAACTCGGCGAGGACGGCGGACGCGTAGTAGGGGTGGTCTTCCGACCAGTCGAGGGCCAACTCCTCGGCATCCTCGGGCGTGACGACCCCGGGGAGGCCGCCGTTCTCGCCGGTGAAGTTGGGCGTGTCGTAGGCGGAGATGTGGATGCGGTGGTAGCGCGCCCGCCGGGAGTGGTGGGACTCGTAGAACTCGCCGTCGAGCGACATGGCGTTGCCCACGAGCAGGAGACGCGTTGGGTGGAGGCGCTTGATGGCGTCCATCTGGTCCTGCGGCATGGCGTGGGCCTCCGTGACGACGACGAGCAATTCCGGTTGAGTGGAAGCCCTGGATGTTGCACGCCCTGTTGGTGGAGAAACCGAGCGCGAACCGTTTCTCATCGACGCGGTACGCGGACTTGAGCATGGCGCCGCTGAGGCGTTCCTCGGCCGCGGCGTAGGCTTCGCGCATCTCCTGCCAGACGATCTCCTCCACCTGGCGCTGCGTGGGGCCGGTGACGAGGGCCTTGGACTCCAGGCTCGTCTCGGTCCACCAGAGCACGGCGCGCGCCGCCGTCCAGTCCTTGCCGGAGCCGTTCGCGCCGACAACGGAGACGCGCCGGTGTTCCACGAAGGCTTCGAGCATCTCGGCCTGCTTTGAGTACGGCCTGCCGGCGTCGCCGAGCACGTCAGTCACGAAGCCGACGGGGTCGTCCCTGTATCGCGTGAGGTCTTCTGCCACGGGCACACCTTCTCCACCCGGTTACACCTTTCGTCACCCGGATAACCGCGGTCGCGTGACCGCTGTCACCCCGGTTAACGAGAAAGCCCCCTCTTGCTCTTCGCTGAGGGGGCAGCGTTCTTCCTGCGGCTCGTCCGCCAGGGTCAATGTGCGCTCTACACGTTGCGCCCTACCATCGTGCGGCACGGGCGGACGTTCACGCAAGGGGCGCGTGTCACAGCGGTGACGAAACGTATAATGCAGCAATAGCTTCGGAGGGCGTAAGTAGTGGTCCAACAGAACAATCAGAGTGGAACAGAGAGCCAGACTCAACCCGGTGCTGTCTACGTGCTCTCAAACGAGAGAATGCCAGGCGTCGTCAAGATAGGCAGGGTGAAGGGAATCGCTCTAACGGACGTCCGCAGTCGCATTCGCGGATTCCAAGCGGGTTCACCCTCCCCTTACAACATTGAGTATGTCGCTCGTGTTGATGACGGCGTTTGGACAGAGCGAACCTTGCATCTCATACACGATGCGAACCGGATACGCGAGCCTGGTGGTGGAAGTGAGTGGTTCAGGATAAGCGTCAAGAGTGCAATAGCCACATTCGAGTTGGCAGGATTGAAACTGCTTGAAGAAGCCGGGGAGTCGCTGGAGCTAGACGACGAGCTTGCCGTACTGGCGGCTTGGAAGCGTAGTAGACTGCGCGGCGCGGCGAGGGCCGCGTGAACGAGAACCTACGGGAGGCGCGAGATGCCCGTCATCGACGCAGACACGCACATCGACGAGCCGGAGGAAACCTGGCAGTACATGGAGGGAGCCGCGGCGCGGTTCCGTCCCGTCACGATCTCTCCCCCCGAGGGCGTGGTCCCCGGCGGCATGGACGCTTCGGCCAGCCGCTGGTGGCTCGTGGACGGCAGGCTCCGCCAGCGGATGATCCGCAACGACGAGCTGACCGGCACGACGCTGAACTCGCGCGAGCTGCTGGACGTCAACGAGCGGCTCGAGCACATGGACGCGCGGGGCGTCGACATCCACGTCATCTACCCGACGTTCTTCCTCTCCTACGTCACCGGCAACCCGGAGGCGGAGCGCGCACTGGTCGACAGCTGGAGCCGCTACGTCTCCAGCAGGTGCGCGCCGACCGAGGGCCGGCTGAGGTGGGTCGCGGTGCCGCCGCTGCTGGACATCGACGCGTCCGTGAGCTACCTGCGCTGGGCGAAGGAGAACGGGGCGGTGGGCGTGTTCAAGCGCGGACTGGAGCACGGCAGGCGCGTGAGCGACCCGTACTTCTTCCCGCTGTACGAGGAGGCGAGCGCGCTGGACATGCCTATCTGCATCCACACGGGCAGCGGCAACCCGACCGAGGCGCGGCTCGGCCACGGCGACAGCCTGGGCGGCATCCCCATCATGGACGCGTTCCACGCGCTGGTGCTCTACGAGGTGCCGGACAAGTTCCCGAACATCCGCTGGGGCTTCATCGAGGCGGGCTCGACGTGGATACCGTACGTGGTGGACCGGCTGAAGGCCGAGAAGAAGCGGCGGTCGTGGATACGGAAGTTCGAGATGGGGGAGAACCTGTTCCGCAGGAACAAGTTCTTCGTCGCGGTGGACGCGGTCGAGGACATCTCGTACATCCTGACCTACGGCACCGAGGACCACCTGATGATGGGCACCGACTACTCGCACTTCGACACGTCGGCGGAGCCCGACGCGATCGACGCGGTACGCAGGTGGGCGTCCGAGGGACGCATCAGCGACACCGCGGCCCGGAAGATCCTGGAGGACAACCCCAGGGAGTTCTACGGGCTGTAAGAGGGGTCCAGCCCACTCACCGCGCTTCAGCGCGTGGTGAGGCCGATCACTGTCATTCCGGACGAAGCGCAGCGGAGTTGAGGAATCTCTCGGGGAACGCATCGCACACACGAACACCCGAGAGATGTTTCGACTCCGCCTCTGGCTCCGCTCAACATGACATCCCCGTCCACCTCCCCTCACCCCTGGGCGCCCACAAGGGACGCCCCTACACCCGGACCCATCCACCCTACCTCCTAACCCGTGCGGCCTGGCGGCCACTCTGGATTCCCGCTTTCGCGGGAATGACGGATGGGGCGGGGATGTGGGAGATAACAGAAGTGCCGGAGTGGCCTCTCGACCGCTCCGGCACTGGTTGGTGCCCCGCGATTAGCGGGGCTCACCTTCCGCTCCGTTGCCGCTCCCGGCAATCACTACCGGACTCAGGCCGCCTCGGGCTCATCGAGCCGTTCCGGGCGCTTCTGCCTGCCTGCTTATAGCGGAGCTTCCGGCTTCCGTCTGCCCTCCTCCGGCAACGCTCAGGCCGCCGGGAGGGCCGTACAGGGGAAGTGCCACCGGTGATGCAGCACGTAGACCGCGCGTATGCCCATGGTGCACCTCCCTTCGTCAGTTCCGGTTCTTCGGAGGGGCGACCACCCACCGCCCGCTCCGTACCGTTCCACTCCACTGTAGGACTCGCCGCGGGGACATGCAACCCCTATGGAGGCGGATTTTCCTGCGGATTTCACGCAGATTTGTGAAATCGATAACGATTTCCGGGTCTTGACAGCTATCGCGCTCTGGATTCCAGCTTTCGCTGGAATGACGGAGAAGGCGCTGGAATACCGTGGCTGGGACGCGCTTCGCCTTTCCGCGGGGCTTGCAGCCGTAGGAGTACCCACTGCCCACAGCGACAGCGTGCGATGGCCGATGCCTCCAGCCGGCTGCTATACTGCTCCTGACACGTATGGGGCAACACCGTCCCGAATGCCGAGAACGATCGAGGCCACAGGGAGCGCTCGTCCATGACCATCGAGATTCCAAACCGGGAAGAGCTGGACGCCCACTTTCGCCAGTTCTGTATCGACAGCGATTACCTCAACTCGATCTGGCCACAGGTCAAGAAGGATTACCCGGACCAGTACGTGGCCGTCTACAAGGGGGAGATCGTGGCCACGCACAAGAAACTGAAGAGGCTGCTGGCCATCATGAACGAGAAGGACGTCCCCCCAAACTACGCTGCCGTCCGGTTCGCAGCCAGCAAGCCCAGAAAGCTCATTCTGTGACGTGGCGATAGAAGGACACTATCGGGACGACAACCCGCCCGCTCCGTATGTCTACGGCGAGGTCTACCTTCCCGACCTGCACCTCCATACAGGTGTGGCGTTCCTCGTGGACACGGGCGCCCATGCGACATCGCTGATGCCCGACGATGCGGCTGAGATGGGCTTAGACATACGGAACCTCGGAGGGCGGTACCAGAGAGTAGAAGGAGTGGGCGGCGAGGCCCGGTACAAGACGACGCGGGCCGTTCTCCGTTTTCAGGACCATGACGCCTTCGGCCACTTCCAGGAGTTCGAGATCGACATCCACCTGACGAGGGGCCACGCATGGCAGCAGCTGCCGTCGCTGCTGGGGCGCGACATCCTCAACGAGTGCGAGTGCATCCTCGACGGGGTCCGGGAGCGCGTCGCCATCAGGCGGCTGGCAGGCGGGGGCTGACGGCACTCAGGCGCCTTCGCGCTTCACCTTTCCCCACCACGCCTCCAACCGCTGGCGCACCGTCTGCTCGTAGCCCTGGTCGCCGGGCTCGTAGAAGCGTTTGCCCGCGAGTTCGTCCGGCAGGTTCCGCTGGCCCGCGAAGTGCCCCTTGTAGTCGTGCGCGTACTTGTAGTCCTTGCCGTAGCCCAGGTTGCGCATGAGGCCGGTGACCGCATTGCGGAGGTGGAGGGGGACCGGGTGCTGGCGTCCAGTCCGCACCTCGTCCATGGCGCGGTTCAGCGCCATGTAGGACGCGTTGCTCTTGGGGGCCGTCGCGAGGTAGACGGCGGCCTCCGCCAACGGGATGGCGCCTTCCGGCAGCCCGACGAAGTGGACGGCCTGCTGCGCGGCGACGGCGACCGGCAGCGCGTGCGGGTCGGCCATGCCGACGTCCTCCGCCGCGAGGATGACGACGCGCCGCGCGATGAAGAGCGGGTCCTCGCCCGCCTCGAGCATCCGCGCGAGCCAGTAGACCGCGGCGTCCGGGTCCGACGCACGCACCGACTTGATGAACGCGGAGATTGTGTCGTAGTGGCTGTCGCCCGCCTTGTCGTAGTGGAGCGCGCGGCGCTGGAGCGCCTCCTCCATCAGCGGGCGGTCGATCCGCTTCGTTCCGTCCGGGTAGCGGAGCGCGATCTCGGTGGCGAGCTCGATGCCGTTCAGCGCGACGCGGGCGTCGCCCGAGGCGACCTCCTGCAGGAAGGCCAGCGCGTCGGGGTCGAGCGTCACGCGCTCGTTGCCGAGCCCGCGCTCGGTGTCGGCGAGCGCGCGGCGGACGACCTGTCCGACCTCATCGTCGCTGAGCGGATAGAGCGTCAGGACGCGCGTGCGTGACAGGAGCGCCGAGATGACCTCGAACGACGGGTTCTCGGTGGTCGCGCCGATGAAGGTGACAGTGCCGTTCTCGACGTGGGGAAGTATGGCGTCCTGCTGCGCCTTGTTGAAGCGGTGCACTTCGTCGACGAACAGGATGGTGCCCAGGTCCTCGGTGGCGCGTATCTCGCGGGCCTCCTCGACGGCCTGGCGGAGGTCGGCGACGCCGGAGGTGACGGCTGAGACGCCGATGAAGTGGGACTTCGTGAGCCCCGCGACGAGCCGCGCGAGCGTTGTCTTGCCCGTGCCGGGCGGGCCCCAGAGCACCATCGACGGCACCTGGCCCGTGCGGATGGCGCGCTCCAACACGTGGCCCTCGCCGAGCAGGTGGCGCTGTCCGACGTATTCCTGGAGCGTGCGGGGGCGCATGCGGGCCGCGAGCGGAGCGTTCTCGTCCTCGTGCTGGCGGCGCACGTGCTCGAAGAGGGTCTGTTCCTTCCGCATGCCGCGCTGTGTCATGGCTGGAAGGTTACACCTCTCGCCCTGAAGCGGTCAGCGCGGCGTAAAGCTGCGCACCGTGAACCCCCGCTCTTCGTCGGCTATCGCGTCGTCGTAGTTGATGAAGAAGGTCGTGGGATAGGCGTACCGCTCGTCGTAGTTGACGTCGATGTTGTGCGCGCCCCGGTCGATGGCGTCCTGCAGCAGTTCGAACAGCTTCGCGATGGGGACGAACCGCTCCGGCACGGGGATGACGCCTATGCCCGGCTCCGCCGAGGAGACAGCCGTCACGACACCGTCGCGAACGCTGACGGCAGCCGTTGCGATGTAGTCCGCGGCGCAGAAGCAGATTTCCGCGCCGGTGTAGTCGTAGTTCACGAGGCCCCCGCGCTCCCACCTGCCCTGGTGACGGAGGAGGTCGGCCTGCTGCGAGCCTGGGTCGCGAACGAGGTAGACATCCTCGAACGCGGGGATATCGATCTCAGCCTGTCCATTCCAGAAGTTGGCGAGCGCGGTGACGCGGCGGGCGTAGCGACCGTCCGGCAGGTCCGCGTCGATCAGTGGGACGTCCAGGTCGTTGAACGGCACCCCCAGGTTGCGGGCCGGCTCGGGCAGCCTGATGACCACGGCCTGTGAGTGCTCACCGCTGGTGAGCTCGATCCGCACCGAGTGGATCGGAACGGAGAAGTCGCAGCCGCCGCCGTTGATGTCGTCGTATGCGGTGGGAATGCTGTCCTGGCCGATGACGGCCATGATGTACTCGTCCGAGTACGCCTCGGTCGTGATGCAGAGCGCCTCCGGTTCGCTGAGTGGCGTCGGGGTGGGCGTTGGCACAGATGTCGGCGTGGGGGTCGGCGGCGGATTCGCGGTGAGCGTTGGCGGTACGGGCGTTGCGGTCGCCGGCGGAGGCGTCGCGGTCGGCACGGACGGCGGCGGGAGGGGCGTCGGCGTGGCCGTTGCGGGAGGGGGCGTAGCGACGGGCGGTGGAGCATCCGTTGGGGTGGGTGTGGGTCCGGCGCCGCAGGCTGCGGTCCAGAGGGCGATGGTCAGCAGGACGGTTGGCAGTGCGATTCGGGGCATGGGTGTTTGGTCTCCTTCATAGAATTATACGGGGCGGCGAGGGTCATGGTTCCGGGGGAGGGGGCGCGCTGAAGCGCGGGAGAGATTTCTCGACTCCGTTGCACTCCGCTCGAAATGACAAGCCCTGCTCCGGCCCGCCCGCCACAGGGCCCTCACCCGCCGCCTCCGGGCGGCCCTCTCCCTCATGAGAGGTAGGCGGACGCCCGGCCCTCCCCGCACATCGCCCGCAGTACCCCCTCCCTAGCCCTCTCCCCTTGTAGGGAGAGGGCTAGGGAGGGGGTATAATCCGGGCATGGACGTGCTCATACGCCTCTATGCGTCGTACAGGGAGACTGCGGGGATGGACCGGGTGACGCTGCCGCTGAGCGACGGCGCGGTCGTCGCGGACGCGGTCGCGGCGCTGCTCGCCGCCGCCCCCGCGCTGCCACGCGACTTCAAGCCGCACCTCATCGCGGTGAACGAGGAGTTCGGGAACCTCGCCTACCCGCTGTCCGACGGCGACGACGTTGCGTTCTACCCGCCGGTGAGCGGCGGTGTGGACGTGTGGGTCGGGACGGAGGAGATCGACGTCGGGGAGACGGCGGACGCCGTACGGCGGGCATTCAATGGCGCGGTGGTGACGTTCGAGGGAACGACGCGCGACAACACGGCCGGGCGTCCGGTGCTGCGGCTGGAGTACGAGGCCGACGAGCGGATGGCCGCGAAGGTCATCGCCCAGATCCTCGAGGAGACGATGGCGCGGTTCGACATTCCGGCGATGTCCGCGCGGCACCGCATCGGGCGGCTGGAGATCGGCGACGTGAGCCTCGTGGTGGCTGCGGGCGCCCCACACCGGCTCGAGGCGTTCCTGGCGGGGCTGTACGTGGTCGACCGCATCAAGCACGTGGTGCCGGTGTGGAAGAAAGAGCACTTCGCGGACGGTGAGGTGTGGGTGGGAGCGGCATGCGACCCGGAGACGCACGCGCTGCACCTCTCAGAGGCGCCGTACGCGGGGTTCCTCGCGGAGCGCGAGGGGTCGGCGTCGCACGTGCACGCCCACGCGCACGTCTAGGCAACCCTTACTCCCAGCGGATCCACCCTCACCCGCTGCGCAAGCGCATAGACCCGTTGACAAGCTCAGGGCAGGCCCTTCCCTGAGGGCGAGGTGAGCTGCGAGGTTCCTGCCTTCGCAGGAACGATGAGGAACCCCGAGAGATTTCTCGACTCCGCTGCGCTCCGCTCGAAAATGACAAGCCCTGCCCCACGTCCCCGCGGAGGACCCTCACCCGCCGCGCAAGCGCGTCGACCCGTTCGGCAAGCTCAGGGCAGGCTCTCTCCCCGAGGGAGAGGTGGCAGGCACCCCCTCCCCAAGCCATCCCGCCGTGTGGCCTGACGGCCACTCTGGATTCGCGCCTTCGCGAGAATGACGGTGAAGGGCAGGAACGACGAGGTCCCTAGTGAAGCAGGCCGCCGCCGTCGACGACGATGGACTGGCCGGAGATCATGGAGGCGTCGTCGCTGGCGAGGAAGGCGATCAGCGCGGCGAGGTGCTCCGGGTATACGCGAGCCTTGATCGCCTGGTTCTGCATCGTGCGGTTGAACATCTCCTCGTCGTTGTACTCCAGCGTACCGGGGGTCGCGACCTGGCCCGGCATCACGGCGTTGACAGTGATGTTGTCGCCGCCGAGCTCCTTGGCCATGTTCCAGCTCAGGCCGATGACGGCGCCCTTCGCTGAGACGTAGGGCGTCTGGCCGGGGTTGCCCATGAAGAAGGTGCGGGATGCGACGTTGATGATGCGCCCGCGCCCGCTCGCCTTGAGGTAGGGGTGGGCGGCCTTGATGGTGAGGAAGTAGCCGATGTAGTTCACCTGGGCGAACCGCTCCACCTCCTCTTTCGTCCACGTCGCCCAGTCTTTGCGTTGCGCGATGAGGCCGGCGTTGTTGACGAGGACGTCGATGCCGCCGAACGCGGCGTTGACGCCCTCGCACGCTGCAGCGAGCTGCGCCTCGTACGTGGTGTCGCACTGGAACGCCACTCCGCCGATGGCCTGCGCGACCTCGTTCGCCTCGTCGCCGCGCAGGTCGAGGATGCCGACCTTCACGCCTTCTTCGGCCAGCCGCTCAGCAGCGGCCTTGCCCAGGCCCCGCGCTCCGCCGGTGACGACTGCCCTTCGTCCTTCGAGTCCTCGCATCGCTGTCTCCTTCGTTCGTTGCGTAGTTCTTCCCACCCACCCGCCCGGTACGTTGTGGGGGACACCCCTCACACCGCGGGCTAAAGCCCGTGGCAAAGGGGTCCCCCTCTGCACTCCCCGGTTCCCCTCACCGCGCGCTGAAGCGCGTTGCCCTCTCCCTTCAAAGGAGAGGGGGCCGGACCGGGCGCCCACGAGGGACGCCCCTACATCGGACGCCGCCCAGCCACGCCACCGAGGGACCTCACCCACGCGCTGAAGCGCGTCCCCCTCTCCCTCAGGAGAGGGGGTCAGGCGCCCCACCCCGCGCCCGGTTCACCCCCAATCCTAACCTTCCCCCATCAAGGGGGAAGGGACCAGGCACTCCCACACCCCACCAATCGTGTGCGCTGGCACGCACTCTGGATTCCCGGCTTCGCGGGAATGACAAAGTCCTAGTCCGGGGCGGTACGTGGTCGGAAGAGAGCGAAAGAGCTCGTGTAGCCGTGGAGGTAAGTCGTCCCGGCCACGGGCCCGATCTCGCCGTTGCAGAAGAAGCCGCCGAGCGGCAGGCCGCCCACCACGTCGCGGAAGATGTCGGTGTCGTGGTCCGGCCTGCCGTACAGGTAGCGCCCGCGCCCGGTGCAGGAGAACATCAGCGCGCCCGCTGCCGTTCGCTCCCCCGCGGCGTCCAGGTAGCTGGCGAGCGAGTGCTGGAGGTCCTCGCCGGACGTCTGCGCGTCGCGGACGTGGAACTGGACGAGCTGCCCTTCGCGCACGAGCGCACCGACCGCAAGCGCTCCGCTGTCCTGGTTGACGCCCAGCACGTTACGGATGAGGAAGCCGCCTGCCGCGTCGCCCAGTGCAAGCGGGTCCATGGCTATGCCCATGAAGAGGTTGTGACGCATGAGCCCCTGGTCGCGCGGGGACGCCGCCGCGTAGATGCCCTGGAGGCATTCCATGGGCGGGACGCCGTCCAGCGCCTCGATCATGTTGCCCTCCGCGCCGGTGACGTGCATCGCTTCGCCGATGGGGCGGCAGCCCTGCGCGACAACGCTGTCGATGACGACGTTGCCCGAAAGGGCGACGCCCACCGCGCCGTCCCGGTGCATGGCGCTGTTGAGAACGAGGCTGTGCGGGGAGAAGCGTCCGCCGCCGCTGGCGAGTCCGCCAACCTTGACCGCGCCCGGGTAGGCGTAGTCCAACCCTGCGAGGAGAGCGTCGCCGTCCATCGTGAACGGCTCGGCCAGCACGATGAAGTCCGGGGCGACGTCCGGCGGAACGCCCAGCAGGGCGTGCCAGGCGTCGGGCGGGGCGTCGGGTGACGGGAGGTCATCCCTGCGCACATGGAAGGCGCTCAGCGCGACGCCGGGCATGGCTCCGGCGGTGACGGAGAGCGCGGGCGCTTCCTCTTCTTCGCGACCCGAGCCGATGACACCTGAGCCGGAGCAGCCGATGACGACCGCGTTGGGAAAGCGTTCGCTCACGGCGGCAGGGAGTGTTTCGGTCTGCGGGCCGTAGTGGTGCGACGTGAACACTGCGACGAAGCTGACGTCGCTGGCGTCGTCGACCACGGCGCTGATGGACGCTATGCACTCGTCCAGCGCCACGTTCAGATCGGCGTGGCGCGAGAGGCCGGATCCCCATTGCATGACGCTCTCCTTTCGCCGGTGACCGCGAGGCGCCCAGTATAGAGCAAGGCGTGGGGAGGAGGTGCAAGGGGGCAGCCCTCACCCGCCGAGCCCAGCCCCGCCGTGTGCCCTGCGGGCACGCTGGATGTCAGCCTTCGCTGGCATGACGGGGGGCTGCGCCCCGCGTCTGGTTCGCCCTCACCCGCCGCGCAAGCGCGCCGACCTCTCCCATGGGGCGACGTGGGTCAGACAGGGCGCCCACAAGGGACGCCCCTACGCCAGACAACCCACCGCTCCGCCGGTTCACCCCCATCCTAACCTTCCCCCGTCGAGGGGGAAGGGATCAGGCGAGGTTCCTGCCTGCGCAGGAACGACGAAGTTCCTACGCGTCGTTGAGGGCGTCGCGGAGGTAGCGGAGGGTGCGGGTGGCGAACTCGGCCATGTTGGCCCGGCGGTCGTCGATGCCGGTCTCGATGACCTCGGTGCGGGTGACGGGGCCGGCAACACTGAGCGTGGTGCGTCCCGCGGCAAAGCCGAAGCGGCTGCGGCCCGGGCCCGCGACACCGGACTCGGCGATGCACCACGTGGCGCCCAGGCGTTCGCGCATCGCCTCCGCAAGCGCGGCGAGCATCTCCGGTGTCGTGCCGCGGTAGTTGGCGTAGGTCTCCGCCGGCACGCCGGCGAGCGCCGTGCGCGAGTTCAGGGTATAGAGCACGCCGCCTCCGGCGTAGTAGCGCGATGCGCCCGCGACCGCCAGCAACGCCGCCGATACGAGCCCACCGGTCGTGGATTCCGAGACGGCGACGGTCTCGCCGCGGGCGATGAGGCGCTCCGCGATGTCGTTCGCGAGCTGGGACTGTTCGTCGTTGAGCATGGACGTCCTCCTTAACGAGGCCTCAGGCAGGAGGGACGAAGAGGGCACCCACGAGGGACGCCCCTACACCAGGCCCCCAGCCCACACCCCAAGGGCCCTCACCCGCCGCTTCGCGGCACCCTCTCCCTCAGGAGAGGGAATCGGACACCCTCCCCACTCCACCGCGAGCGGCCCGCTGTGAGCGCTGTATGCCCTGGCGGGCACTCTGGATTCCCGCCTTCGCGGGAATGACGAGGACCTCAGCGTTGCAGGCCGCGCCACTTGTGCGGGTCGACTCCCCTGGAGCGGAACCAGTAGTAGATGCCGTCCCAGTAGGGTTCAGGGTCGACGTGCGTGACCTCGCCGGTGGGCAGGCGCACGAGCACGAGCTTCCCCCACTGCTCGGGGTCGCGCTGGTCCGCGTCGACCTCCAGGCTGACGACCGCCGTGTCCAGGCCCTCCATGTCGTTCAGGAAGTCGGCGAGCACGTCGGAATCGGCGTCCCACGTCCGCAGGACGGTGTTGCTGTCCTCGCCGAACTCGCCCACGTACAGGAGCGCGTCGTTGCCCCTGCCTCTGGTCCTCCACTCGATGCGTGCTGCCATGGTGCACTCCTAGAGGAAGGTGTTGAGCACCTTGGGGAGCATGACGTTCTGGGCGAGGATGAGTTTGCGGAAGACGAGTTTGAAGCCAGTCTCCGGGTCGCGGCGCAGAAGGTCTTCCCTGCGCCCGACGAAGTGGTTCACCTCGTCCTGGAGGCGGTTCTGGTAGCAGAAGAACTTGCTGTTGACCCTGATCTCGTCGCCCTCGACGCTCACGAGTTCCACGTTGGAGACGATGTGCTCGAACCGGGAGACGGGCTCCTCCGGCCAGTGGACGCCCGTCTTCAGTTGCCGGATGCGCCCGGCGAGGATGTCCTTCCCTTCGTCGAACCAGTTGATCTCCTCGTCCATGCTGGTGAACTCGAGGTCCCAGTCGCCGAACTTGATGTTGCGGCGCATGGGCATCCAGTAGTGGAGGTCTTCGGCAAGCAGATCGAGCCACTCCTCGAGCCTGCGCTCGTCGAGCAGCCGCGCCTCTTTGTAGAGGAACTGCTCGAGCTCATGCTTGAGGACCACTTCCTCCAGCGCGTTCCGAGTCTCAACCATCGCCTACCCTCCTCAGCTTGTGGGGATGCCCCCCATCGGGCGCCCACGAGGGACGCCCCTGCACCGAACAGATCGTGCCCCGCGCCGAGGGCCGTCTCCCTCAGGAGAGGGGGACCAAGTGCTACTCCGTCGCCTCGCGGACCTCGTTGAAGAAGACGAACTCCTCCGTACCCACCACTGCCGGGTCCCGGTGCTCCGTGAACCGCACGAGCACGTATGCTCCGTCTCCGGGGTTCGCCGTAATCTCCCCGGCGCCCTCGTATATGGTGGTGATCTTCGTCCCCTCCGGCAGGTTGCGGAAGGTGTCAGCCCCGTTGGGGCCGCTCAGTACGTACTTCTTCGGTTCCGTCACGGTTCCCCTCTACCAGATGCGGTGGTCGGCGGTCTTGTTGACAGGGTAGAGGTCGTCCCAGCTGGTGGCCTCCATAAAGGCGAGCCACCGGCTGAAGCGCGCGCGCTGGGCTTCCTCCGTGTAAGAGCCGTTGAAGACGACGCCCGGCAGCCGGTCGTTGTACTTGCCGAGCCTGATGCCGTTGGCGAAGAAGTAGTCGAGCTTCCGTGCCCTCGCGCCCTGGCTGGCCGGGAAGACGTAGTTCCAGTTCTCCATGTCGTCGGACTCGAAGAAGCCGACCGGGCCGTTGAAGCGCTCCGAGTAGTGGCGGACGGCGTCCCGCACGTGCTTGGGCGCGGTCTTGTCGACGCCGGAGAGCGTCCAGCGCTCGACGACGCCGACGGAGTGGGGCTGCCACCAGCGGAGCCGCCAGCTGTCCACCATGACGCTGGGGAAGATGGCGAAGTGGCCGCCGCCCCAGCCGTGGGGCGCCATGATCTTGTCGGCCAGCAGCTTGCTCTTGCGTTCGGTCGCCTCGCGGAAGTAGTCGTCGACGCCAGCCTCGTACCACTCCTCCTCGTACTCGGGGACGCCGGGCTGGTGGTAGAGGGTGCACATGCCGCCGTGGCCCAGGTTGTGGTCGCCGATGGCGTACTTGCTCATGGGGAACGGGGCGGCGGCCCGCGCCCGGTCGCGCCCGCCCTTCGAGCCGCGGTCCTGTTGGAGCTTGGCGGCGGCGGCGGAGCGGTGGGTCATCGCCGTGTGGGTGAGGTCGGTGACGGAGGTGAAGCCGGGGACCTTCCAGTTGGTGGGGAGACGGTGGCGCTGGAACGGAGTGAACATGTCCAGGCCGGCGTCCGTGCCGTCGCTGGCCTGGAGGCAGTGGCGAAGGCTCTCGGTGAAGGGGCCGAGGTACTCCTCGAACGATGGCGCCTTCGGGTCCCAGGTCGCCCAGAGGGAGCCGTAGAAGTTCTTGAACTGGGCGACCTCGGCGAGGCCCCACTCCTCCTTCGGGAGCGTCCCGCAGTAGGCCTCGGGCGAGTGCTGGAAGCCCGCGCCCACGAGGCGTCCCGTGGTGTCGTACGTCCAGGCGTGGAAGGGGCAGGTGAAGATGAGGGAGTTGCCCTGGTCGTAGCGGACGACTTTCATGCCGCGGTGCCTGCAGGAGTTGAGGAAGGCGCGTATCTGGTGGTCCTTCCGGTCCCGCACCACAATGACTTCCTCGGTGCCCATGCGGCTGATGACGAAGTCTCCCGGATTGGGGACCTGGCTCTCGTGGCCGAGGAACAGCCAGCAGCGCTGGAATATCTGCTCCATCTCCTGTTCGAAGATGTCCGGGTTGACGTAGAGCTCCCTGCTGACGGTGCCGCGCTCGGGGTCGATGTAGTCGCGGATCGAGCGGTCCCCTCGTGCTCGAATGATGGCCACCATGGCTGCCCTCCTTGCGAATCCGTCCGTGCCTGTCTGTTGCTGGTGCGAATCGTAATCATTCGCAAGCGCGCTGTCTACGGAGTTGGAGGGGTGTGCTCACCCGCTCGGCGGGAGTAGTTCTTCCCACCCACCCGCCCTGAACGCTGTGGCGGTACCCCTGCTCCCCCGGCAGAGGGGTTCCTCTGCACTGCCCGGCCATACGCCGACTCACCGGTTCACCCCCATCATGGCCTTTCTCCATCAAAGGGGAAGGGACCGGGAGAGGATGCGAGGTTCCTGCCTCCGCAGGAACGACGGAGCACCCCCACTACTACCTCGCCGCCACAGGGCCCTCACCCTGACGCTCTCCCCTTGTAAGGAGAGGGGACCAGGCCCCGAGAGATTCCTCGGCTGTGCTCGCGGTGACGGGGCTCGTTTCCGATACCAAGAATCGGTGCGCTACGAGTGGACGGCGGGCGCTTTAAGGAGTAGTATGGGAGTGCTGAGAGTGGGCATCGCCCACTCTCGCGCTTTCTGGGAACGCCGATGCTGGAGGTAGAAGGGACGCATGAAGAGCGACTTTCTCATCGCCGTTACGCAGCTCGCGGCTGAACGCAACCTGCCGCAGGATATGGTGGTCTCGGCCGTGGAGGCGGCCCTCGCCTCCGCATACCGCAGAGACGGAGCATCCGGCAGCCAAAGCAATATCCGCGTCCACCTGGACCCCAACACCGGGGAGGTGGAGGTCTACCAGATCAGGACGGTGGTCGAGGAGGTCACCAACGAACTCGCGGAGATCACCCTCGGCGATGCGAAGCGCCTCACCAGGAACCAGGGCCTCAGCATAGGCGACACGCTGGAGGAGCAACTCTCGGCCCACGCGGCCGGGCGCATCGCGGCGCAGACCGCCAAGCAGGTGGTGTTCCAGCGCCTCCGCGAGGCCGAGCGCGAGCTGGTCTACGCCGAGTTCGCCGAGAAGAGCGGCGAGGTCTACACGGCGACGGTGCAGCGTTCGTTCGGCGGCGCCATCACCATGGACCTCAACGGGCGCGCATCGGCCACGCTCCCTCCCACCGAGCAGTCGCCGATGGAGCGCTACCGCCCCGGCATGAAGCTCAAGGTGATTATCACGGAGGTAACGCGCACCCAGCGGGGCCCCGAGATCATCGTTTCCCGCACGCACCCGGACCTCCTCCGCCGCTTGTTCGAGATGGAGGTGCCAGAGATCTACAACGGCATCGTGGAGATACGCGGCATCGCCCGGGAGCCGGGCTCGCGCTCCAAGGTTGCCGTGTTCGCGAGGCAGGACGGCGTCGACCCGGTGGGGGCGTGCGTGGGCCTGCGCGGCATCCGCATCCAGAACATCGTCAACGAGCTGCAGGGCGAGAAGATCGACGTCATCCAGTGGTCGCGTGATCTCTCCATCTACATCTCGCACGCGCTCAGCCCCGCCCAGCCGCTCCGCGTGGACCTGAACGAGGCCGAACAGGCCGCGACCATCGTCGTTCCGGACCGGCAACTCTCGCTCGCCATCGGACGCGAGGGGCAGAACGCGCGCCTCGCCGCCAAGCTCACGAACTGGAAGATAGACATCAAGAGCTCGACCGAGATCGAGATCGAGCGCATGCGCGTACAGATCGAGGGCGTTGTCGCGGGACGGGAATCGGAGGAAGCGGAGGTGGTGGAGGCTGTCGCCGTCGTTCCCGATGAGGCCGGAGAAGACACGGTCGAGAAGCGCGCAGCCGCGATAGCAGCGGAAGAGGCCGCCATCATGGCGGAACTGGAGGCCGAAGCAACTGCCGCGCAACAGGTCCAGGAGGCCGAGCAGATCGCGGGCGGGCTGAGTCCGGAGGAGATGCTCGCGCTGGAATCGCTCGATCAGGTGGATGAGGAGATCGAAGAGATCATCGTGGAAGAGGTGGAGGAGGACTTCGGAGAGGACGACATCTGGAAGGTGCCGGAACCCATCGGCGGCGGCCCGACGATCCGGTTCGCCGAGGACATACTGGGAGCGCCCCAGGGCAACCGCCGTGGAGGCGGCCGACGCCGCGGAGGCGCCGGCCCGCGGCGTTCCAACGCCCCCAACCGCGGCGGCGGACGGCGACCGGGAGGCCCCGCGACCACCGGAACGCCCGGGGGTGACGACTTAGGGGGGTAAGCCCCGCGCGGAGGGAACGATGCGGAATCGCCACGTACCGCAGCGCACCTGCGTGATCTGCGGCATGAAGACCTCCAAGCGCGAACTGGTCAGGGTAGTGATGACTCCGGAGCGTGAGTGCGCCGTGGACGACACGGGCAAACGCTCAGGGCGCGGAGCGTACCTGTGTCAGCAGCCCGCGTGCTGGGACGCGGCGCTCCGCGGAGGGCGCCTCGCCGCCGCCCTGCGCGGCCGTATCGGGCAGGACGACCACGAACGGCTGGCTGAGTTCGCGGAAGGCATACGAGCGGCAGCGGGGGCTGCCGGGACCACCGGATAGGAGAGCAGATGGCCGAAGAACCACAGAGGTCGGCAACCGCCACCCGCCGGGTAACGCTCCGCGCGCTTCCCATAGGCGAGGCCGTAGCGGTGGGGGTGCTCGCGGAGCGCATGCGCGTCGAGCCCGTGCAGGTGATCAAGCAACTCATGCGCGGCGGCGTGTTCGCGAGCATCAACCAGAACATCGACTTCGAGACGGCCTCGGCCGTGGCTCGCGTGTTCGGGTACGCCGCGCGCAAGGTGGAGGACGCCGTCAGCGCCGCAGGCGGTTCCGTCGCCGAGGAAGACTCCGCCGACCTGGAGACCCGTCCTGCCGTCGTCACGGTCCTCGGACACGTCGACCACGGCAAGACGACGCTGCTGGACGCCATCCGCAGGACGAACGTCGTCGCCAGGGAGGCGGGCGGCATCACGCAGCACATCGGGGCGTACCAGGTGGTGCACAACGGCACGCCCATCACCTTCATCGACACACCGGGCCACGAGGCGTTCACCGCCATGCGGGCACGGGGCGCCCAGGTCACGGACATCGCCGTCCTCGTCGTCGCCGCCGACGACGGCGTCATGCCGCAGACCGTGGAGGCGATAGACCACATCAAGGCCGCGGACGTGCCCATCATCGTCGCCATCAACAAGATGGACAGCGCCAATGCCGACGCCGAACGCGTGCGCCGCCAGCTCTCCGAGCGCGAGTTCGTGGTCGAGAAGTGGGGCGGCGACGTGATCGACGTCGAGGTATCCGCGAGGCAGGGCGACGGCATCGACGACCTGCTCGAGAGCATCGAGCTCGTTGCCGAGGTTGCGGAGCTCAAGGCGAACCCCAGGCGTCCGGGCGTGGGCGTCGTCGTGGAAGCGCAGCTGGACCGGAACAGGGGCGTGCTGGCGCGCGTGCTCGTGCAGACCGGGACGTTGAGAGTGGGCGACCATATCGTCGTCGGCTCGACGCGCGGACGTGTGAAGGCGCTCGTCAACGCGGAGGGGAAACGCACGCACAACGCGGGGCCGTCCACGCCGGTCGAGGTGCTGGGGCTCAGCGAGCTTCCCGGCGCCGGAGACAGGCTGGTCGTCGTACCGGACGAGAAGACGGCGCGCTCGACGGTTGCTGAGCGGCTGCGCCGCGAAGACCTGAACCGCGCGCGAGGCGCGACGCTGGAGGAGATCGGCGCGCGCATCTCCGCGGGCCAGGCCAAGGAGCTGCGCCTCATCCTCAAGACGGACGTGCAGGGCAGCGTCGCCGCCGTCAAGCAGGCGCTGGAGCAGTTGAGCACCACGGAAGCGCAGATCCGGCTGATCCACACCGGCACCGGCGCGGTCACCGAGAGCGACGTGATGCTCGCGGTGGCGTCGGACGCCATCATCGTCGGGTTCAACGTTCGCCCGGACCAGGGCGCGCAACGCCTCGCCGACCAGGACAACGTACAGATACGGCGCTACGACATCATCTACCGCCTTACGGAGGACGTGGAGAAGGCGCTCCACGGCCTGCTGGAACCGACAATCGAGGACGTCACGGAAGGCTCGGCGGAGGTGCGCGCGGTCTTCTCCCTGGGGCGCAACCGCAGGAGCGCGGGCTGCTACGTCACGGACGGACGGCTCACGCGCGGCGCGCGGGGGCGTGTCATCCGCGGCGGCGAGGTAATCTTCGACGGCCCCATCGCCGGGCTGCGCCGCTTCAAGGACGACGTGCGCGAGGTCGCCACCGGCTACGAGTGCGGCGTATCGCTCGAAGGGTTCAACGACTTCGCGGAAGGCGACGTCATCGAGTCGCACCGCCAGCAGCGCGCGTGAGCCCCGGCTCCCCGCGGACATCGAGCGACCCATGACCCGGAGGACGGACCGCATAGCGGGACTGCTGCAGAGCGAGATCGGCAGGCTGACCACCGGCAGGCTGAAGGACCCCAGGCTGGCGCGCCTGGTCACGCTCGCGCACGTCAAGGTCAGCGCGGACCTCGCTCACGCCACGGTGGCGGTCACCGTCGCGGGGACGCAGGAGGACGCTCGCGAGGCGCTGGCCGGTCTGAGGTCGGCATCCGGGTACATCAAGCGGGAGCTGCACCAGCGGCTCAACTTGAAACGCACGCCGGAGCTGCACTTCGTCCACGACACCGCCATCGAAGAGGGCGACCGCGTGCTCGGCCTGCTGGACGGGATCAAGGAACAGGGATGAGTGGAACGACAACAAGGGTCGAGGCCGACGGGGCGCTCATCATCAACAAGCCGAAGGCCGTGACGTCCATGGACGTGGTCCGGGCGGTGCGGCGCGTCACGCGCGTGAAGCGCGTGGGGCATGCCGGCACGCTCGACCCGATAGCGCAGGGCGTGCTTCCCGTCTGCCTCGGGCAGGCGACCCGGTTCATGGACTACCTCGTCGACAGCGGCAAGACGTACGTTGGCGAGATCACGTTCGGCGCGGCAACGGACACGTACGACGCGGAAGGTCAGCAGACGGCGACCGGCGACTACGCTTCCCTCACGCGCGAGCAGATCGAGGAACAACTCCCACGCTTCACCGGCGTCGTGCTGCAACGGCCGCCGATGTACTCCGCCGTGAAGCACGAGGGCCAGCGACTGTATGACCTGGCGCGCGCGGGCGTGGAGGTGGAACGCCCGGAGCGCGAGGTGGTGGTCCACCGGCTGAGCATCCGGGAGTGGGAGCCGCCCCGCGTCGTGATGGAGGTGGACTGCGGCAAGGGGTTCTACATGCGCAGCCTCGCGCACGACCTGGGCGAGGCCGTCGGCTGCCCCGCTCACCTGAGCGCGCTCACCCGCACCCGCGTTGGGCCGTTCTCACTGGACGACGCGCTGACCATCGAGGAGCTTGAAGCGGAGGAGGACTGGGAAGGGCTGCTGGAGCCGCCGGATGCCGCGCTGCGGGAAGTGCCCGGCCTCCTCGTGCCAGCGGCCGGCGAGCGGCACCTGCGCAACGGACAGCCGATCAACCTGCCGGGCTCCGCCCCGTACGCGAAGCACCTGGAACCCCGCCGCGCCTATGCGGAGGACGGACGCTTCCTCGGTCTGGTGCGTTTCAACCGTGCGGAGAGCTCCTGGAAGCCGGAGAAGATGCTGGCGAGACCTGTCCTCTCCCGCTATGCGCCGGAGCCGTAGGCGATGCGCTGGGAGTACCGCGCCGTTGCGCTCTGGCCGCGGCTCGGTGACGGCGCTGACGCCATGAACGACACGGGAGACGTCACCGGACTGCTGAACGCCCTCGGCGCCGAGGGATGGGAACTGGCCGCGGTCGAGTGGCTGGCCGATGCAAACGCTCCTGGGAACCGGATGCTCACGGCGTTCATGAAGCGCCCCGTTGCGGGGTGACCCTTACCCGCCGACAGCCGCGAGCCCTCTCGACTCCGCTGCGCTCCGCTCGAAGTGACAAGCCCGCCCCAGTCGCTGCCGCGAGCCCTCACCGCCCACCCATCCCCCGACCAAGTACCCTCACCCGCCGCGCAAGCGCGTCGACCTCTCCCCGAGGGAGAGGTGGGCAAGGGAGGGATGCGTGGTTCCTGACTTCGCAGGAACGACGGGGACGGGGGAACGGCATATACTGAGCGGGCCGTCCGCGAGCGGACGGGGGGACGTACGAGCACTTGGTCGAGACAGCCACGCCCGCCCATCCCGAGCGACCGCGCTCGGAGAACCACGCGGCGCTGAAGATAGCGCTCGTCTCGCCCTACGACTTCGGTACGCCGGGAGGCGTGAACGACCACGTCAACAACCTCGCCCGCGAACTGCGGGCGAAGGGTCACTCCGTCACCGTCATCGGTCCGCTGGCGAACTCCCGGGAGCGTAGCCTGGAACCGGGGTTCATACCGATGGGCAGGCCCGTCCCCGTGCCAAGCGGCGGCGCGGTCGCCCGCATCACCTTCTCCGTGTGGCTGGAGCCGAATGTGCGCCGGCTGCTGCGCCGGGAGCGGTTCGATATCGTCCACCTGCACGAACCTATGACACCGGCGTTGCCGTTCGCTTTCCTCCACAACTCGACCGCGGTGAACGTCGGCACGTTCCACACGTTCAACGGCTCGCGCTTCTACCGGGCTTGGCGGTACCTGAGCCGTCGCTGGTTCCGCAAGCTGGACGGGCGCATCGCGGTCTCCAAGCCCGCCATGGACTTCGTCAGCAAGTTCTACCCCGGCGAGTACGACATCATCCCCAACGGCGTTGACATCGACCGGTTCGAGAACGCCCAGCCCTTTGAGCGGTTCAACGACGGGAAGATCAACATCCTCTTCCTCGGCCGGATGGAGCGGCGCAAGGGCCTGAAGTACCTCGTCATGGCGTACAGCAGGCTGAAGTGGCGCTACCCGGACATCCGGCTCATCATCGCCGGGGGCGGCAATCCGGGCGAGGAGGTGCTCTCGCTCATCGGCGAGCGCGACCTGCAGGACGTCGAATTCACCGGCCTCGTCCCCTACCAGGACGTGCCGCGCTACTACCAGTCCGCGCACATCTACTGCGCGCCGAACACCGGGCGAGAGAGCTTCGGCATCGTGCTCCTGGAGGCGATGTCCGCCGGCAAACCCATCGCTGCATCCCGCATCGACGGCTTCAGCAGAGTGCTTTCCAATGGAGTCGAGGGGTTGCTGGTCAAGCCGAAGGACGATGCGGCGCTCGCGAACGCGCTCGAACGGCTCATCGTTGGCGGGGAGTTGCGGCGCGAGATGGGCGCGCGCGGGCGCATCACGGCGGAGCAGTATCGTTGGGAGCGCGTCGCGGACCGCGTTCTCGCGTACTACCGGATGCTCCTCTGGCGCCGGGCGCAGCGGGACGCAGCGGGATGAAGGGCCTCGCACCGCGGCTGCGCGCGCGGGAGATGGCCGAGCGCTACTTCGCGCATCCGATCGCGCGCGTGCTCATCGCCCTCAAGGTGTCGCCGGACCTGCTGACGCTCGCCGGGTTCGGCGTCGCGGTTGTTGCGGCCTGGCTCATAGCGGACGGACGGTTGCTGGCGGGTGGCATCGTGATGCTCGCCGGAGCGGCGATGGACATGCTGGACGGCGCGGTCGCGCGGCTCTCCGGCAAGGCGTCCACCTTCGGCGCGTTCTTCGACTCGGTGATGGACCGCCTGGGCGAGGCTGCGGTGTTGTTCGGGCTTGCGGTCTTCTACATGCGCGACGCACACGCGCTGGGCGTCTACCTGGCCTTCGGCGCGCTCACCGCGTCGCTCATGGTGAGCTACCTGAGGGCGCGCGCGGAAGGGCTGAACATACCGGGCGACGTGGGGTTCCTGGGCAGGCCGGAGCGGGTGGTGGTGCTCGGCGTGGCGCTGCTCGCGGGATACCCGGCGTACGGGCTCGGCGTCATCGCCGTTCTCGGCGCGCTCACCATGTTGCAGCGCGCCTGGCACGTCCGCAGAGCAACGCGGGGCTAGGAGGCCAGCGGCGCAACGGCTCCGCGCGTGGTCGAGAGCGGTGTTCCTACGGGCCGCGCACGAACGAGGGAGGCTCCTGCATCATCCTCGAGCTGCCGTCAAGGCAGCGTTACCGCGGCCCCCGCACGAACTCGAACGTCAGTATCCACACTCCGGTGGCGTTGATGGTGAGGGTCTGCCTGCCGCGTTCCGCATGGTCCGTCTCCGCTGTGCCTATCCGTACCGTCACGGTCTGATGCAGCTCGACCACGGCGTTGGCGTTGGCCTGGGTGCGGTCCACGAGCACCCGGGCATCGTCACCTTCACCAATCGTGACTTTGAAGTCAGCGGGAGTACCGGCGCAGTCGCTGGGGTTGGTGCAGTTATCGATCAGGTAGATCTTGAGGTTCCAGACGCCTTCGTCCAGGACGATGTTGGAGCGTTCGCAGCCGTCGGTGTCCGCGCAGTCGGCCACGCGGTTGCCGCTCACACTCTCCGGTCGCGGCGTCGGGGTGGGCTTCGGAGCGGAGAAGGGCGGCCAGTTCTGGTCGTGCGAGTTGTCGCCCCAGCAGACCGGGGTGCTGTCCGGGCGTATCGCGCAGGAGTGGAAGGCCCCGGCGCGGATGAAGTCGAATACCTCGTCGCGCGGTGCGCCCGTCTGGCCGGTGTGGTTGTTGCCCCAGCACATCGGCGTACCGTCCAGGCGGAGCGCGCAGGTATGCCGTTCGCCCGCGGTGATTACGCTGAAGGCTTCTCCCTCCGGCGGCGTGGCCTGCCGGTAGTTGCTGCGGCCCCAGCAGACGGGCATGCCGTCCTCCCGCAGCCCGCAGGCGTGGTCCCCGCCGGTGGTGAGGGAGACGAGACGCTCATCCTGCGGCGTGGGGATGGTCCAGCGGTCGATGTCGCCCCAGCACATCGGTGCGCCATCGGGCAGCAGTCCGCAGGTGAACCGATAGCCCGCGCTGATGGTCGTGAACGTCGTGTCACGGGGGACGAACGACTGCCATTCCGAGTTGTCACCCCAGCACTCCGCCTCGCCGTTCGGCAGCAGGGCGCACGTGTGGTCGAACCCCGCGCTGATGGAGATGTAGATGGCGCGTGGCGCGTACAGGATGGACTGCGTCTGGTCCGCCGGGCGCGTTTCGGTCACGGGATAGGACGCGGAGAACGACCAGTGCAACCTGTTCAGCGACGGCGGCTCACTCCGAAGCGTGATGCGGACGACGCGTCCGCCGGGATCGTCCGCGACGTACTCCACATCAAAGTTGTGGCTGCCGTACGTGCCCGAATCGATTGTCCACGCGGGGAGTCCGCTGCGGCTCTGATCGAGGGTCACCGATAGCATGAACGTCTGCGGTGTGAGCGAGTTGCGGCTGGCGACGGGAATCCCCGTGAGGGTGAAGGTGAGGTCTCCGGCCAGGTTTCCGGGTACCGCGAACGTGAGTTGCTGTCCGTTGCTCCTGAGCTCTCCCGCGGGCGCGCCACCGGTCGTGAGCAGTGGGCGCCTGGACGTGGTGACGACTGTCCGCTCGCCCTGCCCTTCAGCGCCCCAGCAGACCGCGATGCCGTTGGGCTGCAGCCCGCAGGTGTGGTTGTAGGAGCTGCTGATGGAGGTGAGCCGCAGGTTGGGAGGAGGCGCAGCCTGGAGGTATTCGTTGTTGCCCCAGCAGAGGACCGAGCCGTTCACACGCAGGCCACAGGAGTGCGTGAGCCCGCCGACCATGCTGACGAAGTGGTCGAACGGCACCGGAGTGGGAGTAGCCGTCGGCCCCTGCGCCGGGGTCGGCGTCTCAGTCGGCTCCGGGAAGGGCGTGAAGTGGGGGAGTGGAGCGTCGCTCGACGGCGCCGGGCCGGGCGTCGGCGTGGACGTAGGCGCGGGAGGCGGTGTGGGCGTGGGCGTCAGGGTCGGCCGAGGCGTGACTGTCGGCGTCGGAGTCGGTATGGAGGTCGGCGTCGGGGTTGTCGTCGGCGTTGCCGTCGGGGCGTGCGTCGGCGAGGCCGTCGGCGTGGCGGTTGGCGTCGAGGTCGGTGTGGCCGTTGGCGTCGCGGTGGGCGTGGACGTGGGCATCGCCCCCGGCGTAGGCGTGTCCCTGGGGACCACCGGCAAGAGCGTCGGCTCCACACTGGAGCACGCGCCGATCAACGCCATCACCGTGATGAGGGACGCGGCGAACCAGAAGCCGGGGTTCGTTCTGAACAGGCGCATAGGCACTCGTCCGGTTATCGTACCGCATACGGCACTCGCTGCCTCGTGGTTAGGGATGCGTGCTAAGCCGTATCCCGTGGCCCGCAGGCGTCCGGTTGTGCCGCCCCCGGCAGGGGCTTAGCCTTTCTGCATGGCCGTCCTCACTCCACGCGGAAAGCCGTTCTACGGGTGGACCGTCGTCAGCGTGCTCGGTGTGTTCGGGGCCGTGGGGGTTGGCCTCGCGGGTCCGAACTTCGCGCTGTTCATCGTCCCGGTGTCGGAGGAGCTCGGGTGGAAGTCATCGACTTTCGGCTGGGCATTCTTCCTTCGATTCCTCATGGTCCTCGCCGCGGGCCCGCTGATCGGACGGCTGATAGACCTCCGGGGGCCGCGCCTGCCGGTCGTCGGCGCGCTGCTCGTGGCGGGAGGCGCGGTGCTCTGGCTGTCGCGCATCGCGGCCGCCTGGGAGCTGATGGCGGCGTTCATGCTCATCGGGCTGGTGGGCATGGGGCGCGCGAACGACCTGCAGGCCGGCGCGTCGATAGCCAAGTGGTTCGTCCGGCGACGCGGGCTCGCCATGGGCATCGCTCTCGGAGGCACGCCGCTCGGCGTGGCGGTCTACTACCCGCTCACGCAGCTGCTGATCGACAACGCGGGTTGGAGGGGCGCGTTGGTGTGGCTCGCGGTCTCGGGTATAGCCGTCGCCGTACCGCTGTCCCTGTTGCTCCGGCGTCAGCCGGAAGACGTGGGGCTGCTTCCCGACGGGGACGCACCGTCGTCCGGTGCGTCCTCAGGCGCCAGCGGCGCTCCGCTGCGCGCAGCTCCTTCCGAGGAGCGGTCGCTTACGCGCAGGGAGGCGATGCGCACGGGGCGATTCTGGCTGATGCTGGGCGGCTTCACGGCGATGACCTACGGCGTGTCCACGCTCGCCATCTTTCGCGTGCCGCACTTCGTCGAGCGCGGGCTCGACCCCGGGCTCGTGGCTATCGCCATCTCCGTAGACGCGGTCATCGCCGTCGTTGCGAGCGTGCTGCTCGGCAGGGTGCTGGACCGCGCGCCGGTGCGCACGGTACTCCTGGGCGGCATCGCGATCGGGGCTCTCTGCGCAGTGGGGCTGCTCGTCGCGGGGAGCGTCTTCTGGCTGTTCGCGGCGAACATCTTCTATGCGCTTGGATTCCAGAGCACGCACGTTGCCCAGAGCGTCATGTGGGCGAACCAGTTCGGCAGGAGGCACCAGGGCGACCTGCGCGGGTTCACCATACCGGTTACAGTGGGCGTGGGGGCGGTGGCGTTCCCGGTGACGGGGTACCTTCGGGACGCCGCGGACACCTACACGCCCGCGTGGTTCGTTGCCATAGGCGCGCTGGCTGTTGCGGGGGTGCTGCTGATGGCGGTCCGTCCGGTCCACCCTCACCCGCCGCTGCGCGGCGGGCTCTCCCCTGGGGAGAGGTGAGCGAAGGGACACCCACAAGGGGCGCTCTGACACCGGACGAGGTTACGCGCCAAAGCGCGGGCCTTCGCAGGAACAACGGAACCTCTCAACCCTGCCTCGCCCCGTGTGCCCTGCCCGGGCACGCTGGATTCCCGCCGGTGCGGGAATGACGAGACCAGGCCCGCGTCGTGCAGGGTCTCTGGTAGCCTTAGGCGGCTATGTTCGACACGCTGACCGACAAGCTGACCGCGGTCTTCAACCGCGTCGGCAACAAGGGACGCCTGACCGACGAGGACGTCGACGAGGCCTTGCGCGAGGTGCGCCTCGCGCTGCTGGAGGCCGACGTCAACTTCCGGGTCGCGCGCGATTTCACGGCGAAGGTGAAGGAGCGGGCAGCCGGCAGCGACCTCCTGCGCGGCGTCTCACCGGGGCAGCAGGTCGTCAAGCTGGTGCACGATCAGCTCGTCGAACTGCTCGGCGAAGGCGACAGGTCGCTCACTCCGGGCCCCACGCTCCCCGCCGTCCTGATGCTGGTCGGTCTGCAGGGCTCCGGCAAGACGACGGCTGCCGCCAAGCTCGCCCTCCTGCTCCGCAAGCGGCAGGAGCGGTCGCTCCTCATCGCCGGCGACCTGCGGCGGCCCGCCGCGATGGACCAGCTCGAAACGCTGGGCCGCCAGCTGGACATCCCTGTCTATCGCGAGAACGCAGGGCCGGACTCGGCCCCGAGTGTCGTGCAGAACGGCCTCCGCAGGGCCCGGGAGATGGGCGTGAAGTGGGCCCTGGTGGACACCGGAGGGCGCATCCACGCCGATGAAGAGCTGATGGAGGAACTGGCGGAGATGCGCCGCGTCCTCCAGCCTGCCGAGGTGCTCATGGTGCTCGATGCCATGACCGGCCAGGACGCGGTGAACGCGGCGGTTCAGTTCAACGAGCGCATCGCGCTGACCGGCCTCATCCTCTCCAAGCTGGACGGCGACGCCCGCGGCGGCGCCGCGCTTTCTGCCACACACGTCACGGGCGTGCCGGTCAAGTTCGCGGGGACCGGGGAGAAGCCCGACGCGCTGGAGCCGTTCCACCCGGAGCGCATGGCATCCCGCATCCTCGGGATGGGCGACATCGTCACGCTGGTCGAGCGGGCGCAGGAGCAGACCACGGAGGAGCAGGCCGCGGAACTCGAGCGCAAGATGCGCCGCGCCGAGCTCGACCTCAACGACTTCCTCAACCAGCTCCGCCAGTTGCAACGGATGGGACCGCTGTCCTCGATCCTCGAGATGGTCCCCGGCGCGCGCGGCCTGCGGTCGAGACTGCCCGCCGGCGCTGAAGGAGAGCAGCGACTGCGGCGCACCGAGGCGATCATCTCCTCGATGACGATGTGGGAGAGACGCCACCCCGAGCGCATCAACGGCAGCCGGCGGAAGCGCATCGCTGTCGGCAGCGGCACGAACCCATCGGACGTGAACCAGGTGCTCAGCCAGTTCCAGCAGATGCGGAAGATGATGAAACAGCTCGCATCCGGCAGAAAGGGGAGTCTCCGCGGTCTGGGGTTGCCGGGGTTCTAGGTAGGGGCCGCCAGGCAGGGCGAGGCACCTGCCTCCGCAAGAACGACGGGGTTGCGCGCCCGCCTCGCGGCGCGTCGTGCGCTGCCCGCGCACCTTGGATTCCCGCCGGTGCGGGAATGACGGTCAGTTGCCTCGCTTCGCGGCTTCGCGGGCGACGCGCTCCTGGCGGACGCGTGAGAAGAGGTAGGTGACGGCGAGGCCGCGGTATGGCTTCCAGCGCTCCTCCGCGAACCGCTCCAGTTCCTGCTCTGTGAGGCGCTTCCCCCCGAAGTAGTAGTCGCCGACGACGCGCTGGAGCGCGAGATCGCCTGCCGGAAGCGCATCCGGCCGTCCGAGCGCACGCATGAGCGTCCACTGCGCGGTCCAGCGTCCAACGCCTCGGATGCCGCTCAACGCCGCAACCGCCTCCTCATCGCTCAACGGCACGAGGGTCTCGTGGTCGAGGTCGCCCTGAAGGGCGGCTTCCGCGATGCCGAGCACGTACTCGGCCTTGCGGGCGCTGAGCTTGAGCGCCCGCAGGGCGTCGTGGCCCGCTTCCAGCAGCGTCTGGGGCCGGGGGAAGGCGTGCACGACGTGCCCGTCGATGCGAACCTCAGAGCCGTACTCGGTCACGATGCCGTCGCGTATCACGCGCGCCACGATGCCGGACACCTGCTGCCCCACGACGGCGTGCACCAGCGCCTCCCACACGGTCTCAGTCCGGGTGTGGCGCAGCCCGCGCAACGAGCCAACCGCATCGAAGAGGACAGGGTCATTCGACAGCATCTCGTAGAAGCCTTCCATGCCGACGTCGAGTCCAAGCAGCCACGCGACGCGCTCCGCGGCAGCATCGAGCGTCGACATCGGGCCTCCGTTCGGCAAGGAGACCTCGATGCCGCCGGCAGCCGGGCGGGCCGCAACGCCGAGAGGCTGGTCGTCCATCCAGAGGGCGCGGTAGTACACGCCGTCCGCGAACAGGTCGGACCCGGCCTTGCCCCGGTAGTTGGTCTGGTGTCCGGCGGCGAGCGCGAAGTCGAACGGCTGCGGGGCGGGGATGACCCTGGCGGCGACGGCCATCAGTTCCGCACCAGGCCGCCCGGCTGGCAGGCGCGGCACCAACTCGTGATCTTCTGGTTCGGGCCGATCTCGGAGATGGACGCGCCGCAGCGGGGGCATGGCTCGCCGCCCTTGCGGTGCACCTTGAGAAAGTCCCGCACCTTCACATGGATGTTCGGAGGCATACGTTCCCGGACCACGTCCGTGGCCTCGTTCAGTACCCTGGGGATGGCGTCGAACAGGCTCCGCAGCTCGTCGTCCGAGAGCGAGCGGCGCTTGCGGAACGGAGATACACCAGCTTCCCAGAGGATCTCGTCCACATAGGCGTTCCCGATGCCCGCGACCACCTTGCCCCGCGCTATGACGCCCTTGATCTCGCCGGTGTAGGGGCGAAGGCGTTCTACGAAGTCCTCATAGGTGCCGTCCGGATCGAGCGCGTCCGGGCCCTGCTCCTGCAGGCGGCGTATCTCTCCGAGCTGGTCCGTGTTCACGTAGTTGATGCGGCCCATGGACTTGTCGTCCAGGTAGCGCAGGTCCATCTCCTCTGTGCCGAGGAGGAAGAACACGCGCTTGGACGGCCTTGTCGAAGGCTCCGTGTACTGGAAGCGTCCCGTGAGCATGAGGTTGGCCACGAGCACGCGGTCGCCGCTCAGGGGGAAGAGCAGGTCCTTGCCCTTGCGCAGGATGCGACCGAACGTGCGGCCCACGACGTCGGAGAGGAAGTCGTCCGCGGCGAGGGAGCGGACGATCCACGGCTTCGGAGCCTCGGCACGGACGATCTCCTGTCCGGCGATGCGCTCGTTCAGGAACTCGCGTATGACTTCCAGGTCCGGTATCTCGGGCAAGCTGCGCCTCGCTTACGGCCGGTCGGGGAGGCCGTGGCCGCGAGTATAGCAACGTGCGCCGGGTGGACGGCGGGGCGGACGCCCACTAGGATGAAAGCGCTCCGATGAACGCTCCCGGTCCCGACCCCCAGCCGCTCACGCCAGCCGCGGAACTCCTCGGCGAGGCGCTGAGGGTGTACGCACGCAACGCACTCATGCTGATAGCGGTCGCGGCTGCGGGAGCGCTGGCGGGAAACCTGATCGGACTCCTGGTCTCTCCGGTGACCGATGCCCGGTTCGATCTGGTGGACCTTGTCATCGTTGTGCTGTTCGCCGGGCTTGCCTTCGGGCTCCTGGCCCCGGTCTGGCTGCTGGCGATGCTCGCCCTCAGGCAAGAGCCGCTCACCGCCGTCGCAGTCCTCTACGGCTTTGTCACGCTCTCACCCAGGTTCTTCACTCTGGGCCTGCTCCTCGGCACAGGCGTCGGAGCATTGGTGCTCCTGTCGGTCTACGTGGAGCTGTTGTCGCTGCCCGCGCTCGCCGTGCTGATCTTCCTCGGCGTCCGCCTTTCGCTGGTGGGCCCGGTGATCGCACAGGAGGGCGGCACTCCGTTGCGGGCGCTCGTGCGCAGCTGGCGGCTGGTGGAGGGTCACTGGTGGCGCACGTTCGTCATCCAGCTCCCGGTCGGTGTCTTTGCGTTCATCCTCTCGGAGTTTGCAGGAAGGGTGGCGGGGGGAGCGGATGCCACGATCGTAGTGATCCTGGTGAGCGCGGCCACGCTGGGTGTGAGCGCACCGCTCATCGCCCTGGTGGAGACGGCGTTGTACCAGGAATACAGCGGCCAACGGCCGCCTGCGGTTGAGGCCGGCCCGCCCGGATAGAGAAGAGGGGCGCCTGCCCCTCTTCTTCTCGGTGGACGGATGCGGTCGCGTCTTACTCCAGGAAGTCGCGCAGGAGACGCGAGCGGCTGGGGTGGCGGAGCTTGCGGAGCGCCTTCGCCTCTATCTGGCGTATGCGTTCGCGCGTGACGCCGAAGTCGCGCCCGACCTCTTCCAGCGTCCGGCTGCGGCCGTCGTCGATGCCGAACCGCAGCTGCAGGACGCGGCGCTCACGTTCGCTCAACGTGCCGAGCGCGCGTGCGACCTCCTCGCGGCGGAGCTGGGCCGTCGCGGCTTCGGGCGGAGCGGGAGCGTTGCGGTCCTCGATGAAGTCGCCGAGGTGGGAGTCCTCCTCCTCGCCGATGGGGGTCTCGAGCGAAACGGGTTCCTGGGCAACCTTCAGGATCTCCCGGACGCGTTCGGGGGGCACCTCCATCCCTTCCGCGATCTCCTGCGTCGTGGGCTCGCGCCCGTACTCCTGGACGAGACGGCGACTGACGCGCATGAGCTTGTTGATGGTCTCCACCATGTGAACGGGGACACGGATCGTACGCGCCTGGTCAGCGATGGCACGCGTGATGGCCTGACGTATCCACCACGTGGCGTACGTGGAGAACTTGTATCCCTTGCGGTAGTCGAACTTCTCGACCGCCCGGATCAGCCCGATGTTTCCCTCCTGGATGAGGTCCAGAAGGGACATGCCCCGGCCTATGTACTTCTTGGCGACGCTCACGACGAGGCGGAGGTTCGCTTCCGCGAGGTGACGCTGCGCCTTGATGCCCTGGTCCTCCACCTCCCTGAAATGGCGGTGCAGGATGAACTCGTGGCTCTCCATGTTCTGGCCGATGTCCGCGTCTTCGATGACGTCCGGCAGGTCGGCTACCGCCACGTCCGCACCAACGATGTCGAGGATCTCGTCCGGCAGGACGTGGCTGTTCAGCGCAAGCTGGATGATCTGCTGGCCGACCTCAACCGGCTCCACCTGGTAGCGCGCCGCAAGGGTCTCCAGCATCTCCGGGTTCAGCTCGCCGTCCACGTTCGCCCGGAGTTTCTCGTTGTGGAGCAACTCACCGAGCGTTATCTCCTCTTCGATAGCCAGCCATTCCGTGACAGCTTCCAGCAGGTCGCGCTGCTCATGGATGCGGCGCAGCAGCTGTTTCGCAAGCTCGGTGTCCCGGGGGTTGCGCTGCGATTCCGCGCGCAACTCGTTCTGGCATTTCTCAACGTGTTTGTAGGACGCCCGCTGCAGGGCCAGGCGGCGTTCGTCCGCGGCGGTCAGCAGTGTCACCCGGCCGATCTCGCGCAGGTACATGCGGACCGGGTCGTCGATGACGTCTCCCTCAACCTCCTCCTGCTGAGCGTCGGTGATGGCCTCTTTGGCCTCCTCCTCGGTTGCCTTGATCTCCTCCGCGTCCGGCTCGTCGGTGGGCTTGTCGAGCACGACGGACGCGACCGCGACGGCGGATGCATACGCCTCGCTCATCTCAGCGGTCGCCGCTCCATTCACACCGTTGGCGGAGTGCGCCCCCGTGTCGACAACGGCGACGGCTGCTTCCGTGCCGTTCGCCTCAACCTCCCCGGGCGCCTGGCCGACCGCGCCGTTCCTGGCGCGGAAACGGGGCCGCGCCGCCCTCGGTGCGGGCCTGGCCAGCGGCGTCCTCGACATGGTCTTCACGGCGCTCCTGACGCGGCTCTTCGCCGGGGCGTTGCTCGTTGTAGCGGTGCTCTTCCGAGCGGTGGTGGTCTTCTGCCTGGTTGCCAAATGCATCCTCCTCGATGGGGAGAGGGTCTTGCGCTCCGGGCGGATCAGTCGGGACCCCTGTTGAAGATATCCCGCAGTCGTTCGTTGATCTCCAGGGCCTGCCGCTGCACGGCCTGCACGTATTCGGGGTCTTCCGGGGCGTCGCCGACGGCGTCCGAGGAGAACGCTGCCGCCTCTTGCGCTTTCAGATCGCGGAGGCGCCTCTCCTCGAGCCTCCGCAAACAACCATCCCATTCCTCGGTGCGCTGCTTCCGATCGGCGGGAGGAAGCGCCTCCAGCGAGTGCCTGACCAGACGGTCGGCAAGTTGGCCGTCGAGCTGCGCTAACGCACCTTCCATCGTACCAGCATCCCTGAGGGCGAACAAGACGGCCCGGTTCTCAGGACGGACGAATGTTTCGGGCTCAACCTCGCCCACACGCGCCAGGAGCTCTTCGTCCTGGGACGCCAGGGCGAGCACGCGCTCCTCCAGCGGGTCGTGCTCTGCGATGGAGAATACGGACTCCACCTGCCCGTTCCCGGCCTCAGGAGCGGGGCGCCTGCCGGCTCGCTGCGTGCGCAGCGGTCCCTGCAGGCGGCCAACCGCAGCCTCCAACGTGGAGACCGGTACGCCGACTATCCCGGCGAGACGCGTGAAGTAGTGTTCCTGGTCCGCCCAGTCCGGCATCGCGAATATGACCGGCAGGAGCCGCTCCACCAGTGCCGACTTCCCCTGCGCAGTGCCGATGTCCAGGCGAGCGGCCTCGGCATGCATGAGGAACTCCACGGCCGGGACGGCGTCGGACAGCAGCCTCTGCCATTGACCGGGGTCTGTGCGGATCAGCTCGTCCGGGTCCTTGCCCGTCGTGATGAGGGCGATCCGCAGCGAGGAGATGTCGTCCGGGCGGTTCAGCACCTCCGTGCGCCTGCGACCCGCCGCAACGCTCCCCACGAGCTCCCACGTCGTTCGCAGGGACTGGAGCATGGCCTCCTGCCCCGCGGCGTCGGCGTCGAGCGCGAGAACGATGCGCTGCGCGCGCGCCTTCAGCAGCGAGACCTGGGTCTCGGTAAGGGCCGTGCCCATGGACGCAACGACGTTCCTGTAGCCGTGCTCGTGCGCGGCGATGACGTCCATGTAGCCTTCCACGACCACTGCCTCGCCCTCGGCGCCGATGGCCTCCCGGGCGCGGTCGAGCGCGTAGAGCATCCGCCCCTTGTCGAACACCGAGGTCTGCGGCGTGTTGATGTACTTCGGGTCGGAGCCGTCCAGCGAGCGCCCGGCGAACCCGGCGATGCGCCCGTCGGTGTCCCGGAGCGGAAACATCAGCCGACCGCGGAACATGTCCCGCGACGGAATCCCGTCGTCACCCCGCAGGACGAGCCCGGACCGGAGCAGGAGGTCATCGCCGAAGCCGAGTGCGCCAAGGCTCCGCAGCAGCTCGCTGCCGGTGGACGGGGCGTAACCGATGCCGAAACGGGCAACAGCCTCTTCCCCGATGTGCCGTGCTCCTACATATGTACGTGCATACGCCCCACGTTCAGCGATAAAGGACTGCCTGAAGAACTGCTGCGCAGAATCGTTGAGGGCGTAGAGCGGGTCGTCGTCGTTCCGCTGCCGGCGCTCCTCGATGCGGACGCCGGCCTGCGCGGCGAGCAGCCGCATCGCCCCGTTGAAGTCCGTGTCCTCCCTCCGCATGACGAACGAGAACATGTCTCCGCCGGTGGCGCATCCGCCGAAGCAGCGCCAGGTCTGGCTCGTGGGGAACACGACGAAGGAGGGAGTGTTCTCCTGGTGGAAGGGGCAGCGCGCCTTGTAGCTCGAGCCCGTTCGCTTCAGGTCCGGGACGTAGCCGGAGACGACATCGACGATGTCGAGGCGCGCCCTGATGTCGTCCACGGTGCTCATGCTCCCCCACTTGATTCTACGTCCTGGGGCCCGCCGGGGTTGCACGTTTTTGGCCGCTCTATGCGCACAGGAACCGGTAGCGTAACCTGCCCGCCAGAGATTCCCGCCTTCGCGGGGATGACGAGAGAAGACCATCACGAACCCGAAACCCAGGCCCCGCATCTTCTACGGCTGGTACATCCTTGGCGTCATCCTGCTGACCGGGCTGTTCGCAGGCCCCACGAGCCAGGTATTCATCGGCGTGCTGGTCCGCCCCATCAGCGAGGACACGGGTTGGAGCGCGACCGCCATCGCGGGAGCCGTGACGGTCGGCGGAGTGCTGGCAGGCGTGGGCGCCCCGTTGGTGGGGTTCATGGCCGACCGTTACAGCCCCCGCATCCTCATGACGCTCGGCGTCGTACTCATGGGAGCGTCGTTCTTCTTTATCGCCGCGGCGCCAAGCGTCTGGGTGCTGGTGGTCGGCTATGCGGTTGCACGGGGGATCGCGCAGAACATGATCGCGGGCGTCGTCCCGCGCGTCATCGTCGTCAACTGGTTCCGCCGCATGCGCGGGCGCGCCATCGGACTCGTCGGCACCGCTCATCCCATCGGAACGTTCGTCCTGGGGCCTGTCGCGCTGTTCATCATCGGCACGGGGCTGGGCTGGCGCGGCGTGTGGGTCATCTTCGGCATCGCCGTCATCGTTCTCCTCGTGCTGCCGAACGCGCTGGTCATCCGGCGAACGCCCGAAGAGATGGGGCTGCTGCCGGACGGCGACCTTGCGGCGGACGGGGGCCAGGATGCGGCGATAGCGGCGAGTGCCCGGGAAGCTGAGCAGTCCTGGACCTTCGGCGAGGCGGTACGCACTCGGGCGCTCACGCTCATCATCCTCTCCATCGTGCTCGCGAACTACGGCGGCGGCGGGCTGCCGTTCCACATGCCGCAGATCTACGCGGACCAGGGCCTCGGAGAGGCGACGGGAGTCGCCGCCGTCAGCATGTTCGCCATCTCCGGCGCGTTCGCCAACACGCTCTGGGGCTTCCTGGCGGAGCGCATCTCGGAGCGCCTCCTGGGCATCTTCACGATGCTCATGGGCGCGGTGCTCGCGCTGTGCTTCCCGTTCGTCTCACACCCCATAGCGGCGGTGAGTTACGGCATGTTGCTCGGCGTGGCCATGAGGGGCGAAGCCTCCATCCTCTTGATCCTGGTAGCCAACTACTACGGCAGGCGTTCCTACGGCGCCATCTCCGGCCTCGTGCAGACCGCGATCCTCGTCGGCCTCGCGCTCGGTCCGGTCATCATGGCGCAGGTGCGGGAGTCGACAGACTCCTACCTGCCCGTCTTCTACTCCGGGGCTGTAACCTTCACCATCGCAGCCGTGCTGCTGGCATTCGCCACGAAACCGGAGCGTCCGCTGCGCCCGTCGACAAGCGCAACCACGACAGCAGGGGGGAACCAGCCATGACAACGTCCACCGACGTAGAAGCGCTGAAGCGCCAGGTAGCCGAGAGTTCGCATGTACTGGACCACCAGGGACTGGTGGACTTCCACGGCCACATCAGCGCGCGCGTGCCGGGCACGCGCGTGCTCTACATCAAGCCGGTGCTCCGAGCCCACAACCAGATACGCCCGGAGGACATCATCGCAGTCGACATCGATGCCTACCTCGCGGGCGGCGACGCGCAGTGGACGCCGGACGACCAGCGCGGCCGGACGATAGACGCACCCGTTCCGCCCAGGGAGACCGCGCTGCACGCCGCCATCATGCGGGCGAGGCCGGACGTCAACTCCGTCGTCCATACGCATCAGCTCGTGGCGACGGCCGTCGGAGCGGGCAACGTTCCGATCAGGGTGCTGTACAACCAGGCCGTACCGTTCGCGCCGGAGACGCCCATCTACGAGAAGCCGGACCTCATCACGACGACCGCCCAGGGGGAAGAGGTCGCCGCGGCGCTCGGGGACCGGGGCGCGGCGCTGCTTCGCGGCCATGGCGTCGTTGTGGTCGGCGAGTCGATGGACCACTCGGTCTCGAACACGATCTACCTGGAGCGCGCCGCGATCATCCAGGTCATCGCTTCGATCGTGGGAACGCCGACGCCGCTCACGGACGAGTACGCGGCGCGGTTCGGCGCGGACTGGTCACGCCGCGCGTCGCACGCCTACGAATACTTCCGCTCGCTCGTGCCGAGCCTCAAGACGCTGGAGTAGAGGGAGACCCACAGGGGACGTGTGGGTGATGACGCATTCCAAAGCTGAGGTGAACCTGCGCGGCTCTGGACCGGAGGTCACGAGTTGCCTGGAGGCGTAAAGTATGTCTCCGAACACCCGTAAACCATGTCTCCGTTCCATACACCTCCAGGGAGTGAGGGCCGGAACCCTATGCCTCTCCCCACCGCGTGCGCTGTCGCGCACCCCGGATCTCCGCGCTCGCGGGAATGCGAACCCTAGCGCTGGGCGAGGGCGGCGTAGTGGCGCCAGATGCCGCTGGGCTTGCGGGGCGTGGGAGCCACCTCCGGCGTGAGATGGTCCGCTTCCGGCATGGAGCGCATGTTCGCGGCGAACTCGGCGCGTTGCTCCGGCGTGAGCACGGCGTGTCCGCTGCCGACGGCGCAGAACGCGAGGTAGTTCATGCGCGCCTGCTCCTCCAGGTGCAGCATGTTGACCATGGCGTCCTCCATGTCCCCGCCGACGGTCGCGGCGCCGTGTCCCTGGAGGAGGATGGCGCTGTGCCCGCCCATGAGACGCGCGACCTCCGCGCCGTCCTTCTCGTGGATGATGAGACGCGGGCTGGGGAACATGGGCAGCGGCTCCGCGAAGAGCGGCATCCCCTCGATGCACATCGGGCCCATCTGCTCCTGCAGCACACTCATCAGCACGGTGTAGCGCGGGTGGACGTGCACGACCGAGTTCACGTCCGGGCGCTCGCGCAGCAGGCAGGAGTGCATCTTCACCTCGTTGGGGAGGTTCAGCTCCTTCGGGCCGCCGGCCTTGTAGCCGTTCACGTCCACAACCACCATATGCTCCGCGTAGGTCTGTGAGAGCGCTGGGCCCAGCGACTTGATGACGAACCTGTCCGGCTCGTCCGGCAGGCGGAAGCTCACGTGCCCCCGTTCGATGGTGGAGGCGTCGGCGAGCCCCATCTCATACAGCATCCGGTTCGCCAGAGCGACCTCTTCCATGAGTTCGTTCAGGTCTGGCATCGTTGGCCTCCTTGTTGTCGTTCGAGCGAGTAGGGCAAGCCCTCTCCGTTCCCCGACGGGGAATCACCCCAGCGGGGGCTGACGCAGGTGCCAGTCGGTCGCCGCCTGGTAGGTGTGCACGGCGCGGAGCACGAGAGCGTCGTCCAGTCGCGCGCCTCCCAGCATGAGGCCGATGGGCAAGGCGTCCGGCGAGAACCCGCACGGCACGGACGCGCTCGGCATGCGCGCCAGATTGAAGACGCGGGTGAGGCGCAGCAGCGCCTCCCTCGACGATATCTCGACGCCCCCGAGCGTGAGCATGTCCTGCTCCGCCAGCGGCGCCGGCGTGGCCACGGTGGGCATCGCGATCAGGTCGACGCGCGTGAGTGCCTGCGCGACTGCCCGCGCATACTTGACGCGGGCCCGCTGCGCCTTCGCGTACGCCGTGGCGGGGACGAAGAACCCGGACTCGAAGCGGCGGCGCGTCACCTGGTCCATCCGGTCGCCGTGTTCCAGCACGCGCGCGCCGTGCGCCATCGTTGCCTCGGCGATCGTGATGCCGGCTGCCACGGGCGGCGTCCACTCCAGCTCCGGCAGCGATATCTCCATCACCTGCGCGCCGAGCCCCTCCAGCGTCCGCATAGCGGCCTCGAACGCGAGAGCCACGTCCGTGTCCAGCGGCTCCCAGACGTACTGCACGGGCACCCCGACGCGCAGCCCGCCGATGCCGCCCTGCAGCGACGCGACGTAGTCCACCCTGGGAGCAGTGATGGAGACAGGGTCGCGCTCGTCCGGCCCAGCGAGGACGTTCAGCATCAGCGCGAGGTCCTCGACCGTGCGCGCCATCGGGCCGGCGGTGTCGAGCGAGTGCGACAGCGGCGTCACACCGTACCTGCTCACGAGCCCGAACGTGGGCTTGATGCCGGAGATGCCGCAGAGGGCGGACGGGATGCGGATGGAGCCGCCCGTGTCGGAGCCCAGCCCCATCGGAAAGAAGCCCGAGGCGACGCCCGCGCCCGTGCCGCTGGACGAGCCCCCCGGCATGCGGCCCTCGCCCCACGGGTTGCGCGGCATGCCGTAGGTGGCGTTCTGACCCGTGGGCCCGAACGCGAACTCGACGGTGTTGACCTTGCCCACGGGTATCGCACCCGCCTCGCGGAGCAGCCGAACGGCGGTGGCGTCCTCGTCCGGTACGAACTCGGCGTCGAGCGCGGAGCCGGATGTCGTGGGTATGCCGGCGCTCCAGTAGATGTCCTTGACGCCGAACGGCACGCCGTGCAGCGGGCCACGCGGCCGCCCCGCGGCGAGCTCGGTGTCGGCGGTGCGGGCGTCGGCCATCGCCTGCTCGAAGGTGGGCGTGATGAACACGCGTACCTCCGGCCCGAGGGCGTCGGCGTGGGCCACGAACGCGCCCACGGCCTCCGTCGAGGAGATCTCCTTCGCGGCTATGCGCCCCGCCAGGTCGGATGCAGGGAGAGAAGTGATGTCCGTCATTCCAGGCCTCCGACCGCCTGTTCTATGGGGATGTCGTCGACCGGGATGGCATCGAGCGGAGCGAGGCGTCCGGCCAATGCCTCCACCTCCGGGCGCAGCTTCTCCAGGTGTTCAGGGTCGGCATTCAGCCCCACGGCGCGCGCCCACGCCGAGAAAGCGTCCGGGGTCAGTTCGGGGGCCATGGCACACTCCGTCGGACAGGCTGCGCGCAAGTATAGTCGCGCGAGACGTTCGTGATGGAGTGCGTCCCCAGAGATTGCTCGACTCCGCTGAGAATGACAGTCGCCCTACCTACCTTGGAGTACTCTCTCCATTGGAAGCAGTGGGAGCGACGAGGCATATAATGCGGAGGTGAGTATCCCCTTCCGCGCCATCGTCTTCGATTTCGACGGACTGATAGTCGACTCCGAGCAGCCCATCTACGAGGCGTACCGTACCCTCTTTGCGGAGCTTGGCGCGACGCTGCCGTTGAGCGTCTGGCAGGACGTGATAGGCAGCAGCACCGCGAACGCCGCGGCCTTCGTCCACCTGGAGAACAGCATCGGGCGGAAGGTCGATCGAGAGGCGATGCGCCAGCAGGCGCGGGCGATCCGCGGGGAAGGGACGCTCACGCTTCCACCGCGTGAGGGCGTCGCCGAACTCATCTCCGAAGCGAAGCAGGCCGGACTCACGCTCGCGGTGGCGTCGAGCTCGACGTTCGCGTGGGTGAACGGCCACCTCGACCGACTGGGGCTGCTCTCGTCGTTCGACGCCCTCTGCACACGAGAGGATGTGGAGGAGACGAAGCCACACCCCGCGCTCTACCAACTTGCGCTCGAACGGCTGGGCATGGCGCCGCACGAGGCGTTCGCCATCGAAGACTCGCCGAACGGCGTGACGGCGGCGAAGTCGGCAGGGCTGCGCTGCGTCGCCGCGCCGAACCCGATCACCGCGGGCATGGACCTGCGCCACGCGGACCACGTGCTGCCGTCGCTCGCGGGCGTCTCGCTCGCACAGGTCGTCGCGGGGCTGGTGGGATAGAGCAACCCCTACTTCGTCGGCGACGGCGCCCAGAAGGCGAGACGCCCCTCGCCGATGGGGCGTGGGTCTTCACTGCCGACCGCGTCCACGACCCAGACCTGCCGAGCGGCGCCCCGCTCGATCACGCCAGAGAACACCAGCGTCGTAGAGTCGGCCGACCAGACAAGGTGCGACGGCGCGAACTGGTCGAAGAACTGCACGTGGGTGAGGAAGTCCGCGGACGGGATGAACCGGGCACGCCGACGCGATTCCCCTGAGGTGAGGTCGATCACCCGCCATTCCATGGGACCATCGACGGTCACGTAGGCGATGCGGGAGCCGTCCGGCGACCAGTAGAAGGCCGCCACCCGTTCGCGCACGAGCGGCTCATTCGCTCCTGCGCCGTCCCCGTCGACGACGTGGAGGTCGTCGTACAGCACGGCGGAGAACCCCTTGGTGCCGACAGCGACGCTCCCGCCGCCGGGCGACCACGCGAACGCGGCCTCGCCGGGGATGTCCATCAGCGGGACGCGGTCGCTCCCGTCGAGGTTCGATGTGACGAGCCGGCCTGCGCCGTCCTCCTCGACGACGTAGGCGATGCGATCGCCGTCCGGGCTGAACGCGGGAACGCGGTAGCGGAGCGAGTCCGCGCCGAGGTCCGTCGTGGAGCGGTCGCGGGTGTCGTGGAGCAGCAGCTCCCCCCGGCGGTGAACGAGGATGTACCTCCCGTCCGGCGACCACACGTGGTAGAGCGGCGCGTCGGCCGCGACCTCGTAGGGTCCGCCGTCGCCGGGCCGGACGACGAAGAGGCCGAGCCCCTGGCCGGGGCCTCGCGGCGCGACGAACGAGAGGGTCTCCGAGGTCGGGGCCCAGAGGGCGTAGTGCGGAGCGCCGGTGGCGACGAGGGGAATGGCGAGCGGGTGCGTCTCGTGCAGCGGCCGCGCCGCCGAGCCTTCGGCGTCGAACAGCACGAGGCTGGCAAGCGCTCCTCCGCCGATGCCCGGCGTGCGCGAAACGGCGACGCTCCCCCCATCCGGTGACCACGTTGGCCAGGTGTAACGGACGCGCTGCTCCTGCTGCGACCGGAGCGCAACGTCGGTGCCGGTGACGCCGGGCGTGCGCCCGCCGGTGAGACGTGCCGGATTGCTGCCGTCGCCCTGCACGGTCCAGATGTCGAACCGTGGCCCGACGAAGACGATCCGCTGGCTGCCGGAGGGTTCCGGGGGTGCGGGCTCGCCGCTGCTGCACGCCGCTACGGCGAACAGACCGGCAGCGATGAGCGCGGTGCGCGGCAGTAGCCTCAACCTGGCCGTCTCCTGAGAGATGCTTCGAATGCGCCTCAAGGCTACGCCCTTCGGCTTCGCCCGGCATGACAGCCCCCACACCCCGCTCCGCCGTGGAGAGCCCTCGCCGCGCGCCGGAGCGCGTTGCCTGCTCCGTCAGGAGAGGGAACCAGCAGCCACGTCTCTCGGCCGCCGGCGCGACGCGGGGCTCATCCCGCCACGCGGACCTCCAGGCTGATGTCCAGCGCGGTGACCGAGTGGGTCACCGCCCCGCTGGAGAGCAGGTCGACCCCACTCTCGGCGACGTCACGCACGGTGTCGATAGTGATGCCGCCGGACGCCTCGGTGAGCGCGCGTCCCTTGCAGATGGCGACGCCCTCGCGCATCTGCTCCGGCGTCATGTTGTCGAACAGGATGATGTCCGCACCCGCCTCCACCGCCTCGCGCACCTGGTCGAGCGTGTCGCACTCGACCTCGATGCGGATCGTGTGCGCGGCGTCGTGCTTCGCGCGTTGGATCAGCTCGGTCATGCTCTCGCCGCGGGTGGCCATCGCCGCGATGTGGTTGTCCTTGATGAGGATGCCGTCGCCGGTGCTCATGCGGTGGTTGTGGCCGCCGCCCATGCGCACGGCGTACTTGTCCAGCAGCCGCCAGCCCGGGAGCGTCTTGCGGGTGTCGATCATCTGCGTGGGCAGGCCGTCGAGCGCGCGCACGAAGCCGTTCACCGCCGTGGCGATGCCGCTCATGCGCTGCACGAAGTTGAGGGCGGTGCGCTCCGCCCGGAGGATGCTCGACATCCGTCCGCGGACCGCGGCGACGTACATACCGCGCTCGACGGGCGAGCCGTCGTCGACGAGGCGGGACGTCTCGAGCGTGGGGTCGGTCTCGCGGAAGACCTCGAGCGCAACGTCGACGCCGGCGAGGATGCCGTTCGCCTTCGGCATCATCAGCGCCTCGCTCGTGAGATCGTCGGGCAGCAGCGACGACGTGGGGTCGTAGGCGACCTCGTCCTCGGCCAGCGCCATGCGTATCAGTTGGCGTGTCCCGTGCCAGTGGTGGAGCATGCTTCACCTCGCGCCAGGTGGGTGTCCGGTCGTGTGGGAAGGAATTCTACGGCGGCGCAAGGGGTACTTTGTGACGAAATGCACAAAGGGGAGGGCTCAGGCATCCATGGCGCGTTCGCGGGCGAGTTGCTGCTGCTGCTCGTAGCGGACCGCGTAGTAGAGGGAGAGGAGGAGGGCCGCCGCAACAACGAACGAGCCGGGTATCCACATGGTGACGCCGCCGATCTGCTGGTCCTCGAGCGCGGTGAGGCCGTAGGCAGGCGCGGTTGCCTCGTAGTGGGGGTAGAAGGCGTTCGGAGCGAAGGTGAGGAAGGCGCCGAGGACGAAGGTGGGGACGATGGTGATGAACACGAACGGCACCCTCGCGAGGTAGGAGAGGCTCGCGCGGAGCGGGGCGGGGTCTATGACATTCCACCACCAGAGGTACGCGCCGAGCGCGAAGGTGAGGTGTTCGACCAGGTGGATGGCCTCGTTCCTGAGCGCGGCCTCGTAGGCGACGGGGAAGTGCCAGCCGATGACGACGCCGATGAATAGCGGCCACGCGATGAGCGGCCGGAAGAGGTTTCGGAGCGCGCTGCGCACGAGGGGAGACTTGAATATGGGGATGGCGACCCGTTTGCGGAGCGGGCGGGGGATGCCGCGCATCAGCGGGATGACCGGTGCGCCGATCTGGATGGCGGGAACGGCGAAGAACATGAGCAGCATGTGCTGTCCCATGTGGGCGAGGAAGAGCTCGTCCGACAGCGCGTCGAGGGGACTGACGAGGGCGACGAAGAGCGCGATGAGGCCGATATAGAACGCCGCGGCGCGGCGCTTGTCGTGGATGCGCCAGCGTTCGAGGCTGCGCAGACCGCGCGCGTAGAGGATGGCCGCAAGGGGGATGCCGATGAGGGCGGTGGGGTCGGCGCTCCAGGCGAGCCAGAGAGAGTCGTTCACGGCGTCCCTCCGGTGTCACGGAGAGGGCTGTTGGCGTTCATCGGGGGCGGGTGCGCTTATCGGGTGAGATTGAAGAAGAGCGCCATGAGGACGACGGCGATGCTCACCATGATGAGGAAGGGGGCGAAGAACAGCCCCGAGAAGCGTACGTCGTCGAACTTGAGGTGCATGAAGTAGCCGACCACGAGCAGGAATTTGGAGGACGAGAGCACCAGGATGATCCAGGTCATCAGCGCGGGGTCGATCGAGAGGTAGAAGACGCCGAACTCGATAAGCGTGATGACGGCGAGGATCGCGCCGATGATGACGTACTGGCGCGGCCCCGGGTGGTTGTGCTCCTCGACGTGTACGTGTTCGGTAGCCATGCTCTCCACTCCCGCTTAGCCGATGCCTACTGCGCGTGCCGCGTGGTGGGCGTCCTCCAGCGCGCGGCCTTCCGCGCCGTAGGCGCCGATGAGGTAGACGACGCCGAAGATGACGATCCAGACGATGTCCACGAAGTGCCAGTAGAGGCCGGCGATCTCCACCTGCAGGGAGTTGCCCTGGTGGATCTTGCCCTTGTAGGAGGCGAACAGGATGGACCAGAGCCAGAGGATGCCGACCGCCACGTGCGTACCGTGGAACCCGGTCATGACGAGGAAGGTGCTGCCGAAGAGGTTGGTGCGCGGCGTGAGGCCGTAGTGCGCGGCGAACTCCGTGAACTCGAACATCTGGAAGCCGATGAAGATGGAGCCGAAGATGCAGACGATGGCAGTCCAGAAGCGGAACTGGCCCATGTTGCCGCGCTGGATCCCGGCGAGGGCGAGCACCATCGCGAGACTGCTCATCAGCAGGACGAAGGTGCTGATGGTGGTGATGGGGATGCTGAGTATCTCTTCCTGCGGGCCGGAGAGGTTGCGGTTGCGGTAGATGAGGTGGGTGCCGATGAGCGTGCCGAAGAACATCACGTCCGAGCCGAGGAAGGCCCACATGAGCATCTTCCGGTTGTCGAGCCCGGTAGAGGTGCGATGGTCGTCTATGCCCGATAGATACTGCATCCGTTGTTTCTGGTCCCTTCCGTTGGTGCGCCCGCGCTAGTGGTGGGCGTGAACGCGCTCCGCGCTCTCCTCGGCGACAGGCTCGAACACCCAGCCGTAGATGCCGCGTATGCCGATGAAGCCGGAGACGGCGATGACGAACAGCCCGACCCAGGTGGTGGCCTGCCAGATGAGCAGTCCGCCGGCGACCATCGTGATGCCGAACGCGACGACGATGGGCCAGTAGGAGGGATCCGGCATGTGGGGCTCGCCGTGCTCGGGCAGCGGCGGGGGCTCGACGGCGTTCGCTTCCTCGTCCCAGAGCGGGTGCTGGCTGCGGACGGTCGGGATCATAGCGAAGTTGTAGTGCGGCGGCGGAGAGGGGATGGCCCACTCGAGCGTCGCGCCGGCCCACGGGTTCATGCCCGCGACCTCGCCCTTCCTCACGGAGCGGACGATGTTGACGATGAGGAGCGCTATGGAGATGGCGATGATGAACGCTCCGATGCTGACGAAGAGGTTGAGTCCTGCCCAGTTCTGGTCGATCGAGTAGGTATAGACGCGGCGCGGCATGCCGAGGACACCGAGGATGTGCATGGGCATGAACGTTGCGTTGAAGCCGATGAACATGAGCCAGAAGTGCCACTTGCCGATGCGCTCGCTGAGCATGCGCCCGGTCATCTTGGGGAACCAGTAGTAGATACCGGCGGTGAGGCCGAAGATGCTGCCGCCGAACAGGACGTAGTGGAAGTGGGCGACGATGAAGTAGGTGTCCTGCTGCTGCGTGTCGACCGGGACGGCGGCGTGCATGACGCCGCTGAGCCCGCCGAGCATGAACATGCTGATGAAGCCGAGGGCGAAGAGCAAGGGCGTCTTGAACTGGATGGAGCCGCCCCAGAGTGTGGCAAGCCAGTTGAAGACCTTGACGCCGGTGGGCACGCCGATGGCCATGGTCGCACCCGCGAACGCGGCGGTTGCCCACGCGCCGAGGCCGGTGGTGAACATGTGGTGCGCCCAGACGCCGAAGCCGAGGAACGCGATGACCGCCCCCGCGAAAACGACGGTGGTGTAGCCGAAGAGCGGCTTGCGGGAGAAGGTGGGCAGCACGTCCGAGACGATGCCCATGGCCGGAAGGATGAGGATGTAGACCTCCGGGTGGCCGAAGATCCAGAACAGGTGTTGCCAGAGGAGCGGGTCCGCCCCCGCGCCTGCGGTGTCGAAGAAGTTCGTGCCGAAGAAGCGGTCGAACAGGAGGAGGGTGAGGGCGATGGTCAGGGGCGGGAAGGCGAAGATGATGAGGAAGGAGACGATGAGCGTCATCCAGGGGAAGAGGGGCATGCGCATGAGGGTCATGCCTGGCGCCCGCATGTTGAGGATGGTGATGACGAAATTGAATCCCGCCGCGGTGGTGCCGATCCCCATGATCTGGAGTCCCAGCACCCAGTAGTCGGTGCTGCTGGAGAGCGTGTACTCGGAGGTGGTGAGCGGCGCGTAGCCGAACCATCCCACGTCCGGGAAGGCGGCCTTGAAGAAGCTGAAGTTCATGAGGATGGCGCCGAAGATGAAGAGCCAGTAGCTCAGCGCGTTCAGCCGCGGGAAGGCGACGTCGCGCGCGCCGATCATCAGCGGCACGAGGAAGTTGAAGAAGGCGGCTCCGGCAGGCATGACGACCATGAAGACCATGGTGGTGCCGTGCATCGTGAAGAGCGCGTTGAAGGTGCCCGCGTCTACGAACGTGCTCTCGGGTTGCGCGAGCTGGACGCGCATGAGGAGCGCCTCGATGCCGCCGATGAGAAAGAAGATGAAGGCGGACACACCGTAGAGGATGCCGATGCGCTTGTGGTCAACGGTGGTGATCCATCCCCACACGCCTTCAGTGGAGACGGGGCGCTTCAGGATGCCTATGTTCGCTGCCATCGTATGCCTTCTCTCTCAGTCGCCGAACGCCGGACAGTCTGGCGCTCCTCCCTCAGATTACCGCAACTTGAGGCTCTTCAGGTAGGCCACCACCTGGTCAACCTGGGCCTCGGTGAGCTGGTCCACGTCCGGGTCGCCGACGTAGAAGGTCGGCATTGCGTCGGTGGTGTCGAGGACCGGCTTGATGCTCCTGATGTCGGCGACCCACGCCTTCACGTTCTCGGGCGTGCTGTCGAGGATGCCCGCGCCTACGGTGGCACGGTCGCCGAAGAGGGTGAGGTTGGGGCCGATCTCTTCGGTGGAGACGCCGTAGATGGTGTGACAGCGCGCGCAGAAGTTGCCGAAGACCCGCGCGCCCGATGCCTCCACGCTGCCCGCCACGGGCTCCTCGGGTTCGGCGTTCATGCTGTCGACCCAGCGGTCGAAGTCGGCGTGCGAGTCGACGTGGACGCGGAAGCGCATGAGCGCGTGGGCGGAGCCGCAGAACTCGGCGCACTGGCCGTAGAAGGTGCCGATCTCCGTGGCGGTGAACTTCTCCAGGATGTTGGTCCTGCCGGGCACCATGTCCGTCTTCCCGACGAGCTGGGGCACCCAGAAGGAGTGGATGACGTCCTTCGCTTCGAGGGTGATGGCGACCTGGCGGCCGACGGGGATGCGGAGCTCGTTCGCGGTAACGAGGTCTCCGCCGTCCGGGCCCAGGCCGGCATAGCGGAACTCGAACCACCACTGGTGGCCGACGGCCTCTATGTGGAGCGCGTCCTCGTCCGGTTCGGCCGTCGTGCCCGCGATCCAGACGATGGTGGGGATGGCGATGGCGACGAGGATGAGGATGGGGATGACCGTCCAGGTGATCTCCAGCGTGGTGTTGCCGTGGATCTGCTGGGCGGTGTGTCCCGGACGCTCGCGGTACTTCCAGAGGATGTAGGCCATCGCCGCGAGGACGAGGAAGCCGACGATGCTCGCGGCGACGATGACGAAGATGTAGATGGTGTGGACGCGCTGCGCGGCGTCGGAGCGGGGCTCGAACGTCGTGAGCGGGGTGTCGCAGGAAGCGAGCACGGCGACGAGCGCAGCGGCGGCAAGTGCGAAGAAGAGAAGCCGCCGGAGGGTCGCTGCCAGGTTGTGCGGATGAGCGGTGGGTGTCGTCACGTGTTTTGCGTATCCCCGCGCCAGTGGGGCGATTGTTACGCATATCACAGACGGGGCTCAGGGGTCAAGGGCGCGGGAGGCCGTGGGAGCCGGAAGGGGGTCTTAGTTGTGGTTGACACCGTTCGAGCCGGCTGCATATACTCATGGAACCGCCATTTCGGGAGGCCGAGCAGGCAGGATGGGGAACGCATAGTGGCAGTGCCGCTGAGCACGTAGGACCGATCTGGCGTCGCAATGCTACCGAAAGGCGGTGGCGCGCCGAAGTGCCACCGCCTTTGCACGTTAACAAGGGAATATCGAGCGAGTACGAGCCAAGGAAGGTCCGCCGGAAGGTGGACCGAGCGTGAGGTCAAGTTATTAAGGGCCCACGGAGGATGCCTTGGCGTCAAGGGCCGATGAAGGGCGTAGCACGGCTGCGATAAGCCTCGGGTAGCTGCCAAGCAAGCTTAGCCGGGGATTCCCGAATCGGGGAACCGGTCTCGGTAAAGCCGGGACATCCTCAGCTGAACACATAGGCTGAGGGGGGTAACCAGGGGAACTGAAACATCTCATTACCCTGAGGAACAGAAAGCAACCGCGATTCCCTGAGTAGTGGTGAGCGAAACGGGAACAGCCCAAACCGATGTCGTTGAGTGGCCTGGGGGCCTATACGTCATCGGGGTTGTACGGCGTGTCTGCACGAACCCCAGATAGTGCACGGAGTGAGCAATCCGCCGCCTAGCCGAAGGAGCCTGGAAAGGACCGCCATAGCGGGTGATAGCCCCGTAGGCGAAAGGCGACGGACTCCGGATGCGTTCGTGAGTACCACGGGACACGTGGAATCCCGTGGGAAGCAGGGGGGACCACCCTCCAAGGCTAAATACCCTTGACGACCAATAGCGCACAAGTACCGTGAGGGAAAGGTGAAAAGAACCCCAGAAGGGGAGTGAAATAGACCTGAAACCGTGGGCCTACAAGCGGTCGGAGTCCGTCTTCGGACGGATGACGGCGTGCCTATTGAAGAATGAGCCGGCGAGTTACTCCTGTGTGGCGAGGTTAAGGGATGCAGACGTCCCGGAGCCGCAGCGAAAGCGAGTCTGAACAGGGCGAAGCAGTCGCACGGGGTAGACCCGAAACCGGGTGAGCTACCCATGGCCAGGGTGAAGCCTCGATAGTCTCGAGGTGGAGGTCCGAACCCGTATACGTTGCAAAGTGTTGGGATGAGCTGTGGGTAGAGGTGAAATGCCAACCGAACCCGGAGATAGCTGGTTCTCCCCGAAATGCATTGAGGTGCAGCCTTCAGGAAGAGGGACGGAGGTAGGGCTCTGAATGGGCTAGGGGGTGTGAGCCTACCAAACCCAATCAAACTTCGAATGCCGTTCCATCCATGCCTGAGGAGTGAGACCGTGGGGGATAAGCTCCATGGTCGAGAGGGAAACAGCCCAGACCACCGACTAAGGCCCCCAAATACAGGCTCAGTGTCAAAGGAAGTATGGTCGCTTAGACAACCAGGAGGTTGGCTTAGAAGCAGCCACCCTTTAAAGAGTGCGTAATAGCTCACTGGTCAAGGGACCGTGCGCCGACAATTTATCGGGGCTTAAGCCTGTTGCCGAAGTCGTGGCTTCTGCCGTAAGGCGGAGGGGTAGGGGAGCGTTCTCTGTGCACAGAAGTCTGCCTGTGAGGGCAGGTGGAGCGCAGAGAAGTGCGAATGCCGGCATGAGTAGCGCAAAGATGCGTGAGAACCGCATCCGCCGAAAGTCCAAGGTTTCCTACGCAACGTCGTTCGTCGTAGGGTTAGCCGGACCTAAGCCGAGGCCGCAGGGCGTAGGCGATGGACAGCTGGTCAACATTCCAGCGCCACCCATGGATCGTTTTAAGGCTAAGGAGGGACACGGGAAGCTAGGCAGAGCGTGCCTATTGGACATGGTGCGTCTGAGCCTGTAGGCGAGCCCGCGGTAGGCAAATCCGCCGCGGGGTTTGAGCTGAGGGGTGAAGCAACTTCAGGGCCTGGCCCTGGGGAAGTCTGTTGAGGCTACACCGGCAAGAAAAGCTTCGTAGCTAGAGTCATGGGTGTCCGTACCGCAAACCGACACTGGTGGACTGGTATAAGCGTACCGAGGCGGACGAGAGAACCATCCTTAAGGAACTCGGCAATCTGACTCCGTAACTTTGGGAGAAGGAGTGCCCTGGAGGGTGATGTCCCGCGCGGACGGAGCACCTTCGGGGTCGCAGCGAAGAGGCCCTGGTGACTGTTTAACAAAAACACAGGTCCCTGCTCAAGTCGCAAGACGACGTATAGGGGCTGACGCCTGCCCAGTGCCGGAAGGTCAAGAGGAGCGGTGAGAGCTGCGAATCGAAGCCCCGGTGAACGGCGGCCGTAACTATAACGGTCCTAAGGTACCGAAATCCCTTGTCAGGTAAGTTCTGACCCGCAGGAAAGGCGTAACAACTGGGGCGCTGTCTCAAGGATGGTCTCGGTGAAATTGAAGTACGAGTGAAGATGCTCGTTACCCGCAGCAGGACAAAAAGACCCCGTGGAGCTTTACTGCAACCTGACATTGATCCGAGGACATGGTTGTGTAGGATAGGTGGGAGGCTGTGAAGCCGGGACGCCAGTTCCGGTGGAGCCATCGTTGAAATACCACTCTTCCCTGTTTTTGGATCTAACCCCTGATCAAGCAGGGGGACCGTGTCTGGCAGGCAGTTTGACTGGGGCGGTCGCCTCCCAAAAGGTAACGGAGGCGTGCAAAGGTCCCCTCAGGGTGGATGGAAATCACCCGCAGAGCGCATTGGTAGAAGGGGGCTTGACTGCGAGGCCTACAAGCCAAGCAGGGACGAAAGTCGGCCAAAGTGATCCTACGGTCCCGTGTGGAAGGGCCGTGGCTTATCGGACAAAAGCTACCCCGGGGATAACAGGCTTATCTTGCCCAAGAGTTCATATCGACGGCAAGGTTTGGCACCTCGATGTCGGCTCGTCGCATCCTGGGGCTGAAGAAGGTCCCAAGGGTCCGGCTGTTCGCCGGTTAAAGCGGCACGTGAGCTGGGTTCAGACCGTCGTGAGACAGGTCGGTCTCTATCCGCTGTGGGCGCAGGAAGTTTGAGGGGAGCTTTCCCTAGTACGAGAGGACCGGGAAGGACGTACCTCTGGTGTTCCGGTTGTCCCGCCAGGGGCACTGCCGGGTAGCTATGTACGGAACGGATAAGCGCTGAAAGCATCTAAGTGCGAAGCCGGCCCCAAGATGAGACTTCCCACCCCGAGAGGGGGTAAGGCCGCAGAGAGACTATCTGCTCGATAGGCCGCGGGTGTAAGCGCAGTAATGCGTTCAGCCGAGCGGTACTAATCGGCCGAGGACTTGACCACATACGCTCCTGCTCGCTCGTTCGATATCCCTTGTTAGCGCGCAAAGGCCGTGCCTCCCCTTCTTGTTTCCGGTGTTTTCGGTGCGGGGTGGAGCAGTGGCAGCTCGT